>NZ_JAJFZH010000001.1:0-663807 GCF_020733145.1 Chryseobacterium sp. X308
TCCTACCCTAGCCCTGATAGCAATGGTTACCCCGCAGCTTGCGCCAGAGGGTGGTGGGTTTTAGGTGTGGGGGCCCTTTGGCTTCGCTCATGGTGAGAGCATTGGAGGGCGAGGGCGCGAGGAGTATAAATGGATAGCAGGAAATAGCTCCTAATAAAGTTCGAGAGTTCGAGAGTTTGAGAGTTTGAGAGGGAAGAAATTAAATGTAATGGTAAAGAGGGAATAAAAGAGGAATTTGAAATCCTGATGGATCCTCTGGAGGATATAAAAAAACATTCCGTAAGAATCCTAAATATGTGGGACTCCTACGGAATGGGGATAAAACGAAGTTATATTTCTAGTTAAGAACGTATGATGTTCCGTCTCTTCCGTCTTTTAATTCGATACCTTCTGCAAGCAGTTTATCTCTGATCTGGTCTGAAAGTTCGAAGTTTTTGGATTTTCTTGCCTGGTTTCTCAATTCGATCAAAACTTTTAAGGTCTGATCAAGTTTTTCATTGTTATTTTCTTCTACGGTCTGTAATCCCAGAACGTCGAAGATGAAAGCATTCAGTGTTGACTTTAAGTCTTCAAGATCTTCTGTTGCAATTGTTTCTTTGCCATCTTTCAGAGCAAAGATATATTTCACCGCTTCAAACAGGTGAGCAATCAGGATTGGCGAATTAAAGTCATCTGTTAATGCTTCATAGGCTTTATTTTTCCATTCTTTCAGGCTGAAACCAGATTGTTTTGAATCATCAGGGGTAATAGAAGCCAATACTTTCACAGCTTCCATTAATCTGATAAATCCTTTTTCGCTTGCTATCATGGCATCGTTTGAAATATCCAGAACGCTTCGGTAGTGCGCCTGCAGGAAGCAGAAGCGTACAATTGAAGGGTGGAACGGTTTTTCAAAGAAGTCGTTATCTCCTGTCACCAGCTGCATGGGCAGAATATAGTTTCCTGTAGATTTGCTCATACGCTGAGAATTCATCGTCAGCATATTGGCATGCATCCAGTAATTCACCGGTGCGACATCGTTGCAGGCTTTGCCTTGTGCAATTTCGCATTCGTGGTGAGGGAATTTAAGATCCATTCCTCCTCCATGGATATCGAATGTTTCACCAAGATATTTTGTACTCATTGCTGTACATTCAAGGTGCCATCCCGGAAAACCTTCTCCCCAAGGGGAATTCCATCTCATGATGTGAGCTGGAGATGCTTTTTTCCACAATGCAAAATCCTGTGGGTTTTTCTTTTCTCCTTGTCCGTCCAGGTCTCTGGTATTGGCAAAAAGCTCTTCTATATTACGTTTTGAAAGTTCACCGTAGTTCAGTCCTCTTTTGTTGTATTCTAATACATCGAAGTATACTGAACCGTTGCTTTCGTAGGCAAAACCTCTTTCAATCAGCTTTTGGGTTAATTCTATCTGCTCTACAATATGTCCTGTAGCAGTAGGTTCAATGTTTGGAGGAAGTAAGTTGAACATATCCAGTACTTTGTGGAAATCTACGGTGTATTTCTGTACAATTTCCATAGGTTCCAGCTTTTCAAGTCTGGTTTGTTTTACGAATCTGTCATTATCTACATTTCCATCATCGGTAAGGTGACCTGCATCGGTAATATTTCTTACATATCTTACTTTGTATCCCAAATGCATCAGAGTACGGTAGATAAAGTCGAAAGAAAGGAAAGTTCTTACATTTCCCAAATGTACATTACTGTACACGGTAGGTCCGCAGACATACATTCCGACATTTCCTTCCAAGATAGGTTTGAATATTTCTTTTTCCGCTGTAAGGGAGTTATATAATTTTAATTGCATTTATTTTTAAGTTAAAGATTTAATGATTTTAAAGATTCAAAATTGAGTTAAAAAATACTTTTGTCACAACAAATAATTGTCGTGATAAAAATCTTATCTGAAACTTTTTTAAATTTTATCATAATTAAATCGCTTTTAAATGATGATGCAGATGATCTACATAATCATTGATAATAAACTCCAACGTATAAACCTGCGGTTCTGTTTTGCTAGTATCACAGGTTCTTTGTAATGCTTCATCCGGGATATTTTCTACAATATGAACAATCTGATAGTTCAAGGATTTCCACAGATCAATAAGATCTGAAACAGGAACATTCTGATAGTTCTGAGCTTTCACCCAAAAGTTCTGATCATAAACGATATTCTCGTTCTCTTTGTATTGGGTTACAACAAATCTACGGATATTTGTTAAAGCACTGTCACAAAGATGGCCAATAATTTCTTTTTTGGACCATTTTTCCGGTGCATATTTGTAATTCCATTCGTCTTCAGAAATTGTCTGGAATCTCTGGAGCTCTGCATCAATAATATTTTTAAGGATCTGGTAGTTCATTGTTTATTAATCAAGCTTTGCATGACTTCCCACGTAATGTAAGAATTCCTGTCTTGTGATAGGGTTTGTTCTGAAAATACCACTGAGTTCCGCAGTAATTGTGGAGCTTGCTGTATCTTTTATTCCTCTGCAGTTGACACAAAGGTGTTTTGCATCAATAATGCAGGCTACATCTTTCGTTCCCAATGCTTCTTTCAATGCGTCTACAATCTGCATGGTAAGCCTTTCCTGAACTTGTGGTCTTTTCGCGTAATAATCAACAATTCTGTTAATTTTTGAAAGACCAATTACTTCGCCATTGGAAATATAAGCAACATGGGCTCTACCTATAATCGGTAAAAAGTGGTGCTCGCAAAAAGAGTATACCGTGATATCCTTTTCCACCAGCATCTGGCGGTATTTGTATTTGTTGGAGAAAGTGGAGATTCCTGGTTTGTTTTCAGGAAGAAGTCCTCCGAAAATCTCGTTCACATACATTTTGGCAACACGTCTTGGAGAATCTTTCAGAGAGTCATCTGTCATATCCAATCCCAACGTTTCCATAATTTCACCAAAAAGCTCAGTAATTTTTTCAATTTTTTCCTGTGGCGATTTATCAAAAGCATCTTCCCTTATAGGCGTATGTTCTTTTCCAGTGAAAATATCATCGTCGTTATCAGTAAAATCAACCATTTTTATTTAATTTGCAGCAAAAATACGGATAATATCTGTTCATCTATATTCAATTAGGATGAAAAACATTATCTTTTATAACCAGCTCAGATTAAAAAGCCTATGATTATTGTCGAAGAAGTACAAAACCAACTCCATAAAAGGGAATTTCTGGAATTCCCGGCCCGCCTTTATGAACACGACAAAAATTATATCCGGCCTTTAGATAAACATATTGAGGAGATTTTTGATCCTGCCAAGAATAAATTCTTTAAAAACGGAGAATGTAAAAGGTTTCTGTTTAAAAAGAATGGCAATACCGTTGGAAAAGTAGCTGTTTTTGTAAACGGCTGTTATGAGCAAAAGCAGCCTACGGGAGGAATTGGCTTTTTTGACTGTATTAATGATCAGGAAACTGCCAATTTTATTTTTGACCATTGTAAGGAGTGGCTTCAAAGAAAAGGAATGGAAGCAATGGACGGACCTATCAATTTTGGGGAACGGGATAAATTCTGGGGACTTTTAATTGAAGGTTTTATTGAGCCTTTATTTGGAATGAATTACAATTTCCCTTATTACAAAAATCTTTTTGAGAATTATGGGTTTCAGATTTATTTTGAGCAGCTTTGTTTTACGAGACCCATATTTGCAGAAGTCTCAAGAATCTTCACCATTGCGCATGAAAAGAACAGAAGAAATCCTGCGATTTCTGCACAATCTATGAAAAAGAATAATCTGCCGAAGTTTGCCAAAGACTTTACAGAGATTTATAATAAAGCATGGGCATCTCATGGAGAAGGAAAGCATCTTGAACAAGCAAAAGTTCTGAAGATGTTCAACACCATGAAACCTATCATCAATGAACATATCTCCTGGTTTGTATACGAAAACGAAAAGCCGATTGCGATGTGGATCAATATTCCTGATCTCAACCAGTGGTTTAAATATCTGAACGGGAAATTCGGGATTTTTCAAAAGCTTAAATTTTTGTTTTTAAAACGTTTTAAAAAGAATGAAAAAATGGTGGGGCTTGTTTTTGGTGTTGTCCCCGAATGGCAGAAGAAAGGTATTGACGGATATATGATCTGGGAAGGAACTCAGCATTTGAGAAAACATACGGATTTTACCATTACGGAGCTTCAATGGATTGGTGATTTTAATCCAAAAATGATCAAGATTGCAGAAACTCTTGACACCACAGTAACGCGCAAGCTTGCTACTTACCGGTATTTGTTTGACAGAAATAAGGAATTTGAGAGACACACTAGACTATAGTTAAATACTTTAACAAAACTTCATTATTTTAAGAATAATAATCGTATTTTTGAAAATAACTTTGAAAACTTTAATAAAACTAACAAAATGAGAAAAGTAATTATAAGTGCCTTATTGGTTGCTTCATGTATTGTATATGCACAAGATTTTACTCCTGACAACTACTCATCCGGCTACTCAAGTACAATGTCTGTAAACAGCCTTGGAGGAGATCACGCAGTATTCGGAGTACGATCAGAAAACTATGGGAGAGCATTAAAGTATGATGAAATAGCAGGTTCTCCTTATTACAATTCAGAGTTTCATCTTGCTAAAGTAGCTGAAAACTTTGAAAAAGTACCTGTAAGATACAATAGCTACAAGGATGAAGTGGAATTTCAGAAAGAAGGTAAACCATTAGTCCTGCCTAAAGATGAACAGTTTTCCAAAATTGAGATTTTATCGCCAAAAAGCACAATGGTATTATTAAAAACTAATGATGAACTGAGTGGTTATTTTTTTGAATTAGTTAATGGTAAAATACCACTTTTCAAAAAAATAAAGGTTAAATTTCAAGATGCCATCCCTGCAGCCAATTCATATGCAACTGATAAAGCGGCTTTTTTTAAAACATTAGATCCTGTTTACTATATCAAAACAGAATCAGGATATATTAAAAAACCAAAGAAAATAAAAGATATTACAGAGGCCTTCCCTGCAAAAAAGGATGAAATTGAAAACTTTGCAAAATCTAACAATATTAAAATCAACAAAGAAGAAGACCTCATCAAATTGGTTAAGTTCTTAAATCAATAAAAAAAATAAACCCCTGTGAAATTCACAGGGGTTCCTTCATTTTGGTACTTTTATTAGAATAGCTCACCGGCTACTTTTTTAATATTATCACTTTTCCCCATTGAGTAAAAGTGCAGAACAGGAACTCCAAAATCCAGCAATTCTTTGCATTGCGCAATGGACCATTCTATTCCGATCTGTTTTACGGCTTCATTATTCTTTGCATTTTCCACTTCATTGATGAGTTCTTCGGGAAGGTCTATTTTGAATACCTGTGGCAGGATTTTCAAATGTTTCTTTGTTGCAATAGGTTTGATTCCCGGAATAATCGGAACCGTAATTCCCATTTCTCTTGCTTTCTGAACGAATTCAATATACTTTTTATTGTCAAAAAACATCTGCGTAACGATATAATCTGCTCCGGCATCTACTTTTTGTTTCAGCCATTTAAGGTCATAGTTCATGGAAGGGGCTTCCATGTGTTTTTCGGGATATCCAGCAACACCGATGCAGAATTTGTTCAGTTCATCACAAACCTGTTCTTCGTTATGAAGATATTTCCCTCTTCCCAGATCATTAATCTGGTTGACAAGATCCATTGCACTGGCGTGTCCTCCCTGAGTAGGTTCAAAATATTGATGCCCTTTCATGGCATCACCTCTTAAAGCCATTACATTATCTATTCCAAGATACATACAATCTACCAGCAGATATTCTGTTTCTTCTTTTGTAAATCCTCCGCAAAGAAGGTGTGGCACTGTATCAACATTATATTTATGCTGAATGGCTGCACAAATCCCCAGTGTTCCCGGGCGCATTCTTGTAATACGTCGTTCCATCAAGCCATTTCCTTTGTCCAGATAGATATATTCTTCTCTGGATGTGGTAACATCAATGAAAGGAGGTTTGAACTCCATCAACGGATCTATGTTCGTATAAAGATCTTCAATACCTATTCCCTTTTGTGGTGGAACAACTTCTAAGGAGAATAAAGTTTTTCCATTTGCGTTTTTAATGTGTTCTGTTATCTTCATGTTAATGTTAATCTGCTAAATTGGGTGACAACCATTTTTTCGCTTCCTGGATGCTACAACCTCTTCTTGCTGCATAATCTTCAAGCTGGTCTTCTGTAATTTTTCCTAATCCGAAATATTTGGCATGCGGGCTTCCGAAATAATATCCGGAAACAGATGCTGTTGGGAACATGGCAAGGCTTTCTGTAAGGAAAACCCCAGTATTCTCTTCTACTTTTAAAAGATCCCAGATGGTTTTCTTCTCCAGATGGTCCGGGCATGCCGGATACCCCGGAGCCGGACGGATTCCTTTATATTTTTCGGCAATAAGCTCTTCGTTGCTTAAGTTTTCCTGATTGGCATATCCCCAGTATTCTGTTCTGACTTTTTTATGTAAGAATTCGGCATAAGCTTCTGCAAAACGGTCTGCCAAAGCTTTGACCATGATAGAATTGTAATCATCATTGGCTTTTTCGTATTCCGCAGACAGCTCATCGGTTCCAAATCCTGTGGTTACACAAAAAGCTCCCACATAATCGGTTTTTCCAGAGCTTTGAGGAGCAATGAAATCACTGAGTGCCAGATAGTCTTTTCCTTTTGATCTTTGGGCCTGCTGTCTTAGAGTTAAAAATTTTGCCTGCTCATTATTATTTTCATCAAAAATTAAAATATCATCAGATTCATTGGAATTGGCTTTAAAGATTCCGAAGATGGCTTTTGCGGTTAACAGTTTCTCATCCAGAATTCTACTCAAAATAACCTGAGCATCTTTGAATAGTTCTTTCGCCTGAACTCCTACCACCTCATCTTCCAGAATATTCGGGTATTTTCCGTGAAGATCCCAGCTTCTGAAAAACGGAGACCAGTCGATGAAAGGAAGAAGTTCTCTCAGATCCTGATTTTCAATTACTTTTATCCCAAGATGATTCGGTGTGAAAATTTCTTCTTTTTCCCAGTCAATTTTAAAGTGATTTTCCCTTGCTTCTTTAATGGAAACATAATCTTTATCCACCTGTCTGTTCAGAAACTTTTCTCTGAAATCAGAGTAGTCATTCTTTAAATCCAAAACATATTCTTTATTTCTGTCACCCAGCAATGAGCTTACCACGTTTACCGCTCTTGAAGCATCATTCACATGAACGACAGCATTTTTATATTTCAAATCGATTTTGACTGCGGTATGTGCTTTTGACGTTGTAGCACCACCGATTAATAATGGAAAATCTAAATTCTGTCTTTCTAATTCTGAAGCGATGTACACCATTTCATCCAAACTTGGGGTAATCAGTCCGCTTAGTCCAATAACATCTACTTTTTCTTCAATGGCAGTCTGAATAATCTTTTCGGCGGGAACCATTACACCAAGGTCAACAATTTCATAGTTGTTACAACCTAAAACGACACTCACAATATTTTTACCGATATCATGTACGTCTCCTTTTACCGTTGCCATTAAGATTTTTCCGTTAGCAGGTTTTGTTCCGTCTTTTTCTGCTTCAATGAAAGGCTGTAAATAAGCTACTGCCTTTTTCATTACCCTTGCGGATTTTACTACCTGTGGAAGAAACATTTTTCCACTTCCGAATAAATCTCCTACCACTCCCATTCCGGTCATCAGATTCACTTCGATGACGTGAAGTGGTCTTTCTGCCAATTGTCTTGCTTCTTCTACATCTTCTTCAATAAAACGGTCGATTCCTTTTACCAAAGCATGGGTAATCCTTTCCTGTAGGGGATTGTTTCTCCATTCTAAGTCTTCAGTTTTTTCTTTCTTAACTGATTTATGCTTTTCAGAATAGTCGAGAAGTCTTTCTGTAGCATCTTCTCTTTTATCCAGAATTACATCTTCTACCAGCTCCAGCAATTCTTTATTGATTTCATCATAAACCTCCAGCATAGCCGGATTTACAATACCGATGTTCATTCCTGCCTGAATCGCGTGATAAAGGAAAACAGAATGCATGGCTTCTCTTACCGTATCATTTCCACGGAAGGAGAAGGAAACATTACTCACTCCTCCACTCACGGATGCGTATGGAAGGTTTTGTCTTACCCAGCGTGTAGCTTCAATAAAGTCGATGGCATTTCTTCTGTGCTCATCCATCCCAGTTGCTACCGGGAAGATATTTAAGTCGAAAATGATATCTTCTGCGGGGAAACCAATCTGGTTTACCAAAATATCATAGGACCGTTTTGAGATTTCAATTCTTCGTTCAAGATTGTCAGCCTGCCCTACCTCATCAAATGCCATTACAATGACAGCTGCACCATACCTTTTGATGGCCTTGGCATGTTTGATAAATTCTCCCTCGCCTTCCTTTAAGCTGATGGAATTCACGACACATTTTCCCTGAGCTACCTGAAGACCTGCTTCAAGGATCTCCCATTTGGAAGAATCTACCATAATCGGGATTCTTGCAATATCCGGTTCCGAGGCAATTAAGTTCAGGAATTTGATCATGGATGCTTTTCCATCAATCAAACCATCATCAAAGTTAACATCCAGAATCTGAGCACCTCCTTCTACCTGATGGCGGGCAATATCTAATGCTTCAGAGAATTTCTCCTCTTTAATCAGTCTTAAAAATTTTTTGGAACCGGCAACATTCGTTCTTTCACCAACGTTGATGAAATTACTTTCCGGGGTTATGATAAGAGGCTCGAGGCCTGATAATCTTAAATACTTCATTTTATTCTTCTAAAATATAGTAGGCATTATTGGCATTCTGCTTCAATAAATCCCTATGCTTACTTAAAGCCGTAATCAGCGGAAATCTTTTGTATGCTAAACCATGTTCTTTAGCAAATTCTTCAATCTCCTCTGTAATTTCATTATAATACATATAACTGTAATTGGGAAACAGATGGTGAGCAACGTGAAAATTGAAATTTCCCAACACATTTCTTACAAACCAGTTATTTTCTTTGAGATCATTGGTTACTTCCAACTGGTGGCGAAGCCAGCTAAACGGCAGACCATTCTCTTTATTTAATTTTGGAAAGGCATTATCAGGAAGCGGATGCAAAGGCAGTAAAACAAACAATGCAAAAATACTTGCTGATATCACCTGTAAAAACCACGCTCCTAAAGCCAGTCCTATTGATACTTTAAAGAACACTACAGGAACCACGATCTGATAAAAGAAATAGAACAGCTTATAGCTTATCATTTTTACTTTTTCAATGGTGGGTATCTTTCCCTGGGTTTTTAAAATCACCCTTTCTTTATCAAAAAAGTCTCTGAAGTCTCTTATAAACATCCAGTTGAACAAATACAACGGATATACTAAAAAGAAAAACTTATCCTGATACTTCTGTATACCTTTCGCTTTGATCCACGGTACGATTAAAAGCAGTCCGCTCTGTTCTATATCCGTGTCCCATCCATCTACATTAGGATAGGCGTGATGGCTTGCGATATGTCTTTTTTTCCAGATATAGGAGTTGGCTCCTATAAAATCAAAAATGTGAAGAATCAGCCCATTGAGTCTTTTACTCTTATAAATGTTATTATGGGCCGCTTCGTGGATTAAGTTTAAATAAATCAAAACCAGAGAGATTCCCATTAAAACAAAACTCAGAATATAGATCCAGTGTTTTTCAGCATTCAAAAGAGCCAGAACATATAATCCCAGATAGATCATCGGCAGAATAACTGCTTTAATCTGAATATAGATGTCCCTGTTTTCAGAAATCCCTTCCACCCTTTGGTTTACTTTCTTCCTCAACTCATTAAAAAGCTTAACATCTTCTGAATCTTTTAAGTAAATCGGCTTTTCCATTACATTAAATTTTGTGGTTTATTTAAAGATAATATTTATAACCGAGCCTTCATTCTTGATTTTAATTAAAAAAATCTATCAAATCAGACAAATTCTTTCAATTTTCTAGGCGGATAATCTTTCACCAGATCTGCAATCGCCCTGATATGCTCAGGGGTAGTTCCGCAGCATCCTCCAATAATATTGATTAATCCTTTCTCTACATATTCTTTAATCTGTCTTGCCATGTCCTCAGGAGTTTCATCATATTTTCCGAAAGCATTTGGTAAACCGGCATTCGGGTATGCTGAAACATAGAATTCTGAATTATGAGCCAGTGTTTCAAGGTAAGGTGTCAGCTGATCTGCTCCCAATGCACAGTTGAAACCTACGCTTAGTAAGTTCAGGTGGGAAACTGAGATCAGAAAAGCTTCCGCGGTCTGTCCACTCAATGTTCTTCCTGAAGCATCTGTAATAGTTCCTGAAACCATAATTGGAATCTTAATTCCTCTTTCATCCTGCAGTTCATCAATCGCAAATAAAGCTGCTTTCGCATTCAGTGTATCAAAGATGGTTTCTACCAGAAGAATATCTGAACCTCCATCCAGCAGCGCTTCACATTGCTGCTTGTATGCTACTCTCAATTCTTCAAAAGTAATGGCTCTGTATCCCGGATCATTTACATCCGGACTTAAACTTGCGGTTCTGTTGGTAGGTCCGATAGATCCTGCGACGAATCTCGGTTTATCCGGATTTTTTGCAGTGTATTCATCACAGGCTTTTCTGGCAATTTTTGCTGACTCATAGTTCAGGTCGTATACCAGATCTTCCATATGATAATCTGCCATGGCAATCGTAGTTCCTGAGAACGTATTGGTTTCAATGATGTCTGCTCCGGCTTCCAGATATTTCTTGTGAACTTCTTCAATCGCCTGAGGCTGTGTCAGAGAAAGCAGGTCATTGTTTCCTTTTACCGGATGTTCCCAGTCTTTGAAGCGCTCCCCACGGTAATCTTCTTCTTCGAATTTGTATCTCTGAAGCATGGTACCCATCGCTCCGTCAAGAATTAAAATTCTTTCGGATAAAGCTTTATATAATTGTTCTGAATTTTTCATTTTAATCTTTTTTGGCTAAAACCAGTTGCTATTTGGATTAATCCAAAGCTTGTTTTAAATCTGCAATGATATCATCCACATTTTCCAATCCTACTGAACAACGTACCAGTCCTGCAGTAATACCTACTTCATTTCTTTCTTCGTCTGACAGTTTGGAGTGTGTCGTGGATGCCGGGTGCGTAACGATCGTTCTTGTATCCCCTAAGTTGGCGGACAATGAACACATTTGTATCTTGTCTAAAAAGTTTCTTCCTCCTTCTATTCCTCCTTTTATTTCAAAGGCTACGATATTTCCTCCAAGTTTCATCTGCTTTCTGGCTACTTCATAGCTTGGATGGGATTTCAGGAATGGATATTTTACCAGTTCAACATTTGGATGGCTTTCTAAAAACTCCGCTACTTTCAAGGCATTCTCACAATGCTTTTCTACACGGATAGCCAATGTTTCCAAACTTTTTGATAATACCCAGGCGTTGAAAGGAGACAATGCAGGCCCTGTATTTCTTGCGAAAAGATAAATTTCTCTGATCAGGTCTTCTTTTCCTACCGCTATTCCTCCTAAAACTCTTCCTTGTCCGTCAATCAGTTTCGTTGCTGAGTGTACAACAATATCTGCACCATATTTGATAGGCTGCTGAAGATAAGGTGTTGCAAAACAGTTATCTACAATGAAAATAAGGTTGTGTTTTTTTGCAATTTGTCCGAAAAACTCCAGATCCAGAATTTCGATAGCCGGATTGGTAGGAGTTTCAAGGTATAAGATCTTTGTATTAGGTTTGATGTATTGCTCCACATTCGCTGCATCTTCTGCCTTGAAATAAGAAGTTTCAATATTCCATTTCGGGAAATATTTGGTAAACAAAGTGTGTGTCGACCCGAACACCGACTGGCAGCTTACGATATGATCACCAGCATTCAATAACGCCGCAAATGTAGAATAGATGGCGGCCATTCCTGTCGCAAAGGCATATCCCGCTTCTGCACCTTCCATTTTAGCAATCTTATCTGTAAATTCTGTTACATTAGGATTGGAAAAACGGCTGTATAAGTTTTTTGGTTTTTCTTCTGCAAAGCTTGCTCTCATATCCTCCGCATCCTGAAATATAAAACTGGAGGTAAGATATAATGGTGTAGAATGTTCGTCAAACTGGGTTCTTTCAGTCTGGGTTCTTATTGCTGATGTTTCAAAATTTTCCATATAGTTTTAATTTGTCAATTTAACAGTATATCAATAAGATTCTTCGCTATGCTCAGAATGACAAACTGTTACATTGATACACTGTTACATTAAATATTATTTGGTTTCACTTACTCTTAAAATATCTCCGAATACTCCTCTTGCGGTTACCTTTGCACCAGCTCCGGCTCCCATAATCACGATTGGATTTTCTCCATAGCTTTCTGTGTAGATTTCAAAGATGGAGTCTGAACCTTTCAGTTGTCCCAATGCTGAAGTTGCAGGAACAGAAACCAGTTTTACATCCAGTTCACCTTTATCTTTCTGTAAATCTCCGTGTAGATCTCCCACATATCTCAATACATGTCCGGGCTCCTGGTTTTCTTTTATTTTCTGATATTCTTCGTCCAGTTCTTCCAGTCTTGAAAGGAATTCTGATTTTGAAACCTCCAGTAAGCTTTCCGGAACCAGGTTTTGAATATTGATATCTCCGAACTCGTTGATTAAGTCTAATTCCCTCGCCAGGATCAATAATTTTCGTGCTACATCATTTCCTGATAAATCTTCTCTCGGATCCGGTTCTGTGTATCCTTTTTCCAAAGCTTCGTTGATGATGGTTGAAAATTTATCATCTCTCAAAGAAAAATTATTGAACACATAGCTCAATGTTCCTGAGAATACGCCTTTGATTCTTGTGATATTTTCTCCTGAAAGGTGCAGTAATTTGATGGTATCAATTAAAGGTAATCCAGCCCCAACATTGGTTTCATACAGGTAACGTCTGTTATTTTTATTCAACGTATATCTTAGTTTTCTGTATTCTTCTATCGGAAGGGTATTGAAAATCTTGTTGGAAGAAACCAGATCGAAACCGTTTTCTGCCAGGGCATGATAGTTTTTAACAAAATCTTTGCTTGCTGTGTTATCCACAACGATCAGATTTTCCAGTTGATTTTCGTTGGAGAAATTAATCAGTTCTTCAACATTTGACGGCCGTTCTGCTGTTAAAACCTCATCGCCCCAATTGGCATCAAACCCTTTTTTATTGAAGGCAATTTTCTTTGAATTGGCTACCGCAACTACTTTAAGGTCTATTTTTTTACGTTTTTTAATTTCTTCTGCAGATTCAAGTACCTGTTCTATCAAGGTTTTACCTACGTTTCCGTGACCAATAATTGCCAGATGAACGGTCTTTGGCTTTTTGAAAATTTCAGATTCTATGATATTTCTTGTTTTTTCATCCTGCGAAGAGGTCACTACGATATTGACTCTGTTTTCTCCTGCCACCTGATTTAAAAGTAACGGGAAAACATTATTTCTTGCCAGCTCAGCAAAAACTTTATTGAAATCTTCTGCTACAAAACCAATCACAGAAACATTATTGATACTATAAATCTGAGAAACTTTTCCTGATTTTCTTTCTGCTTCAAATTCATCGATAAGACAAGCCACTGCCTTCTCTGCATCATTTTCATGAACCAGAATAGAGATTCCGTTTTCTACGGCCTGCTGAGAGATTACTCCTACACTGATACGCGCCAAAGTAAGCGCTTTAAAAATTCGTCCGTCAATCCCGATTTCTCCCAGGAAATCTTCTCCTTCAAATTTGACGATTGATCTGTTCTTCAAAAATTTTATTTCGTTAGCATTTTTCATTACTTCTATAAAATGTTTTTAATGATATTATTTAATTGTTGATATTCCATTAGGAAGGCATCATGCCCATGTATAGATTGGATCTCGTGATAAGAAACATCTTTATTTTTCTCTTTTAAGTTTTCAAAACACATTCGGATTTCAGAAGCCGGGAAAAATAAATCTGTATCTACGGAGATCATGTGCATTCGTGCCTGAATGTTCTCCAGTGCTGTATCAGCAGCATTTATATTCATTAAGAGATGATTCATCAATTTGTAAGCTTTTAAACTAAATCTTTCGTTTAGTGCATTACCATGATAAACCAGCCAGTCTTCTGATTCCAGGCGTTGTTTTTCCTGATTATATTGGTTTTGAAATCTGTCATTGAGCGACTGTGGAGTTCTGTAACACAACATAGCATGAATTCTTGCCTTCTGTAATGGTTCTTCCTTATCATTTAATAAAAATTTCTGAACCAGACACTGTGCATGAAGCCAGTCGTGCGTTCTGTAATCGCAGGCAATAGGAATAAAAATCTCCGCAAGATCCGGCTGCTGGGCCAGCATTTCCCAGGCAATTCCTCCTCCCAGAGAGCTTCCCATAATGGCATATAAGTTTTTGATCTGTAAAACTTCAAGCCCTTTCAGAAATATCGCAGCGATATCTGAAGGAGTAAAGTCTTCATAATCTTCAATTAAAAAATCGTCGTATCCGTTTCCTGGTATATTGAAGCACAGAACGGTATATTGATCGGTATCAACAATCTGATTTTTTCCTACCAGCTGTTTCCACCAGCCTTTTTCTCCGGATACATTTGAGTTTCCGGTAAGAGCATGGTTGATTAAGATAACTGGGGCTGTAAACAGATCTTTCCCAAAGAGCTGATAGCTCAACGGGATATGGTATTCCTTTTGGGAATGAGTTTGATAAGAAAGATTAATATAGTTTAGTTCTGTTTTCAATTCTATTAAATTTTAATACAATTGAAAATGCCACAGGAAATGGCTGAAAAAGAACTTCAGTGAGTTATCTGTCCAAAATTATTTGGTAGAACGTAGCACCTTCTTTGCTTGCGCAAAGGGTTGCTAAGGTTTCATAGGGTCTAATCCCTCAACCTTTCTTGATAACATTTTCAATATTTGAATGAACGAATGGTGCAAAGGTAGTTCTTTTCTTTTAATTTCAAAAAAAAATTATTTTAATATTTAAAAAAGCCCTTAAATACAAGTATTCCAAGACCATATTAATAATTGTTCAGATGAAAAAAATTGGAATTACTTCTCAAAAAAACTAACTTCGTATTGAAAAATGATGCCATATGACCGCCGAAAAAGATAGATTACAAGATACCAAATGGAAAAACTGGGGACCTTATGTAAGCAACCGGCAGTGGGGAAATGTACGTGAAGATTATAGCCCGAACGGGAATGCCTGGAATTTTACCAATCATAATAATGCCGAAAGCTACGCCTACCGCTGGGGCGAAGAAGGTATTGCCGGAATTTCTGATGTAAAGCAGCTTTTATGCTTTGCTTTTTCGTTCTGGAACAAGAAAGATAAAATGGTAAAAGAACGATTCTTTGGCTTGAGCAATCCTCAGGGAAACCATGGGGAAGACATCAAAGAAATCTTTTATTACCTGGATAATACGCCTACCCACAGCTATATGAAAATGCTGTATAAGTACCCGATCAATGAGTTTCCTTATGATGATATTCTAACCGAAAATGGAAAACGCAGCAAAAAGGAGCCTGAGTATGAGCTTTTCGACACCGGGATTTTTGATAATGATGAGTATTTCGATATTTTCATTGAATACTGTAAGGCTGATCACAATGATATTCTGGCCAGGGTAACGGTCTGTAACCGAAGCCAGCATGAGGCACCTATTGTGGTGGCACCTACAGCATGGTTCAGAAATAACTGGAAATGGGGATACAACACCTATAAGGCAGAACTCAATGCTTCTCATGACGGAAGTATCAATATTGCCCACGACAGTATTTCGATCAGGAAGCTGTATTCCAGAAATTCAAATGCACAAAGTGTATTTTGTGATAATGAAACCAATACTTCTAAGCTTTACGGAGCTCCTGCAGTTGAAAACACCTATTTCAAAGACGGAATCAATAATTATATTATCCATCAAACGGATACGGTAAACCCTGAAAAAAAGGGGACAAAAGCTTCTTTCCTGATCGATGAGCTTATCGGAGCCGGAGAATCAAAGGTTTTTGAATTCAGATTGTGCCCGGATGAAGCCGATGAGCCTTTTGAAAACTTTGATGAAATTTTCAATGCCCGGCAGACTGAAGCTGAAGAGTTTTATCAGGAAATTCAGAGTGATACCGTTAACGAAGATGAGAGAAATGTACAGAGACAGGCTTTTGCCGGGCTTCTCTGGAACAAACAGTTTTATCATTATAATATCGGAAAATGGCTGAAAGGTGATCCTAATTTTGAAGCGCCAAGAAATTTCAATGAATATGTAAGAAATACAGAGTGGAATCATCTGCATAACAAGGATATTATTTCCATGCCTGATAAATGGGAATATCCATGGTATGCAACGTGGGACCTGGCGTTTCACTGTGTTCCTTTTTCCATCATCGATGCAGAGTTTGCCAAGGGACAGCTGTTACTGCTTACGAAAGAATGGTATATGCACCCTAACGGACAGCTTCCTGCGTATGAGTGGAATATGAGTGATGTGAATCCGCCGGTGCACGCATGGTCTTGTTTCCGTGTTTTTAAAATTGATGAAAAAAATAACGGAAAGCCGGATTTATTATTCTTAGAAAAAGTGTTCCAGAAACTCCTGCTCAATTTCACGTGGTGGGTGAACCGAAAGGATAAAAACGGAAAAAATATTTTCGGTGGAGGTTTCCTGGGTCTCGATAATATCGGAGCTTTTGACCGGAATATGGTTTTAAAGGATGGCCAGCACCTCGAACAGGCAGACGGAACCAGCTGGATGGCCATGTATGCATTGAATATGATGCGTATTGCGATGGAACTTGCCCAATATTATCAGGTGTATGAAGATATGGCCATCAAGTTTTTTGAACATTATCTTTATATCGCTGAGGCTATGGAAAATCTTGGTGAAGGCACAAAAGGGCTTTGGAATGAAGAAGATGGATTTTTCTATGATGTATTGCAGCTTGGAAACGGAGACAGTGTTTCTTTGAGATTAAGAAGTATTGTTGGTTTGATCCCCATGTTTGCTGTTGAAATTGTAGACCATCGCTTACTGGAAAAGATGCCGAATTTCAGAACCCGAATGGAGTGGATCTTAAAAAATAAACCGGAGCTTACCAAACTCGTTTCCCATTGGGACGAGGAAGGACACGGACGCAAACACCTGATGAGCATACTTCGTAAAAACAGACTGACAAAAGTTCTGACCAGAATGCTTGATGAAAACGAGTTCCTGAGTTCTTACGGAATCCGCGCCATGTCTAAGGTATATGAAGAAAATCCCTTTATCTTTTCTGTGCACGGAACTGAAAATATGGTCTACTATACACCTGCCGAAAGTGACAGCCGGATGTTTGGCGGAAACAGCAACTGGCGAGGTCCCATCTGGTTTCCTATCAATTTCCTGATTGTGGAAAGTCTGCAGCGCTTCCATTATTATTATGGAAACAGTCTGAAAGTAGAACTTCCAACAGGCAGCGGTGATAAAAGAAACCTGGATGAAGTAGCCCAGAATATCAGCAAAAGACTCTGCTCAATATTTTTAAAGGATGAACATGGCCAAAGGGCGTTCAATGGAGGGAATCCAAAGTTCAATTATGATGAGCATTTCAGAGATTATATAACCTTCTTTGAGTATTTCCATGGTGATAACGGCCGTGGTGTGGGTGCTTCTCACCAGACAGGATGGACAGCCACTGTAGCAAAACTGATAAAACCAAGGCTCACCTTTTAATAAGCAATGAGTAATTGGTAATGAGTAATATAAAAGCCGGATGAAACATCCGGCTTTTCCTATTTTATATAAGAGATTAAATTTTTTCTCCGTTCACAAATACTTCGTATCCGATTTCCACATTCGGTTCTAATGTTTTTGATACGGAACAGTATTTTTCAAAAGAAAGCTCTGCGGCCTTTAATGCTTTTTTAGGATCAATTTCTCCTTCCAGAAGGAATTTAACTTTAATTGATTTAAAAGGTTTCGCATCTTCTACCTGTACTCTCTCTCCTTCTACCTCTGCCTGAAAGCTTCTGATCTCCTGACGCTGCTTCTTTAAAATAGAAACTACATCAATTCCGCTGCAGCCTGCCACAGCCATCAGTACACTTTCCATTGGGGAAACCCCTTTTGCTCCCGGCTGGGAAGTATTATCCAAAAGAATAGAATTTCCCTGAGCATTTGTACATTCAAATAAAAAATCGTCGTTTATTCTGTTAAGTGTAATTTTCATTGCTTATTGCTTATTGCTTCTACAAAGTTATAAAATTCCTCTCGCTTTTATCTCCAGATATTTATTGATAACATCGATATTCAAATTTTCCGGAAGGGTATAAACGGTATAGATTCCATATTTACGGAGTTCCTGGATGATCAGTTTCTTTTCAAACTCAAATTTTTCTGCAATAATCTCGTCATAAATTTCCTGCATACTTTCAGGATTTTTGTTGATCAGCGTCTGCAGTTCAGAATTTTTAAAGAATACCACGACCAGCAAATGGTTTTTTGCAATTCCGCGAAGATATTTCAGCTGCCGGTTTAGTCCGTCTAACGTTTCAAAATTGGTAAAAAGCAGAATTAAACTTCTCTGGTTGATGGAATATTTTACATCCTGATACAATCTGTTGAAATCACTTTCGAAGAAATCTGTTTTGATATTATAAAGAGCTTCAGAGATTTTTTTCAGCTGTCCGGATTTATTATCAGCAGCAATTTTATTTTCAGCTTTTTTGGAAAAGGTCATCATTCCGGCTCTGTCTCCTTTTCTCAAAATAATATGAGACAGCGCCATGGTTGCATTTATGGAATAATCCAGTAAACTCAATCCGTTGAAAGGCATTTTCATGGTTCTTCCTTTATCAATCAGCATAAAAATACGCTGTGATTTCTCATCCTGAAACTGATTAACCATTAAACGATTCGTTTTCGAAGTTGCTTTCCAGTTGATCGTTCTGATATCATCTCCGGGCACATATTCTTTGATCTGCTCAAATTCCATGGTATGTCCCAGCTTTCTGACTTTCTTGATTCCGCCTAATAAAAATTCACTCTGAATGGCCATCAGCTCATATTTTCTGAGATGAATAAAGGATGGATAGGAAGGAAGCATCGCATCTTTCTGGAAAATAAATCTTTTTGAAATCAATCCTATTGGTGATGATGCGTACACATTCAAACCTCCGAAATGATATTCTCCCCTTTCTTTAGGTTCTAATGAATATTGAAAAAATGTATTTGCTCCGGAAGTGATCTGTTTTTTGATCAGAAAATCTCTTTTCTGAAACTGGAACGGGATTTCGTCAATGATTTTAGTGTTTACAGTAAAGCTGTAATTATTTTTAATGTCAATTTTCACGAAATTCTCATCTCCATTGGACAATTTTTCCGGCAGAATCCTTTGAACCTGCAATGCATTCTTCTGATTAAAAATCAACAGAAAATCCACCATTGCTGCCAAAAAACAAATCAGGAGTGCGATATGGGCAACCCACATCAGCACCGGAAAGAAAAATGCAAGGACATACAGAATCCCCACTCCGATGAGTGCAAAAAAGAAACGTGTATTGATGTATAAGTTTTTCATTGGTTAGGTGGCAGGTTGCAGATGATAGGTTACAGGTTATGAGATTAGGTGAACGCACAATAGGTCTCACAGTTGTATTATTGTAATGAGTTAATGAGTCCGTTCAACATTTGGATATTTCTATAATCTTTTCATTTAATTTTAAATGCTCATTTTCATTTAAAAATTTGAGATTTTTTGAAATAATTAATTGTGTTTCTACTTCTGCACAACTGCCTCTTGATATTTTTAAAAATTGTACGTAATCAGGTTTGCTTCTCCTGGAGTTTCCCTCTGCAATATTGGAGGGTATAGAAACACCAGCCCTTCTGATTTGTGAGGTCAAGCCATAAATCTCATCCTTAGGAAAAGCTTCTGTAGTTCTGTAGATTTCAGTAACAAAATCAATAGATTTCTGCCAGACTAAAAGTTCTTTAAAATTTGCGATACATAATAATTTTGTAAATCTTTAAACATTCACTCACAATCAACTGCTACCGGCTACCTACCATCTACTACCTATTGTTCTATCTCGGTATTTCTATTCCTTCTAAAATCTGACGGATAATTTCATCTGCGCTAAGACCTTCCATTTCTCTTTCCGGAGATACGATGACTCTGTGTCTTAATACGGCGTAGCTTGCTTCTTTAATATCTTCAGGAGTCACAAAATCTCTGCCTCTTAAAGCGGCAAATGACTTTGATGCCGTAAGAAGTGCCAATGAAGCTCGTGGTGAAGCTCCCAGATATAAGAATTGGTTTTCTCTGGTATTGATGATAATTTTAGCAATATATTCCATCAGCTGGCTTTCCACAATAATTTCTTTTACCAGATGCTGGTAGTTTTTCAATTGTTCAGCTGTGATCACGCGGTTGATTCCTTCTGTCTTATCTTCTTTTTTGCTTTCGTGCTGATTTTTAATGATCGCAATTTCCTGCTCAAGATCAGGATATCCTACATTGATTTTGAATAAAAAACGGTCCAGCTGCGCTTCCGGAAGCCTGTACGTTCCTTCATGTTCAATAGGGTTTTGTGTAGCGATCACCAGGAAAGGTTCCTCAAGAGTATATCGTGTACCGTCCATCGTGATCTGCCTTTCTTCCATGACTTCAAATAATGCAGACTGCGTTTTTGCCGGCGATCTGTTAATTTCATCAATCAGGATGAAATTGGAGAAGATAGGTCCTTTTTTAAATTCAAATTCTGAGTTTTTCACATTGAATACGGATGTTCCCAAAATATCGGAAGGCATAAGATCCGGTGTAAACTGAATTCTGCTGAAACCTACATCAATGGTTTTGGCTAATAGTTTTGCAGTGATTGTTTTTGCCACTCCCGGAACACCTTCAATCAAAACATGTCCGTTTGAAAGCAAAGCTGCCAAAAGATGTTCAATCATTTTCTCCTGCCCTACGATCACTTTTCCGATCTCAGATTTTACTTTTTCCAAACTTGCACGAAGTTCAATCATATCAATTCTCGACTGAAACTGCTCCTCCTGCTTATTAAGATTAATAGAGTTTGAATTTTCTATGTTGGGGTTATCCAGGTTTTCCATAATAAAATTTTTATTTATCATTCTAACAGTGTATTCCTTTGAAGGGTGACAGCATTGAGCAAATCTACATTGTTAGGTTATTTCTATTGTTATATTATTTAAGTATTTCATCAAGGAGCTTATTGATCCTTGTAAGGTCTTCTTTCATTACGCTGGCGTAAGGATCCTGGGCTTTTTTGATAAGTACCATAGCTTCATTGATCATTTCCATCGTTTTCCCGGTTTTCAACTGTAATTTTTTCGCGAATTCTTCATCTAAATTCCGGGTGTCTATCAACAGATCCATTCTTACCTTGTTCAGGAAATATTGAGCTTTCTTGGCCATCATATCATGGAAATCGCCTTCCTGAAGATACAGATTTCCAATGCTTTTCACAAAATCCAGGGAAGTATTTCTCAAAGGTTCTGTTACAGGTACTATTCTCTGCTTTCTTTTTGCATTAAAAAAGATAAAAAGAACCATCCCTCCTAAAAATACCCACCATGCATATTTTAGAGCCGGATTTGACAATATAAATCTCATAAAAAAGCGCGATTCATAGCTTTTGTTTGAGACAAACCAAAGGGTTTCCCTATCCTGAAGATATGAAAATACGTCCTGAGCATATTTTACATTTCCGGGTTTCAGAAGATAATAATTCGTCAGGAAAAGAGGTTCGGTATGAGCATAGATATATCCTTTACCAAACTTCACCTTAATAAAATTGGCCTGATCTGTATTCTTTTTCTCTACCGTTTTTCCCAGTACTTCCACTCCCGGTTTTATGAATGAGAATCCTCTGCCTGATGGAAATTTATCCAGCTTTATAAAATCATTCTGAAATTTTTTGTCGGTAAGCTTCAGAACATTTTCTTCTTCAAAGGAGATCTCTGAATCATAGTATCCGATACTGTCTGAAATTTCTTTAGGCATACGGGTTACCATCAGAAATGCATCTGAGCCTTCAGATATCTGAGTCAGAATTTTATGCCAGGACTCTCTGTCAAGATTATTTTCAATGACGACAATATTGTGAGCCTGTTTTTTGTGCTGGCTGTAATATTCGTAAGGAACCTGCTCAATCTTCTTCAGCTTATTTTTAAAAAGATTGTTGGCTTCTTTATTAAAAACAAACAACCCGAACGGAGATTTTTCGTTGATATCAAAATTCTTCCGCCAGTCTGTCGTTTCTTTTTTGTTAACTTCAAGCAATGCCAGAATAATCATCACAATGACGAAAATTACAGCATATGTTTTGAAAGTTTTATTCATGGTTATTATTGTTATGGTTTAAAGGCCTGATATTGATTTTTAAATTTCCGGTAGTTCTCTTCATCAATACTGAATTCTCCGTACCAGACATAATCAAAAATATAGGACAGATCAGAAAAGTCATTTTTCAGGTGGGCCGCTTTTAACTCTGCAGTATAATCTTTATTGGTTTTTTCCGGATTCCAGTTGATCAGTTTTTTATCACTCAGCTTTTTAAGAATAAACAGGAACTGATAACGGACTGCTGAACGGTAATCTCCTGCAAGTTCAAATTTCGCGATACTTTCAGGAAAATTAATTTCATGGATATTCTCATGAAGTTCCTGCACATTAAGATCCAGCTTTTTATTCTTTTTACCAAAAATAAAATTCCCGTCTTTTCCCATAATATATCTGATGATGAAATAAAGCAGAAATCCAACAAGAATAATGGCAAACAGCCTGATAAGAACCGTAGTGAGTTCCGCCGACTTCGTGAGTGCTGTATCCCCAAAGATCCCCTGTATGATCTGATTGATCTTCCGCATCAGCTTTTGAAAGAAAGATTCTCTCGGTTTTGAAACGGAATAATCAAACTCATTTCCTTTATATCTTGACGGAATATTCTCTTTAAACGTTTTCGGGTACACTTCATTCTCCGATACCGGATATTTCATCAGTACAGAATCTGCACGCAGCATATTTCTGTAATGCCCGGTTGTGTACAATGAATCTACCAGATCATCAGAAGCAGGAGGGTTATCCTGAGCATGAACCAGCCCGGGAGAAAAGAAAAGCAGTATGAAAAAAAGAGTTTTATTCATTGATTCCAATCGTGTCTATTTCGGCCAATTCAACTTTCTGGTGAAGATCTGTTCTGCTGTCATAATACATTAATCCCGCATTCACATACATAAGGTTGGAAAGAAAAAATGAAAGTAACATAGAAACTCCATAGAATACAAAAAAAAGGATTCCGGCAGTTCCGGTAAAAGGATTCTGTTCAAAATTTCCGTCCGGTGTAGTGGTAAGAAGTGATCCGTAAAAAAACATCATCGGCATAAACGTAAATATAGAGGTTGTAATGTACATGATAATAAACATCACAAATGCAGCTCCCCAATATTTCCAGTAGGGTGATTTTTCACTTCCATTGGGATAAGAAAACTGAGAACGCAAAGCATAGCTCAAGCTTCCCCAGAACCCTCGGTCCGAATTAAAATAATCATACATCAGAAATGTAGTAAAATTAAATATCGTGGGATACAGAAGCAGAATCAGAAAAAATCCGATAATGATAAGAACCAGGATATACGAAAAGCCCACTACAAATAAAATGGCTGGAGTAACGATAAAGATCATTCCCAGACATAGTTTTCCAATTCTTCCGGCATTGTTTTTAAAGTCGCCGAGAATTTCATCAGTCTTTATTTTTTCTGCACCCTGTGCAATTCTTTTTAAATAAAAAACAGGATACAGATAATTGACAATCATCAGGACCATGAAAAGCAGGAAAGTCAGTAATCCTACTGTGATCAGCATTCCGGAATTTTCTGAAAAATACTGTTCAAAATAATAGGTTTCACCTTCAAGATTAGATCCGAATATCTGTGAAAACAGTTCCTTATATCCAAAAATAACAACAGTTACCATTAAAATCAAAAGCAAGCCGTTGATCAGAATATAGTTTTTAAAATAATTCTTCCCGTATAATTTGAAAAAATTGAAACTATCACTGATAAAAGTTCCGAAGTCCCTTTTTTTATAAAATTGTATCATTGATGTGTTTATTAGTTTTTTTGTAAACAACAGACGGATATACAAAATAGTAGTATCCAATAATTGCCAGTGAGCCAAAAATGATGATAAGGTTCAATAGTAAAGGCATCTTCAATGCGTGTCTGGTGACATATCCTTCGATAATCCCTGCACAAATAGTGAAAGGAACCGTACTCAAAAATATTTTAAATGAATCTTTAAATCCTTTTTTAAATGAATTAAATCTTGAAAACGTTCTCGGAAATAAGATAGAAGCTCCCAGAATCAATCCGCACATTGCTTCCACAACCATGGCAAAAATTTCAAAGACTCCGTGAAGCCATATTCCTCTTGCACTGTCTTTCAATGCTCCATAATCATAGAAAAAATATTGAAAAGCACCCAGCATCACACTGTTGGAGAGCAGTGCAAACAATGTTCCCACTCCTCCGGCAATACCGTAAATATACAACTTTGCTCCAACCTGAATATTATTAAAAATGATCCCGATTGTACTTCCCCAGGTGCTTCCGCTCTGATAAATGCCTACCGCATTATTATTTTTAATATTTTCGATCGTTTCATTCACATACTCTTCGCCCAGTATAATATTCACAAAGTTCTTATCATAAATGGCGGAAAGCACTCCTATTGATGTAAATAAAATGAAAAAGAGGAAAGCATACATCAGATATCTCCGATACTGGTACATCAGCAGCGGAACTTCGGTTTTGAAAAAATAAACCAGCCTGTTCTCCTCTACCCTTTTTGTTTTATAAATCTTCTGAAAAATCTGGGCAGATAAATGGTTCAGATAAACGGTAGTATTGCTTTTGGGATAATAAGTCTGGGCAAAAGAAAGATCATTGATCAGGTTTATATACAATGAAGACAGGTCATCAGGATTTTTTTTAACTTTCCCTTGAATAACCTGTTCGATTCCCAACCATTTTTCTTTATTTTGTTTAATGAAATAAACTTCTCTCATAATTATTAAGGCTAAAATAATAAAAAATATGTCTCAAATTGCGATAAATACCTCACAAAATGTAAATATTAATTTTACTGTTGCAGGTGTAGGAGAAAGGATGCTTGCCTTCATTATTGATCTTCTGATCAGGATTGCTTATGTAGTTGCTATCCTGTATCTGTTCTTCAATATTCTTGATTTGGGATATCTTCTGAATGGTCTTGATGGCTGGTCGATACGTGCGGTATATCTTGTCCTTACTTTTCCTGTTTACGTTTATCCTCTTGTATTGGAAAGTTTGATGGAAGGCCAGACTCCCGGTAAAAGACTCATGAAAATAAAAGTGGTGAAAATTGACGGCTACCAGGCCAGTTTCGCAGATTATATGATCCGGTGGGTTTTCAGAATTGTAGATGTTTCATTTGCCGGAGTAGTAGGACTTATTTCTATGATTGTTTCTAAAAACAATCAGCGTTTGGGTGATATCGCTTCCGGAACAGCTGTTATTTCTTTAAAGAACAATATTAATATCTCCCATACCATTCTGGAGAATATCCATGAAAATTATATTCCCTCTTTCCCTCAGGTGATTGCTTTGAGTGATAATGATATGAGAATTATCAAAGACAATTATACCAAAGCATTGAAAGCAGATGACCGCCAGATCATCAGTAAACTATCCGATAAAATTAAAAGTATTCTGAAACTGGAAATAGATCCCACTAAAATGACGGAAAGACAGTTCATCGGTGTAATTATCAAAGATTATAATTATTATACGGGGAAAGATAATTAGGTAGGTATTAAACAATGAATGTTTACCATACTAATACTTAAATAATTATATTTCTTCGTCTATATAATTGGTGAGTACGAACAATAATTTTTTACCTTCTAATAAAGAATAATTAAATTCTCCCTTAGAATATATTTTGTACATAAAATGCTGCAGGAATAATTTCCCTGTTTTTTTGCCTATATAAAGAAGTCTTTGCTCGAGAATTTCATACTTTTTTTGTTTCGCAGACAAAAGAAGGTACAGCAATCCTTCAGTATATACTTCGTTTCCAAAGTCTTTGGATGTTTTGATTTTTGCCTCATACAAAAGAATAAAATGAATATGAAATTCAATTAATTGATCGTTTACATTTTTAAAGCTTATATACTCAGTACTATATCCCAGCTTTAGTAAAATTTTACAGCAAACGTTAAATTCATAAGAGGTAATATGAGTATCACGAATACAATTTTCAATGTAGCTTATGAGATAATTGAAGAGTAAATTTAGACATTCCGAATGAGCAAATTTCCTGTAATAATTTTCCCCCACGTTGCTATTCCTATATCTAATCAAAAAATAGTTAACTAACCCTAATACCTGATCAATATATGGTTCTTCATACCCAATGTAAGAAAGTGTTATTTTATAAATCTGATCATCCACATCTTCTAAAATTTCATCGCTGTTAATGTTCAAGTATTTTTTTTGATGCAAAAAAGCGATTAGCCAGCCGAATCCCGTAATCCCATTTTCAAAACTATAATCTTTACAAGAAAATATTTTTTCAGCAATAAAATCCATCAAAGCCATCCCTTTTTTATGACAAGCTTCATTTTTACTTAAGAATAGTCGGAGAGCTTCTCCTGATAAACCATTGAGCAAGCCAACATTCATTGTAAAAGGTAAATTTCTTTAGTAATTCTAAGAGGCCATGTATTATAGCTTTCTTTAATTTTTATAATAGTATCAGTATCCTGTAAAGAAAATTTTCCTTTATTCAGCTCTAAAATCATAACATCCAACGCTTTTCTAAAAGCTTCTGTAAAGAGCTGATCTACTATATAAACTTTAGTAAATTGTATTTCTGTATAACTTTCGTCTTTTAATAGAGTATCGATCTCTTTTACTAGACTTTCAGGAATTATTATAGAATTGAAGATTTCAATAATGTTCTGATTTTCTTTGGTAAAGAAATACTTATTAAAATATTTCTTTCCAATATCTTCCATAAAAGAAAATGTAATATTCCTTAATTCTAGTCTTTGAGCATCACGTTCCTCTCTGCTTTTTTTTATAAGTTCGATAATTGGGAAACTACAGTTTGTATCAGGAATAAAATGTAAATTTTCATCATACCATGGGGCATAATGTACATAATCTCTCTTATAAAAAAATTGTTTTTTATCTTCATGGTCACCAGCATAATGAAGAATTGGGTTGGTCTTCCAATATTCAATAGGATATGTGGGCCATGAAAAGTTCATTTCTTCATGTATCCGGACTTCTTTATTAAAAAACCATAGATTCCAGAGTACAGACCACATATCAGCATACCATGCATGGATTTCTTTTGGCAGATAATCCTGAAGATTTATTTTTTTCTGCTTTTCTTTTGTATTATACTGAGTAAGTAAATTAAAAATATTTTCAGAATCTTCCTCTACTTTATCCCAGAATTCAGAGGAGATATCGTGTAAAAGATATTGGGCTCCACCCGCATGATCATCATTTCTAAAGACTGTCTTTACCGTAATTCCTACCAACTCAGCCATTTTATACAGAAGATCAGTATCGGCTCTTGAGGTAATATATTGACAGTTCAGGTAAGAGCGTGTATCGGAAACATAATTCATAGCATTAGTATCAACAACTGGAATCCTGCTTAACAAAATATCAGAATCATGATAAAAAATATAATGATTTTCCAGAAATGGAAATTGTTTCCAATGCTTTTTCAGCAAATGAGGTCTTATGGAAGAAAGGTATTTCTTCCTTTTCCTCGTATCGGGGTAAAGAAAAAAAAGAGCAAAATCCTTATTATTATGAATGAACACCTTAAAATCAGACTTCAATCCTACTATTGGATGGTAACCAATCACAATATGAATTTTTTCTTTTAAAATTCCTAAGGAACGAAAGTTTCTCAGTTGTATTTCCAGCTGCCATATAAAGTAAGTGTCATCTGGTTGCGCCGAAAGGAATATCATTTTTTGTGTATTTAACGACCATCTAACTCCATCGGATTATATTAAGTTCCAACTGTTACTGTTTCTTCAAAATAAAATCTGATTGAATTATCTTATCTATAACTGAAAGAAAATTATTGTAATAAGTCAAGCTCTATAATATTATTGTCCTTTAACATCATCCTCTTGCGCTCAGATTCTAAATTTTTAATTATTTGTGAGGGAGTAACTATATTTCCGGATCTGTCAGTATAACTCACCATTTTCCCTTCATTAAATAACTGTTTTAAATCTTTTACAGGATCTTGTCTGTATTCTTTAAATAACTTCCCATATTTCCTTTGATTAATCTCTATTTCTTTTTTTGATTGATCAATATTAGGATAAACCGTATTGTTAGATAATGACCTCATGCCCTTCAATACAAAACAATGGCTTTTCGTCTCATCTTCAATTTTCAATATTAAACCAGGTAATCCATGAAACTTATAAGGTCCATCTTGGATTGGGATTTCTGTGGTAAACCAAGCTATCCATTTTCTTCCCGCAAAATCCAGGCTGGCCTTTTGGACATTAAAACCGCTTATTTTATCCTTCACTTTATGTATTTTCCAATTTTGCTGCCTTTCGTCTAAAACCTTATATTTTTCTATATAGAATTTCGTACAAAGAAAAGTTTTATAATCAGGGTAATTTTTGCATACACGCTCATTAATTTTTCCTTCAGGCATAGTCATTTTTCCCAGTTTTGCATCAGCAATCATAGTTGAATCATTCACATAAGCACTACTGCTATAATAGACAGACCCATTTGACCTAATATCCAGATACATGGTTTCAGATTTTATTTCTGAGTGTTTTGTAGAATCCGAAACAAATTGATAGTCATATATAAATCTCTTATTTTGAGCATTAATATTTTTAATGATAAGAAGAAAAAATAGAATATTTTTCATTATTTGTAATGTATAAAGGAAAGGAGGAAAATCAGGTCATTTACATTTTTCTTGTATCATATTTCCATGTTACTATTGACTGGTTAGCTTACTTCAACATATGCTCGTAAAGTATTTAACCATTGTCTGATTTTACATACAATTTTGTGTTACTAGTGATTTCATCTGCAACCATTTATTTTATCCAATTGATTTCAATTATATTATTATCATGAAGAATTTTTTCTTCCCGTAGCTTTTGAACCATTATAATATGCTCACGTCTTTTTTCAGCAGATTCATAATAAATCATTCCATTCATTGCTTTTTGTCTAAATTCTCTCGCAGGATCTTTTCGGTACGTCCTGTAGAAAGCTATAAATTTGTCTTTGCTAAGTCTTTTTATATTTTTATTACTTTGGACATTGTCTTCATACAATGAATCTTGATTAATTTTTTTCACCCCTTTTAATTGAAAAATATGGTACCTTTGAGCATCCTCTATTTTTACGATTAAGCCAGGTAACCCCTGAAATTTATAAGGTCCATCATTAAATGGAAAATAGTTGGTAAACCAAGCATACCAAAATCTTCCTCCAAAAGCCACAGTGGCTTTTTGACAATCATATCCATTAATAAGTTGTTTATCTGTAAGGATTTTCCAATCCAATTTGACATTCTCATCAACAAGAAATTTTAAGATCGTCGAAAGATCATCAATAACCATAGTTGTTTTTGAGTCTGCATAATTTTTTTTGATTATATAGTATGTGCTGATAGTTTTATCCGGCATTGTAATCACTCCTTTTTTAGCATCAGCTTTCATTGTTGAATCTGAAATAAATCTTTTCCCATTATAGAAAATGGATTTTTTATTGGGTAACACATCTAAAAACATAACTTCTTTAATGATACTATCTTTCTGAAGAGTATCAGGAACTGATCTATATTCGTACATAAAACGAATATATTGTGCTTTTATAGATGAACATACATAAAACATAATCAGAATAAATAAAATTTGTTTTTTTTTCATCATTAAAAACTAAGTTATAAGATTACATAAAAAGCCACCATTATAGCTATTATAAATGGTGGCAATAATCTAACATTTCACAACATATGAGCCAGTACTACAAACAGGATTACTGTCGATATATACACATTCACTGCATCTATCACTATTATTTGAACAGCATTTATAATTACCGCCGCCGCCAGGGGATGTCGGAGTATTACCTCCAAAAACGTTTTTCAATTCTGTTCTGGATAATGGTTTTGCATCATGCAGATGTACCTTTTGTAATTTAATTTTTCTCATAATAATTTTTTTTTAAATTGTTTTGTGTGTTTTTACCATTCCAAATATATCAAACAAGAATGAAATAAATCCATGATTTTTATGTGAATTTTATGTGATTTTACCACATAAATACTAATTATAATTATTAAATAATATTTTTTCTGTAATAAAAAAATACTCATGAACTAAAAAAAGATATAGGTATGACTGTTTTATATTTATCTAATCCGTAAAATACTATATTTGTATCAACATAAAAACACAAGTATGATCAAAAATAAACTTATCAAAGCCCGAAAGGACAAAGAATACACGCAGGAAAGCATGGCCAAAATACTGCATATGACGCAATCGCAATACCATAGAAGAGAAAAGGGAGAAATTAAAATCTCAAACGAAGAATGGGAGCGCATTGCAGAGGCACTGAACACTTCTGTAGAAGATATAAAAGAGGATGATGCAGCTAATATTCATCAGGTAAATAATTATGACAATATTTCTGGTAATTATTCCGCTAGCAACAATTACTTTTATAACATTCCTGAATTTCTTTTTCAAAACCAGCAGGAATATATTAACCTTCTAAAAAAAGAGATTCAGGAACTTACAAAGCGTATAAAAATATTGGAAAAACAATAATAACAAATTTTTTACTGCAATGAAATTTGAAAACAATAAATCCGGGAACGGCGGAGTTATCATTTTAAATAACGAAATAAAAGAAGTCGGAAGGCTTACCTACACTATTTTCCCTGAAGATCATAAATTTATTATTTCTTTTGTATTGGTACATCCCGAATTTGAAGGCAGAGGAATGGGAAAATTTTTAGTGGAAGAAGCCATCAGATTTGCCAGAGAAAACAATTGGAAAGTATATCCGCATTGTTCTTATGCAAGGTCTGTGATGATGAGAATGAGTGATGTGGACGATATCTTTTTAAAGAATTAAAACCTCGTTTACCAGGATATCCTCAATATCATCCGGATAATCTACTCTGAGATGATGATCTGATGCTACCCATTCCATTATTTCCTGAAGATTTAACACCTTGGAATTGGGAATTCCCATTTTATCCAGAGCACATGCATTGCATTCCTGCTCATATTGATTGTGGATAGGAATCACAAATAGTTTCTTATCCATAAACAGTGCTTCTGCCGGGGTTTCAAAACCTGCATTGCACAAAATTCCGTCACAGCCTTCAAAATATTTCAGGTACTGGTTTTCATCAATGGGAAATACTTCTACATTTTTTATTTTCACCTGTACTTTGCTGTATTTTGAAAAAACTTTCCACTCCACAGGAATTTTTCTTAAAACCTTGATGATATTCTCATCTGCAAAACTAGGCAGGTAAACAAGATAATATCCCTGTTTGTAAGGATTAAGGTTTCTGATCTTTCTCCTGATCACCGGTTTTTTGATCTGTGGATGATAATTTTCAAAATGAAATCCTATTTTTCTTTCGCTGGGAACATAATATTTCAGGATCATTTCTCCCAGAAAATCGTTTTCCTTTGGTTTGGGTGTTTCAGGAAAACTCATAGAAGCCTGATGGCTGAGTTCTATCAACGGAAGCTTTTTCAGTTTGGAAGCCCAGCCTGTCAGAGGTTCATAATCATTAATAATTAAATCATACTGTGACAGCTCTAGTTCTCTGATTGTTTTAGCGGCTTCAAAGAATTTATTTTCGGTAAATGTTTTTCGGTAAGATAAACCTCCTGTTTTATTATAAAGAAGGGAAATGCCTCTGTATTGAAAGTTAATAGCAAAATCAGCCTTCAATTGCGACTGATGGCCACTGATCAAGGTATCCACAGACGCATGCTTTTTGAGAAGAGGAATAATTTCCTGTGCCCTGGCAATATGTCCGTTTCCGGTACCCTGGAATGCATACAGAATCTTCATTTAAGAAAAATTAGTTACAATTTTTAAAAGAGCAGAATTATCCATCTCCGGGATTTCTTCTGCTTCATCATCTTTCAGTAAATGTTTATGCTCATCATAATAAAAAATACTCCATTGTTTATTATGATATTCCAAAGCAGAAAGATTTTCTATCCAGTCACCGGAATTCAGATAAGTGCAGGATCCTTTTTTATTAACAACCTCACGAATCTGCGGCTGGTGAATATGCCCGCATACCACATAATCATATTGATTGTCAATAGCCAGCTCAGAAGCTGTCAATTCAAAATCCCCGATATATTTTACCGCTTTTTTCACATTGTTTTTGATCTTTTTGGAAAATGAGTATTTCTCTTTACCCATTTTTTCCAGGAACCAATTTACAACATTATTGATAATAATAAGGAGATCATAACCTTTTCCGCCGAGTTTGGCGATCCATTTGGAATGCTGGACGGATGCATCGAAAACATCACCGTGAAAAATCCAGGTTTTTTTCTGATCGATATTCAGACAGATCTTGTTACAGACTTTAAGTTTTCCCAGTTCAAAATCTGTGAACTTACGGAACATTTCATCATGATTGCCTGTAATGTAATAGACATCTGTGTTTTTGGTAGCCAGTGAAAGTATCTTTCTGATTACCTTCAAATGAGGTTTAGGGAAGTAAGACTTTTTAAACTGCCAGATATCGATAATATCACCGTTTAAAACTAAAGTTTTAGGCTGGATGGAATTGAGATACCTTAGCAATTCTTTAGCCTTACATCCATAAGTTCCCAAATGAACATCCGATATAACAACCAATTCAACGTTTCTTTTCATAGTTTTGTACAAAGAAACTAATTGAAAATTAACTGTATATGAATGCTATATTATTTTTTATAAAGAGTTCATCAGCTCTTCTGTGATTTCCATGTTGTGGTAAACGTTTTGCACGTCATCATCTTCTTCGAAACGCTCAAGCATTTTCATATTCGCTTTGAACTGTTCTGCGTTCACTTCTTTCGTATTATTTGGAATTCTCTGAAGTTCTGCACTTTTTGCTTCAATTCCAAGCGCATCCAATTTGTGAGATAAAGAACCGAAATCTTCAAAAGCAGTGGTAATCATTACTTCTTCTTCATCTTTTTCTACATCTTCTGCTCCTCCGTCAATCATTTCCATTTCAAAATCATCCCAATCCATTTTGATCTGAGCTAAATCTATGGTGAAAATTCCTTTTCTGTCGAAGATAAATGCCAATTCACCATTTTTACCAAGGTTACCGTCAAACTTATTGAAGATAGCTCTTACATTGGCTACCGTTCTTGTAGTATTGTTTGTAGTACATTCTACAAAAAAAGCAACACCACCTTGTCCGTAACCTTCATAAGTGATTTCTTCATAGTTTTCTGCATCCGCACCGCTTGCCTTTTTAATTGCTCTTTCAACATTATCCTTAGGCATGTTAGCCCCTTTTGCGTTTTGGATACATCTTCTCAAGGCAGGATTAGATTCAGGATCTGCTCCTCCAGCTTTTACTGCCAGTGCGATATCTTTTCCTATTTTAGAGAATGTTTTGGCCATCTTGTCCCATCTGGCCATTTTAGAAGCTTTTCTATATTCAAATGCTCTTCCCATTTTAATTTTTAAATTTCCAACAAAATTACTCAAAAGTCCACAAAAAAAAAATACCTCCAATCAAATTGGAGGTATTCATTATTTAGAAAAATTAATTATTTTTTCTTTTTAGCAGCAGCTTTTTTCTTAGCTGGAGCTTTTTTAGCTTTCTTCACTACAGTCTTCTTCTCTACAACTTCTAGATCAGATTTCTTAAGTGCATCCCAAGCAGCACCGTTTACAGCTTCAACAACTACTTTTCTGTCAACCATTCTTTCTGCATCAGAAGCTTTTTCAGAAACAGTAGCGTCTCTTTCTCCAACTCCTACAGATTTTAACTGGTTAGCATTAACTCCTCTAGATTCTAGAGCACCTACTACTGAAGCAGCTCTTTGTCTAGAAAGTTTCAAGTTGTAAGCATCAGCACCTTTCTTATCTGTGTGACCAGTTACTAAGAATGTACCATCGTTAGATTGCTTAATGATTGTAGCCGCTTGATCTAATTTAGCACTAGATTCAGGTCTGATAGTAGCTTTATTGAAATCAAATAAGATATCTTTAAGAGCTCCTGTAGCTTCTTTAGCGATTACATCTTTTGGTTTAGGACATCCGTTGTATTCTGGAAGACCTGGAACAGTAGGACAAGCATCATCTTTATCTAAGATACCGTCACCGTCTGTATCTGGCCAAGGACAACCGTTGTTTTCAGCAGGACCTGCTACTGTAGGACAAGCGTCATCTTTGTCGATTACACCATCACCGTCAGTATCTGGCCAAGGGCATCCGTTGTTTTCAACCGGACCAGCCACTTCTGGACATTGATCGTCTTTATCTGGAACTCCGTCACCGTCAGTATCAGGACATCCTTGGAATTCTGGTAAACCTGGAGTATCTGGACAAAGGTCATCTTTATCTAGGATACCATCCTTATCTCTGTCTCTGTTTCCGAATCTGAATAAGATGGAAGCAGAAGCTTGCCAGAAGTTAGCAACAGTAGATTTGTCACCTGGAGTTGATACATAATCTCCCTGAACACCAAGACCGAAGTTCTTAGTTACCCAGAAGTTAGCACCAGCACCTGTAGCTACAGTAAAGTGGTTAGCTTTACCGTTTTCGTTACCATCCTTACCATTTGTTACAGTTTCGATTGGGTTACCGTTATCATCAACAGATGTTCTAGGGAAAGTAAGAGCTGTATAGTCATGTCTTAAGTAGTTAGCACCAACTCTTAAATATGGATCAAACCAAGATTCTTCGTTCCATAAAAGACCTGCAGCGTGAGCCTGGAAACCAAGACCTGTCATTAGGAAAAATTCTTTCCCCATGTTGAATCTTTTGTTTTCAACATTTCCAACAGAAGTTTGCCAGTCAATTACTAAACCTTTACCAACGTTTCTAGCAACTGTTAACTTAGATAGTGGAGGTGTAATAGAAAAGTTGTTCACATTGAACATACTTTTTGTCAAATTGTTAGCAGAGAACGTATTACTGAAGTTACTTCTTGCTGCTACGTGGTTTTCAGCATGAGCACCAACTCCGATTAACCACGGATTGTTGGTAGTCTGTGCGAAAACAGTAGAGGCAACAGTAAGCGCCAATGCTGAAATTCCTAATTTTAGATTTTTCATAGAATTAAATGATTAAATAATTGATAATGCAAAATAAATATAATTTTTCTTTATATACAAAGTTTTTCAAATGATTTTTAACTTTTCTTTAATATTCTGTCGAGGTTCCGTTTATTTTCTCTATCTTTTATCGCCTCTCTTTTATCGAAAAGTTTTTTCCCTCTACCAAGCGCTATCAGCACCTTTGCTTTCCCTCGGTCGGTGATATATAATTTTAAAGGTATTATGGTGTTCCCGGCATCCTTTAACTTTTTTTCAAGTTTTTGTAATTCTTTTTTGTGCAAGAGCAATTTCCGTTCCCTTTTTGTTTTGTGGTTGTAAAAAGTTCCCAATTTGTACTCATCAATCATCATGTTGATGATGTACAATTCCCCATCAATAAACTGACAGAACGATTCTGTGATCGATGCTTTGGATGAACGTAAAGATTTTATTTCGGTACCCGTTAAAACCATTCCGGCTTCATATTCTTCAAGAATTTCGTATTCAAAACGGGCTCTTTTGTTTAATATGTTAACTGTTTTCTCAATCTTCATCATTTTAAAATTTCGTTAATGAAATATATAAAAAATACCGTACATTTAAAAACTTGACTATTATATTATTACAAAATACCCAAATTCTTTTCGTATTTTTGCGCCAAATTTACAAAACTATATGTTAACAGTATCTAACTTATCTTTACAATTCGGGAAAAGAGTTCTTTTTGACGAGGTAAATATTATGTTTACCAAAGGAAACTGCTACGGAATCATCGGAGCAAACGGTGCGGGAAAGTCTACATTCCTGAAAATACTAACAGGAAAGCAGGATCCTACAACAGGACATGTATCTCTGGAGCCAGGGAAAAGAATGTCAGTTTTGGAACAGGATCACTTTGCTTATGATCAGTTTACAGTTCTTGAAGCTGTTTTAAGAGGTAATAAGAAATTATTTGAGATAAAAGAGGAAATGGATGCGTTATACGCAAAAGAAGATTTCTCTGACGAAGACGGTATTAAAGCCGGTGAATTAGGTGTAATTTATGACGAAATGGGTGGCTGGACTGCAGAATCTGATGCGCAAACCATGCTTTCTAACGTAGGAATCACCGAGGATATGCATTGGCAGCTAATGGGGGAGCTTGAAAACAAAGACAAAGTAAAGGTTCTTTTGGCTCAGGCACTTTTCGGTAATCCTGATGTATTGATTCTGGATGAGCCTACCAACGACCTTGACATTGATACCATCTCATGGCTGGAAGATTTCCTTGCTGATTATGAAAACACGGTAATCGTTGTATCTCACGACCGTCACTTCCTGGACACTGTTTGTACACACATCGGTGACCTTGATTATTCTAAACTTAACCTTTACACAGGTAACTATTCTTTCTGGTACCAGGCATCTCAGCTGGCAACCAAACAGAGAGCCCAAGCAAACAAAAAGGCTGAAGAGAAGAAGAAAGAACTTCAGGACTTCATTGCAAGATTCAGTTCTAACGTAGCGAAGGCGAAACAGGCTACTGCAAGAAAGAAAATGATTGATAAATTAAACATCGATGACATCAAGCCAACATCAAGAAGATACCCTGCAATCATTTTCGAAATGGAAAGAGAAGCCGGAGATCAGATTTTAGATGTAAAAGGTCTTGAAAAAACAAAAGACGGGGAATTATTATTCTCAAATATTGATTTAAATCTTAAAAAGGGGGACAAAGTAGCAGTACTTTCTAAAAACTCTTTAGCCATCACAGAATTCTTCGAGATTCTTGCTGGAAATGTAGAAGCTGATAAAGGAACAGTTGCATGGGGAGTGACAACAAACCAGTCTCACATGCCTTTAGACAACACCAACTTCTTCCAGGAAGACTTAAGCTTAGTTGACTGGTTGAGACAGTTTACAAAAAATGATGAAGAGCGCCATGAAGAATTCGTAAGAGGATTCTTAGGAAGAATGCTATTCTCAGGAGATGAAGCTTTGAAATCCTGTAAAGTACTTTCAGGAGGTGAAAAAATGAGATGTATGTTCAGTAGAATGATGCTTCAGAAAGCTAACGTTCTTTTATTGGATGAACCTACCAACCACCTGGATCTTGAGAGTATCACAACTTTGAACAACTCTTTATCCAACTTTAAAGGAAACCTTTTACTGGCATCTCATGACCACGAAATGCTGTCAACAGTCTGTAACAGAATCATCGAATTGACTCCTTCCGGAATTATCGACAGAGAAATGACTTATGATGAGTACCTTGCTGATAAAAAAGTAAAAGAATTAAGAGAGAAAATGTATTCTTAATCTGAACAACATTAAAATCTATATAAAAACACCTCAAAGCAGTGCTTTGAGGTGTTTTCGTTTAAACAATAAATAATATTTATTTCGTCAATTTTACAGCAGGTAAAGTAACCGTTCCCGGATCTTTCCATAAGCCTTCTTTCTCTGCTTTCTTTTTGATAGATTCAGCTCTCTTGTTGCTATCGGGGTGAGAATTGAACATTTTTTCAAAATTAGTCTGTGTGCTTCCCTGTGAAAGTAAGGCTAACTTTTTAAAAGCTGTATACGCTCCTACCACATCATACTTATTGGCCTTCATGAAATCATAGGAATAAGTATCTGCTTCAGATTCCTGCTTTTTGCTGTGCGAAGCATCTAAAAATGCATTTGCCATCTTCCCTACCTGACTATCATTTAGCGCAGCTACATCTGACGAAGCTGAGGAAGCGGCATCTAATGCAGCCGCCTTCAAATAAGCTGATTTCATAGCATCTTTGGTATCCTGATTCTTTACGTGCCCGATCTCATGTCCGATTACGGCAAGCAGTTCATTATCAGTCATAATATCCATTAAGGAAGAGAATACACGTACACTTCCGTCTGCACAGGCAAACGCGTTGATATCTTTTACTTTATAAACTTTATAATTAAGGTTCAGACCATCCTGAGATTTGTGTTTTCCAAACAGCCTGTTCAGTCTCACAGTGTAAGGATCTTTCGGTCCTGCTACAGGATTGTTTTTATCCATCCATTCTACTGATTCTTTGGATAATTTAATAGCATCTTCGTTGGTAAATGTTAAGGCTTTTGCACCATTTGAAACCATTCCGGCTGCTTTGCCAAGATTAATTTTCTGTGCGTTGATCGAACATGCTGTTCCCAGTAACAGGAAGCATAGAGTAATTTTTTTCATAGTCATTTAAAAATTTGGAGCACGAAGATAGTCTTTTTTTAACAATTATTAAGTCAAAACTTCGTTTCAGTTCTTCCCTGAATGCTATTTTTTTTCCTTATTTTTGTGAAATGAGTCAAAAATGGATTTACAAGCCTGAACCCGATGAGGAAGTTGTGGACAGACTAAGTTCGTCACTTGGTTTTGGTACTTTTGAATCTAAAATCCTCGTTCTTAGGGGAATTGACAATTATCAAAAGGCCAGAGAATTCTTCAAACCGAACCTTAACGATATCCACAACCCTTTTTTAATGGCAGATATGCAAAAAGCTGTAGAGCGTATTGCTACCGCCATTGAAAACGGTGAAAAAATATTGGTATATGGTGACTATGATGTGGACGGAACCACAGCGGTTGCTTTAATGTACCTGTATCTCAGCAAAATTGTTGAGAAAAAATATTTAGATTATTATATCCCGGACAGAAATTCTGAAGGATATGGAATTTCCACAGAAGGAATTGATTTCGCCAAAGAAAATGGATTTTCATTAATCATTGCTCTGGACTGTGGAATCAAGGCACTTGATATGATCAACTATGCCAGCAATCTGGGTATAGATTTTATTATCTGCGACCATCACCTTCCGGGTGAAGAGATTCCAAATGCTGCGGCTGTTCTTGATCCTAAAAGAAGTGACTGCCGATATCCTTTCAAAGAACTTTCCGGATGCGGTGTTGGCTTTAAGCTTTGCCAGGGACTGAATACGATTTATAAATTACCGGAGGCAGAATTATTTGAACTTACAGATCTTCTCGCCATTTCCATTGCAGCAGATATTGTTTCGATGACGGGAGAAAACAGGGTCTTGGCTAAAATGGGATTAAAAACCCTGAGGAAAACCAGAAATCTTGGTTTAAGGTTATTGATTCCTGAGGACAAACTTTCTCATTTCGAAATTTCCAATATCGTTTTTGAAATAGCTCCCAAAATTAATGCTGCCGGAAGAATTTCTCATGGTAAAGCAGCTGTAGAGCTTATGGTTTCCGACAATCTGAAACATGCCAACCAGATTGTGAATGATATCATGAACCTCAACGATGAAAGGCGTGAACTGGATATGAATTCCACTCTTTCCGCTCTGAATCAGATTATAGAATCCCAGCAGGAAACCAAGCATACTACTATCGTTTATCACCCGGAATGGAATAAAGGAGTGATTGGTATTGTAGCCTCAAGACTTATCGAAACGTATTATAAACCTACACTTGTATTTACCGATGGTAATAACGGAGAAATGGTAGCTTCTGCAAGGTCTGTTTCTGATTTCGATGTACATGAAGCTCTTGATATGTGTTCTGAGTATTTCCTTAAATTCGGAGGCCATCATGCTGCCGCCGGACTTTCGATGGAAAAAGATAAGTTTGATGCCTTCAAGGAAAAATTTGAAAGAATTGTTTCTGAAAAAATCCAGGAGCACCAAAAGGAACCTTCTATTACGATTGATACGGAAATAAGAATTGACGAAATCAACAGAGAGTTTATCAATTTCCACAGAAAACTGGCGCCATTCGGGCCTCATAATATGAAGCCTATTTTTACATTAACCAATCAGAAGCTTTCCGGATATGTAAAAACCATGGGAAAAGATAATAATCACCTGAAGTTTTATATCAAGCAGGAATCTACGGGACGAAATATTGAATGTGTCGGATTCAAACTCGGACAGTTTGCTGAAGATTTTAAAAATAAAAATTTTGATCTTGCTTTTACCCTGGAAGAGAATCACTGGAAAGGCAATGTCACTCATTATCTTAATATCAAGGATGTAAAATTCAGGGATTAATTACTATTATTTATAATCTTCTACCTGCCACCTGAACAAATGAAAAAAATCGGTTTATTTTTCGGATCATTTAATCCTATTCATATCGGGCATCTTATTCTGGCCAATTATATTCTGGAAAATTCTGATATGGATGAGCTTTGGTTTGTGGTAAGCCCGCAAAACCCATTTAAGGACAAAAAGTCTTTACTGAATGACCATAACAGACTTGATATGGTACAACTGGCAGTAAAGAATTACCCCAATATGAGAGCTTCCAATGTGGAGTTTTCTCTTCCGAAACCAAGTTATACTATTGATACCTTAACGTATCTGCATGAGAAATACCCTGATTATTCTTTCAGTCTGATCATGGGAGAAGATAATCTGAAAAGCCTTCACAAATGGAAAAATGCTGATATCCTGATCAAAAATCATCATATTATTGTTTACCCAAGAGTATTTGAAGGCGAGAAAAAAGATCCGGAATATTTACAGCATGAAAATATCTCTCTGGTAAAAGCACCCATAATAGAGCTTTCAGCTACGGAAATCCGTAATATGATAAAGGATGGTAAAAATGTAAGACCTATGCTGCCACCAGAAGTTTTTGAATATTTGGATGGTAGTAGTTTTTATAAGTAATTTTGTAAATCAGAAATGAGAGGCTAAAACCAAGCCTGGAGAAAGACTCTTACCTTTTAACTCTCACCACAATCTTAAGAAATGAACTTCATCGAAAAAATATTCTCAAAATATTCTCAGGAAAAAATCATCAGATGGTTTAAGCAGATTTGTCTTGCAGAGGCCATTTCATGTCTTTTGTTGTATGGTGTTGCGATGATCTGGATACGATACGATGAAAATTTATATTCTATTATCTTCATCAGTGTTATTGGTAGTTTACATGGTTTATTTTTTACCCTTTACCTTCTACTCTGCCTACCTGCCAGAAAAATTTATAATTGGGATGATGAAGATTTTGTTTTTGCCTTATTATCGGCATTCTTCCCCTTTGCAACGGTTTGGGTAGATAAAAAACTGGCCCGATTCGACAGAGAATAAACAATATTATGAAAGGACCTTTTCGGTCCTTTTTTATTTTACGGATATTACAGCCCAGCTTCACAGATACCTTTGTGTGGAGCATAATTCCTGGACCATGGGGATAAATTCCAGGTATTAATTATCCATTTTTTTAAAAAAATCTTTCATAATTTCTTTCATTGATGTAACATTTAGCATCATTTATTTGTCTTATTATACAGAAAGATCAAGCAATCAATATTTTAAACTAAATTTTTATCAACTGACAATCAATCAATTGCGATAATTAAAAAATATTTTTAAGTACTTTGTATTGCATAATACTAAATTTATTATATATCTTTGTAATGTTAAATAACAAACCATACAAGCTATTAATTAAAAAAGAATAATCATGAAGACTCAAATTCTTATTGCAGCACTATTTTTCGGTGGACTTATCACTGCCCAGCAGAAAAAAGACAGTTTGAAAGTAAATGCTATTGATGCAGTGACTCTCAAGAAGCAGGTTTTCAAAAAACAAGGTGACCGTTTGGTATACGATGTAGCTTCTTCATCTATTGCTAAAGGGACCAACACCTTTACTCTTTTGAAACAAACACCGATGATTTCCAGCATTGACGGAAAGACGCTGAAGATTTTGGGAAAAAATGATGCAATCATTTACATCAACAACAAAAAAACCAATATGGATTCCGAGGCGTTGATTGAAATGCTGAAGTCTACTCCCTCTGAGGATATCCAGAAAATTGAAGTGATTACAGTTCCCGGCAGTGAATTCCAGGTTGAATCCAAAGAAGGGGTGATCAATATTGTGATGAAAAAAAGCAAAAACAACGGCTACAACGGAACGCTGAAAATGCAGAACGAGCAGGCTTATTACAATAACCCTAATGCAGGAGCTTCTTTTAATTTCAGACAAGGTAAATGGTCTGGTAATTCCAATTTCAGAACGGGAAGCTGGACAGACAGACAAAGATATACGCTGTCCAACGGAGATCCTACTTTCAAAAATGAATCCTTTGGATTTAATGATGATCCTAACAAAAATTTTGGAGGCGGTTTCAATGTTGATTATGAGATTAATAAAAAACACAGTTTGGGATTTTCCTACAACATGAGATACAATAAAAGTTTCAATTCTGTACTGGATATTACCAACTGGCAAAACGGAGTCTTAAACAACAGAACAGTGAATAACGAGGATGCACAGACCAGAAATCATTCTTTCAATTTAAATTATGAGATGAAAACAGATTCTCTGGGAAGTAAACTTACATCAAACGTTTCTTACCTGTGGTTCAACAGAGATAAAGTAAGTTTCAATGAGAGTTTTCCTTTAACGAATGATACAATCAATAAATATTCTGCATTGCATCAGGCGGTACCCCAAATTATCAACAACTATGCAGCCAATATTGATTATCTGAAAAAGACGGCAAAGGGTGCAACATGGTTAATGGGAATCAGCTACAATCACACCAATACAGATAACGATACCAGACAGGATAAACTAATAAAGGGAGAATTTATCATCGATCCCAACCAAACCAATCACTTCATTTATAAAGAAAATATTCTTGGAATTTACCTGAACTATGAAAGAAAACTGACTGAAAAAATATCAGGAAAGATTGGTGCCCGCTACGAAATGACCAGAAGTACCGGAGATATTGTGGATAAAACAGGTTTTGAAAGAAATTACAACAACCTTCTGCCTTATCTGAATTTAAATTACGCCATCAATTCCGATCATAATCTGAGCTATACTTTCTCCAGCAGAATCAGAAGACCGAGATTCTGGGAACTGAATCCTTCAAGAACTTATTTTACTCCAACCAATTATACACAGAACAATCCATTTATACTGGCTTCCAAATATTATAATCAGGAGTTAAATTATATGTACAAAAATGCATTCTATGCCAATCTTAGTTTTAATATGGTGGAAGATGCAGCAGCTTCAGACCTGATTCCATTGCAGGGAACGGTAACAGCTCCTAAAAAAGATGCTGACGGGAAAATCATCAAGGATATCAAAGGAAATCCAATTATGGAAACTACCCGATTCCTGAGATACATCAGAACCAATTATGGTAAAAACAGGGAAATTGCTCTGACCCTAGGAATGAACAAGTCCTGGTTCAAAGACATCTGGACAACCAATTATTCTGTCAATCTGGGATATGTTACCTACAAAGGCGGAGTATTTGAAGATCCTACTTCCATGCCGGTTCCGGGAGAAACTGAAGTAGTGGATCCTTACATCATTGATGTCAAAAACTACAATATGTCTGCAACCCTCAATAATATCATCAGACTTTCTTCTAAAAAAGACTGGTTCCTGGGAGTGAATTACTTCTTTGCCAGCCAGACTGCCATGGAAGGAGGAATGATCCGAGCAAGACAAAGCTTCGATCTCAGTCTGAAAAAAATTGCAGGAGACTGGACTATTGTAGCGGAAGTGAGTGACTTATTCAATCAAAGTTTCTACAGCATTAGAGGCGTACAGCCCGATGGAAAATTTAACAATATCACCAACTTCAATTATCCAAGGTTGATGAGCCTAGGGGTTACTTATAATTTCGGAAATCAGAAACTGAAAAAAGCAAGGGAAATGAAATCGGCTAACGATGCTGTAAAATCAAGAACCTAATCTATAAAAACTTATTTCACTAAATCCACTCTTAAATAAAAACAACATGAAACGTATAATTTTGTCAATGGCTATTGTATTCGGTACCTGTGCATTTGCACAAGAGAAGAAATCTGATACGGCAAAAACAAAAAACATAGAAGGTGTTACCATCACAAAGCAGGTTTTCAAAAAGCAAAGTGACCGTTTTGTATACGATGTGGCAGCATCACCAGTTGCCAAAGGAAACACCACTTTTGATCTTTTAAAACAAACTCCTTTATTATCTTCTACAGATGATAAAACATTAAAAATAGCAGGAAAAAATAATGCTCTGATCTATATCAACGGAAGAAAAAGCAATATGGATTCTGAGTCACTGGCTCAGTTTCTGAAAAATACTCCGGCTGAAAATATCCAGAAAATAGAAGTGATTACTGTTCCCGGCAGCGAGTATCAGGTAGAATCTTCTGATGGAATCATCAATATCGTTTTAAAGAAAAAAATGAGTGACGGTCTGAACGGAAACATGAGAATGTCTAACACAACCAATAAGTATAACGGAAGCCAGGCAAGTTTCTCAGCCAATTACAGAAAAGATAAACTGGGAGTAAGTGCCAGTCTTAGCGGTGGTGAAAATATCGAAGCACAAACCTATACCCTGAGAAACGGAACCTCAACAACGTCCAACGAATCTACCGGAGATATTGACGATCCGAATAAAAACATAGGAGGTTATCTGAATATCGATTACCAGCTGAACGACAAAAGCAACCTTGCCTTATCATGGAATACATGGGCCAATAAAAGTTATAATTCAACGGTAGATTTATTCAATACCATAAAAAAAACGAATACGGAATATACGTGGTCTAAAAACAGAGAGAATACACGATCTTATAACAATTCTGTGAATTTAAACTATGAATTAAAAACGGATTCTCTGGGTAGCAAACTGAATGTAAATGCAGCCTACCTCAACTACAGAAGGTTCCAGTTTACGGATAACCAAACCTTTACCTCAGATATCAACCGAAATGTAGGAGCAAGAACAAAACAAGTTATTCAGGACCTTCCGCAGATCATTAATAATTTCTCCGGAATGGTGGATTATAATCAAAAGTTTAAAAATGATCTTACCGTTTCCGTCGGTGGAAATTATAACAAGACTAAAACAGATAACGATTCTAAAAACATCACTTATTCATTTAATCCCGTAACAGCTCCGGATTCAAGACCCAACCATTTTATCTATGATGAAAACATCTACGGAATGTATCTTACCGTTGAGAAAAAAATTTCCGACAAACTTTCAGGAAAAGTAGGTGCCAGATACGAGATCACCAACAGTCTTGGAACGTCTGACAATGCACCCACAGAAGCCCTGAGAAGAATTGAGAGAAATTACAAAAACCTTCTTCCCTATCTCAGCCTGAATTATGCGATTAATGATAAAAACAATATTTCCTATTCCTTTTCAAGCAGAATGAGAAGACCAAGCTTCTGGGAACTTAATCCGGTAAAAAATATTCTGACCGATGATAACTATACTCAGAATGATCCGTTTGTAAAGGCCTCTTCCAACTACAATCAGGAACTTACCTATATGTACAGAAATTCGTATTTCCTGATTTTAAACCATTCTTACATTCAGGACGTCATTACACAGGTTCCGCTTCAGGGATATCCGGTATCGCCGGATGGTAAAATTGGTGATAACCCTGCATTACGATATATCAGAACCAACTTTGGAAATAAGCAGGAAATGTCGGCCATGGTAGGTATTCAGAAGTCGTTTTTCAAACAGTACTGGACAACCAATTTCAATATCGGAGTGCAGCATAATATCAACAATGGAAGTCTTGATACTGATCCTACAACCGGAGACCGCTTCAAAGATCAAAAAGGGCCTAATGGAAACTTTATTACCTACACCAATAAAACCAATTCTACCAGTCTTCTGATCCAGACCAATAATACCATCCGTCTTGATAAAAAGAAAACATGGTTCTTCGGACTTAATTATTTCTTTGTAGACAAGCAGCAGATTGAGCTTGGTTCACTGAAAAACTTAATGAGTCTGGATCTCAGTCTTAAAAAAATGTGGAACGACTGGACTTTTGCAGTGAATGTAAATGATGTACTGAATACCAACATCGTGAAAATTGAAGACTTTCAGGAGAACGGAAATTATAATTATATCCACCAAAACCGTTACAACAGAAGTTTAATCGTAAGCCTTACCTACAATTTCGGAAACCAGAAAGTGAAAAAGGTGAGAGACATCGAAGGGGCATCAGATGCCATCAAAAGCAGAACAAGATAGAGAATTATCTTTCTTCATATTTAATTATTCTTACGGTATCCGCTGATTCTTCTCAGCGGATTTTTTATGTATATTTTAAACAAAAAATAACACGTCCTGAATCCTCAAAACGTGTTATATTTATTTTTAAATTGATTTATTCAGATTTTGCAACAGCTGTTCTTTCCGAAACGCCATTGGTATTGAAAGCTTCAATCTGGAAATAGTAAGCATCCGTTCGGTCTGCTCCGGTAAAGAAATACTCATTCTTTCCGTATACCATGATGCTTCCGTACAATTTATCGGGAGACTTTCCAAAATAGATTACATAGCCGTCTGCATCAGGGTTCTGCTGCCACTTCATCCAGATACTTCTTCTTTCACCATACTTCTTTGGATCAGCTCTCAAAGGAACAAACCCTTCCACTTTAGCAGGCTGCTTTCCTGCTCCTTTTCCGAATACTCTGAAACCGCTTAATGCAAATTTTCCTGTTGGCATTTTAAGGTTTTCCATTTTAAGGAAACGAGCTTTTGCGGGCTGTTCAAGTTCTACATAGTCGTGAGGAACATCTTTCATGTTTTTGCTTTTATCCACAATCACATTCCATTTTTTCCCGTCATTGGAGCCATAGATTTTATATTGATGCATTTTCCCCAACGTTTTTCCCATAAATTCTGCATCCTGATCCGCATAATTGATCTGAATGGCATTAATTGTAGAAACTTCCCCCAGATCCGTCTGGAACCATTCCCCGGAATTTCCGGTCTTAGCACTCCAATACGTTTTGATATCTTCATCTACCGCATAGTTGGGCTGATACCCTCCCAAAGTAGATGAAACCTGCACCGGTTTATTATAGTTCAGAAGCATCCATCCGGCAAAAAGACCTTTTGTAAAATCTTTTCCCTGTGCATACTGCGGAAGGTATGTAGGATAATCGCCATAAGCCGTGTTACAATACATCACATCATCTTTATCAAATCCTGCCGGCCAGATTCCCAATCTTCTTTCAAAATTATTTTTAGTTGAAATAAAGATGGTCGAAACATGCCACCAGTTTTTGTAATTGTCTTCAAATGTCGCTCCGTGCCCTGCACCTCTTGCAAAACCACCCGGTTTATAAGAGAACGGATTATGCTGCTGATATTCGAAGCCTTCCAGAGGATTTTTACTCACATACACTCCATCGGAATAGCCGCTGAATTCTGTTGCCGGAGCACCATACTGCATATAATATTTCCCGTTATGCTTCGTCATCCACGCTCCTTCTACAAAAGGCTGAAGAAAAACATTATCATTGTATTCCCCAAACCTTTCCCAACCGTGGTCTTCAGGTTTTAGCTTAATAATCGGTTTTACGAAACCTTCGGACTGAAGGTTTTTTACTTTCACTTCTGTTCCCAGCAATGGCCATTCATTGCTTGAACCCCAGTACAGATATAATTTATTCTTATCTTCATCATAATGGAATGCAGGATCCCATGCTCCTACCTTCAGTGTATCCATTGCAATTTTCCAGTCGTCTTTGGTGGGATTGGTGCTTTTCCAGATCGGGAAATCCTGTTCCCAGGTAGAGCCATACACATACAAAGTATCTTTCATTGCCCAGACTGCCGGGGCATTAAGATCATGGATGTATTTGTTATCTCTGAGGAATTTCCTTTTTACAAACTTCCAATCCAGCATATCATCACTGTACCAGTATCCTTCCTGATTGGTAGAAAAAAGGAAAAGTTTATTTTTAAAATTGACAATTACCGGATCTGCTGTAGCGCGGTGCTTTCCCTGTTTGGAAAAGGCTTCAAAAGGGGTATATCCGTAGTCGATATTGATAGGATTGCAGAATGTTTTCTGCTGGGCTCCAACAATAATTCCAATAAAAATTGTTAATGATAAAAAATATTGTCTCATTTTCAGATTTTAAACGTTCCGGACAAAGTTAACTAACTTTTTTTGGTTTTCTCCAAATAAAGCCGTCCAGAAGATAATGAGTGAGCTGCGGAACAACCAGTAAAGGAACCAGAAACTGAAAAAGATTTTCTGAGATCACCATATTCAGGGAAAAATGCTCATTCCAGACAAGCGTTTCCCACAAAAATTCTTCGAGAAAGGCAAACAATAAAATGACTCCGACAAATAGGAAGATTCCTGAAAAGGATTTAAAAATCTGCATCCGGTTCAGCTGATGATTTTCTTTTTGCTTTATTTCCCGGATATAGATCAATGCGATATAGGGAATACCGTGAGAAACTACATTCAGAAACGTAAAAAGGAGATCATTGTTAAAGTAGATAATTCCGAAATACCAGGAAAGAAAAGTTCCCGTGATCAGTGCTGTTTTCGGAATGTTAATTTTTTTTGTTTTAAAAGCTTCAACAACAGTTTTAGTGATCCAAATAATCAGAATGACAAAATAGATAACGGTAATTATAGGAACATAATCCGGAAGATTCTGAAGCCAGTCAAACTCATTGTTGACAAACCAGGTGAAGGCACGGGGCGTTTTAAACCAGTACAGCATCGGATAAATCGTTGCGGAATACACAGCCACCTTATCTATTTTTTTGCTCCAGTTATCCGGTTCAAAGCGCGCATAGATTCTCATAAATCCGTATTGCTGCCGTATAAAATGAAAAACGGCAATCAATGCCAGGACCGACCAGAAGGTCAGACTTCCAAACTGAAACAGGATCATTCCCAATATCCAGCTCAGAACAGGAATTCCCAGATACAACAGCTTATTTCTCTGAACCTCTCCTTTTACAAAATAGGTTTTAAACAGCGTGGAATATACATGGGCTACATCTACAAAGACGATAAGAAAAAGCCAGGTATAAAAGGAATAGTAATTTTCCAGCCCCTGAATCTGTTTCTGAAAAAGAAAAATAACAAGCAATACAAGGAAAGGCGGCGATAAAATAAACCACCAGTCTGTTTTTGCGTTATGTATCCACGGCTGTTTCATTGTATTATTTTAAATCATTTGTTCTGCAGTCCGGAACCCTTGATAGAAAGCTTCTTCAAAAATAGATATTCCCGAAAGATCGGAATGGGCAAAGAAAATTTTATTTTCTATCGGTTCTTTTGCTTTTTGGGTTTCTTCTCCAAAAATCTGGTAGGGAACCGGAGCAATCATGGCATGTCCAATTTTATGGAACTGCATTTCCAGAATGAAATCTCCTATCAACGGATGGGCTTTCTTCAAATCATCCAAAACTAAAGTTTTAAGTTCAGATTCTTTCATGGCATACAGCTTTTTCCTCGCTTTTTTGCAATCTGCAGTTGAAAAACTTTTATAGTGAGTAATCACTTTTTCGCCTATAACCTGGTTCAGATTCTGGTGCTGGTCGAAGATATAACCTAATCCCGAAGAACCGTAGATCACATTATCCCAGGCCAGCTCTTCATCTCCTCCGAATTCATTCTTCAGGGTAATGGTGGTTAAAAGCCACGGAACATAATGAAATGATGATGCTCTTTTTTGATTAAAAATTCTTTCATTCACAAATTGTGGGGTTGCAAACAGTACTTTATCCGCAATGATTTTCTTCGTTTTCTTTTGGGTATTATCAAAACTTAAGACCTCAACTTTATCATTGATTTTTATATCAAAAACCAGATTTCCCGGCAAATGTTTTCCCTCCGTATATTTTGAAAAATGTTTTGCCAGTCTTGCATTTCCTTCCGGCCAGGTAAAGACCTGATCTTTATATTTTGTGCTCCAGTTGTTTTTTCTTCCGGCAAAATAATGAATGCCTGCCCATGCTGAAACGTAGTCTATTCCTAATCCGAAATCATCCCTGCAGGAATAATCCAGCAGCCAGAGAAGTTCTTCCGAATAGAAGTTATTTTCTTTGAGCCAGTCTTTAAAAATGATTTTTTCAAGCTTTACAACCTCATCGTCTTTGCTGGAATCGTGTACCGGAATGGCAAACCAATATTTTCCCTCCGTGTCTTTCTTTGTACGAAATTCATCCATCAGCTTAAAAAAGCGGGCAAGCTCTTGCTGGATCTGTGCGGAAATTCCTCTTTGCGGAACAATATCGTTCTGCCAGGCATTTTTATAAAACAGTCTTTCCTGTTGTGGAAAAGTCATTTGGTATTCATCAAGGATGGGTTCTCCGTTTTCTTCTGTTCCTAAGCAGATTTCACATTCTTTCAGGAAGTCGATGATTTCTGTATTCTCTTTGTTCGGTAACGGTAAATAATGAGCGCCTAAAGGAAATTTTGAAAATGAATTCTGTCCGTTCGAAGAATTGCCGCCAAGATGATTTTCCATTTCCAGAAGAAGATAATCCTGCTCATGTTGCTGGCTGAAGAACCTGCACGCTGAAAGTCCGGAAATTCCTCCTCCGACAATAAGATACTTAGTGTGGATAACTTCTGAAAACTGTGGAAAATCTTTTGCCCATAATCTATGCCCGAGAACATGATTGGTCCCTGTGATCTTTAACAGCAAAGCTTTTACTTTCTTTCCGCAATACTGCAAAAAAGGAAGCATAAGGCTACCTAAAAATATAGTTGTAAGAAAATCTTTTCTACTGTACTTTCCCCCACTCTTCATCGAAATAACGGACTAATATCTGGTTGTCCAGACGGTTAACTTCTACGTCTTTCACTTTCATATCTTTATTGAAATAAGACATCTGTGAAAAATTGTAATCATAATATTTTAATCCAGGCAGCTTTCTGTAGATTCTGTTGTTGATGGGTTCAAATGAAGCCATAGTGAATCCCCATTCTCCAAAAGATGGAACATAGGTGTGATACGCTGCTGTGAAAGGAAAAATCTGATTGATCGTTTTTTCAATACACCAGAAAGATTTTGGTGCAAAATACGGAGAGGTGGTCTGAACCACAATCCTGGTATCAAGAGTTGTAAGTCTTTCCAATTCTTTATAAAACTGCAGGGAATAGAGTTTTCCTAAGCTGTAATTAGACGGATCGGGAAAGTCTATGATGATGACATCAAACTTCTTTTTGCTATCTTTTACCCAGATGTAAGCGTCTTTATTGATCACTTCCACTTTAGGATTGGAAAATGAGCTTTGATTCAGTCTTCGCATGGTTTCATTGGTTTTGAAAAACTGAGTCATTTCCCCATCAAGATCTACAAGGGTTACTTTTTTAACGTCTTTGTATTTTAAAACTTCTCTTGCTGCAAAACCATCACCACCGCCAAGAATCAGAACATTATCAATGTTTTTTGCCATAGACATCGCAGGATGTACCAAAGCTTCATGATAACGGTATTCGTCGGTGGATGAAAACTGCAGGTTGTTGTTTAGATATAAACGAAACTCGTGAGTGTTTCTCGTTAATACGATTCTTTGATAGGGTGAGCTTTTGGTATAGACTACATTTTCACCATATAGCTTTTCTTCAGAATATGATAAAATAGTATCTGAAAAAATGAAAAGTCCCAGAAGAAATGCAAACGCTGCAATAGATTTTACTTTGAGTGATAGAGGTTTTGATAATTCCTTTGTAAGATAATAGCAAAGGAATATCGCAATGGAGATATTGATTAATCCAAAAAATAATGGGGTTTTGACAATCCCTAATTTTGGAATTAAAACCAATGGAAAAAGAATCGAGGCCAATAAGGCTCCGATATAGTCGAATGCAAAGACGTTTGAAACTAAATCTTTAAATTGTACCCTGTCTTTTAAAATATTCATCAGAAGCGGGATTTCCACCCCTACAAGACATCCGGTGAAGAAGACAAAGAGATAGAGAACGCTTTCAAAATGTGCCAGTGTATTAAACAGAATAAAAAGCACAACAGAACTGATTCCGCCTACAATTCCTACGAGGATTTCGATCTCAATGAATTTATCAATAAGATTTCCTTTGATGAATTTCGCAAGGTAGGAACCTACTCCCATTGAAAAGAGATACACTCCGATAATGAAAGAAAACTGCTTTACAGAGTCTCCTAAAAGATAGCTCGCCAGGGCTCCGGCCACCAGCTCATAAATCAATCCACATGTAGCAATGACGAATACTGAAAACAATAAAAGCAGCTCAAGAGGAATCCTCTTCTTATCCATGAATTGCCGCGCTTATGATCATTGAAATTCCGATAATAAATGCCGCGAAGACAATAGCAATGGCTATATTTTTGTTCTGGGCGATCTCGTGCCATGTTTTTTCAGGAGTCAGTTTTTCAATAATGAAATAACATACAAGTAAAATGGCGATTCCTAAAAATGAATAAAGAACCGAGTTTAGTATGGGTAAGAAATTGATGTTGTCCATAGTTTTATATTTTTATTTGTGATAGTATCTGTAGAATCCTACTCTGGAATGGCTTCTTGTAGTTCCGTCACGATATGTTTCCGTTTTGGCACAGTCGCAGACCTGATTTCCCCGGTACGTAAGGTATACAAACCAGGTCATGAAAAATCCTCCGATCAGGCAGAGTATCCAGTTTTGTCTTATGTAATTGGTTATATTAGTTATCATTGGCAGGATAAGGTGAGTTTGAACTATTCTTCCATTTGTTTACATTAAAGTAATGTTTTCCTATCCACATCGCCACAAACAGAGCAATCATTATGAATAAAATAATTCCGAAGTTCCAGAATGAAACGGGAAGCCAGGTTGCTTTGAGCTGTACATAGGTATTGTTTGAAATAGGATCTGTAGTAAGTCTAAGGGCTTCAGTATTAATCAGGGAATCCAGTTTCTGAGTTCCGAACGATGCTTTGGCAAGTCTGATTACTTCTGATGTATCTTTTTCCAGCGTCTGTCCGTCTGTAAAAGTCTTGGTCTGCACCTTGAATATATCAGTAACCTCAATTGTTCCTGATTTATCCCGTGAAATCATGACCTTCGAATCAGGTGATGTAAGGCCTGAAAATGAGGGTAAGCCTCCTTCTTTTTCGGCGGAAATAATGAAATGATATTTCCCGGAGCCTACTCCACACAGGTTAAAATCTTCAGACTGGCTTCCTTCTGTCCAGCTTTCTCCACCTTCGTACCCATGATACTGTTCGATATCTTTGGAGGTATAGATAATTTCGTTGGTATTCTCATTCACAAGGCTTAGCTGAACATTCGCCCAGGAATTATCAACACCTGAAAAAGCATTCACCTTTAACGGAGCTGAACCGCCGGACAAGGTAAAGCTTTTGCTGACCAGCTCTTTGTCTTTTACATCTGCAAAATTGATAGTCTCTGCAAAAACGGTTTCGTTCGTTCTTGAAGTGTAGACATACATCTGGAGCAGACAAATCATTAATGCAGCCACACAAAAGATGTTCACGGCTTGTCTGATATCGAAATAATAGGGCTGAACAATCCCTATTCCCGTATAATAGGGCAGATTAGCTATTTTAAAAGCTTTCTTAACTTCATATTTTGAAATGTGAACTCCATAGAAATACTGGCTTTTTCTGCTGGTCTTCTCCTGAGAGATCATACGGGTTCCGTTGACATACTCTTTGTAGGTAGCAATGGTGAAATCCAGATGTTCATCAAAAAATCCGGCTGCAGCGTCAATAGTGCATGGAGTATTTTCGTACCACCGGTAGGTTCGTCCGAGATAGGTTGGAAATTTTGAATCTTTGCCTTTAAAATCATCAGGATGTATAGAAATCAGGAAAACCCAATGTCCATCGCTCTCACTCAGGAAAGCATCATTTCCTTTGCTGTCTTTTAAAGAATATTCACGCCAGAAAATACTGTTTCCGTATTTTTTAACAGTAATCGCAACGACCGTATATTCTGTACCGTCAATTTTTCCTTTTTGTCCGACATCTAATACAACATTTTCCGTTGGGACTTTCAGATGTTTAATTTTTTTGTTCCAGGCTACATCAATGAGATGGGAGCAGGTCATACAAACGTATTCTTCAACAGGAAAGGTGAGATCTAATGTATTTTCGGATTCGCATGCTGGGCAGACATAGTGCATTTTTATCTGTAAATTTTGTGTTTTTGAATGGTATTAGCTTTAAAATACTGAACCACTTCATCTGCAATCTGCTCTACTTTTGTGGTATTGTCCTGGGTATAATTACAAAGGAAAATATCGAAAGTAAGCTGTTTAAATTCCGGCCACGTGTGGATACAAAGGTGAGACTCTTTAAGGATCACGGCGGAAGTAAAGCTGTCATTCTCAAAAATATGATTGGTAACGCCTACAATTTCCACCTCTTTGGTTTCCAGAATTTCTTCTGTAAACGCCAGAAAACCTTTGCTGTCTAATAACAAATCTTCTGACTCTGTTTCCAAAGTCAGAAGAATATGTAAACCTTTACTTGATAATGGTTTCAATTAATTTTTTTGTAAATATATTATTTTTTTGGAAGAAATACCTCAGCAAGCATACATCTTGCGCTTCCTCCACCATTTACTTCAATGGTATTCAGGTCTGAATAGATAATTTCGCAGTATTTTTCAATAGCAGCTACCTGTTCCGGAGTTAAAGACTGATAAGCAGTCTGGCTCATCACCAGGAATTTTTTACCTTCTTTATTCTGAACCTGAAGCATGTTTCCTGCAAACTGCTGCATCTGTTCTTCAGAAATTTCAATGATTTCTTTTCCGGATCCTTTAATAGCTTCCACTACTTTTTCTCTTTCCAGTTCATCATCAATACAGTCAAGGCAGATTACGACAAACTTGTCTGCCACACACATCATTACATTGGTGTGATAGATTGGAAGTCTTTCTGTGCCTACAGTCTGGAATGAATGGAATACAACGGGAGTAAATCCGTATTTTGTACAGAATTCTCTGAACAGTTTTTCATCCAGCCTCAAAGAAACAGAACCGTAAGCAATTTTGTTATCGTGATCAAAAATCATACTTCCTGTTCCTTCCAGAAAGTGTCCCTGGGTTTCAGAGAAAGACCAGTCATCAATTTCAGCGACTTCAAACCCTTGATCTTTGATACTTTCGATAATATCTTCCCTTCTTTCCACTCTTCTGTTGGAAGCGAACATCGGATATAAAACCACTTTTCCATCCTTATGGAAACTTACCCAGTTATTCGGGAAAATAGAATCCGGAGTGTGGGGATCCAACGTATCTTTTATAGTGATCACATTAATTCCCTTTTCTCTCAGCTTTCCGACAAAGGTGTTGAATTCTGCCAACGCTTTTGACTGGATATCAGAGCCTGTCTGTTCTACCTGAAAGTAATTGTTTTTCGCCGTTTCAGCGTTGTAACCGAATGCAATCGGTTCTATCATTAATACTGTATCTGTTGTTTGCATTTTTTTTAAGTTTGAGGGTGTTGGTATATGAGAGTTTGAGAGTCTTGCAACGGTTTATTACTCTCTCACAAGCGGCATTGTAGAGCATCTCAGCAAGCCTCCCATTTTAGAGATTTCTCTGTAAGGAATTTCTTCAACAGTCATTCCCCACTCGTTTCTCAGGTGGTTATTCATTCTTGTGAATGCTTTGTCTGAAACGACAACATCAGGAGAAATGGAGAAAATATTCGGAAACATTTCAAACATTTCTTCATCGTTGATATGGAAACAGTTTTCTTCTCCGAAAATATCAATGATTAAACGGTAGTCGCTTTCATCTACAAATCCGTTTTTATAAATAATACATTTGTCTTCACCTACCGGATTAAATGTACAATCCAAATGCAGAATGCCTTCAAAAGGAACCTTATCATTTTTCTTCAGTTCCAGGTCAATGATTCTTTTCTTCGGAAAATATTCTTTTAAGATTTCGATGGCATATTCATTGGTTCTTGCTGTCTTATAGTTTCTGTAATCTTCGCTGAAGCAGGTTCCGATGAAAAGGAAGTCATTCCATACGATCACATCACCTCCTTCGATATGTGCAGTTTCGGGAAGATTGATGATCTTTCTCCATGCTACTTTTTCAAAAACGCTTTTATAGGCTTCCTGCTCGTCTGCTCTGTCTGCAATCACATTGGAAATGATCATTTTATCATCAATTACAAAGGCTACATCTCTTGAAAAAACCTGATTGTAATCTTTGATGATGCTGGGACGCAGTACTTCAACGCCATACTTTTTTAAAACCGCTTCAAAAGCGTTCATTTCATTGATAATATCCTCTTCTTTAGGATAAATGTTGTGTTCGATTGAGTAATATGACTTTGCGTCATAACTTTCCTCTAGTGTGGGAACCGGCCCCAATGAATTAGGCTGGCCCAGAACTACTGACTTCAGCCTGCCCGTTTCGTTTTTAATGTTTAGTCTCATAAAGATTTATGCAATACTACAAATATAAGTAAAGGTCTCTACCTATAAAACTTTTGGATTATTTTATGCATTAAATTGGGTTCCCAAAATCAATACACTTCAACAAAATTTCCTTGTATATGAGCCAACTGTAGTGAATAGTTCCAAAAACATCTACAACTTACTATTTTCCATCTACATAAGAACAAAAAAATAGATAATCATATTATTTAATTTCCTATATTAGTGATATAATTTTCGCGAAATTATAAACCCTAAAATTGAACTATTAACACCAAAAATCAAAGTCATGAACAAGAACAATCCGGTGCTGAAAAATGCACAAAAGTTAGGAAGAGATCAACAAAAATCCGTAATGGGAGGCGCTCCAATCTCAACAGGCAGAAGATGCTGTGAATGGGATGATGCAGGAAACTGTTATATCTGGACTTGCGACAGATGTCAATGTCCGTAATAAAATGAAAACCTGCTTTTACAAGCAGGTTTTCTTATCTTGTTCTGTTCTCTTCTTCCGTCTTCTGTGTCTCTTTGACCTGATATTTTGAACTTCCTATGTTATAACTGAGTGAAAATACCAGCCTGCTGCTGTCCCACCAGTGTGTAAAACGGTTATCCATAATCTGCTTATGCCGGAATTCCAATCGCTGATCATAAGAATCGAAAAGATTATTAAAACCGATTTTTGTGTTCAGTTTATTATCAAGCCATGCCTTTTGCACCGATACATCTACGGTATACCGTGGTTTAATAATATAGAGGCTGTTTCCTGTTTTAGATTCATAAGCACCAAATACATTTACGGTAAATCCTTTCGGAAGTGAAAATACATGGTTGATTCTCACTTCATAATTATATATGTTCAATGCAAAAACCTCATCCAGATAAGGTCTGAATTCATAATTATACTATCCTGCAATCTGACTGCTGATATTCCACCATTTTGTAATTCTGACCGGAAAGCTTGTTTCCAGCATAGCAAAATTCCGGTATGGAAGATTCGTTCCTAAGTATTCCAATACATTTGTTTCCGGATTGTAAAGGGGATAGCGTGTCATCACATCTTTTTCTTTTCCGATTGTAAAGCTTGTGATCCAGTTTTTATACCGGTATGTTGCTTTAATCTGGCTGGTAAAGGAAGGCAACAGATATGGGTTCCCTATCCAGTAATTTAACGGACTGAAATAAAATCTGAATGGGTTAAGCTGCGAAAACGCTGGTCTCGTTATTTTTCTGCTATAGGAAAGAGAAAATTCACTGGATTTATTAAAAGTATAGCTTGCGCTTAAAGACGGCAGCCATTTCAGATAGTTCCTTGAAACCACGGAGTCTACAGTAATCGCATTTGAAATACTGTTTGTGTTTTCAAATCTCAATCCTGCATTGATCTGAAGATTCCCCATTTTTTGTCTGTATGCCAGATAACCTGCCCAGATCTTTTCTTTGTATGAAAATATATTGCTTCTCGAAGGATCAAAAACGAACTGATTGTCAACAGATAATGTATCATACCTGATATTATTATCCGTATCTGAATGGCTGTATTTAAGCCCTGCTTCAATATCTATCCCTTTTATTTTCTGAGATGCATCTATCTGTGCCGTATAAATGCCAATGTTGTTCACCAGATCAGATTTCCAGTATGACAGAACATCAGCATTAACCTGGTTTTTATTGATAAAATCATCATTCTGTTTATTTTTAACTGAGAGATAGTTCCCTAAAAAAACAAGTTTAAATCCCTTATTCTGAAAAGAATAATCGGCTGTCATCCCATAATTATCCTGCGAATACTCTGTGGGGTTTTCACTGGCTGTATTGGATACCAACCGGGTTTCGTTTTTATCAGTTGTATATAGTGATCCGCTTCGTGTACGGTCATTATTCCGGAAATTACCTCTCAGATTAATCCCAAGCCGGTTTTTATCATTCAGTTTAAAGTCTGCACCTGCCTGAAAATTGTAAACTTTTCCAAGATCTTCCTGATAGGTTTGGGTACGCATGATATTGGTATTGGCCAATCGCTGCAAGGCATGATAACGATAGCTTGAAAGCCCTTCATTATAGCCCGTTTGCAGATTGTATGTCACTCTACCTGTATGGTAAGATATGTTGAATGCATTTTCCCGATAGTTGAATTTATTAACATACATATTACCATTATAGCTTGCTTTCCAGCCAAGGCTGATATTCTTTTTCAGTTTAATATCAATAATTCCTTTAAATTCTGCATCATATTTAGAGGATGGATTGGTATTGACTTCCACCGATTCTACCATTTCAGGAGATAAAGACCGTAAATAGGCCTGCAATTCCTGATTGCTCATAACAACAGGTTTCCCATCAATAAAAAAAGCAGGAGTCGTTCTGCCGCCAATAAAAATTCCATCTTCCTGGTCTACTGTAACACCGGGTGTTTTTCTTAAAACATCCAGGAGATGAGTGGAGGTTTTAAAGTCTTTATTTCCGGCAACAGACAGTACAAGATTACCTTCATTCAGCTTCATTTTTCGTGGAACTGACTGAATAATGACTTCTGAAATATTCGTTGTTGAAGATTGTACCTCTGCCAGGGAGTCGGGGATTTTTCCTTTGACAGCTTCCTGTGCTTTTCCAAAAATTGACAGAAACAGCATAAGCAGCAAGAGCCATAATTTGATGATCATAGATTTTAAATTTTATGAAATCAAAAGTATCGGCTTGAGGCAGAAAAGCGGTTTTGAAATTAAAATTCCGCAGTACTGAATTATAAATTTGAACTCTGGAACCTGGATTCAGTAAGGGTTTGAGACTGTTTATACAAAAGAGGTGTTGTATTTTTAATTTTCTTGAATGTAGAAAAGAAAGTCGATTTGGAATTAAATCCTACTTCATATCCTATTTCTTCAATTTTCAGATAGGAGCCGTTTTCTATCATTTCGCAGGCTTCATTAATACGATATTCATTGATATAGGTAGAAAAGCTTTTACCCAGATTATCATTCAGCAGCTGGGAAAGCTGATGGGCAGAGATATTCATTCTGGATGCCACATCACTTAATTTCAGGTTGGGATTCTTATAAAGCTCCTCAGTATTCATCAGTCTCTCTAATCTGCACGAAAAGCTACCAGCCTGTTCTTCAGAGATCTTTTTATTGGAATATCTTTCAGTTTCTTTTACCGGAAGCTGCTGATATTTTTTATTGAATAAAATCAGAAAATTGGCATACAGCACGAATGAAAATACCAGGCTTCCTCCCGCGCAGTAAATCTGCACCCAGCCCGTTGAAATAAGCTGATAGGTCAGAAAGATGATGATATTACTGACCAGAACCGGAAGAACAAATTGGTTGGGATTTTTATGATTCTGCTTTGAATAATTGTAGTACTGATACACTGTAAGGAATACAAATACGGACCAAACAGTATAAATAAAAGTTCCGAAATAATGTTCCCACGTAACAGGAAAAAGCAGATATAATAAACCGACAGTCCCTAAAATGATTGTCAGTATTCCAAACCATTTCTGGCAGCACTTCCAATCAAACAGTTCCTGCTGGAAGGAAGATCTTACATAGTAATAGAGTGCCGGCCCGGTAAAAAATAAGGCAGAGAGTCCCAGATGCGGAATAATTCTTGGCAGATCCGGGTAAAAGTAAATGCATACAGCAATACCAACTCTGGTGCTCAGCATCAACAAAAGAAGCCCCAGGAAAAAATCCGGGAGGTATTTCAGTTTCTTAACAAACAGCAGATAAATGCCCAGCAGAAGTCCGTTGAATGCTCCTACTGCGCTGAAGAAAAATAACATCTGTTGTCCGAAAGTCATTGGGTATTAATTTTTTACAGTAGTAAATTTAATAATTTATTGGATTCAAATTCAACAATATATATTATTTTCTTCGAGATTGACTCAGCTAACTGCTGAGTTTAAAGTTTATGGTTATTTAAATAAAAAATCCCAAAGCATGCTTTGGGATTTTTTTATAGTATAGGCAAATATTATCTGCTTGCAATATCGATGTAGTTTCTTTGCTGAGCACCTTGGTAAACCTGTCTTGGTCTTCCGATCGGGTCTCCTTTCAGTCTCATTTCTTTCCACTGAGAAATCCATCCCGGAAGTCTTCCTAATGCAAACATTACGGTGAACATTTCTGTAGGAATTCCTAAAGCTCTGTAGATGATACCTGAGTAGAAGTCTACGTTTGGATATAGTTTTCTTTCTACGAAGTACTCGTCTTCCAGCGCTACTCTTTCCAGCTGCATTGCAATGTCAAGAGCTTTATCCTGGATACCTAATGCTTTAAGGATATCGTCAGCAGCTTTTTTGATGATTTTCGCTCTTGGGTCGAAGTTTTTGTACACTCTGTGTCCGAATCCCATTAAACGGAAGTTATCATTCTTATCTTTAGCTTTAGCAACATATTTAGATACGTCACCACCGTCTTTCTCGATCAGTTCAAGCATTTCGATTACAGCCTGGTTAGCACCACCGTGAAGCGGCCCCCAAAGGGCAGATACTCCGGCAGAGATAGAAGCGAAAAGACCTGTGTGGGCAGAACCTACCATTCTTACTGTAGAAGTAGAACAGTTTTGTTCGTGGTCTGCGTGAAGGATTAATAATTTATCTAAAGCATTTACAACTACCGGATCGATTTCGAAATCAGCGTTTGGTAATCTGAATGCCATTTTGTAGAAGTTCTCTACGTAGTTCAGGTTGTTATCACCGTGGTTTAATGGTAAGCCCTGAGTTTTTCTGTAAGTCCATGCACAAAGGTGAGAAAACTTAGCGATCATAAGCTCAGCAGCGTGATCCATTTCTTCTTTAGAGTTTACGTTAACGGCTTTCGGGTTGAAAGCTGTTAAAGCAGACGTTAAAGAAGATAAAACTCCCATAGGGTGGGCAGAACGAGGAAAAACATCAATAATCTTTTTCATTTCGTCTGCGATGAAGTTATATTTTTTAATATTGTTGTCGAATGAAGTAAACTGATCCTGAGTAGGTAATTCTCCATGTAATAAAAGATACATTACTTCAGTGAAGTTAGATTTTTCAGCAATCTGCTCGATTGGATAACCTCTATAGAATAATTCTCCTTTATCTCCGTCTAAGTAAGTGATGTCGCTAATAGTAGCTCCTGTATTTTTGTAACCTAAATCCAGAGTGATTAAACCTGTCTGGTCTCTTAATTTTGAAATATCAATCCCTCTGTCTCCGATAGTACTATCCACGATTGGATATTCATATGAATTACCGTCGTAATTCAATATTACTTTGTTGTCTGACATTATTTATTTATTTTTTTTAAATATACCACTTTCCATAAAATACGGCAAACTAAAAATTTCGCTTGCCGTTATTTATAAATTCGATTAATTATCTTTTGATTTTAAAAGCTTCTAATCCCGGGAAAATTGCAGTTTCGCCTAAAGCTTCTTCAATTCTTAATAACTGGTTGTATTTTGCCATTCTGTCTGATCTTGAAGCTGAACCGGTTTTGATCTGTCCACAGTTCATTGCTACTGCTAAATCAGCAATTGTAGAATCTTCAGTTTCGCCTGATCTGTGAGACATCACTGAAGTGAATTTGTTATTCTGAGCCATTTGTACAGCAGCCATTGTTTCAGAAAGAGAACCGATCTGATTTACTTTTACAAGGATAGAGTTCGCAATATTTTCTTTTACTCCTCTGGATAATCTTTCTACGTTGGTTACAAATAAATCATCTCCTACCAGCTGTACTCTGTCACCAATTTTATCTGTTAACATTTTCCAACCTTCCCAGTCGTTTTCCTGCATACCATCTTCAATTGAAATGATTGGATATTTTGCAGCCAGTTCCGCTAAATAAGAAACCTGCTCGCTGCTTGAAAACTGGGCTGCATCCGGAGTCTGGAATTTTCTGTAATCATAGATTCCGTCTTTGTAGAATTCCGAAGCTGCACAGTCAAGTGCCAACATAATATCGTCACCTGGCTTATAACCTGCTTTTTCAATAGCTTGAAGTAAAGTATCCAAAGCATCTTCAGTTCCTTTGAAAGTTGGCGCAAAACCACCTTCATCACCTACCGCGGTAGATAATCCTCTTGAATGAAGAATAGACTTTAGGTTGTGGAAAATTTCAGTTCCTTTTCTCAATGCATGAGAGAAAGAATCAGCTTTTACCGGCATAATCATGAATTCCTGGAATGCGATAGGAGCATCTGAGTGAGATCCACCGTTGATTACATTCATCATTGGAACAGGAAGTGTGTTGGCGTTCACGCCACCTACATATTTATAAAGAGGCATTCCCAATTCAGCAGCAGCAGCTCTTGCTACTGCCAGAGAAACACCAAGAATAGCATTGGCACCAAGATTTCCTTTGTTAGGCGTTCCATCAAGATCAATCATAATCTGATCGATATAGTTTTGTTCAAAAACCGGCTGTCCTACTAAATTCTCTGCAATTACTTCTTTTACATTTTCAACAGCTTTCAGAACTCCTTTTCCCAGATATTCTGAACCACCGTCACGTAATTCTACCGCCTCGTGTTCTCCTGTAGATGCTCCTGAAGGTACAGCTGCACGGCCCATTGCCCCGCTTTCTGTAAATACATCTACTTCAATGGTAGGATTTCCTCTGGAATCTAAAATCTGTCTTGCTTCTATGTAAGAAATTGCACTCATTTTTTAATTTTTTTAGTTTAGACAAATTTAATCAAAATTTAACTTTCAAGGGTATTTCACAGCATTTTTTTGAAATAAATCCAAGTTAAATTTTAGTTAATTTATATTATGATAATTCCCCATTTTTGAGGGAATGGATCAGGAATTAAAAAATGGAAGATCATAACAAAACTCACCTTGAAAGTGAGCTTTATTATACGGCATATAGGGTTATATTATTTTCTGGGTGTGGGAGATAAAAGACCGGCCAGGGCACCTATTGCTCCTGATGAAATAGTAGCAAATATAGTGACCAGCTGATTATCTTTGGAGGAGCCGTCGTTCCAGTAAGCAATGAGTATAAGCCCTGCAATGATTGCGATAACTGCCAGCCCGAGCATCAGGACAATAATCCTGTAAATCCAGTAGTCTGTATCCTTAGGATTTCTTATTTCTACATTTTTTATAGCCTCTACAGGATTTATTCTGAACTTTTCCTGAAGATCACTGCTGTTTTTTAAAGCAACTTCCAGATCTTCGATACTGTCGTTAATAAGAGTTTTGATGGCCTTTGATTTTATATCAAATTTCTCTCTAAAAAACGGACCAGTCAATTACACAAAAGGGTAATTTATAATTTGGTTTTGAAGACCAGACAGGTTCCGGGATTTCCGGAAATGATTGTACAATCGCCGGATAATTCGCTCATTCTTCGTTTCATATTTCTAAGACCATTCCCTTCTTTATGGTCGTTGGAAATTCCCTTTCCGTTGTCAGAGATTTTCATAGAGAAGTTATTTTCTTCCTGCGAAAATGAAAGCTTCAGGCTATTGGCATGGCTGTGTTTATAAACGTTATTAACAGCTTCTTTTAGGCAGAGAAAAAGATTACGTCTCATTTCAGTGGAAATCGGTGTTTCCGGTATGATATCTTCATATTCTGAATACACGATTATTTTTGTTTTCTTCAAAAAGTTTCCGGTATAAAGGACAGCATAATCGATAAAGCTTCCCAATGTGTCATTTCCTGAGTTCAGGCTCCACAGCATTTCTCTCATGGAAATATTCATTTCTTCGGAGGTTTTCAGAAGTTCATCGATGTCGTTTAACAGATCATCATCTTCCGCTTTCTGTTTCAGAAATTCTGCCTGAAGCTTCAATGCAGAAATTCCGGCTCCAAGATCATCATGCATATCGTGGGAAATACGTTCCCGCTCCTGTTCCAGCACCTTTTGTTTTTCCAGTTCTTTCTGAAGAAGCTGGTTTTGGTGCTCAGATTCTTTAAGCTTCTGCTGCTGAATAAAAAAAAGCTGTCTTTTGTTATACAGAACAACGATTAAAACAATAAAGATGACAAAAGTTATTAATAAAATAACCGCAATAATATAAGCCAATCTTATTGTATCCGGCAGTTGCTTCATATTGTGTTTTTATTTTCAAATTTCCTTAAAGCAATATAGAACATTCCATACATAATGATATTTACACAATACTGCATCACTTTCAGAATCTGCAGAAGCCCCGGATCATTATCCCGAAGAAAAAACATGGGTATGGATCTGAAAATAAAGAAAATACTCCAAAAAAGTAAACCACAGGAAACCCAGAAATGCGGATCGTCCAGAATTTTTATTTCGTCAAAATTCTTCAGTCTTATGTACAACCAAACCAACACATTAATGATGAAATAAAAGCATACTAATATTCCCAATGTATTTTCATAGTTATCACTATAAAACTTTATAAACAGAATAATATACGCAAGTATGGCCATCAGAACATACCGGGAAAATACACTGATTTTTTTGGGGAAAATTTTAGCATAGTAGATGCAAAAAAAAATAATCAAAAAAATGCTGTAGTAATTAAACAGATAAGCAAAATCAAATTCTTTATTCCATATTTTATAATGCCCATACAGTTCCAGACAAAGCGACAGAAATAAAAATATCACAAAATAGTTTTGGCTGGAAAGACCTTTCTTTCCAGCTAAAACTATGGACTTTACAGTAGCCGCCAGGAGTACTGCGATGTATATTATCTGGATTACCATTTTACGGATATAATGAACCCATATCGTAATATCCCTCGTCTGTACTAAAAACCAGTGTCATTTGTTTTTCGTGGGTTTCAAAATGTCTTTTATATTGGTCTTCGCGAAATTTATCGCCAAGATTATTTTCAAAAACCACTTTCTTCACATCACTGATCTCGCATAGGTTGATGATAAATGTATCACTACCGTCTTTTGACAAGGTATCTATCAGATCAACGATATGATAACTGATATAAAATGTATTATTTCGTCCTAAGTAATTAGTCAATACCTGATGTCCGTTCTTGAGATAAAAATCATTAAGTGCTTTTACATTCTCATCGGAGATTTTCAGATCCTTAAGTGAAAGATTCTGATTGGCATTGATGATAAGATAATTATGTTCATCAATGGTATTTTTCCCTTCTGTTTGCAAAGAAGCCACCATATACATCATTTTGTTTTCAGAATAAGGTGTAAGTCGTAATCTGGAATCCCGGGGATCTATCTGTACGAAAGTAAATGTTAAATAGGTCGCCTTAATATCTTTCATAATCTCACAAATATCTTTCAGGAGAGAATGTTTTACAGCATAAATACCTCCAAGATTAAAATTCACCTCCCGATTTTGCATAAAAGGCAAAACGCCCTTTTTAGCACTGTCAATAAAACTTTCTGCCAGAATGTGGCTAATGGGCCTCATTTCCGACACATCTTCAACCAGCTGTTCAAGTTTATTACCGATAGGGCCTTCTCTGTAAGCTAAATTGTCATCAAGGACTACCTGACTTGTTGCATTTGAATTTTCCATAATTTCTTAGTTTTTTGATTGGTTAAATTTATTGACTGCCTCCACTTTGTTGTTGACGTGGAGTTTTCTGTAAATATTTCCTACGTGCTTCTTGACGGTGTCAATACTGATGAATTTTTTATCTGCAATCTCTTTGTAAAGAAGCCCCTGTGAAAGAAGTTCTAGAATTTCTTTTTCGCGTTCCGTAAGTTCATCAAAGCCTTTTATTTCCGGAAGCTTTTTTTCGAAATGATTCAATACTCTTCTGGCAATGGAAAAGCTCATAGGAGCACCTCCCTGATATACGTCCCGTATTGAAGAAAGAATCTTATCCATACTTTCACCTTTTACAAGATATCCCATAGCACCAGCCTTTAAAGAATTAAAGATCTTTTCATCATCATCAAAGCTGGTACACATAATAAATTGGGTATCGGGAATTTCTTTTCGCAGTTTTTCTATGATTTCGATTCCGAGCATATCCTGTAACTGGATATCCATCATCACAACATCAGGAGAGATATCTGGCAGGTTCGTTATGGCATCATTGCCGTCAAAGAACTGGGCAACCACTTTCATATCCTTCTGATAATTGATAACCTTCTTCAACGCATTGTTGTAGTTTTTTTCGTCTTCTACTATGGCTATGGAAATGCTCATGACTTTGTTTGTTTGAAGCAAATTTCAACAGAAAACAATTTGAAATCAATTACACCTTTGTGTAATATTACTGTTTGAGTTTGAAGTTATGGCTTAGTGTTTTAGCTGTATTAAATTTAATCAATTTTTCACTTCAAAAACAATATTATCATAAATATTTCATAATAAATTAAAATAAAAAATTACAAATACATATTTAAAATCAATTATTTTTCACAATCTGATCAAGGATAGGATGATCAATACTGCTTATTGTATGATGGGACTTAATCTGTTCAAAGATCTGAATCCTGTTTTTGCCTTTTTTCAGCCATACTCCGGGAATGTAAAGTGTTTGCTGAGGACCTGCAGTACTCCAGTATCTTCCTGCATTTTTCCCGTTAATAAAAACAATACCTTTTCCAAAATTTCTCATATCAAGAAAAGTATCACCGGTTTCTTCAAGCACAAATTCTGCCTCCTGAATAACAGGTGAATGGTCTGCAATTTCTTTATTTTTAAAGTGATATTTTGGAAAAGTATCAAAAGGAAGAGGAAGCATTTCCCAGTTCCCGGAAACTTCAGCGCCATTAATTTTTACGGGGCTGATAATTCCTTTTAAATTATGAACAATCTCTGCTCCGTAATTGATTCTTCCCATATTTTCAACAAGAATTTCTAACTGATCTCCGGATTTTATTTCAATATCAAGATCATACTTTTTATATACTCTGTTCAATTCGCCTTTCCATTGGCCATTGATATAAATATTCGCATAATCACGGAGTCCTTTTATTTCCAATATCCCTTTATGGTCTTTGTCAAGCTTTCTTCTGTAAAGAACATATCCGTTTCCGATGTTCAGATCTTCAAACGTTAATGGCTGGTCATTAATAACAGGTTTCTGATGTTCGGTAAGATCAAACAGAGAATTTACTTTTGAAAATTTTATATGTGGAATAGTGATGACTTTTACTGGTTTTGGAACATCCGGAAGTTTACTTTTATTGAGGGATTGAAAAATTTCTCTCAACGCATTATATTTAGGGGTTGCCCATCCTGCTTCACTAATGGGAGCATCATAATCATAGCTCGTAAGATCCGGCTGGATATCATGATCTTTATCGTAATTGGCACCACTGGTAAATCCAAAATTGGTTCCGCCATGAATCATATAATAATTAAAAGAAATATCATTTTCTATGTAAAGCTTTGTTTGCTTCACCACTTCTTCTGTGGAAACTTTAACGAATGGCTCTGCCCAGTGATCAAGCCATCCGGGATAATATTCTGCAACCATATACGGACCTTTTCCACCATTATACTCATTGATGCTTTTCTTTAAAACAGCAATATCACCTTCTCCGTTTGCGGTAGGTAAAGCACCTTCAATAGATCCTCCTTTAAAAAGTGAACTGCCGTCTGAGGTAAATAAAGGTACCGAGATTCCGCTTTTCAACAGCATGTCTTTAATCTTATGGCTGTATTTTCTGTGCTCTTCCAACGGAATATCTTTTCGCTGGGCAACGTAAGATCCAAATTCATTTTCTGCCTGTACCATAATAACCGGGCCGCCATTATTAATCTGCAGAGGTACGATCTGCTTTGCCAGCTGACTGATATATTTACGGCATTCCTCTAAGAAGGCTTTGTTGTCTCTTCTTATTTCAAGGTCTTTATTTTTCTGCAGCCACCATGGATATCCGCCGAATTCCCACTCTGCACAAACATAAGGCCCCGGACGAATGATAACATATAAGCCAGCTTCCTGCGCCGTTTTGATGAACTTCTGCAAATCTTTTTCACCTGAAAAATTCCATTTTCCCGGAGTTTCTTCATGATAATTCCAAAAAACGTAAGTCGTAACAGTATTCAGACCCATTGCTTTCATCATCTCCAGACGATGCTTCCAATACTCCGACGGAACTCTGGGATAATGCATTTCTCCCGAATACACGGTAAATGGTTTTCCGTTCAGGAAGAAATGTCCCTCTTTAATTTCGAAATTTCCTTTCTGTGAAAACACAGTATTCAAGGAGAAAAATAAAAGAATTATGCATAAATAACGGTTAAAATTTCTCATATTGTAAGGCATGATTTTTGTAAAATTTAAAATATAAAAATCAATTGAATATCAAATAATATAATCATGAAAAAAAGTCTTTTAGCACTGGGTGCTGTATTGGCACTGGCAGTAGTCAGCTGTAAAAAAAGTGAAAGCGGAAACAAAAGCGTTATCAAAACAGACAGTTCAGAAACTGTAGTTACAGACAACAACGGAAAGATAGATTCGGTAACACAAAGTTCTTCGACAGTAGATACCAACGGTCAGAAAACTGAGAAAACAGATTTTGTGTATAAAGCTACTGACGGAACACTGGTGAAAGTAGTATTTAAAAACGATCCGAAAGAAAGTACGGTAGCCATCACCAGCAATAAGAAAACGTTTACCTTGCCTAAATCGGAAACCAAAGGAGATGAAACGATTTACAAAAAAGATGATATGACTGCAAGGGTAAAAGGAGACAGCCTTCACCTTGAACAGGGTAACAATATTATTGAGCTTAAAAGAACAAAGATTTAAATAAAAAATTGTCCTTCCATATTGAGGGACATTTTATTTGATAAGTAGTACATAAAAAAAACCATCCGGAATCCGGATGGTTTTTTTTATATATCTGAATGAATATTATTCTTCAGTTTTTTCCTCAGTAGTATCAGCTTTAGCTTCTTCTACTTTCTCTTCAACTGCAGGAGCATCAGCAACTACTGCTTCAGCTTTTTTAGCAGTTGTTGATCTTCTGCTTCTTCTTGTAGCTTTTTTCTCTTCAGCATTAGGGTTGTAAAGCTCGTTGAAATCTACTAATTCGATAAGAGCAGTATCAGCAGCATCACCTGGTCTGAATCCTGTCTTGATGATTCTTGTATAACCACCGTTTCTTTCAGCGATTTTAGGAGCTACAGTTCTGAATAATTCAGCAACCGCAAATTTATTTTGAAGGTAAGAGAATACTACTCTTCTGTTGTGTGTAGTATCTTCTTTTGCTTTTGTTAATAGAGGCTCAACATATACTCTTAAAGCTTTAGCTTTAGCTACAGTAGTGTTGATTCTTTTATGCTCAATTAGAGAACAAGCCATATTAGAAAGTAAAGCACTTCTGTGAGAAGCTGTTCTTCCTAAGTGATTGAATTTTTTACCGTGTCTCATTATTAATTATTTATCAGCGTCTAACTTATATTTTGCAACGTCGAAACCGAAGTTAAGACCTTTTGAATGCACTAATTCTTCTAGTTCTGTCAAAGATTTTTTACCAAAATTTCTGAATTTCATCAAATCAGACTTACTGTAAGAAACCAGTTCTCCAAGAGTTTCTACTTCAGCCGCTTTCAGACAGTTAAGGGCTCTTACAGAAAGATCCATATCTGCTAATTTAGACTTAAGAAGTTGTCTTGTGTGAAGAGTTTCTTCATCGTACTGGATAGATGCTTTTACAGCTTCAGTTTCAAGCGTGATTCTCTCATCAGAGAATAGCATGAAGTGATAAATTAATATCTTAGAAGCTTCAGTTAAAGCATTCTGAGGGCTGATAGACCCGTCAGTTTCTATATCTAATACAAGTTTTTCGTAGTCTGTTTTTTGCTCTACACGATAATTTTCAATGCTGTATTGTACTTTCTTGATCGGCGTAAAAATAGAGTCAATAGCAATAGTTCCTACAGGAGCATTGTTTGATTTATTTTGTTCAGAAGGAACATACCCTCTACCTTTTTCAATATTGAAAGTAATTTCGAAAGTTACATCACTGTTTAGGTTGCAGATCACTAGATCCGGGTTCAGAACCTCAAATCCATTGATAGACTTTCCTAAATCACCAGCAGTAATAACCGTTTGACCTGAAACTTTAGCAACAACCTGCTCGTTAGCCTGGCCTTCTGCTGCAGCTTTTAATCTTACCTGCTTAAGGTTAAGAATAATTTCGGTAACGTCTTCGATTACTCCTGGAATAGTTGAAAATTCGTGCTCTACACCTTCTATTTTGATAGATGAAATAGCGTATCCTTCCAGAGAAGAAAGCAACACTCTTCTCAAAGCATTACCGATTGTAAGCCCGAAACCTGGTTCTAAAGGTCTGAATTCAAATTGACCTTTAAATTCATCAGAGTTAAGTAAAATTACTTTATCGGGTTTTATGAATTGTAAAATTGCCATATTATTGGGTTGAGCAAAAATTTGATTAAAAAATTATTTAGAGTAAAGTTCGACGATAAGGTTTTCCTTAATGTCCTCCGGAATCTGGATTCTTTCAGGAGCAGAAACGAAAGTTCCTTCTTTCTTCTCATCGTTGAATTGTAACCACTCATAGTTTGACTTAGAAGCCAATGCATTGGTAACAACTTCAAGAGACTTAGACTTTTCTCTTACAGCGATTACATCACCAGCTTTTACCAAGTAAGAAGGGATATTAAGAATTTCTCCGTTCACAGTGATGTGTCTGTGAGAAACCAATTGTCTAGCTCCAGATCTTGTTTTAGCAAAACCTAATCTGTATACTACGTTATCCAATCTTGATTCACAAAGTTGTAATAGAACTTCCCCTGTTACACCTTTACTTCTGTGTGCTTTGTCAAATAGGTTAGCAAACTGTCTTTCTAAAATACCGTAAGTATATTTAGCTTTTTGTTTTTCAGCTAACTGAATTGCATATTCTGATTTTTTAGCACCTCTTCTTTTGTTAGGACCGTGTTGTCCTGGCGGTTGGTTCTTTCTTTTTTCGAAGTTTTTATCATCTCCGTAGATTGCAGCACCAAACTTTCTAGCAATCTTAGTTTTAGGTCCAATATATCTTGCCATAATGGGTAAATTCTAAAAATTAAACTCTTCTTCTTTTTGGTGGTCTACATCCATTGTGTGGCATAGGAGTCACATCAATGATTTCGCTAACTTCAATTCCTGAATTGTGGATAGATCTGATAGCAGATTCTCTACCTGCACCTGGACCTTTCACAAACACCTTTACTCTTCTTAAACCAGCTTCGTGAGCTACAGCAGAGCAATTTTCAGCTGCCATCTGAGCAGCAAATGGAGTATTCTTTTTAGAACCTCTGAAACCCATTTTACCGGCAGAAGCCCAAGAGATAACCTCTCCGTTTTTATTTGTTAAAGAAATGATGATGTTATTGAAAGAAGCCTGAATATGAGCTTCACCAATAGCTTCAACTTTTACTTTTCTTTTCTTAACTACTTTAGTTTGTTTTGCCATAATTCCTAACGATTATTTACTAGCTTTTTTCTTGTTAGCAACAGTTTTTCTCTTCCCTTTACGTGTTCTAGAGTTGTTTTTCGTTCTCTGGCCTCTTAAAGGTAATCCAAGTCTGTGACGTATTCCTCGTTGGCATCCTATGTCCATCAATCTCTTGATGTTCAATTGCACTTCAGATCTCAATTCTCCTTCTACTTTTACGTTTTCAGAGATATATGTTCTGATTGCAGCCAATTCATCGTCATTCCATTCGTTGACTTTCTTGTCTTCGCTGATACCGGCAGCTTTAAGGATTTCAGAAGAAGTACTTCTTCCTACTCCATAGATGTAAGTTAAACCGATAACACCTCTTTTGTTTTTTGGTAAATCAATACCTGCAATTCTCGCCATAATTTAATGTTAACCTTGTCTTTGTTTAAATTTTGGGTTCTTCTTGTTGATTACGAATAGTACACCTTTTCTGCGTACGATTTTGCAATCAGCGCTTCTTTTTTTAATTGATGCTCTTACTTTCATTTTGATAGTATTTATTTTTTACAAATGCCAAATGGAATGTGTATTCCATTTGGCTAATTGTTTTAATATCTAAATGTGATCCTCCCTTTTGTTAAATCATAGGGAGACATTTCTAGTTTTACCTTATCTCCAGGTAAAAGTTTAATATAATGCATTCTCATTTTGCCGGAGATATGAGCAATAAGGATATGCCCATTTTCCAGCTCTACACGGAACATGGCGTTAGAAAGTGCTTCCACGATCACGCCATCTTGTTCAATATGTTTTTGTTTTGCCATAAATTAATATCCAGTCGTTCTTGATAATTTAGACTGCATTAAGCCATCATAATGATGGTTCAGCAGATAAGTATTAATCTGTTGAACTGTATCTAAAATTACACCCACCATAATTAATAATGATGTTCCCCCGAAAAATAGGGCAAACGCATCTGTCTGAACAAAGCTTCCATGCACAATTGCTGGAAGGACTGCAAAGATAGATAAAAAAATTGCACCTGGCAAGGTAATTTTTGATAAAATATCATCTAAATAATCAGCGGTCTCTTTACCGGGTCTTACTTTCGGTACTAAACCTCCATTTCTCTTCAAGTCATCAGCCATCTGGTTTACCGGAATTGTAATCGCAGTATAGAAAAATGAGAAGATAATAATTAATAGCGCAAACAATACGTTGTACTGCCAGCTAAAAACATTCTTGAAACCTGCAAGAAAAGTGTTAGACTCATCGAATTTTGTTAATAATCCTGGTACGAACATCAATGCCTGGGCAAAGATAATCGGCATTACACCAGCAGCATTTACTTTCAATGGAATCCATTGTCTTGCTCCCTGCATAAGATTTCTGTTTACACCTCCTCTTGCTTGAGCTCTGCTTACATACTGAATTGGAATTTTTCTAACAGCTACTGATAAGATTACTGCTAAAAGAACTACCAACATCCAGAATAATACTTCAATAAGGATCATGATAGATCCCATTCCTCCTTTTCCGTTCTGCACGGCCATCTCCTGTACGAATGCCTCAGGTAATCTTGAAAGGATCCCCACCATAATAAGGATAGAGATACCATTTCCGATTCCTTTATCGGTAATCTTTTCACCCAGCCACATTGCGAATACTGAACCGGCAACCAAAATAACAATACTTGGCAACCAGAACATGATTGAATTTGGCTCTACATAGTATGCAGACTGGAACTGAGCATATGGTAAGAATAATTGAGTAATAGAAGTTAAGTAAGAAGGTGCCTGTACCAGACAAACTCCAATTGTTAACCATCTTGTAATTTGGTTCAATGTATTTCTACCTGACTCTCCATCTTTCTGAAGCTTCTGAAGATAAGGAATAGCCATCCCCATCAACTGAACAATAATAGAAGCAGAAATATAAGGCATGATTCCCAACGCCATTACGGAAGCGTGGCTGAAAGCTCCCCCCGTAAACGACGAAAGCAAGCCAAGGAGACCTGCTCCTTGCTTGTTACCGCCTTGATTTTTATAATGCTCTAAGAGATCTCCCACCTCTGCAAGGTTAATTGCAGGAAGCGAGATATAAGATGCGAATCTATACACAAGGATAATCCCTAAAGTGAAGAGAATTTTATCTCTAAGTTCTTTAAGACTCCAAATATTTTTAAGTGTTTGTATAAATTCTTTCATTAGTAAGTATTATAAGGTAATTGCTTTTCCACCTGCTTTAGCAATAAGCTCTTCAGCAGATTTAGTGAATTTGTCAGCAGAGATTGAAACCGCAGATTTCAATTCTCCTCTACCCATAATTTTCACTAATTCGTTTTTAGAAATTATTCCGTTTGCTACTAAAACTTCTTTCGTGATATCTCCGGTGATGGATTTGTTCTCGATTAAAGTCTGGATAGTATCAAGGTTAACTCCTCTAAACTCTTTTCTGTTTACGTTTTTGAATCCGAATTTAGGTAATCTTCTTTGTAAAGGCATCTGTCCACCTTCGAAACCGATTTTTTGAGAATAACCAGCTCTCGCTTTCTGACCTTTGTGTCCTTTTGTTGAAGTACCTCCTTTTCCACTACCTTGACCTCTACCAATTCTCTTTGAGTTGAAAGTAGATCCTGCAGCAGGTTTTATGTTATTTAAATTCATTTTAATTTCTCTTTTATAAAATTATTTTTGAACTTCAAGTAAGTGGCTTACTGCAGCGATCATTCCTAAGATAGAAGGAGTAGCTTCGTGTTCTACAACTTGGTGAAGTTTTTTTAATCCTAATGCTTCAAGCGTTCTCTTTTGGGTTTTTGTTCTACCAATAGCGCTTCTTACTTGCTTTACTTTAATTGTTGCCATTGTTTTAATTATTAACCGTTAAACACTTTACTTAGAGAAATTCCTCTCATTCTAGCGATTTCTTCAGGTCTTCTGATGTCTAATAACGCTTTGAAAGTAGCTTTCACTACGTTGTGAGGGTTAGAAGATCCTTTAGATTTTGAAAGGATATCGTGAATACCAGCAGATTCCAATACCGCTCTTACCGCACCTCCGGCGATCAATCCTGTACCGTGAGAAGCAGGTCTTAGGAAGATATCTGCACCACCGTATCTAGCAGTAGTTTGGTGAGGGATAGTATGGTTCATTACAGGAACTTTCACAAGGTTTTTCTTAGCGTCTTCAACTGCTTTAGCAATTGCAGAAGCAACCTCTTTAGATTTTCCTAAACCGAAACCGATAACACCTTCTTCGTTACCTACTACAACAATAGCAGAAAATCCGAAAGCTCTACCTCCTTTTGTTACTTTTGTTACTCTGTTAACAGCTACGAGACGATCTTTTAATTCTAATCCTCCCGGTTTTACTCTTTCTATATTATCTAGTCCTAACATATTTTCCGAAATTTAATGATTAGAATTTAAGTCCTCCTTCTCTTGCACCATCAGCAAGAGCTTTTACTCTACCGTGGTATACGAATCCGTTTCTGTCAAATACAATACTTTCGATTCCTGCAGCGATAGCTTTAGCAGCGATAGCTTTACCAACAGCAGCAGAAACTTCAGTCTTAGTCCCTTTAGCGTCTACACCTTTCTCTCTTGAAGAAGCTGAAACTAAAGTTTTACCATTTTTATCGTCGATTAACTGAGCGTAAATTTCCTTATTACTTTTGTATACAGATAATCTTGGCAATTCAGAAGATCCAGAGATTTTCCCTCTTACTCTTCTTTTGATTCTTATTCTTTTTTCTAATTTACTTAATGCCATAATACTTATAATTTATTAAGCAGATTTACCAGCTTTACGTCTAACAATTTCTCCTACGAATCTTACACCTTTTCCTTTGTATGGCTCAGGCTTTCTGAAAGAACGGATCTTTGCAGCTACCATTCCTAGAAGTTGGTTGTCGTGAGACGTTAAAGTAATAATTGGGTTTTTACCTTTTTCAGTCAATGTATCCACTTTTACTTCACTTGGAAGTTCTAATACGATACCGTGAGAGAATCCTAAAGCCAACTCAAGTTTTTGACCTGCGTGTGAAGCTCTATATCCTACCCCTACTAGTTCAAGTTTCTTTTCGAAACCTGCACTTACACCAACAATCATATTGTTGATTAACGCTCTGTATAAACCGTGAAGCGCTTTGTGTTGTTTAGAATCAGATGGTCTGTTTACGTTAAGTTCACCATCTTTTTGTTCTATAGTAATTCCTGCAGTAAGCTCCTGAGAAAGTTCTCCTTTAGCTCCTTTTACAGTTACTACACCGTTGTTTTCAGTGATTGTAACTCCTGCTGGAATTGTTATAATTGCTTTACCAATTCTTGACATTTTCCTCTGATTAAAAATTAATAAACATAGCAGATTACTTCACCGCCTACTTTCTCTTCTCTAGCTTTCTTGTCAGTCATTACTCCTTTAGAAGTAGAGATGATAGAAATACCCAAACCGTTTAGTACTCTTGGAAGCTCAGCTGAACCTTTGTACTGTCTCAAACCTGGTCTAGAAGCTCTCTGAATAGACTTGATAGCCGGTTTGTTAGTTTGCTTATCATACTTTAAAGCGATTTTGATCACTCCTTGAACAGCGTTATCTTCAAACTTGTAGTTTAAGATATACCCTTGATCAAATAAGATCTTAGTAATCTCCTTTTTGATTTTCGATGCAGGAATTTCCACCACTTTGTGGCCTGCGCTTTGTGCGTTCCTTACTCTTGTTAGGAAATCTGAAATTGGATCTGTTACCATTTTTCTTTTATAAATTATTGGTTAAAGAACAATCAGTTTTGCAAAGACTTGAAGAGTAAAATATCAGACTTCAGAAATCTTCGGTCTGATATTTTTATCTTTAGTATCTGAACAACTTAATTGTCCCGATTTTTAATTAGTAATAATTACCAACTAGCTTTTCTTACACCTGGGATAAGACCGTTGTTTGCCATTTCTCTGAAAGTTACTCTGGAAATACCGAACGTTCTCATGTATCCTCTTGGTCTACCTGTTAGTTTACATCTGTTGTGTAATCTTACAGGAGAAGCATTTTTAGGCAATTTTTGAAGTCCTTCGTAATCACCAGCTTCTTTAAGAGCTTGTCTTTTAGCAGCGTATTTAGCAACTAGTGCTTCTCTTTTGCGCTCACGCGCTTTCATTGATTCTTTAGCCATTTCTTAGTTCTTTTTAAATGGTAAACCGAAGTGAGTTAATAATGCTTTAGCTTCTTTATCTGTTTTCGCAGTAGTAACGAAAGTGATGTCCATCCCCTGGATTTTTTTCACTTTGTCAATTACGATTTCAGGGAAGATAATCTGCTCAGTAATACCTAAGTTGTAGTTACCTCTACCATCGAAACCATCAGCTTTGATTCCAGAGAAATCTCTGATACGAGGCAAAGCAGAAGCAGTAAGTCTGTCTAAGAATTCATACATTCTGTCAGCTCTCAATGTTACTTTAGCACCTACCGGCATTCCTTTTCTCAATTTGAAAGCAGCTTCGTCTTTTTTAGAGATTGTACCAACAGCCTTTTGACCAGTGATATTTGTAAGCTCTTCTACAGCATAATCAATGATTTTCTTGTCTGCAGTAGCATCACCTAAACCTTGTGATACAACGATTTTCTCTAATTTAGGTACTTGCATTACTGACTTATACCCGAATTCTTCCATCATTGCAGGAACAATTGTCTCTTTATATGCTTTTTTGGGTCTTGCTATATATTCCATGTGTTATTTAAAATTATAAAGTTTCACCCGTTTTTTTGTTGATTCTTACTTTCTTATCTCCTTCGATTTTGTAACCGATTTTGATAGCTTTTCCGTCTTTACCAACTAAAGCTACGTTTGAGATATGAATAGAAGCTTCCTTCTCAGTAATTCCTCCTTGAGGATTAGAAGCTGAAGGCTTAACGTGTTTTTTAACGATGTTAAGTCCTGCAACGATTACTCTTGGGTCTCTACCTTCTTTCTTGATCACTTCAATAACTTCACCAGTCTTACCTTTGATATCTTTCTTACCAGTAGTAATGATTACGTTATCTCCTCTTTTTATTTTTAACTTTGACATTTCTTTTAAAAATTTTTAAAATTAAAGTACTTCAGGAGCTAATGAAATGATTTTCATATATTCTTTGTCTCTCAACTCACGAGCAACTGGTCCGAAAACACGCGTTCCTCTCATTTCTCCCGCTGCGTTTAGTAATACACAAGCATTGTCGTCGAATTTGATGTATGAACCATCTTTTCTTCTTACTGCTTTCTTAGTTCTTACTACTACAGCTTTAGATACCTGACCTTTTTTAGCGTTTCCAGATGGCGTAGAATCCTTGATCGTAACAACGATTTTATCACCAACTGAAGCATATCTTCTTCTGGTTCCTCCCAGAACTCTGATCACTAGTACTTCTTTAGCACCTGTGTTATCAGCAACTTTTAATCTTGATTCTGTTTGTAACATTATTACTTAGCTTTTTCAATGATTCTTACTAATCTCCATCTCTTGCTCTTGCTCAAAGGTCTAGTTTCCTGGATCAAAACTGTATCACCTTCTGTGCATTCGTTGTTCTCGTCGTGTGCAGTATATTTTTTCGTTTTCAAAACGAATTTACCGTACATCGGGTGCTTTACTCTTGTAGTTTCACTAACAACAATAGTTTTTTCCATTTTATTGCTGGAAACCACTCCGATTCTTTCTTTTCTTAAATTTCTATCCATTGTAAAATGAAATTATTGTTTGTTAGTTAACTCAGTGTTTAGTCTTGCGATTGTTTTTCTCAAATCTCTGATTTGAATCGGGTTTTCAATTGGGCTGATTGCATGAGCCAATTTCAATTTAGAATATTGAGCTTTTGCTTCAGTTAATTGAGCTTGAATATCACCCGCGCTTAAATTTTTAATATCAGCATTTTTCATTGTATTCAAAGATTATAGAGGTTTAACAAAATCGTTAGCAACGATGAATTTAGTAACTACTGGTAATTTTTGTGCAGCAAGTCTTAAAGCTTCCTTAGCGATATCGTAAGGTACACCTCCAACTTCGAACATAATTTTACCTGGTTTTACTACAGCTACCCAATATTCAACAGCACCCTTACCTTTACCCATACGTACTTCCGCTGGTTTCTTAGTAATTGGCTTATCTGGGAAGATTTTGATCCATAGTTGACCTTCTCTCTTCATATATCTTGTCGCAGCGATACGAGCTGCTTCAATCTGTCTTGCAGTGATCCAAGCTCCTTCCGTTGCTTTGATCCCAAAAGTTCCGTAAGCAAGTTGACTACCTCTCTGGGCATTCCCCTTCATCTTCATCTTATGAACTCTACGGAATTTGGTTCTTTTTGGTTGTAACATAATTTCTAAATTTTAGATTTTAGATTTTAGATTTTAGATTTTTTTTATTTTAAAAAAGTAACGGTAATTTAAAATTCAAAATTTCTAATCTAAAATTTTAATTATTATTGTTATTGTTGTTGTTTTTTCTAGGTCTTCTGTTGTCTCTGTCTCCTCCTCTGTTTCCTCTGTCTGACTGACCTCCTTTTTTCTGTTGTCCCACTAATGGAGAAAGTTCTCTTTTACCGTAAACTTCACCCTTCATGATCCAAACTTTTACCCCTAGTCTACCGTAAGTAGTGTGAGCTTCTGCCCAGTGGTAATCGATATCAGCTCTGAAAGTTGACAATGGAATTCTTCCTTCTTTGAAAGATTCTGATCTTGCCATTTCAGCTCCGTTTAATCTACCAGAGATTTGAACTTTGATACCTTCAGCACCCATTCTCATAGTACTTGCCATTGCCATTTTAACAGCTCTTCTGTAAGAAATTCTGTTTTCAATTTGCTTAGAAATACTATCAGCAACTAATACAGCATCTAATTCAGGTCTTTTGATTTCGAAAATGTTGATTTGAATATCCTTACCAGTCAATTTCTTCAACTCTTCTTTCAATTTATCAACTTCCTGACCTCCTTTACCGATGATAAGTCCCGGTCTAGCAGTAGTAATAGTTACTGTAACTAATTTTAAAGTTCTTTCAATATAAATTTTTGAAATACCACCTTTAGATAATCTAGCTTCAAGGTATCTTCTGATTTTGTAGTCTTCAGCGATTCTGTCTCCATAATCGTTTCCACCAAACCAGTTAGAATCCCATCCTCTGATGATACCTAATCTGTTACCAATTGGATTTGTCTTCTGTCCCATACCTTGATTAATTTTCTTTGTTACCTAAGATTAATGTAACGTGGTTAGATCTTTTTCTGATTCTATACCCTCTACCTTGTGGAGCTGGTCTTAGTCTCTTCAATTGTCTTGCACTATCCACAAATATTTCTTTAACGATAAGGTTTGCTTCCTCGATGTCAGCACCTTCGTTTTTCACTTGCCAGTTAGCCATAGCAGAAAGAAGTAATTTCTCTAACTTGTTAGAAGCATCCTTCTTAGAATATTTTAGGATATAAAGTGCTTTGTCTACCTGCTCTCCTCTAATGATATCAGCAACTAATCTCATTTTTCTTGGAGAAGACGGGCAATTATTTAATGAAGCTTTTACAACGTCTTTGTTAGCTTCTTTTCTTGCGATTGAACTATCTTGTTTTCTTGATCCCATGATTATCTGCTTCCTTTGTTTTTGTTACCACCATGACCTCTGAAAGATCTTGTTGGAGAAAATTCGCCTAACTTGTGACCAACCATGTTTTCTGTAACGTAAACAGGGATAAAAGATTTCCCGTTGTGTACAGCAATAGTTTGTCCTACGAAGTCCGGAGAGATCATAGATGCTCTAGACCAAGTTTTGATAACTGTCTTCTTACCAGACTCTATATTTGCCTGAACCTTCTTATCTAAAGTATGATGAATGAACGGTCCTTTTTTAAGTGATCTTGCCATAATTATTTTCTTTTAGATACGATGTAACGGTTAGACACTTTGTTTTTCTTTCTAGTTTTGTAACCTTTAGCCGGTTTACCGTTTCTAGATCTTGGGTGACCTCCTGAAGAACGTCCTTCACCACCACCCATTGGGTGATCTACTGGGTTCATTACAACCGCTCTTGTTCTTGGTCTTCTACCTAACCATCTGCTTCTACCAGCCTTACCTGATACAGTTAATTGGTGATCTGAGTTGGAAACAGAACCAATCATTGCCATACATTCAGTAAGGATCATTCTTGATTCTCCTGAAGGTAACTTGATGATTGCATATTTACCATCTCTTGAAGTTAATTGAGCTGAAGAACCAGCACTTCTTGCTAAAATTGCACCTTGTCCAGGCTTCATTTCAACACAAGAGATTACAGTACCCAATGGAATATTTTTCAATTTCATTGCGTTACCTACGTTTGGTTCAACGCTTTCTCCTGATACTACTTTCTGATCAACTTTGATACCGTTTGGAGCGATGATATATCTCTTCTCTCCGTCTGCGTACTCTAATAAAGCGATAAATGCAGTTCTGTTTGGATCGTATTCTACAGATTTTACAGTAGCTTCAACGTTTGCTTTGTTTCTTTTGAAGTCAATAATTCTGTATTTCTTTTTGTGTCCACCTCCGGTGTAACGCATGGTCATTTTACCTGTTTGGTTACGTCCACCTGACTTTTTAATACCAACTGTTAGAGATTTCTCTGGTTTATTGGTAGTAATTTCCTCAAAATTGTTTACAATTCTGAATCTCTGTCCCGGGGTGATAGGTTTTAATTTTCTAACAGACATTACTATTATTTATAATTAATAATTAATTTACAGCAAAAATATCGATAACCTCACCTTCAGCAAGTTTGATTACCGCTTTTTTCAATTTATTTGTCTTTCCTACTTGAAGACCTTTTTTAGTGTATTTTGAAGAAACCTTCGGAGCATAAATCATTGTGTTAACGTCTGCTACTTTTACACCGTAAGCCGCTTCAACAGCTTTTTTGATCTCGATTTTATTCGCCTTAGGATTCACTAAGAAAGAATAAGAACCTCTTAAATCTGTAAGGTAATTAGCCTTTTCTGAAATAACTGGTTTAATAATAACTGACATGATTTATTTCTTTAAATTTTCCTGGAATTTTTCAACTGCACCTTCGAAGAAAATGATCTCACCAGCGTTTACTAAATCGTAAGAACTGATCTCGTTGAAGTTCATTACTTTAGTTTTAGGTAAGTTTCTTGAAGATAAATACACATTCTTGTTAGCTTCAGGAAGAACGAATAAAGATTTTTTACCGTTAAGTTCCAATGCATTTAATACATTGATGAAATCTTTAGTCTTAGGAGCGTCAAAGCTCACATCTTCTAAAACTTTAATGCTGTTGTCTCTCATTTTTTGAGATAAAACAGATTTCTTAGCCAATCTCTTAAGAGCTTTGTTCAATTTGAATCTGTAGTCTCTTGGTTTTGGTCCGAATACTCTACCTCCACCTCTGAATACTGGAGATTTGATATCACCGTATCTAGCAGATCCTGATCCTTTTTGCTTCTTAAGCTTTTTAGTAGAAGCAGTAATTTCGCTTCTTTCTTTTGCTTTATGAGTACCTTGTCTTTGAGCAGCAAGATACTGTTTAACTTCTAAGTAAACCGCGTGCTGATTTGGCTCAATTCCGAATACTGTTTCGTCTAGAGTTACTTTTCTTCCGGTCTCTTTTCCTGATGTATTTAATACTACTAGTTCCATTTTCTGATAATTACATAAGAATTTTTAGCTCCCGGAACAGCACCTTTTACTACTAAAAGATTTTGTTCTTGATCAACTTTTAACACTTGAAGGTTTTGAACAGTTACCTGCTTACCTCCCATTCTTCCAGCCATTCTCATCCCTTTGAATACTCTTGAAGGGTCTGAACCAGCACCGATAGAACCTGGAGCTCTAAGTCTGTTGTGCTGACCATGAGTTGCCTGCATTACACCTCCAAATCCGTGTCTCTTAACAACACCCTGGAAGCCTTTACCTTTTGAAGTTCCTGTTACGTCAACATATTCACCTTCAGCGAATAAATCAACTTTTACTTCTTCTCCTACTTTTACTTCATCAACGAACTCTCTGTAGAATTCAACTAATTTAGCTTTAGGAGCAGAACCAGCCTTTTTAAAATGACCAGCTAACGCTTTACCAACGTTCTTCTCACTCTTGTCATCGAAACCTAACTGAACAGCTTTATAACCGTCTTTTTCTAAGGTTCTGACCTGTAAAACCGAGCATGGACCAGCTTGGATAACTGTACAAGGAATGTTTTTTCCTTCTTCGTTAAACAAAGATGTCATACCGATTTTTTTACCAATAATACCTGACATTGTTTATATTATAATAAAATTTATCCTTTATTTATCCCCATTTTTCGGAAGTCTGAAGTAATTTCTACTTTTGATATAGGCATACTACGCCCCTAAAATGAGTGTGCAAATTTATGAATAATTTTGTAACTGACAAATATTTCGACTAAAATATTTTGATTTTTAATCATTTAGCAGTTTCAGAAAAAAAACTATCCAAAATTTTGAAATTATTCTTTGAAGTTTAAAAGAAAGTCATTAATATATTTTTTTCCGGCATCCGATTTTCTTACCACCAGATAATGTTTTCTTTTCAAACCCTTACTTCCGATTTTTTTAAATTTCAGCTCATCAGACAGCCTGAATGAATGTAATGCCCATTTCGGCATACAGGTAATCCCCATATTGGCCTGCACCATTTCCAAAGTAACTTCTGTTAGCGGAACTGCTGAAATCTTCACAGGCATCATTCCGCTGGGATTAAGAAACCGATCGTAAACAGAAACGGTTTCTAAAGGAAAAGAATGAATGATTAAATGAGCATCCCGAAAATCCTCAGCACTAAGATATTCAGTATCATTTAAAAGGTTTTCCTGATGAATTACTGCATAAACTTCATCCTCAAAAATCTCAATGCAGGTCAATTCCTTATTTACGGAAGGTTTTGAAGTGACCACTGCAATATCAATTTCATTGGATATGATTTTTTCCACAGGCTTATGAGTTGCTTCCAATACCAGATCCACTTCAATCTCAGGATATAATACTTTCATTTTCTGAATAAATAACGGCAGTCCCTGATAAAATGAGTAACATTCTGTACTGATTTTTATGGTACCCGCCGCTCCGGCTCTTATCTGTTGAATCTCATTCAGGCCATTCCCTATACTATCTATTACCGTACATGCAGTTTTGTAAAGCACACTTCCCTCCTCAGTAAGCTCCCATTTGTTCCTTGCCCTGTAAAACACTTTAAACCCGAGCTGGATTTCCAGATCTTTAAGCTGATGGCTTAATGCTGACTGTGTCAAAAAAAGTTTTTCAGAAGAACCTGCAATACTCCCTTCCTCCGCAATTGTTTTAATAAGTTTTAAAAACTTGATTTCCATAGCGCAAAGATAATCATATAACAAAAAACACTATCTGAAAATATTTCATGTAACACTGCAGAACATTCAATTTCAATCTTAGGAAAAGAATAAACCCTAACATAGTTTTGCACTACAAACAATTTAACATTATGCAAGAACAAATTGAATTCTACCAGAAAAAATTAATGTATGAAATGGATCCTTCAGATTTATATGATGTATTTCAAAACAGTACAGATTATATAGCAGTGGATACAAGAAAACGAAATGGCTACAGCAAAGAGCACATCCCATCTGCAATTAATCTGCCGCATCGGGAAATGACAGAAGAAAGCACCCGGCACCTTGACAAGTCAAAAATATATGTCTGCTACTGCGACGGGATAGGCTGTAATGCTTCCACAAAAGGAGCTTTAAAAATGACTCAATTAGGATTTAAGGTGATGGAATTAATAGGAGGAATTGAATGGTGGAAATTTGACGGCTACGCCACAGAAGGAACAGATCCTACCAATGGTTCCGCTTTTGTATGCGCCTGCTAATCCATCAACAAAAAGATATGAAAATAAGATTCGCCGAAGAAAAAGACATAAGTTCCATCATTGAATTGTGTAAAGCCCATGCGCACTATGAAAGAAACTTTTTTAAGGAAGAAAACAAAAAGAAACAGCTCGCTAAACACCTCCTTGATCCGGATTCCCATATAAAATGTCTGGTAGCAGAATCTGATACTGAAATAACAGGATATGCAACATTTTTCAAACAGTTCTCCACCTGGGACGCAGGTTACTATATGTATGTTGACTGCTTATTCCTAAAAGAGAATGCAAGGGGAAACGGAACAGGAAAACAAATAATGGAATTAATAAAAATCCACTCAAAAGAAGAAGGCTGCTCGATGATTCAATGGCAAACCCCGGATTTTAATACAAGAGCCATTAAGTTCTACACTCTGCTTGGAGCGGAAAGAAAAAACAAAAAGAGATTTTTCTGGAAAGTACAAGTCAAATGATTTCTATTTTAAAATAGAGACCGCCTGAAGTCAGATGGTCTCTATTTTTAACTATTTGATTAAGCTGAATACAATCTATTTTACAATAACCGTAACACCTCTCTCTTCCAACGCGGACCGGTCTTCTTCACCGATACCATTATCTGTGATCAGATAATCTACTTCGTCCAATGAGGCAATTTTACCAAACCCCTTCTTATTCAGTTTGGACGAATCTGCCAAAACGACTGTCTTATCCGCACACTCAATCATTACCTGATTAAGATGTGCCTCCGCCGCATTGGAGGTACTGATTCCAAATTCAAGATCAATACCGTCTACCCCCAGAAAAAGTTTATTACATGAAAACTGTTTGAGAATTCCTTCCGAAATGGATCCTACAATTGAAGTTGAACTTTTCCTCACCTCCCCTCCCAGTTGGATCACATTAATATTAGGATTGTTACAAAGCTCAATAGCCACCCTCAATGAGGACGTTAAAACAGTAAGCGAATTGAAATTCACAAGCATTCTGGCAAGATAATGCATGGTTGTTCCGGACGCCAATATAATACAGTCATTTTCCTGAATCAGTGATAATGCCGCTTTGGCAATAATCTGCTTCGCTTCCACATTGATGTTTTCTTTCTCCCCGACGTTTTTCTCGTAAGCATATCTTACCTGCTTACTTGCTCCTCCATGATTCCTGAAAAGAAGCCCCAGGCTTTCGAGATAGTTCAGATCCTTTCGGATCGTAACTGAAGAAACATTGAGCTTTTCACACAGATCCTGGACAAGTACATGTCCTTTCTCATCCAGCTCTTTAAGTATTTCATCCTGCCTTGGTAATAGCTTTTCCATTTTATTCGTTTCATCAAAATTACCGATTTTTTCCGATATTTTAAAATTTCATTTATTTTCTTTTTGCTTTCATTTTTAATTTATATATTTGAAAACGAAACATAAACGAAACATTTATGAAACGAAACGAAGAACTCAGTAAGTTAACCAATGTAAAAGAATGGGACTTTATTGTCATAGGAGGAGGAGCCAGTGGTTTAGGTTCAGCATTAGATGCGGTAAGCAGGGGATTCAAAACTTTATTGCTTGAATCTCATGACTTCGCAAAAGCAACATCCAGCAGAAGTACCAAATTGGTACACGGCGGAGTTAGATATCTCGCTCAGGGAGATGTCGGATTGGTAAAAGAAGCATTAAAAGAAAGAGGACTCTTAGCAAAAAACGCAGCACATATTGTAAAAAATCAGTCTTTTATTATTCCTAACTATACCTGGTGGGGAGGAATCTATTATAAGATAGGACTATCTGTTTATGATTTTCTTGCCGGAAAATTGAGCTTAGGTAAAACGAAATACATCAGCAAATCAAAAACCATCGAAAAGCTTCCCACTATTGAACAAAATCACTTAATGAGTGGAGTTGTTTACCAGGACGGACAGTTTGACGATGCCAGACTTGCGATCAACCTTACCCAGACTATCATTGAAAAAGGCGGAAGTGCTGTCAACTATGTTAAAGTAATCAACCTTTTGAAAGATGATTCGGATAAAATAATCGGTGTAGTTGCAGAAGACCAGTTTTCTAAACAGCAATATCAGATCCATGGTAAAGTAGTGATCAATGCAACAGGTGTGTTTACAAATGACATTCTGAACATGAACAACCCTAAACATGGTAAACTTGTGGTACCAAGCCAGGGGATTCACCTCGTACTGGATAAATCCTTCCTGAAAAGTGATGATGCCATCATGATTCCAAAAACATCGGACGGCAGAGTCTTATTTGTTGTTCCATGGCATGACAGGGCTTTGGTAGGAACTACAGACACCCTTTTGAAGGATGAAAGCTTTGAACCTCGTGCACTGGAAGAGGAAATCAGTTTTGTATTGAATACAGCGAGACAATATTTAGCTAAAAAACCGACACGTGAAGATGTAAAATCTGTTTTCGCAGGTCTTCGTCCGCTTGCTGCTCCTAAAGACGGAAGCAAAAGTACAAAAGAAGTATCAAGAAGCCATAAAGTCATTACTTCAGAGACCGGATTAGTTTCTATTATCGGAGGGAAATGGACTACCTACCGTAAAATGGCAGAAGATACCGTAAACGAAGCCATGAAAGTTCACAAATTGGGAAACAGCCCGTCTAAAACAGAACATCTTTCCATCCATGGAAATGTAAAACCGGAACAGGTAGACAGAACCAATCATCTGTATGTGTACGGATCTGATATTCCGGCTATCAAAAAATTACAGGAAAGTAATCCGCGCTATGCTCAAAAAATCCACCCTGATCATCCCTTCACCGTAGCAGAAGTAGTATGGGCAGTAAGAGCTGAAATGGCAGAAACCATTGAAGACATCCTGGCAAGAAGAGTACGTTTGCTTTTCCTGGATGCCAGAGCAGCGATAGACAGTGCTCATAACGTAGCAAAAATCATTGCTGAAGAAAAAGGATATTCTGAAGAATGGGCTCAGCAGCAGGAAAATGAATTCATTGAACTGGCAAGAGGATATTTACTGACTCCTTATTCACCTAAAGTAATCAACCTAAATTAGCATTATATACATGAATGAAAAACTAATTCTCGCTCTAGACCAGGGAACAACTTCCTCCAGAGCGATTCTCTTCAATCACAGTGGAGAAATAGAATATGTATCTCAAAAAGATTTCAGACAAATATTTCCTACTCCGGGTTGGGTAGAACACGATCCAAACGAAATCTGGTCTTCACAGATCTCTGTAGCAGCTGAAGTTATTGCAAAGGCAGGAATCTCAGGACTGGAAGTTGCAGCCATCGGAATAACCAACCAACGTGAAACTACAATTGTTTGGGATAAGGAAACCGGTGAACCCATCTATAATGCCATTGTATGGCAGGACAGGAGAACTTCAAAATACTGCGACGAGCTGAAAGAACAGGGACATGCAGAAACCATCAAAGAAAAAACAGGACTGGTTCTGGATGCGTACTTTTCAGCGACCAAGCTGAAATGGATTCTTGATCATGTAGAAGGAGCAAGACAGAAAGCCAAAGAAGGGAAATTATGTTTTGGAACTGTTGACACATGGCTTGTGTGGAAACTTACCCGCGGAAAAATGTTTATCACAGATGTTTCCAATGCCAGCAGAACCATGCTTCTGAATATTCATACTTTAGAATGGGACAATGATTTATTAGAATTGTTTGACATTCCAAGAAACATTCTTCCTGAAGTAAAGCAAAGCAGTGAGATATACGGAGAGACCGCTACTACTCTATTCTCCACTAAAATTCCAATCGCAGGTATTGCCGGCGATCAGCAGGCAGCTTTATTCGGACAGATGTGCACCACTCCGGGAATGGTAAAAAACACTTACGGAACAGGATGTTTCTTATTAATGAACACAGGAACGGAAGCTGTTTCTTCTAAGAACAACCTTCTTACCACTGTAGCCTGGAAAATCAATGGAGAAGTCAACTACGCTCTGGAAGGAAGTGTATTCGTAGGAGGTGCGGCTATTCAATGGCTAAGAGATGGTCTTAAGCTTATTCATTCTTCTGATGAAATCAATAAACTGGCAGCTTCCGTACCAGATAATGGTGGTGTTTACTTCGTACCTGCGCTGACAGGTCTTGGTGCTCCTTACTGGGATCAGTATGCCCGCGGAACCATTGTAGGAATTACCCGGGGAACTACCGATGCACATATAGCAAGAGCAACACTGGAAGGAATTGCATTTCAGGTGTATGATATTGTAAAAGCAATGGAAGCCGATTCAGGAAGAGCTAGTCTTGAATTAAGAGTAGACGGTGGTGCTTCTGCAAGTGATCTTCTGATGCAGATCCAGTCTGACTTATTCGGATTTAAAATTACAAGACCCAAAACACTGGAAACTACAGCACTTGGTGCAGCCTACCTTGCAGGACTTGCAGTAGGATATTGGAAAAGTATTGACGAAATCCAGGAACAATGGATTGTGGACAAGGATTTCCACCCTCAGCTGGCCAGAGAACAAGTGGATAAAATGACCCACTTCTGGAAGAAAGCTGTAAAAAGTGCCCAAAGCTGGATAGAAGATTAACTCATACATTAAAAAAACTTATATGACCCCATTTATTGCAGAAGTTATCGGAACGATGCTTCTTATATTGTTAGGCAACGGTGTTGTAGCCAATGTTGTCTTAAAAGATACGAAAGGAAATAATTCCGGATGGATTGTTATTACTACCGCATGGGCATTGGCTGTATTTGTGGGAGTAACCGTTGCAGGGCCAATAAGTGGGGCCCATCTGAATCCGGCTGTAACCATTGGTCTTGCAACCGCAGGAAAATTTTCATGGGACCTGGTTCCCTCTTATATTGCAGCACAAATGATCGGCGGAATGCTGGGTGCATTTCTGGTATGGCTGTTTCATAAAGATCATTTTGCGATTACGGAAGATGAAGGAGCAAAACTGGCATGTTTCAGTACAGGTCCTGCTATCAGAAAAACATCGTCCAATCTTATCAGTGAGATTATCGGAACATTTGTACTGGTATTCTGTGTATTCTATTTTGCAGATCCAAGTATTTCCCTGCAGGCAGATCCAACCGCCAAAGTAGGCCTGGGTTCCATCGGAGCGATCCCTGTTACCTTTGTCGTTTGGGCAATCGGTTTATCTTTGGGAGGAACTACAGGATATGCCATTAACCCGGCAAGAGATCTTGCTCCTAGAATCATGCATGCCATTTTACCTGTAAAGGGAAGCAGTGATTGGGGATATGCGTGGATTCCTGTAGTAGGTCCGATTACAGGGGCTATTATCGCAGCAGTATTATATGGATTTTTAAAATAAAACAAATGATGAGAAAAATCTTAAAGGGAATCTTCGTTCTTGCTTTAGGCACAGGAAGGTTATTTTCACAGGAAAGTAGTGAAGCTAAGGAAACCAAAGAAGGAAGACTTGATTTTACGGCCAACATTCAGAACAATCACTTATGGAGAGGGCTTATCATTACGGATAAACCTGTAGTGATGGGGAATCTTTCTTACGCCCTGGATGCAGAGAAAAAATGGAAGGTAGGAATCTGGGGAGCTTCTGCATTAGCCGATGATAAGGACAACACCCATTATAAAGAGATCAATTATTATGTTCAGTATTCTGACGGTCGTTTTTATATCGGATTATGGGATCTTTATAATTCCAGAAATATTAATACTGCAGTTGCAGCAGATGACATTTTCAGTTATTCGCAGAGAAGAACTGCCCATATTATTGATTTAAGAACCAATTATACTTTCGGGCCTTCATTCCCGATCAATATTGAAGCTGATATAATGTTATACGGAGGTGCCAATGCCGGAGAAGTAATTCTGGAACCTGACGGAAGCTACAAGAAAAACAGATACTCTACTTACGTTCAGGCAAGCTATCCTGTTATTAAGGGGCAGAAAGTCAATCTGGATGCATTTGTAGGAGCAGGATTCGCGCTCAATGATAAAACGTTCTTATATGGCAATGGCAAAAACAGCTTTGACATCGTAAATGTAGGCCTAAAAGCCGGAAAGGTAGTTAAGATTACTGATCATTATAGCCTTCCGGTGTCGATGATGGCTATGTGGAATCCATCCAATAAGTTTGCAAGGATTCAGCTTGCTGCAACCGTTTTTTAATCTGATTTTAACTCATTATAGAAAGCCACTTCTTTTGGGAGTGGCTTTATTGTTATAAAAAAACTTTCAGTGAAAGAGATTTTGCACAACGCATCATTTAAACAACCGTGTTTTTACGGTGAATGTTTTGCATAAAAATTTTTACATTTGAAAAAAATATCTATGAAAAAGTTTTTCAGTGTAATGATTCTGTGTATCGGTATTTTTACGTGGGCACAGCAGACAGAGCTTCCTTTTATCGGATACAGAGCTTTTGACATTCTGAAAGGATATAGCGGCACCGGTACTCCTCATTATTATCTGGATGTGAAAAATAATGGTGATGTATATTTTGGATATGTCCAGATCAATCAGGCTAGCGGAGAAGAAACAACGGAAGAAATCAATGCAGGGAAATATGCTCCTAATAAGGTCATGAAAGTGGTCTTTAAAAAATATGGGGAAACGTTTTTCCTGAAATTTGATAAAGATAAAATCTACCTTACCGATGAAAAGGGAAATGTTAAAAACCTTGAAGGCTGCTGCTCATCTTCTGACAGCATCAATAAAGAAACCTGCACCTGTGAAAGCGAATTTTTTAAGTAGTACAATAATATATAGAGAGAAGCCACTCCATTTGGGGTGGTTTTCTTGTTGTGGAAAACCACCCCGTCAAATTATAAATTTGCCACCCCTCCGGAGGAGGGGAATCGTTATACAACCTACTGCATTTGAACAAATCATACTACATCAATACAATATTTTTTGCTTATTCCCTTTAATCACCGGGATTTTACGGTTTATATTCTGCCAAAATATCTTTAATTTTGAAGGGTGATTTGCACCAATGAAACATTTAAAAATTTTATTTCTATTTCTTCTTTTCCTTATTGTATCATGCAGCAGGAAAGAGAATCATCCTTACACATTTTATTACTGGAAAACCAGACTGAATCTTGACAATACAGAAAAGAAAGCATTGGATAAAGCAACAGTTCCTTATTTGTACACCAGATTCTTTGATGTAGATAAGGTGAATGGGAAATTTCAACCTGTTGCAGTAATCACCAAAGCCCCAAGTTTTCAGACAAACAAACAGATTGTTCCTACGGTTTTCATTACCAACCAGACATTGCTGGGCATTTCTGCAGATGAGATCAGATTTCTGGCAGAAAGCATTTATCTTTTAATTCAGAAGAAAGCAGAAGAATATCAACTGAAAACCAACAATGAAATTCAAATTGATTGTGACTGGACCGCCGGTACACGAAATGATTATTTTAAATTTCTGAAAGAACTCAAAAGAATTTCCGGAAAAGAAATTACCTGTACCCTTCGTCTTCATCAGGTGAAAGATAAAAAGCAGACCGGAATTCCTCCCGTAGGAAAAGTATATCTGATGTGCTACTCTACTTCATCACCTCTTGAAAACTCCGATAAAAACTCTATTCTGGATGTGAATATTCTGAAAAGTTATCTTTCGAAAATAGAAGATTATCCGATCAAAAATGTTGAAGTGGCACTTCCCATTTATTCATGGGGAATTGTTACCAATCATTTAGGAAAACACAGACTTATTAATGCCTTATCGAAAAGAGATCTGGAAAACTCCAGTTTCAAAAAAATTTCAGATCACGAAGTTGAAGTCATGAAAGACGGATTCTACTTCGGAAGTTATTTGAATAAAGGTTTCAAAATAAAGGCAGAAGAAATCTCTGAAGAACAGCTTAATGACGTTATTGGTTTTTTACAGAAAAAAATCCCACATTTTAATATCATTTATTATCAATTAGATAGTAAATTTGTGTCAGACCGGAAATTTTAAACTCCTGGAGAGAGACACCTGCCAGAACACTACCATCATACAATATTAAACTAAAAAAAAAACACTGCACACCCTATGAAAAAGTATATTCTTTCACTTGCGGTTGTATCACTTTTCTATACGCAATCTGACGCCTGCGCGTGGTCGGATCCTGATTATGATTACTTCAACCTTTTTACGCAAACTATCATCAAGGATAAGGCTTACCTTCCTTTCCTGCATAATTACTCCAGCAGATTTTATGGAGGATATAATTCTGCATTGATTCCTGATGATAATGTGGAAACATGGAAAAAGTTTTTTAACAATCAGCTGAGCTATTCTGAAACCCAGAATCTGGTGTATAAGATCAGTATGAACGACCTGAATGCTTTAAAGAACGGAAACCCAACCAACCCTCTTTTACAAAAGCTAGGCACCGGATTTTACCAGAAATATAAGGAAGGTATTGATTATTTGATTGAAGCCAAGTATCTTGAGCCTTATATGAGCATCAATTATATAGAAAGTGAAAACTCATTCTATTACGACAGGGATGCCAACAGAAAAAATGCTACTGCTCTTGATTATCATAAAACCATCGCTGCTTTAACCTCTTTGTACAACGCAGCGACAAATCCTGAAATCAAGCAGCGTTACGGATATCAGCTGGTACGTCTTAATCATTATACAAGAAATTACGATTCTGCCGTACAGGCTTTCAAAACGTATGTTGCTCCTATCAAATTAAAAGGAACGGTGTACTTTATGTCCTTGGACCAGCTGGCAGGAGCACAGCGGGGATTGGAAATGAACAGTGATGCCAACTGGAACTTCTTCCAGGTATTCATGAACAGTAAAGACCGTAAGGAGTCTGCATTTGTTTCGATGAAACTTTCGGACACAGCCTCCTTCAGCAATATTCTGAAAAGAGCCAACACCAACGAAGAAAAGAACATGGCTTATTTCCTTTTGGGCTATGAAGATTTCAACAATCCTATTCCGATGATGGAAAAGATGTATGAAATTGATCCAGATTCCGAGATTCTGAAGGTTATGGCTGCCAGAAGCATCAACGAGCTTGAAAGAAGCTATCTGCCTACCTATTACTACACTTCAGATGCTCAAAAAGCAACGACGAAGGAAAATTCAACGGATAACACCTCAAAAGATACATCTGCAGATTCAACCAAAACTGAGGTGAAAGAAGAAAAACTTTCTTTCTGGCAGAAAATTGTAAGGTTCTTCAAAAATCTTTTCGGAGGTTCCAAATCTGATAAAACAGGGGATAATGCTAAAGCTGACCAAAGTGATGATGAGCTGTTCAGCAATCCGGACAGAATTCCATTCTATAACAGAACCGGGTATTATTACGATGAGAAGACACAGGACTTCCTTGACAGTCTGGAAAAATTCACAGATAAAACAAAAGAAAAGTCTAAAGATGAATACTGGCAGATTGCAGATGCTTATCTTAAGTTTTTAAAGAAAGACTATAAACAAAGTTCTGAAATACTGAATGATATCAAAACGACCAATCCGGAATATCTGGAAGAGATCAAAAGAATGAAAGTTCTGAACGATATTGTTTCCCAGCCTAAAATTGATGCAGAGTATGAAGATCATCTGATGAAAGAGTATGCAGAATACTTTGTAGAAAAAAAGGTAGAAAAAGATACAGCAACTACAGATCAATTCGATTATTATGGTGAAGTACCTTCAACGGCAGATTTCCTTAAGGATGTTATTGCGAACCGTTACTTCCTTCAGGGTGAAGACGGAAAATCATTCCTGATGAATAATAAGCTTTCGGATCTGCAGTATAATCCGAATTCCAGCCTGGTAAAAAGTGTGGAAGAGTTTTACAGAAAACCAAATAAAACACAGTTTGAACAGCAGATCATCGCCAAAAACATGGACAGCGTAGGTAATATTGATGCCTTCTTCAATACCATTTATGGAGACAGAGCCATGAGACTTGCCGATTTTGAAAAAGCAAAAGCATATTATGAAAAAGCAAAAAGCTTTGCGGGTATTCCAAGACAAAATTATGAATGGACAGAAAAGACTGGCCAAACCATCACTCCAAAACAATACGCTCCCACAGAGTACGATGGATTTAAAAATATTTCAGATCTTGTATTCGGACATAATGTATGGGAAAGTTTCGGAAGCCCTGATACCGAAAGTATGAAAGCGGAAAATTACGCGGATTTCCCATTCATCAAAACAAGTATGAATAAACTTGAGCTGGCAGACGCTTTGATTCAGCTGAAAAAGATCGGAAACGGTACGGATGAAAAAGCGGCAAAAGCCAATCAGCTTATCGGAAACTTATTGTACAATACTTCTATTTTAGGATATTACCGAGAATTGTTTGTTATGGACATTGACAACAGCAACGGAGGTAAATATGATTTCTGGAATACAGACAGAAAGAATCCTTACAAGTATTATTATAAAAACTTCCTTGATACTTCTTATATTGAACCTGATAATTTTGACCTTTCCATCAATTATTATCAAAAGGCGCTTAAGCTTTCCAATAATAAAGAAGAAAAAGCAAGAATCCTATTCCAGATGGCAAGTGCTGAACAGGGTAAATATTATCAGTATGAAGCCAAGGCACCTAAGGATTTTGATTATTCTGATCCGAAATGGTCTGAAAAAGAAGATGCCAGACAAAAAGAAATGGACAATCTTAAAAACCAGAAGTACAGAACTTATTTTGCTCAGCTGAAGGCTCAGTATTCTGACACTGAAACTACCCGAAATCTGATGGGAAGCTGTAGTTATTTCAATTATTTCATGAGATAATATCATCCAAAAAAACCTCTGAGTGATCAGAGGTTTTTATTTTAATTGTTGGCAGGATTATTTTTTTACAAACTTAGTTGTACTCTTTTCTTCTTTATTGTTAATCGTGATAAAGTAGACTCCTTTCACAAGAGCTTTTACATTAATTTTGCCGTCGCCTATAGTTCCCCTTGCAATGATCTGCCCCGGAGCACTGAAAATTTCATAAGAAGCGCTTGAAGAAACATTCGTGACGTTCAATACATCTTCTGCAGGGTTTGGATAGATCTTAACAGATTTCACATTCCCGGCTTCAGACACAGCCAATAAACCGGATACGGTAGCCTGTTTCACTGCGTAGAAAACATTTCCGATTGCTGAAACTCTCAGATGAATCGTTTTTCCGGCTAAAGATGCAGGAATGAAAACGTTTGCCGATCCGTTATTCGGAACTGATGCAGCCAGGTCATTCCAGGTTGCTCCGCCATCTGCTGTATAATCAATTTTTACGTTAGCTACGTTATATGGAGCAGCTGTTGTTCCGGAAACAGTCCATGCAATTGCAGAATTTGCATTGGGTGTCAATGTTGTTGTATTTACAGTAAATGCCGGCGCAGAGCCTACTACAATGGTTTGGGTAGCATAGGCGGTTTGGGCCTGTCCACCCGGTTTATTGTCTCTTACCGTTACACGGAAGTTTGTAGTTCTTGCAACGGTACTTGCTGCTTCAAAATCTGCTGTTTTTTTTACTGTACCTCCCAATACGGTTGCCAGCTTAGGGAAATATCTGGTAGGACTTGTGCTAGGAGCCCAGGATCTGAAGTTTGCACCTGAACTTGTATTTCCGATGTTCGTTTTGGAAACTCCATTACTCAAACTACTTGAGTTCACCTGTTCCCAGCAGTAACTCAAAGTATCTCCATCAGGATCTGTTGCAGATGCTGTTAGCACAAACGCCGTGGATTTTGGAATAGTATAGGTTGTATTCATTGCAGCGACAACAGGTGGATTATTAACAATAGGTGTTTCCACATCAGCAGTTACCGTAACAAGATTAGCCTGTACCTGGTCAATACTTACATTATGAAAATAGGCGTCAGAATGTTGCTGAACATCTGTATTGGCTCCTGTAATTCCGGCGTAGCCCATAATGGTAGATCCCGATCCTGGTTCCACACATACGCCTGTTCCTTCATTAAAACTGTAGGTGTGATTGTCTCCCAATTGATGCCCTATTTCATGAGCTACATAATCTATGTCAAAGTTGTCGCCTTGAGGTATACCGTCCGCAGGAGAAGTAAAACCGCTTCCTTTGTAGTTATTTGGGGATGGTGAGTCACTACAATCAGGATCAACAGTTGTAGATGTATCATTACTTCCGATACAGCCAATACAGCCTGCATTTCCACCACCACCTGTAGCGCCGAACAAGTGTCCTATATCAAAATCGTCATCTGTAACCCCATAAGCTCCTCCATGCAATGTATTCATCAGTTCATAATTCCATTTACACATCTGCCCGGAATCACTGTAAGGATCATTAGCAGCATCGGTAAAGATCAGCCCCGGAGCGTTAATGGCATTGACGTGTACATTAAATTCTTTTTCAAATACACCGTTTACTCTTGATAAAGTGGCATTAATCTGAGTAAGCGCACCGGCAACTCCTCCAAAATAAGCAGTGTATTCACCTGTCACAGACATAGCCAATCTTAAGGTGTGAAAAGTTTTATTACCAGATTTTGCTGCACTGCCTGCATTTTTCAGTTTTTGGAGATTGGCAACAGATTCTTTATCTTCCTTTGTAGAACAGGTAAATGCATGTCCGCTTTTATTAGTCTTTCCATGTACGGAATAGTAGGACTTATCAGATGTTGCCGGCTCTATAAATTCATATTGACCGTCGGCACCAATGATCATAGACTGAAAATCATGGGGAGCAACACTGAACCTGATATATTTGGTTGGATCATCCACTCCGATCCCAACATAGGAACCCAACTGGTATTTGTTAGCCAGAGTCTCATCCATTACTGGAAAGCTGTTGACTATAAATTTCTCTATTTTTCCATCAAGAGTAGGAATAGTAATGGTGATGGGAGAACCTTCGTCTATTTTAGAAGCTCTTAGCAGCTGTGTCCTTATCTGATCAATATCAAGCTGGTAGTAAACAGAATGATCACTTTTTTTTATTATTTTTTGTTGAGGCAGCCCTCTGCTCCATTGTGCATTTGCTGATAATGCTAACAGAAATACCGGCAAACAAAATAATTTTATTTTCATATGTTTTTTTTAATAAAAGTAGATATTTATCAAAAAAAACACTAAAAGCATGGCGGAAAATTAAAAACAATCATTAAAAACGCCATAATATGAATAAAAAAATTAAGAATATATCACATTATTTCACATATTCTGAAAATTTTAAATTAATCCTTTTTTTGTTTCTGTATCCATTCTTCATGTTTTCTTTTGAAGAATTCATATTTATAGTCATGGTTTCTTTCCGCAGCATCAATAGAATGAGAAGTATGAATATCTGCCTCCTTTTTGGCCAGATGTCCTAGCCTTTCATAATAAACATGAAGCTGATCAAGTTCTTCTTCTGTAAGGTCTTCAATATCCACAATACGGTTGCTTGCTTTTTCGTGAGCAGCTATAAGTTCATTCAGTTTAATCTGTATGGCTTTGGAGTCTTTGTTCTGCGCTTTCTGAATCAAAAATACCATCAGAAAGGTAATGATTGTAGTTCCGGTATTGATCACCAGCTGCCAGGTTTCGGAATAATCAAAAAAAGGTCCGGTTACCGCCCATAGCACTACGATAACAAAAGCTCCGATAAAAGCATATGGACTTCCTGTAAATTTTACAGCCCAGTTTGAAAATTTTTCAAAAAAGCGATGGCTCTTTTTTCCCATGACTGTCATTTTAAAGATTAATTAAATGTATAAAATTAACAGGAATCATGAACAATAAATACTGACAAAAAAAACATTAAAACAGAAGTTCTGTCTTAATGTTCTCTGAATTAAAATTGATATGAATGATTGAAATTAAATTATTTGATTTTTCCTGAGAAATGCTTTTCAAGATTTTGTTTTTCTTCTGCTATCATACTCTTACCGATTTGGGGAGGAGAAAACGTTTTTGGATAAAATGTATTGTGGTCCCTCCAGGGAGAAATGTTACCCCATGAGTATATGCTTCTGGGATTTGTGTAATGTTTTTCAATATTTTCCCTTGCTGTTTTCAGTTCTTCTTCGGATAAATGTTCTTCGGAACATGAAGTTAAGCCGGCAATGGCAATAAATACTAAAAATACTATTCTGGCAATTTTCATAATAATTTTTATTTGTTTTAGAATTTATAGTTTACCTGTACAGCAAAGTTTCTTGGCTGAATCTGATCGATATATCCACCTCTGAAATAAGAGCTGTATCCTACGCTATCAAAAATGTTATTGAAGAATACTCTTATTCCCATACCATTTTTCAGGGTATATCCTGCCTGGGCATCTACTGTAGTATATTCCGGCATATCGAAAGGTTTGTCCCCGGGCTTTACACTATTCAGGTGGCCCGCTGTAAATGTTTTCTGAGTCCATTCGTCAACCGGTCTTTTACCTACGTAATAAATTCCTGCCCCTACATCAAGTCCTGATAAAGTACCTTTATTGAATTTATAATTCAACCATCCGTTTGCAGTATGTTTAGGAGCATTCATTGGTGCGGATCCGTTCATATAAGCAGGGCTGTCCTGGTATTGAGCATCCAGATATGCCCACCCTGACATCACCTGAAGGTTGGGAAGAATTCTTCCGATCAACTCTACTTCCACCCCTTTTCTTCGAAGATTTCCTGCAAGACCATACATCGTCTGTTTGTCGATCACAACAGGGTTATAATTTTCGTCAAGAATAGTGAACGAAAGATGATCTGTTTTAATATCAAATACAGTAACGTTAAATCTTAAACGCTCATTAAACCAGTCTGATTTAATACCTGCTTCCCATTGTTTAGTCATTGACGGGCCTACTCTTCCACCCTCTAAAAGGAGGTTATTAGAAGATCGTAAAGAGGTTGTTGTAGTATATGATCCAAACACATTAACATTCGGAAGTGGAGAAACGATCAATCCGAAATTAGGATTCCACGTATCTACAGATTCATTGGTGGATCCGTTCAGTCTGCTGTAACGAAGTCCCAAATGAGCTTTTACATATTTCCCGATAGTCATTACGTCCTGGGCCATCGCTCCGATACTTGGAGTTAAAACAGCATTTGATCTTCCCAAATTTTTATAGATGACATTTACCGGAAGCTGATTAGGAATACTTCCATTCACTACGTCAAAAATATCAAGCGGATTGGCTGCATAAGTTATATTATCAATTTTTGTATCACGCGCAGTAATTAAATTTTCGGGTGCAATTGAATTTTTATAAGCTCCGTAAGTTGTGGATGAAGTTTCTGTTTCTCTCCAGTCAAAACCCACCTGGAAAGTATGATTGATAAATCCTGTCTTGATTTGCTCTCCGATGAAATCCAACTGTAATACTTTGTTGATATCTTCTCCCTGTGATTTTCCAATGGTACGCTGTCTGATATTATAGTTGGTTTCACCAGCCGGTAATGATACTGATGAAGCTTCAGAATCTGTATTGCTTACGGAATTAACGAAAGCGGCTCTCACTTTTAATTTGTCTGTAAGGTTACGTACGATGGTAGTCGCAAAGTTGAATGTCTCTGTCTTTGAATAATCAGATGTATATCCTAAAAACTTTCCTTTCGGCATGTGATACAATGCTTCAACAGTTCCGGGAGCAAGATTGATTGTCCCTCTGTCCGGTGTTCTTTTATCATGAAGATAATCCATTTCCACATTGATTATGGTTTTATCATCCGGGCGGAAAGCAACAGATGGATTCACATAAATTCTTTCGCCCTGTACGTGGCTTCTGAATGAATTATTATTCTGATATGCTCCGTTAAATCTCACAGCTACTTTTCCCTGGGAATCCAATACTCTTTGGAAATCTACTGTAGGTCTGTAAAAATCCCAGCTTCCATAACGGAATCCTACATTAGTCTGATCAATAAACTGAGGTCTTTTTGTTACCACATTAATTACACCTCCTGCAGATCCCAAACCATTTCCGATCCCCTGGCCGATAGCTGCAGATCCTTTGATGACCTGAATACTTTCTACTCCCTGCATATCTGTAATCATCCCTGCAGTACGGAAATCTGAATCCAGCTGAACCCCGTTTTTCAGTACAGGAACTCCTCGATATCCTCTGATAGACATACTCTCATTTCCTCCGCCATAGCTTGAAAATAAGGTTACCCCGGGAACGTTTTTGGCAACATCAGTGACTGTAAGTGCTCCTAATTCTTCAATCGCTTTATGGGAAATTACAGAAATACTCTGAATCTGATCTCTGGTCTTCAATGGCAATCTGGTAATTGCGTCCAGCCCTTGCGGCTGTTTCTTTTTCTCACCAAATAGTTCTACTTCTTCAATTTTTTTGTGTTTAACTGAATCATTTACTTTCTGCGCATTGGCCAGAACCCCACCCAATAATAGCAGAGAAAAGGATACTACTTTATTCATCTGATAATTTTTTACAAAATTATTATTTTTATTAATTCTAAATAAATAAACGAGTGTGACATATGTCACCACGAAAAGTCCTGCTAATATCAGATCATTAATCCCATCAGGAGACTCATTACAATCATCAAACAGATCTGATTCATTATTAAGACAAATCCTTTAAAGTTTTTTTATGATTACAAAAAGTATAATTCAAAAAAAAGCAGATTTGATGTATTACAAATCTGCTTTATGCTATTGATGCAATTATATAAAATAGCATGTACATAAAAAAATCCGTCCCTGAAAAGGAACGGATTGTATAATCATTGCAAAGTATGCATTTATCACACTTTAATTTCAACGTCTACACCTGAAGGAAGTTCTAATTTCATTAGAGCATCAACAGTCTTAGAAGAAGAAGAGTAGATATCCATTAGTCTCTTGTGAGCTGAAAGTTGGAACTGCTCTCTTGCTTTCTTGTTTACGTGCGGAGATCTCAACACTGTGAAGATTCTCTTATTCGTTGGTAATGGAATAGGACCGTTTACAACAGCACCAGTAGCCTTTACCGTTTTTACGATTTTCTCAGCAGACTTGTCTACCAAGTTGTAATCGTAAGATTTTAGTTTTATTCTGATTCTTTGTGACATTTCTTTAATTTAAAAATTAACCTTTTGCTTTAGCTATGATTTCTTCAGCAACGTTTTGTGGAGTTGGTGCGTATTTCTCTAATTCCATAGAAGAAGTAGCTCTTCCTGATGAAAGTGTTCTTAGAGTAGTTACATATCCAAACATTTCAGAAAGTGGAACAGAACCTTTGATTACAACAGCTCCGTTTTTCTCTTCCTGGCCACTGATAGTACCTCTTCTCTTGTTAAGGTCACCAATGATGTTACCCATATATTCTTCCGGAGTTACAACTTCCAGTTTCATAATAGGCTCCATAATTACTGGTTTAGCAGCTTTACCAGCTTCTTTAAATCCTAGCTTAGCAGCCATTTCGAAAGAAAGAGCGTCAGAATCCACTGCGTGGAAAGATCCATCTTTAAGAGTAACTTTAATACCTTCAACTTCGAAACCAGCCAATGGACCGTTCTTCATTGCAGCTTTAAATCCTTTTTCAATTGCAGGAACGAATTCTCTAGGAACGTTACCACCTTTGATCTCATTGATGAATTCTAAACCAACTTTACCTTCGTCTGCAGGTCCTAGTTCAAATACAATGTCAGCAAATTTACCTTTACCTCCAGATTGCTTTTTGTAAACTTCTCTGTGGCTGGCAACTTTTGTTAAGTTTTCTTTGTACTCTACCTGAGGTTGTCCCTGGTTTACTTCAACTTTGAACTCTCTCTTCATACGGTCAACGATGATATCTAAGTGAAGCTCACCCATACCAGAGATGATCGTTTGTCCAGAAGCTTCGTCAGTTCTAACAGTAAACGTTGGATCTTCTTCAGCCAATTTAGCTAAAGCGTTACCCATTTTATCCTGGTCAGCTTTAGTTTTAGGCTCAACAGCGATACCAATTACCGGATCAGGGAAAACCATCGATTCAAGAACGATTGGGTTTTTCTCATCACACATAGTATCACCAGTTTTGATAGACTTGAATCCTACCGCTGCACCAATATCTCCAGCTTCAATATATTCTACCGGGTTTTGCTTGTTAGCGTGCATCTGATAGATTCTTGAGATTCTTTCTTTATCTCCTGAACGGGAGTTCAAGATATAAGAACCAGCATCCAGTCTTCCAGAGTAAGCTCTGAAGAATGCCAATCTTCCCACGAACGGGTCAGTAGCAATCTTAAATGCTAAAGCTGCGAAAGGCTCATCTACAGATGGCTTTCTTGTAATTTCAGCGTCTGTTCTTGGATCAGTACCTTTGATGTCATCTTTATCCAATGGAGAAGGCAAGTATTTACATACTGCATCCAACATAAACTGTACTCCTTTATTCTTGAATGAAGAACCACAAGTCATTGGGATAATAGATAAATCGATAGTAGCAGCTCTCAATGCAGCATTGATTTCTTCTTCTGTAATTGAATCCGGATCTTCGAAGAATTTCTCCATCAAAGTTTCGTCATATTCAGAAACAGCTTCTACCAGTTTTTCTCTATATTCAAGAACTTCATCTTTCATATCTTCAGGAATTGGCACTACTTCGAAAGTAGCTCCTTGTCCTGCTTCATCCCAGATGATCGCTCTGTTTTTAATTAAGTCAACAACTCCTTTGAAATCTTCTTCAGCACCGATTGGTAAAACGATTGGAACTGCGTTAGATCCTAACATTTCTTTAACCTGGTTTACCACGTTAAGGAAGTCAGCACCTTGTCTGTCCATTTTGTTTACGAATCCCATTCTTGCAACTTTGTAGTTGTCAGCAAGTCTCCAGTTTGTTTCAGACTGAGGCTCTACTCCATCTACTGCAGAGAATAAGAATACCAATCCATCCAATACTCTTAAAGATCTGTTTACCTCTACTGTGAAGTCAACGTGTCCCGGTGTATCGATGATGTTGAAGTGGTAAGGTTTAGTTTCTGGTAAAGCTTTTCCTTGATCTGTTGGAAAGTTCCAAGAACAAGTGGTAGCTGCAGAAGTAATAGTAATACCTCTTTCTGCTTCCTGCTCCATCCAGTCCATTGTAGAAGCACCATCGTGAACCTCTCCAATTTTGTGGTTTACCCCTGTATAGAATAGAATCCTTTCTGTAGTGGTAGTCTTACCTGCGTCAATGTGAGCAGCGATACCAATATTTCTTGTAAATTTAAGATCTCTTCCCATTTCAGATTAGAATTTGAAGTGTGAGAAAGCCTTGTTAGCTTCCGCCATTTTGTGAGTATCAGATTTCTTTTTGAAAGCAGCACCTTCTTCTCTTGAAGCAGCTACAACTTCGTTAGCTAATTTCAAAGCCATAGACTTATCATTTCTAGCTTTAGAATATTTGATTAACCATTTCATTGCCATAGAAATTTTTCTGTCAGCTCTGATTGGCATAGGGATCTGGAAGTTAGCTCCACCTACTCTTCTAGAACGTACTTCTACGTGAGGCATTACATTTGTAAGTGCATCTTTCCAGATTTCAAGTGCAGTTTTTTCGTTATCTCCTTTTTTAGTTTCTACGATATCTAATGCATCATAGAAAATTTTGAATGCGATTGACTTCTTACCGTCAAGCATTAAGTTGTTTACGAATCTCGTTACCAATTGATCATTAAATTTCGGATCTGGTAACAACGGTCTTTTTTTCGCTTTTGTCTTTCTCATTGCTTTTGTACCTTATTTAATGATTATTTTTTCTTTCCTTTTGCAGGAGCAGCAGCTGCTTGTCCTGGTTTAGGTCTCTTAGCTCCGTACTTAGATCTTCTCTGTGTTCTTCCATTTACACCAGCTGTGTCTAATGCACCTCTTACGATGTGGTAACGTACTCCCGGTAGGTCTTTCACCCTTCCGCCTCTAACCAATACTATCGAGTGCTCTTGAAGATTGTGTCCTTCGCCCGGGATATAGGCATTAACTTCTTTACCGTTAGAAAGTCTTACCCTTGCTACTTTTCTAAGTGCAGAGTTAGGTTTCTTCGGTGTAGTTGTATATACTCTCGTACATACACCACGTCTTTGTGGACAAGAATCAAGGGCAGCCGATTTGCTCTTCTTGGCAAGCGTGGCTCTTCCTTTTCTTACTAATTGTTGAATAGTAGGCATTTAATTGCTTTTTATTTTAGGGTGCAAAAATAGTAATATTTTTTTAATCTGCAAACACTTATATAAAAATTAAAATCAAATACTTACACCAAAAATAGAAGACGTTTCCATATAACAATAAAAGAAGTATAGTATATAAGAGGAAAAGGGATAGAAAAAGTATCTTTTTTTAAACTTAAAAATTGTGTATTAAATAATTATGAATTTATAATTCTAAATCAGATCTGTAAATCATAATCTCATACCCGATATATCCAAACTATATTTAAAAACTTTCTTATAGTTATGATCTATGAATAATCCAGCGAGTTCGGCACGATATTTCGTAAATTTGGGATATACAATGATAAACACAGCAGTCATCATTAAAAAGCTTCATATTCTACTGAACCGAAGTGGTGATTGTATCACATTTTAAAAATAAATATATACATATGAAAAACGCAAGTATTATCGGCCTTAAAGAAGCCGACTGTAAAAACATCTCAGAAAAATTAAATGTACTATTAGCTAACTATTCAGTATTCTACCAGAACACAAGAGGTTCTCACTGGAATATTAAAGGTGATCAGTTCTTCACCCTTCACCCAAAGTTTGAGGAATTGTACAATAGCCTTGTCTTAAAGATTGATGAGATTGCAGAAAGAATCCTGACGTTAGGAGCTACTCCTGCACATAATTATTCAGATTACTTAAAGGTAGCAACCATTAAAGAAAGCAAAGAAGTAACGGACGGTACCAAAAGTGTGGAACAGATTTTAAGTTCATTCAAAGTGGTAATTGATCTGCAGAGAGAACTTTTAGATATTACAGATAAAGCGGGAGACGAAGGTACCAATTCGCAAATGAGCGACTATATCACCGAGCAGGAGAAAGAAGTTTGGATGTACAATTCCTATCTTGGAAAATAACTCCATCAAAAGCATGGAAATATTTTAAAAAAATCGCCTTACATTTAGGCGATTTTATTTTTTATTTTTATATTTGCGTTAAAATTACACATATTATGAGCGACGTCAGATTAAACTCTATCCTTGATAATGATTTCTATAAAATAACCATGCAGAATGCTGTGGTAAAGCTATTCCCGAGTTCTATTGTAAAATATGAATTTATCAACAGGGGAAAACACCACTTTCCGGAAGGGTTTGACGCTGCTTTAAGAGAAGCTGTCAACAAAATGGCCGAACTTAAACTTACGAAAGATGAAAAAAAGTTCATGGCAAGAACATGTCCTTATATAGATCTGCCCTATCTTGATTTTTTAGAAGGTTATCATTATGATCCGTCTGAAGTAAAAATCCATCAGGAAGGAGGTGATCTTTCTGTCATTGTGGAAGGACTTTGGTACAGAACAATTCTTTGGGAAGTTCCACTGCTGGCATTGATCAGTGAACTGCATTACGAAATGAACCACATGGAAAGAGATTCCAACGAAGTGGTCATGAGCAAAACGATAGAAAAAGCAGATTCATTGGGCAGGCTTGGAGTAACGTTTGCAGAATTTGGAACGAGAAGAAGACACTCTTATAAGGTACAAAATCTGGTGATGGAAGCTTTAACCCAGAAAAAAGACTCTACTTTTATCGGAAGTTCAAACGTGCATTTTGCAATGAAATACGGGGTAAAACCAATCGGAACGCATGCTCATGAATGGTTTATGTTCCATGCTGCCGAATATGGATTCAAGATGGCTAATGAACTGGCGCTGGAACACTGGGTAGATGTGTACAGAGGAGATCTTGGAGTAGCTTTGTCTGATACTTATACCACAGATGTTTTTTTCCAGCAGTTTGACAAAAAATTTGCTAAGCTTTTTGATGGCGTTCGCCATGACAGTGGAGATGCTCTGGAATTTGCAGATAAAACCATTGCTCACTATCAAAGAAATGGGATCAATCCTATGTTTAAATATATTATTTTTTCAGATGCATTAAATCTTGAAAAAGTGGAGGAAATTACCAATTATTGCAGAGGAAAAATTGGCATCTCATTCGGAATCGGCACCAACCTTACGAATGATGTGGGATTGAAGCCCATGAATATCGTCATGAAACTGATTGGCGTACAGGCTCCCAATAAAGAATGGATTCCTACAGTAAAACTTTCCGATGAGCATGGTAAATATACCGGAGATCCAAAGATGATCGAACTGGCGAAAGAATTTTTAAGAATAAAAGATTAGCAACCTCATCAGAACAATTAGATATAAACCTCGAAATCATCGAGGTTTTTTTGTTTCATATCACCATTAAAAATTCAGTTTTCAGAAATCTATATGGATTTATTATATTTATCAAAATAAAACAAGATGAAATCAGGAACATTACTACTTGCAGGTCTTCTTCTATCAGCATTTTCTTTTGCTCAGGAAAAGAAAGCAGAAAAGCTCAAATACAACCAGGAACTGGCTACTTCTTTAGGTGCTGACAAATATGGGATGAAACCTTATACGATTGTCATGCTGACAACAGGTTCTGCTAAAATTGAAGACAAAGTTAAAATGGGCGAACTCATGAAAGGGCACATGGCCAATATCGGTAAACTGGCCAATGAAGGCAAAATTGTTGTTGCCGGACCTTTTCTTGAAAAGAATAAGGAAAACTACCGCGGTATGTTTATTTTCAACACCAAATCTAAGGAAGAAGCCGAGCAGTGGGTAAAAACAGACCCCGCAGTTCAGGCTGGTGTATTCAGCTATGAAATTTTCCCTTGGTATGGTTCTGCAGCGCTGCCTTTGTATCTTAAACATCATAATGAAATCTCGAAAGAAAATCCTTAATAAATAAGAAATCCCTCAGTTGAGGGATTTTTTTCTTAATCGAAACAGATAAATGGTTTTCTTGGTGGATAGCAACAATAAGGGTTGCTGCAGAATGTGTACCCTGCCGGACATCCCCCATCTACAGGTGCTTCACAGGCTAATGCTGCACCTCCTAAAACAGTCTTTAACTCTTTTCTGTTTAAGCTTTTTAAATTTTTCATGATTAATTTAGTTTAATTTGATTTCCTACTCTTGAAGATTTTCGGATTCCTCTTTATTATTTCTCTTTACCTGGAATTAAATATACAATTTATTTTTTAATCCTAGATTCAAATAATTATCCGTAAGCATTTGAGAAATAAAAAGAGACTGTCTTGTGTGACAGTCTCTTTTTTACAGTTATAATTTTAAATTAAAAAATATCGCTACCTATTGTATAACCATTAGTTCCATTTATTTTTTTAACTGCATTATTATTAAATCTATATTTATTATAAATACCAATATTGGGAATATATCTTAAAGTATTACCTTCTCTCATATAGATCTTATTGGTATAATTATCCTGTTTAAGATCATTATCAGGAGTTAAATCTGCTCCGCGTTCCACTGTAGATAAATTGCTTGGGCTCACAGTAGCGATTTCACCACTGGTAATGTTAAATAATCCGTAAAGTGTCATGGGGCTTTGGATATATCTCAATTTGTTTTCAAACATAAAAAAGATCTGGTTGGTCGCAGGATTTCTAACAAAATTACCATTGACAAGGTTTGCCGTATTGGTATAATCTAATTTCACCTGATTATCGATTAAATACTGATCGATATAAGCTTTCAATTGAGCTTTCTTTACTGGATCTTTAATAAATTCATAAAGAGGTATCAAACCATTACTTCCAAATTCTACCAATACCGCATTCGTTGGTGTTGAACTGTTCTGCCAGCTGGAAATATTAATTTTAGGATTCGCCTGATCAAGGTTTAACTCTCCTACCAAACTCTTAGAGGGATCACCTCCTCTTGTTTTAAAAGATAGTTTTCTGGAAAAGTTTTTATTGGATTCTGAAGTATCTACGTCATTATCAACATTGGCATCAAAAATACTTTTTACACCGACTTTAACCCCTATTCTGGCAGCTTTTTCACGGCTTTGATTCGTTGTTTCGGATTGAAACATTACATCTAGTTTAGCACCGGTATAAATATCTACCGCAACATGGGTTCCATAATCATTTACAATCTGTGCAGGGCTATTGGTCTGTAAATCACTCGTAAACTCCGGAGTCAAATAATCTGATAATAAAACAGGAGTTGCATTAAATCTGAATCTTCTTTGTTTAATTAAAAGATTATAGCTTCCATAAATATATTTAGCATCAAATTTATTGGTCGTCGTGTTACTCACTGAAGAGCTAAAAGTAACCGAGATAAGCTTTTTGAATAAAGAGAATCCTGCCGTTGCTCCTACCTTTGTGGAAACCATTTTTGAATACGCTTCTGCATTTTCTCCATATTCTTCAACATATTCCTGAGAAAATACATTATCAGTAATCAATCTTCCTGCCTGCGCATTTTTGAACTTTTCAAGATCAATTACCTGATATCCTGAGGAGTTTGAATTTGCGTATTCTCCTGTTGCGTTATAACCGTATCCTAAGATGTCATAAGCGCCATCACCAGCAAATTTAGCAAAATTTCTCCCTGAGCTTTTTTTTGAGATTTCATTTTGGTTAGAATTTTCAAATTCTTCAGTAGAGCAAGATGTTAAAAACAGCAAAACAATACTGGTAAAAAAGAAACTTAGTTTTTTCATATTTTTATTTTAAGTGCACAAACTTAATTCTTTGCATTCAAAACCAGAATGACATAAATCATAAACAAGGGAATTAATAAACAATTAACAATAGAAAACAACAATAATTTATATCTCTTGATATAGAAATAAGCACATCATTTAAAACGCAACCTATTTTATTTCAAACGATTACATATGAAATAAAGTGAAAAATTCAAAACAATTACTTTTATCAATGAATTAATTTAATTATTTTAGCTAATCAGCAACTCAACTCACTCTATTAATGTTGAGCGGGTTACAACAAACCAATACCATAATTAAAAATTAAACTCATGAAAAAATTAAACATTACAAAACTTTCAAGAACAGAGCTGAAAGATGTATTCGGCGGAACCCTATATCCGGCAGAATGTCCCGGAGGATGCCCTGGTGAAGGCATGATCAGATGTCCTGACGGCACTACTACCATGACCAATTTTATATGCATGGGAGGAACCTGCCAACCGGCCGCCATGTGCAAGCCACTGATTCTTGAACCTTTTCCTGATCCGATTATCATCACTGATCCGGTTATCATCACCCCATAATCAGAATAACAATACATAAAGAGGCTGTCTCAAAAGTCAAACAATTGGCTTTTGTCATTGACTACGTCGAATCTTTTCTGACGAAGGAAGAATCTTATTGATAAACAACTACATGTGATTCTTCACTACATTACATTTCGTTCAGAATGACAATTTTGAGACGCCTCTTTTTTAGTATCTTTAAGTAAACAAAAACCATCATGAAAACCATTGAGGAAGTTCTGAAAAAACTGGATGAAATTATCATCTGGTGCAAGGAAAACAAGAGTCCCGCAGGATATTTTGCCTGTACCTACAGAATTATGACCGCACAGGTTCTGAAAGGTATTCAGCAGAAAACATTTCAAGACAATCCGAGGATGACTTCACTTGATATTGCTTTTGCACAGAGGTATCTTCAGGCATGGGACAGCTACAGTAAAAATGAAAGATGCACTACCTCATGGTACATCGCTTTTGAAGCTGCTAAAAACAAAAATCTGCTGATCTTACAGCATATATTTCTTGGTATGAATGCTCACATCAACCTGGATCTTGGGATTTCTGCTGCTTCTATTATGCCTTACCGGAAAATAAACACCTTGAAAAAAGATTTTGAAAATATTAATAATGTCATCGCTTCCATTAATCAGAATGTACAGGATTCTTTAAACAAAATCTGTTATCCTGTAGATCTTGTTGACCAACTTTCCAACGGAAAGGATAATGCTGTCCTTGATTTTGCCATATCCAAAGCAAGAGATACTTCATGGGCAACAGCAGTCATTGCCTCCAATACCCCTAATTTCTTAAGGGAATCGGTGATCGGTATTGTAGATTACGCCGCCGCAAAAGTTGCCACCCAAATTCTGAACCCGGAGATCCTCACTCCTGCTCTTTTAAAAGAACTAAAAAAATGTGAAAGCAGTGATGTGGTAAAAAATATTGAGATTTTAGAATCTACAAAAAATTCGTAAAAAAAGGCCGGGATCTTCCTCACGGATCCCGGCCTCATAATGAACAAAATGAAAGAAACTATATGGCTTCCTTATACTTTTTGCGATAGGCATAGTGGAAAATAATTGGTAACACTGTAAATGAAAGCAGCATACAGATAATTAATCCTCCTACAATCATAATGGCTAAAGGTTTCTGAATTTCCGATCCCATTCCATTCGACATGGCTGCCGGAAGAAGTCCCATAGAACCCATCAGGGCAATCATCACCACCGGGCGGATTCTGCTTTTCACTCCCTGAGCTATGGATTCTTTGAGTGACATTCTGTTTTGCAGATTTTCTTTCATCACTCCAATGAGTACGATACCGTCTATGGTAGCCACTCCAAACAGGATGATAAACCCGATTCCCGCTGAAATTCCAAAGATGGTTCCCGTAAACCAAAGGGATAAAAACCCTCCGATGAATGCAAAAGCGAGTGTAATGGATGAAATCAGCGTATCTTTTATATTTCCGAAATTGAAGTACAACAGCATCAGAATAAGAACTAAAGAAATCGGTATCACCATAGCCAGCTGTTTTGCTGCCCTTTCTTTACTTTCAAATTCTCCGGCCCACGTCATTTTATGCTTTTTCGGAAGCTTCACTTCTTGATCTACTTTCGTTTTGGCTTCTTTGATGGTACTTCCCAGGTCGCGTCCTTCAATATTGAAGCCAACTCCGATATATCTGCTGTTTCCTTCACGGTAAATAAATGATGGCCCCGTATGATAATCAATGGTTGCAATTTCTTTCAGCGGAACTTTTTTATTGTCCTGAGTCGGGATCAAAATATTTCCCATCTTTTCAGGCGTATCTCTGTAATCTTTTTCAAACCTGAGCATTACGTCAAACATTCTTTCCTGCTCATAAAACTTGGTAGCAGCCTGTCCTCCGATTGTCATTTCAATCACAGCCTGTGCATCTGCTGTGGAGACACCATATTTTGCCATTTTGGAATCGTGTAGCTGTATTCTCAACTCAGGAAGTCCGATATTTTTGAAAACATTCACATCCGATATTCCCGGAACTGTTCTGATGGAATTAGCTACTTTATTGGCGTAATTTTCCAGCTCAAATAAATCATTCCCGAAAATTTTAATCACCAGCGGAGCTTTTACTCCTGCCACATATTCTTCCACATTATCCTGTATCGGCTGGCTAAATCCAAAATTGATACCCGGAAATTTCTCAAGAGAGATTCTCATTTCTTCAAGGAGTTCTTCTTTGGATACTTTTTTCTTCCATTCATTTTCCGGTTTCAGCTGAATATTAAATTCGATATTAAAAAATCCGGTGGGATCGGTTCCGTCATTGGGACGACCTGTCTGGGTCATGACAAATTTTACTTCATCATATTTCATGAGAATCTCCTTCATTTCTTTGGTCAGTCTTACAGATTCATCCAGATTGACACTGTTGGGAAGGGTTGCTCTTACATAAATTGCGCCTTCGTTCAGTTTGGGTAAAAACTCAGATCCATAATTGGAAAATCTCCATCCACATACGGCAAGCAAAGCAACGAAACCAACAATGAATCCTTTTTTATGGCGGTCACTGAATTCGTAAATTTTATAGATATTAACTCTGAAAAATCTTGAAATAAAGTTTTCTTTTTCTTCGATATTTTTTGTCAATAGCAGTTTACACATTGCCGGAACATATGTTAAACTTAAGATCAATGATCCTAATAGTGCATACCCAAGTGTAAATGCTAATGGAGAGAACATCTTACCTTCTACTTTCTGGAAAGAGAAGATTGGCATCAGAGCAACAATAAGAATCAATAATGCGAAGAAAATATAGCTCGCTACGCTTCCTGCACTTTTCTTGATGATTCCGAGTTTTGAAATTTTATTAAATCTACGCAGCCCTATTTTTTTTGCTTTAAGTTCGAGGGCGACAAAGACATGTTCCACGATAACCAGCGTTCCTTCCAGCAGCAATCCGAAATCCAGTGCTCCCATGGAAATAAGGTTGGCCGGCAGTCCCTGAATTTTAAGCATAATAATAGCAAACAGAAAAGCCAGAGGAATCACTGATGCCACGATGAAAGTTGTTCTCCAGTTGTAGAGAAAAATAAATACAATGATGGAAACCAGAATAACTCCTTCAATAAGGTTCTTGGAAACAGTATCAACAGTAGTATTCACCAGTTCTGTACGGTCAATGATCGGAACAATCTGAACATCACCGGGAAGTTCTCCTCCATTCAGTTCTTCTATTCTGTCTTTCAGTCTTGCAATGACTTCACTTGGATTTTCACCCCGAAGCATAATTACAATTCCCTGTACAACATCATTTTCTTTGTTGTATCCTACCTGTCCCAATCTGGGTTTCGCAGAAACTTTCACTTCCGCAACGTGTTTCACCAAAATAGGTGTGGAGCCTTTTACTTCGATCTGAATATTCTCAATATCTTCTTTTTTCTCCAAAAGACCGATCCCCCGCACAACATAAGCCTGATCTCCCTTTGCCACTACATCTCCTCCTACATTGATATTACTCCTCGAAACTGCTTCATACACATCCAGGGGGGAAAGGTCGTAATTGTGTAATTCCGTAGGATTAATTTTTATTTCATATGTCTTTTCTTCTCCTCCAAAGCTCACGACATCAGCCACTCCGGGAACGGCCAGCAATTCTCTTTCTACTACCCAATCCTGAATGGCTGTCACTTCTTTGATCGGCAGTTTACTCTTGATAATATATCGGTAAATTTCGCCTGTAGCACCGGACGGAGGCTCAATGCTATATTCTGCTCCGGCAGGAAGTTCTACATTTCCCAGTTTATTGGAAGCATATTGCTGGGCATAAAAATCATTGACATGATCATCAAAAATAACCGTCACCACAGATAATCCAAACAAGGAAATTGAACGTACCGAAGTTTTGTTCGGGATGGCATTCATTTCCTTTGAAATGGGTAATGTGACGAATTTCTCTATTTCTTCAGCACTTCTTCCCGGCCACTGGGTAATCACTCTCACCCTGGTATTGGTAACATCCGGAAATGCTTCAATGGGTGTATGCAGATAGGAATAGATTCCTCCGGCGAGCAATAGAAAAGTTCCCAAAAGAACAATCAATGAGTTTTTTAAAGAGAAGGAAACTATATTCTGTACAAATTTTCGCATTACTTCGTGGAATTATTTAATTGGTTTTTCAGGTTTTCATAGATCAGCAGTCCGTTGGAAGCAATGACATTTTCACCTGGTTTTAAATTACCTTCTACATAAATATATTGACTGTTGGAAGCAATTTCTGTTACGGGTCTGATCTCCAGTTCACAGTCTTTTTTGTAAACCACTACATAGCTTTGGTTATTATCAAAGATTAATGCTTTCGCAGGAATAGCCAATGCGCTTTTATTTTGTGAATTCACTGGCAATACAACATCTGCAGACATCCCCGGTCTCAGTTTCATTCCGTTATTATCCATAATGATTTTGGCTTTGAGTACTCTTTCATTTTCATTGAAAACCTGGGAAATAGTATTAATCTTCCCCGAAAAACTATCATCAGGATAAGCAAGCGTTTTCACCACTACCGGCTGATCCACATAAACGTGTCTCATATTGGTGGCATACACATTGGCCATTACCCATACCTTATCCAGATTGGAAATAGTAAAGAGCTGATCTCCTCCGGCAGTAACAGGCATTCCTTTTGAAATATTCTTGGAGATAACATATCCGTCCGCAGGTGCTTTTATCTGAATCGTGCTTCCTCCTGCGGAATACAACTGCATATTTTTCTGTGTTTTGGAAATATTGGATTGTAATATGGCTACTTCTGATCTTGCTTCCTGCAAATCTTTCTGGGAGGCAATATCATCTTTATACATGGCTTCTACAGAAGACAGTTTTCTTTTCGCAACAGCCAGCTGCGCCTGCAGGGTCCGGGTATCATCCTGCATTTCGTTAACGGCTGTACTTTTTACACTAGCCAGCGTTTGTCCTTTTTTCACATAATCACCAAGAGAGAAATAAGTATCTATTACCACTCCGTCTACAAGACTTACAAAAGGAACCGTTTTATCAGAATTACTTTCCACTTCCCCTGTAAGCGTAATACTTTCTTCTATGGGAAGCATTTCTGCTTTGGCCAGTTTAATCTCTTGTTTAAGTTCTTTGCTGATGCAATAGGCTTTTTCAGTTTCTTTATTTTCTGCTTTTCCGGCACAGCCTGTAAAAATGACGAGGGCAGACAGGTAAGCCGCAGCAATGTATGGGTTCATATTCTTGTTCATATCTTATAAATCTTGTCCTACAACATACTGCAGGTTTTCGTAGTATTGATTCAATTCTTTTTTAGTATCCAGGATGATCATTTTATTTCCGATGTAGGTATCCAGAAAATCCATATATTCAAGCATGCTGATATTTCTGAGTCTGAAATTTTTCTCGTGGCTTACCAGCAAACCATCCAGCGTAGATTCATAATTTTCATCAATTTCTTGTGAGACCTGTTGTGTTCTGATATAGTTTCTGAAAACAGATACAATTTCGTTATCAGATTTCATCATGTTTTTGCGGGTCTCCAGTTTGCTTTTTTCAATCTCAAGCTTAGCTTCCTGAATATTCCCTTTGTTACGGTCAAAAATGGGGAGATCCATAGAAACCCCCAGTCCTATAAAATCTTTCATGATATTTCCTCCACGGTCATATCCTATAGAAACTGCAACATCGGGCGTTTTCATGGCATTTTGAATTTCCAGATTTTTGGCAGCGTGTTTCTCTTTATTTTTGGAGATCATGATATCGGGACGGTTTTCTTTTGCCTTTTCCATCCATTGATTCACTTCCAGTTCTGATAGTTGTTTTTCGGGCATAACAAATGAATCTGAAATCTCCAGATACGTTTGAGAAGGCAGCATCAATAAAGCTTTCAGTTCTACCTGCTGGTCTTCGATTTCCTGCTTCAATGAAACCAGTTTCTTTTTGAATTCAATTTCCTGTGCTTTTAAGCGGACATATTCAGCTTTACTGATATTACCAAGGTTTAATTGATTATTATAGGATTTTGTTAATTTCTCAATGGAAGCAATCTGTCCCTGATAGATCTTTTGCTGTTCCTGATTGTAAAGAATTTCAGTAATGGTATTTCTGAGCGTCTTCTTAAGTTCACGTAAAACTTCCTGCAGTTCATACTTCTCTCCTTCCACTTCTATTTTCTGAAGTTCAATATTTTTTCTTCTTTTCCCCGCAGTCTGAATCACCTGTTCTATCTCGGCAGAAATCTGAGTACTTTTCCCCCAGTTTCTGATAAGTGCGGGTTGCTCTTCGATGTCATAGGTTCTCCATAAATTCACCTCACTGATACTCAATGTAGGATTAGGCCAGTATTTAGCCTGAACAGCTCTTGCCTCGGCTTGTGAAATTTCAAGCTTCTGTGCAATAAGGTCAAGGTTTTTAGCCAGAAAAATAGTTTCAGCCTCCTTTCTGCTGATTTTCATGGTGTCTGAAATCTGTGCAGAAAAGAAACTGAAACAGGGAATATAAAATAGTGTAAAAAATAGCTTCTTCAAGGGTCTCTTATTTAAGACCACAAAGCTATTTGCCTAATATTAGAGGGAATTGTAAAGAAAATTAAAATTCGGTTAGTTCAACATTAGAGTTTGATTAGAACTTGTTTAAAACACGAAAAACACAAATCTTTTCACAAATAACACGATTATGAATGGGCAGGAAATTCCAGGAGAACATTGGTTCCCACATTGACCGTAGAATCAATTTTCATGACAATATGATGATGATCAAAAATACTTTTTGAAAGTGATAAACCGATTCCGCTGCCTTTTACAGTATCTACATTTTTTCCTCTGTAGAAAGTCTCTGATATTTTCACAAGATCATCAGCCGGAATTCCTCTTCCTTCATCCCTGACCTCAATGTACAACTGACTGTTCTTTTCAGATAATGTGATCACTATAGGTTTGTCATAGGAATATTTGATAGCATTTTCCACAATATTATATAACGCCAGGTAGAGAAGCGTCTCATTTCCCGGGAATTCCAGCAAAGCAGGTTTCGTTACCTGAAGCTGTATTTTGATAGATGAATTGTTTTCTTTTGCCTTGGGTTCCAGTTTTTCATAAATCTTCCAGATCAGCTCATCCACTCTCATGAGTTTGTGAGAAGATTCCAGTTTGGTCATTCCGGACATCAGCAAAAGATTATTGAGAATATTTTCAATCTCATATACGTTTTCCAATGACTCTTTGGCCACTTCCCTATATTCTTCCGGTGTACGGTCTTTTTGGGCAAATACTTCCAGATTTCCGGAAATCGCAGCTAAGGGAGTTTTAAATTCATGAGAAACATAATTGATAAAGTTCTGCTGTAAAAGCACATTTTCGGAAATTCTGCCCAGCAGTTTATTATAAGATTTAATGAGATCTTCAATTTCATCATTGGTATTGGTGGAAGTAATAATTGCCGTAGAAATGTTATCATATTCCACTTTATTGATCCGTTCCACCACATTGGAAATAGGTTTATAAACTACCTTGGAAAGATATCTGCTCAGGAAATAAATCGCAAGCAGGCCGATGACCAATACCGAAAGCATGATAATAGCCAATCTCAGGATTTGCGACTGGAAAGAATCGTTGGAAGACTTCACAAAAACCACAAAGTCACCCTGGTTATCAGGATAAAAAATTCCGTAATAGAATTGATTATCAGACATAAACTGTATTCCTTTATTATTCCGGACAGCCTGCAAGTGGGAAAGTTTTATATTCTTATCGTTCAGATTATGTCCAAAAGTAACTTCGTTATTCTGGTTATAGACCGCAACCCTGTTATTCTGAATCAGATGATTGTATTCTTTTTTGATCTGGGCATGGCGGTCTTTCGGGAGTTCATCTTTTTCCAGATAATAAATAGCAGAGATCAGAGCCGTATTTCTTAGCTTTTCAAAATAAAAAATTTTGGTACTGTCATAATAGGCAAAAAATATCACCGCAGATGTGATAATAGAAACAATGCCGAATGAAAGGCTTGAAATAAGGGTAAATCTGTTTCTGAGGGTCATTTCAGTCTTTGATCAAATATCCGGTTCCTTTTACTGTATGAATAATTTTCTGTTCTGTCTCATCAATCTTATTACGGACATAGGAAATATAAACATCCACTACATTCGTTGTATTATCAAAATCAATTCCCCATACTTTATGCAAAATCTGGGTTCTGCTCAATACTTTATTTTTATTCTCCATCAGGAAAGTAAAAAGTTTATATTCCGTCGGTGAAAACTCTATTTCTTTACCGTTCTGGGTTACTTTATGAAGATCGGTATCAATGGTGATAGTGCCACAAGATAACAATTGGTCTTCTTTCTGATAACTTAATTTATTTCTTCTGGTTAATGCTTTAATCCTTGAAATCAGTTCTTCAAAATGGAACGGTTTTGATAAATAATCATCAGCGCCCATATCCAGCATTTTGATCTTATCATCAGGACTGTTCAAAGCACTTAAAACCAAAATCGGAGTATAATTTCCTTTAAATCTGATAATTTGTGTCAACTGCATGCCATCCAGTCCGGGAAGCATAATATCCATTAAAATAATATCAAAATCATAGGTATGAAGAAGCTCACGTGCCTTTTCACCGGAATCTGCCAGGGTCGTATTATAGCCAGCCTCGGAAAGGCCTTTTATCAGGAAATTACTGATTCTTTGATCATCTTCTACCAGCAAAATATTCATAAGTCTCTGAAATTTCCCATAAATATAGGTATTCTAATTCAGAAAGGAAGATGGAGGCTGGAAGAGAGAAGTAATAGAATTTTATAAAGCAATTGTTTCCATTTTATTTACCTTTAAAAAAAACAGTCAGTTCTTATCGGTCCAAAAGGAACTTCCAACATCCCGCTTCCAGCTTCCAGCCTTTTTTCATAATTTTGAAACATGGAGATGATATATTTAATTATTGGATTGGTTGCCGGTGGCATACTGGGAGCGGTTATTTTATATTTTGCACTGAAATCGTCAATGGTTTCAAGAAGTTCTTATGATGCACTGAACACCTTATCTATTAAAAATCAATCTGATCTTGAAAATTCCAACCTGAAAATTCAGGAGCTTAATCAAATCATCAGTGAAGAGAAAGAAGCCAATATGCTGCAGCAGGACCTTCTGGATGATCTGAAAAACGAATTTTCTAAAATCTCCGCCGAATATTCTGCTTTGAACATCCAGTTTCAGGAGTTAAAACAAATCAATCAGAGGCAGACTTCTCAGATAGAAAACCACATTCTTGAAAAGCAGACCCTTTTTGCTAAAAACTCTGAGCTTTCTGCTAAAAATGAAGGTCTTCAACAATCTCTTGACACCCAGAAAGAAGAAATTATCAAGATTCAGGAAGATTCAAAACTTCAGTTTGAGAACCTTGCCAATAAAATTTTAGAAGAAAAAACAGAAAAGTTTACGGCTTTAAATCAAAATAATTTAAAAAACATCCTTGAACCTTTTCAGGAGAAAATCGCGGATTTAAAAAACAAAGTTAACGAAGCCTACGAAAAGGAAAATAAAGAACGCTTCTCCCTTGCTGAAAAAGTGAAAGAACTGGCAGAACTGAATCAGCAGATTTCTGAGGATGCCAAAAAACTGACCCGTGCCCTGAAAGGAGAAAGCAAAACCCAGGGGAACTGGGGCGAAATGATTCTGGAAAGTATTCTTGAAAAATCCGGACTGGTAAAAGGAAGAGAATATTTCCTGGAGCATGAATTACGCGATGAAGACAATAAAGCTTTGTTTTCAGAATTCTCCGGAAAAAAAATGCGTCCTGATGCTGTTGTGAAATATCCGGATGAAAGAAATGTTATTATTGATTCTAAAGTGTCTCTGACCGCTTTCACAGAATTGGTAGATGAAACTGATGCTGATGTTTACGCCATAAAACTGAGCCAGCATCTTGGATCTATTAAAAATCATATTAATCAATTAAGTCAGAAAGCGTACGATGATTATGGAAAATCCCTGGATTTCGTAATGATGTTTATTCCAAGTGAACCGGCTTATATTGCGGCAATGCAGGCAGATCAGAATCTCTGGAACTATGCCTATGAAAGAAGAATCCTGTTGTTGAATCCAAGCAATCTGATCACTTCTCTTAAGCTGATTGCCGATCTTTGGAAACGCGAATATCAAAACCGAAATTCTATTGAAATTGCTGATCGAGGAGCCAGACTCTATGACAAATTTGTAGGTTTTGTAGAAAATCTGGAAAAAGTAGGACGAAATCTGGATCAGGCGAAAAATGTATTCAATGATGCTTACAAGCAGCTTCATACCGGAAATGACAACCTGGTAATCCAGACTCAGAAATTGAAGTCATTAGGAATTAAAAATAAAAAAGACCTGCCTCAAAGTCTTATTGACAACGGCAATTTTATTGAAACATCTGAAAGCTAAATCTGGATTTTATGTTTTCATTTACAGCACATCCATATCCAAAGTCTGAATCTTTCAAGGAAATTTTCGTTTCTTCACTGGGGGCAGGAATTGCTGTCTATTTGTTTCTGATTATTTTTCAGCCTTTTGGTACGGAAAACTTTCAGCATCCCTATAAATTTGTATTACTTTTTCCCTATTGCATAATCTTTGGAACTGCATTTTTAATGGCCAATCTTATAACTTCCCGTTTCAGCAACTGGAATATTGGTTCGGAACTCTTAAAAATAACTTTCATTCTATGCACGGGTTCTATTCTATCCTACTTTTACAATTCATTATTCTTGAGCCATGTAAAACTTGATATAGTCAATTACTTTTATATGTTCCTGTATACTTTAGCTGTCGGAATTCCTATTTCTATCATCTATATTTTATCACGGTATATCTATTTAAAGACTATTCATGAAAAGAAAGCCCGCAACATTTCACAACACCTTCCCGTTTCGCCTCCTGCTGAACGACAAAATCTGTTAAAAATATCAGCCCAGAATACCGAGCTTGTCATGAATAAAAAAGATTTTCTTTGCGTTCAGTCTATGGAAAACTATTGTACATTTTACTTTTTAGAAAACAACAGCTTACAAAAAGCACTGATTAGAATAAGTTTAACCAATGCTTTACAACAAATCGAAACAGGCTCTGTCAAAAAATGCCACCGTTCTTATATTGTCAACCTTGGAAGGGTAAAGAAACTCAAAGGAAATGCTCAGGGTTATAAATTAATTCTTCCAGAAGTTGATTTTGAAATTCCTGTTTCAAGAAGTTTTATTCCTTCAATTATTCCTCAGTTACAGAAGCAAAATCTATAAATTTTGTCATTCGTCACTATTCTTTGTCATTCATCACATTAACTTGAAAGCATTGATTTAAAGCTACATTTTTGCTCAAAATTAACAGACATGAGTAAAAACATCCGCTTCTTTTCCATCTTTATTCTAGGGTTTACAGCCTATTATTTCTTCGATTTTCTCTTTTTTAAAACCATACAGACTTTCTCAAAAGATCTGTTTCACAGTAAAGCAATAGCCCATATAATTGCTTATTCGGTAACATTAATTCCATTGATACTCACATTAAGAATTCTGTTACCCCAAAAACAGATCCTTGATCTGTTCTCATTAAACAAACCCATTATCAAAGGATTTATGTTAGCACTTACAGGAACTGCTCCTATGCTCATTGGATACCTGATTCATTTTAAACCAATCTCAAAAATAAATTTTGAATCTCTGTTTATCAATACTCTTTCATCAGCATTTTTTGAAGAGATTATTTTCAGAGCTTTTCTTATCGGAATACTATATCGTTTTACCAGACTCGGATTTTTATCCTCTGCATTATCAGGGTCATTGCTGTTTGCACAAGTACATTTGTATCAAAGTCAGAACTTAATAGAACTTACCGAAATATTTACTATTACATTTTTAGGATCAATATTTTTCGCCTGGGCATATTTTGAATCGGAATACAATTTATGGACCGCCATTTTCCTGCATTTTTTTATGAATCTGTACTGGGAAATCTTTAATGTATCAGAAAATGTTTCCGGGAATTTCTATGGAAACCTCTATAAATTCCTATCCATTGTCTCCCTGATCTTAGTAGTCATCTATTTTAAAAGAAAAAATAAAATTCCAATGGAGATGACATGGAAAAACCTTTTTATCAAAACCAGAGAAGTTCAATCATAAATTTTGCATAATTTTGCAGCATGTTGATAGAAAGTTTTCAAAACGATAAAATAAAAAATGTCACTAAGCTCCTTACTGACAACAGGTTTCGTAAAAAATCAAAAGTTTTTGTAGTAGAAGGCCAGCAGGAAAATGAAAGGGCCATTCAGTATGATTTTGAACCGCTGGAGTTCTTTATCTGTGAAAATATCTTTAAGGGAACTCTTCCCAATGGAAAAATCCATTATGTAAGTGAGAAGGTATATGAAAAAATCGCTTACAGAGGAAGTTCCGAAGGAATTATCGGCATTTATCATACCAAAGAAAATTCACTTTCATCATTTGTTCCTAAAGAAGATGCTACGATAATCATTGTAGAAGGAGTGGAAAAACCAGGAAATCTTGGCGCTATTTTAAGAAGCTGCGAAGCATTTGGTATTGATGCGCTGATTGTTGCTGACGGGAAAACCGATTTCTACAACCCTAATGTGATCAGATCCAGTGTGGGATGCCTGTTCGGAATGGAAGTCTATCAGGCGGAAAATACGGAAACATTGGAATTCCTGCAGAAAAACAGTTTTAATATCTATACTACGCTGATGGACGAAAGTGCTGAAGACCTTTATCGAAGAGATTTCAGACAGCGTTCTGCCGTATTATTCGGGACGGAACATTCCGGGTTAAGTAACTTCTGGATCGGAAAAGGAAAAAACACACTGATTCCCATGGCCGGAAGTATTGATTCTTTGAACCTGAGCAATGCGGTAGCAATTACGTGCTATGAATCTCTGAAACAAAAGAAGGGATAAACTCTTGGTCTTATTCTGATAGTAAACAGATTGCTTCACCTAAGTCTCGCAATGACTAAGCATAAAAAAACCGTTTCACTGGGTGAAACGGTTCTTTTATTGTTAAGCGTATGCTAGAATTATTTCTTAGCAGCATCTTTAGCAGCATCAGCAGCTCCTTTAGCAGCATCAGCAGCACCTTTAGCAGCGTCAGCAGCACCTTTAGCAGCATCTTTAGCAACTTCAGCACCAGCAGCAGTAGTAGCAGCAGCAGCATCTTTAGTAGCTTCTACAGCAGTAGTTGCAGCAGAATCAACAACTTTAGCAGCAGAATCAGAAACTACAGCAGCAGAATCAGCTACAGTAGCAGCAGCAGAATCAGTTGTACCTTCAGTAGCAGTAGCTTCAGTTTTTTTACAAGCAACTAGAGAGATTGCAGCGATAGCAGCTACGAATAATGACTTTTTCATAATAAATTAAATTTAATTTTGTTAATATTGTTTTATAAAATTTTCTTCTGTTCTGTTATTTGAACAAGACAAAGGTAGAGCAGTTAGAAAATTTGTCTATGAAAAATAATTGTAATACCTTTGTAAAATAGTTTTACAAAAAAACATAGCTGATAATCAACAATTTAATTATTTTTTGAAAAATTGACAGATTTGGATCTATTACACTTTGAACAGCTAAAAAAGGATGTTCAGGGTCAATACTTAAAAGAATATACCCCTTCTCAGGATGACATATCCAAGTGGAAGGGTATAGATATTATATATTTTCAGGAAGACCTTCGAAAAAAAGCGAAAGGAAACATCAGTGAAAAGTCATTTTACACTTATTTTAAAACTTCACCGGTTACGAAACTACCAAGAATAGACATGCTCAATTTATTGAGTATTTATGCGGGTTACGACTCCTGGTATGAGTTCAAAAAACAGCATCTTTTTGCGGGTGAACTGCTACAGGAAAATGAAAATTTTGATGAAGAAGATATTGATGAAATTGAAAAAACGGTTTCTTCAGCTCCCGAACTTCCAAAAACTGAATTTCAGCCTAAAAAAGTTGAAACCAGAGCTCAAGAAAACACTGATTTACAAAAATCAAATACTGAAAATCAATCAGTTAATCAAAATAAGACAATTACCCACCAAACTGAAATTTCATCTGTTCCGGCAAAGAAAAATTTCTTCAAAAAGAATGCCTGGGCACTTGTTACTTCAGTTTTGATTACCATTACCGGTCTTTTAGGTTTTAAAGATGTTCTTTTTTCAAAAACTTATAAATATTGTTTCATTGATAAGGACAGAGGTGTCTCTGTGATCAATACTTTAGAAATAATGGTAGTGAAGGAAAATGAATCTCCGTTGATGTATAAAATAAAGCCGGGCGAATGTTTTTATTATTCTACCAAGGATAAAAATTTAAAAATGCGAATCAGCGCTCCTTTCTATGAGCCTCTGGAAGTGAACAGAAATCTTGAAAATGCTCCTGAAGAAGAAAAGATCGAATTAAAGCCGGATGATTATAAGATGGCTGTCTATTATTTCTCTATAAAAGACATCAAAGGAGGAAATCCTGACGAACAGGTTGCACTCATTAAGCAGAAGAGAAACCAGCTGGAAAACCTAATCAGCAGTAATGCCGTGATCTACCAGGTATATGATAATGATACTTACGGCATTGAAAGGCTGGATAAGCAGAAGTATATCACGCTGGTAACGACTCCAACGACTTCACTGAAAAACCTGAATGTAATAGAAATGAAAAAGGATACCAAAGGTAAAATTGTATCCATCAAATTTAAAATTGCTACCACAGATGAAAAGAATAAGTAATTTTTTAATTTTCACCGTGCTTCTGACGTTATTTATTGCCTGTAATAATAAAACCTCAGAGGTAAGCGACCTCGATAAACTACGAAACAGCACCAACGAAAAAAGCTATCCTGCCGTACAGATGGATAGCATGCAGGCGATTAATTCCATCACCAAACAGAAAGTTCAGGAACTTCTTGACCTGTCTACCCTATATCTCAGCGGAAACAGAAATACGGAAATAGATACAGTCATTTATTCCCAGATGGAAAGCTATTTTCACAAACCGGATTCACTGACATTTAAAAGATTGCTGAAAGAACTGGACAGCATGAAAGTAAAAACCGCGAAAGTAAGCAATCTGAATGTATATAAAGATTTTTATAAAAAAGATACACTAGACTATGCCAGGTTTAATGTGGAATATTTTGATAGTAAGAACAAGTCTCTGGGAAGCTTTGAAAAGAATGCACAATACATCTTATTGTCTACATCAAAGCTTAAAAAAGAGTTTAAATTCTACTTTTTAGATTTTTATTCCAAACCGCTTCAAAAAGACAGTACTTCGGTAGGAGTAACCAAATAGTCAAGAGGAATATCATTTTCCCAGACATCATCCACATATTCATCGGGGGCAAAATAATTGACTCCGATTTTTTTTGCCTCGGGAGAAATACTTTGAAACAAGCTGTCATAAAATCCTTTACCATAGCCTACTCTATTCCCTTTTTTGTCGCAATACAACAAAGGCGTAATCACATAATGAAAGTATTTTTCGCCAGAATCTTCATTGGAAACAGGTTCTGAAATCCCCCAACTGTTGGTTTCAAAAGCAGTATCTTCAGAGATCTCAATATTAATCAGCTTATCCGCTACAATTTTAGGCACATACACCCGGATATTCTGTGCTAAAAAATATTGAATGAAGATTTGGGTATCAATTTCTTTCCTTGCCGGAATCGGGATAAAAACGTGTACTTTTTCTGATTCTTTTGGCTTAAAATATTGAATGAAATTTTCAAAAATCTTCTCAGATAACAGAAAAGCCTCATCGGCAGACAAGGCTTTCCTTTTTTGGGTATATTTTTTTCTAAGCTCAGCTTTCAGCATAATGATCAAGTAATTCTTACAGAAATAATTTTCACTGGACAGGCGTTGGCTGCTCTCTCCAAATATTCAAACGCTTCGTGGTCTGGTGTTTTTAACGTGTAAAAGCCTTTTTTATCAATAGTCTTAAGCAATACCGATTTACCATCTTTTTTAGACATTCTAAAATATTCCGGAGCAAATTCGACACAGTAATTACACCCAATACATTTATCTCTCTGAAGTGTAGCAATGACCATTACGCTTTAACAATTTTATATAATTTGTCACTTGGCCGTACACGGAACTTCGTAGGGAAAGTAATCACATCAGACTTTGTTGCCTTGTCTGCCCCTGCCTTCTCATCAACAATCATACTTTCGATGACCATTTCCTGTGATCCTGTAGTAGGTCCCTGTATAAGGACACTGTCTCCTACAGAAATATCATAGGCTTCAACCACAAATTCTGCGATATTGGATTTCGGATAGAAATGCCTTCCTTTTCCAATATAAACCTTCTTTTGTGTTGCACTGGAACCGGAGTTTGAAGACCACTCACCCAGCTCCTGACCAAGATAATATCCACTCCAGAAGCCTCTGTTGTATACGGTCTCCAGAAGTTTCATCCATTCATCCACTTTTTCCTGAGAAAACGTTCCTTCCGCAATACTGTCAATTGCTTCTCTATAACATTTTGTAACTGTTGCTACATATTCCGGAGCCCTTCCTCTTCCTTCTATCTTCAAGACTTTCACGCCGGCATTCACAATCTGATTCAGGAAACCAATCGTACAAAGGTCTTTGGGAGACATCATATATTCGTTATCAAGTTCAATTTCAAAACCTGACTCCTGATCAATCACAGTATATTTTTTCCGGCAGTTCTGTTTGCAGGCCCCCCTGTTTGCTGACGAATTATGGGAATGCAGACTAAGATAGCACTTCCCGGATACTGCCATACATAAGGCACCATGTCCGAAAATCTCCACTTCAACAAGATGACCGGAAGGTCCTTTTACCTGATCTTTTTCAATCTGAGTACAGATTTTTTTGATCTGGCTGATACTTAATTCACGGCTCATCACCATGGTATCAGCAAAAAGAGCATAGAATTTTACGGTTTCAATATTGGTTATATTAATCTGGGTGGAAATATGCACCTCCATACCAATTTGCCTTGCATAAGAAATTACAGCCTGGTCCATTGCGATCACTGCTGTAAGACCTGCTTCTTTCGCTTTATCTAAAAGTGTTCTGACGATAGAAAGATCATGATCATAGATGATGGTGTTAAGGGTCAGATAGGTTCTTACTCCTTTTTCAGCACATCTTCTGGCAATTTCCGGCAGATCATCAATGGTGAAGTTCATTGTTGCTCTTGCACGCATGTTGAGCTGCTCAACTCCAAAATAGACAGAGTCTGCACCGTTATCTATAGCTGCCTGAAGTGATATGAAATCTCCTGCAGGAGACATCAGTTCTATTTTTCCGCTTGTTGTCATTGTAAGTCCGGAATTATTAAGTTGTTAAAACAGAAACAATTGTATTGACAGATCTGAATTATGCATTTTGCACAATTCTGTACAATTTATCAGATAAACGAACTCTGAATGGCAGTGCAAACGTAATCTGATCTCCAATGTTTGCCGTTTCACAAGGCCCTCCGTTAGCATAGATTTCAGTAATGGTAACTTCCTGCTCTCCTGTTGTAGGACCTGAGATCAATACTTTATCACCCACTGATAAATCTTTATGCTCAATTAAAAACTGTGCAATTTTTGATTTTGAATAGTAATGCTCTGCTTTACCAATCAATTCTTTTTTAACAGCAATCTTCTGACGGATATTTTTTGTTTCAGCTTTTGCCAAAGGCTTATCAGTTAAATCTCCTGAGTTTTTAAATTTCAGTGCATCTGATTTTCCTTTTCTGAATACTTTATTTCCAACCTGTAATCCCTTTCTCAGTTTCACCTGTTCATCCCAAGGTAAATGAATGGTATCCAGACATTCTGTAGAACAGCAGTTTTCCATTGCCGCTTTACAGTCGTCACATTGGATGAAAAGAAGGTGACAGGCATCATTGGCACAATTGGTATGATTATCACAAGGTTTTCCACACTGGTGGCATTGTGCAATAATATCATCTGTAATTCTCTCCCCCAGGCGGTGGTCAAATACAAAGTTTTTACCAATGAATTTACTTTTTATTCCTTCTTCTTTGATCTGGCGTGTATATTCAATGATACCTCCTTCCAGCTGATATACATTTTTGAATCCCTGATGTTTGAAGTAAGCACTTGCTTTTTCACAACGGATTCCACCGGTACAATACATCAGCAGGTTTTTATCTTCTTTAAAATCCTGTAGCTGTTCATTGATGATGGGTAAACTTTCTCTGAAATTTTCCACATCTGGAGTAATGGCACCTTCAAAATGTCCTACTTCACTTTCGTAGTGATTTCTGAAATCTACGACAATGGTATTGGGATCTTCCAGCATATTATTGAATTCCTGAGCTTTTAAGTGAATTCCTTTATTGGTCACATCAAAAGTTTCGTCATTCAAACCGTCAGCAACAATTTTGTTTCTGACTTTTATGGTTAATTTTAAAAATGAGTAATTGTCCTGGTCTACCGCTACATTCAAACGGATTCCTTTCATGAAGTCATAAACTTCCAGCGTATCACGAAAAGCCTCAAACTGATCTGCAGGAACACTCATCTGAGCATTAATTCCTTCTGTCGCTACATAAATACGGCCAAGAGCATCAAGGGCATTCCAGGCTATAAATAATTCGTCGCGAAATTTTTTGGGGTCTTCGATTTTGGCATACGCATAGAAAGACAAGGTAAGACGGTCTTTACCGGCTTCATCAATAAGTTGAGCTCTTTCTTCTGCGCTTAAGGTGTTATACAGTTGCATGCTATAAACGTTTTAAGTGAGAATAAAAATTTTTGCAAAGATAATAATTTTAGAATTAAGTATATTTATAACACCAATCACGAACAATAAACAGTAACCTGCCAGCAATGAAAATCAGATCACTATGTATAATAAGTCTGCCATATTTTCTTTAATTTTTTTTTAAGTTTTGTTAACTGTGGCATTAACAATTATGACATAAGGCACAAAATCATATAATAGCCGTTAAATTTTAGTTAAAATTGAAACATAGCATACTAATTGCTTACTTATTTAACATTAAATTTGTTTACTCAAAAACATAAAAAGAAAATTAATTAATAAACAAGAAAGATATACAATGAAGAGTACTTTAAAAAAACTATTACCATTTGCAGTAGTTGGAGTCCTTTCCGGAGCTACTACCGTTGGAGCTTTACAATATTTCGGACACGGCTCCAACAATGGAGATCAATCTTATTTCACAACAGCAGCACCCAACACTTCATTCGCAGGAATGAATACGGGAGCAGTAGGTGATGATTTTGTAAAGGCGGCTAAAACAACCGTTCCTGCTGTAGTAACTATTAAAAATTATCAAAGCAGAACATCAAGCAGAGCTTCAGAGCAGGATTTGTTTGACTTTTTCTTCGGAGATCCTTTCGGAGGAAGAGGCCAGCAGAGACAAAAGCAGCAGGTTCCTGATAATATGCCATCGGGAATGGGTTCAGGGGTAATCATCTCTCCGGACGGTTATATCATTTCCAACAACCACGTGGTAGCAGGTGCCAATAAGCTGGAAGTCGTACTAAGCAACAAGAAATCATATATTGCAACATTGGTTGGAACAGACCCTAATACAGATATCTCTTTATTAAAGATTGAAGAAAAAGGACTTCCTTATCTGAATTTTGCGAATTCTGACAATATTGACGTAGGGCAATGGGTTCTTGCGGTAGGAAATCCACTAGGATTAAACTCTACGGTAACAGCAGGTATTGTTTCTGCTAAAGGAAGAGGTATCGGAATCCTGGGAAGCCAGGGAAAGGCTGCTAATCCTATTGAAAGTTTCATCCAGACGGATGCTGCTATTAACCCGGGTAACTCGGGAGGTGCGTTGGTAAATACCAATGGAGAACTTATCGGGATCAACTCTGCGATTCAGTCTACCACAGGATATTACCAGGGATACGGATTTGCCGTTCCTTCTAACCTGGCGAGAAAAATTGTTGAGGATATCAAGAAATTCGGAATCGTACAGAGAGGATTCCTTGGAGTTCAGTCTTTAGATCTTTCAAATGATCAGTTAGTAGCATCTTACAACAAGCAGTTTAAAACAAATCTGAAAGTAGGTTCAGGAATCTATATTACAGGATTTGGTGAAAACAGTGGTGCTGAAGATGCAGGATTGAAAAAAGGAGACGTTATCACCAAAGTAGACAACTACGATATTACAGACTTTGCTGATCTTTCCATGTCTATCGGAAGCAAGCGTCCTGGTGACAAAGTTCAGGTAACCTATTCAAGAAATGGTAAAGAAGGAACTACTTCGGTAACGCTTAGAGACCAGAAAGGAGGAACTTCAACCAGAACGAAAGCTGATCTTAGTGTAACAGAAAAAATCGGATCTGAATTCGACCCTCTTACGGAGCGTTTCAAAACAGAATACGGACTGAACAGTGGTGTAGTAGCTAAAAACGTATCTGAGGGCAGCGAAATGGCTAAAATCGGAATTGTAGATAACTATATCATCATTGAAGTCAATGGTAAACCGGTCAATTCACAAAAAGATGTTGAAAAGATCCTTGAGAAATACCAAGGAAATGTACAGGTGAAATTTGTGGATGATTACGGAAGAATTTATACAAAAGGATTCAAAATGCCTTAATTGAATTTTTTTAATTTCACATTAAAAAGTTAACCATTCTTGCTTAAGAATGGTTTTTTTTGAAAAAAAGTTAACTGAGTTCAATGCAGAAACTAACACAAGCCATATAAAACACTGATTAACACACTTCTATTTTTTATATATTTGAAAAAACAAAAGTGCATGAAAAAAGCTACCTATGAGGATAGAGAAAAAGTCGTTACTATTTTATGCCAGTCTTTCATAAATGTTCTTATTCCTAATTCTATCAATTTTGTCATAAAGACTTCTGGCAACAGATATAAGAGATTGAAAGCATTAATGGAATTTCAATTTGATTTATCAATGCTAAATGGAAGCATATTTCTCAGCGACGATCACAAAGCGTGCATTTTATACTTAGACAAATTCCCGATCAGTTTAAAAAAAATCTGGCTTGAAATAAAATTGCTGTTCAATTGTATTGGAATTGAAAATATCTTTAAAGTTTTAAAACGAGAAAAACTCTTAGCAAAATTTCATCCGGAAGAAAAATTTGTTCATTTATGGTTAATGGCTGTAGTTCCCGGTGAACAGGGAAAAGGAATTGGAACAAAACTTTTAAAAGAATCTATGAGTAAATATGAGAACGAACTCATATATGTTGAAACAACAACATTAGAAAACAGAACGTTCTATCAACAAAATGGATTTACCATTTTCCATGAAACATTTGAGCTGGATTATCCTCTTTATTTTTTGAAATATGTTTAGTATGGAAATCTACTAATTTTCTTCATATCAACAAAAAACGCTGCAGAATCTGCAGCGTTTTTTTTATTGTTTATTTAGACTTGTTCATTTTGTCAGCAATACTTTTCTTTTTATTTCTTTCATAGATCACTTCTACAATCTTCCCTCCAATCCAGGAAAACGGAAAGAACGTAAGAAAAATGGAGATCTTATAAAATGTAGGATGATAAGGAAAAATAATAACATCCAACATGGCAATAAAAAGCATAATAAAGCCAATCAGAATAGCATAGGCTACTTTAGCATATTTAACGATAATTGCTGTTGCCACTCCTCCAATAGTAGTTCCTAATCCGGAAATAAATAAAAGGAAGCCGAAAAACGCCTTATCATCTTTCATACTGAAAAGAAACCTTTGCCAATGCTCAAATGGAGCAAAAGCCTCAAAAGTTACCCATTGCGGAAAAGCCCTTATACCAAGAGTAATAATAAGCCCTGCAATACCAAGACCTATCAGAACCGCAATTGTATTTCTTATAAAATTCATTAATCCTGATGTGCAATCATAGAAATTTCGATATCCACATTTTTAGGCAAACATGAAACCTGTACTGTTTCACGGGCAGGATAGCTTTCTGAATCCAAGTAAGATGCATAGATATCATTCATTACAGCAAAATCATCCATACTTTTAAGAAAGATAGTAGCTTTTACAACGTTTTTGAAAGTCATGCCAGCTTCAGTAAGGATTGCTTCAAGGTTTTTCATTACCTGATGCGTTTCCTTTTCAATTCCTTCTACCAGTTTACCAGTTGCAGGATCTACAGGAATCTGCCCGGAGATATACAAAACTCCGTTGGCCATATTAGCTTGTGAATAAGGTCCGATCGCTGCAGGTGCATTAACTGTGTTGATTATTTGTTTCATATGCGGATATTTAATTTTTTTCTAAGGGTCATAAGCAATCACTATCTGCCATATTCTTTGGTCTTTGAATTCTGCCAACAGTGATTTCATTAGAATTTATTCTGCCTGCAAATATAAAATTTATATTCTCAAATGCCAATCTGATATTAGAAAGGTGCATTAGGCTGGGTAAAGCTTCTGTCTTTGTACTTCAAGGCATCACTTAAGATATTGGCTTTGATACCGATAAAGAAGTCATACACTTTATATTGTCCGAAAGGAACCCAGTTGAAATTGATCGTAAAGCTTCGCTGATCTCTTGAAAAACCAATTCTTGTATATGCCAATTCTTTGGTCACCATATCATAATGGGTACTTCCGTTGATATTCCAGTATGGAGTCAGTTTGAGGCTTCCATCCAAACCTAAAGATGCAATTTTATTACCAAACCTGCTTAATCCTTTAGAATAAGCGTAATTGGCGCTGACATTTAAAGTCCAGGCCTGATCAAAATGAGCATAATGATCATCATCAAAATAATAATTTTCATTTCGGATTTCTCCTTTTGAGGAATACTTTTTGGCATAATCTGTTTTTTCTCCAAAAATTTCGCTGCTTAAAGGATACGATAGCTGAACATTGAATCCCTGTACACTGAAGTGTCCGAACTGCTCTGTTCTTATTCCTGTATCCTGTCCCGGCAAGAACTCAATTTTATAAGGTTCCAGCGCAAGGCTGGTATTTACCGTCAGTTTATTATTGAAAAATGAAGACTGCCCGTTGATGGAGAACACAGACCAAGGGTGATCTTTAGCAGCAAAGTTGTAGCTTCCTGCAAGGTTTAAAGATTCAAAAATTTTGATTTTCTTTACCCCCGTAGAATCACTCTTAGACTTTACTTTCATCTCAATATTGTTACCGATATTGAAACCTAAAGCTCCCTGCATACCGCTTGACGGGCTTCCGACAATTCCTTTTTCAAAAATAGAATACGGCGTCAATGCTCCGTTTGCATTATAATAGTTTCTGTAATATCCGAAATTAGGACTTGAAAAATCCGGGGAATAAGTAAAGCTTACACTCGGGGTCATCATATGTCTTACCGCTTCCACAGCAGATCCTTTTTTGAATTTCATCATTCCGAAAAGTGTTGTCTGAAGACTGGCAGAAGTGGAGAAAGTAGAATATCCTGTAAAGTTTTTATTGATTTCATCAACAGTTACATTCTTTACCGGATCATAATATCTGTTCAGTGTTTTTGTTGTCAGGGCATTGTCAATATTCGCACTTAAACTGAAAGTAAAATATTTCGCCAATGTTGTATTGGTAGCCAATGCGATATTATTTTTAAGCCCGGTCTGCATTTTATCCCACATTTCTTTCTTAAACAACTCATTTTCCTGAGTATTCACGAAATTGGTAAGGTTGAAACCTGTATTCACTGTAATATTTTCAAGCAATCCCTGTCTGATCCCTGTTCTTGATTTAAATAAATAGAACTGGTTGATGGCCACGTTCATCTGCGGAAGACGAAGGTCTGCCAATCCTGTCGCAAAGTTCTGGGAATATGAAGCAGTTCCCGTAATCGTCATCGGCAGTTTCAGGAATCTTTTGGTAAGGGTTACCGTAGAGTTCTGCTGAGTATTCAATACATTCTGGTTGAAAATGTAATTGTTGTTAAGCGGGTTGTTATAGAACTTGGTACTTACAATATCTACAGATGCACTGAATGTAAGGAAAGGATTGGCTTTGGAATCCTGCGAGTGCGTCCAGTTGATTCTGTAGGTACTGTTTTTAGTATAATCGTCCAGACCTTTGATTCCTCTCACCATTGTACCGATATCTGCCGTAAAATTTCCGGAGTAACGGTATTTCTTCTGGTAATTCACCTGCGGACGTAAATTCCAGCTTCCTTTTGTATAAATATCTGCTAAAACCTTAAGGTCAAAATGTTCCCCAATGGGTTGATAATATCCTATTCCGTTCAGGAAGAAACCTACATCTTCTCTTTCTCCGAAACTTGGAATCAGAATACCTGCAGCTCTTTTATCGGAGAATGGTAAAATAGCGAATGGAAGATAAAGCGGTGTAGGAACCTGTTCGATAAACATCTGAATAGGACCGGTCACGATCTGCGATTTTGTTTTGGTTTTAATCAGCTTAATGTTATAAGCTCTCATAAAATAATCCGCTGCCGTATCTTTTTTCTTGATAAAATAATCATCCGTTGTATAATCTGCTTTTCTCATTGCAAATACGGAATCATTATATTTTTTGGTTTTCTGCGCTATAATTACCCCTTCACTTTCTTCTGTTCTTGCATTGAAGGCAATGGCCTGTTTTGTTTTTGTATTATAGCTGAATTCGTTGGTTTCGTATTTTTTCCCGGCCTGCGTAGTGATTACAGGCTCCACAATCTTGCCCAAAGAGTCTTGTTTTCCTCTTGCATAGATCAGATTTTTATTATCATCAATAGAGATATAATCTGCATCAATCTGCATATCCTGATACTTTACCTGAGCATTTTTGTTCAGGAATGTCATTTTTTTCGGAACGTCTCTTCTCTGATCATCCGCTTTTGTACGGAGAACATCATTGAGGGTTTCTTTTTTTACAACTATGGTATCCTTTTTGGAAATAGTATCATTAACCGCATTTTTAGGCAATTTTTCAGGAGTTTTCTGTGCTAAAAAATTGTTAAAAATTAGGATAATTAAAATTTGTAATATATTTTTGAAGACGGTTTTGGCCAATTTTATACTATATAATTAAGGCCCAAAATTAATATAATTTTTATAACTGTAAGATGCACAAACAAAATTTTAAAATAATTTTATCATTTCTCCTTATCCTTATCAGCAACTTTATTTTCTCCCAGAAGAAGTTTACTATCGTTCTGGATGCTGGACACGGAGGAAGTGATCATGGAGCCAACAGGACTTATTCCGACATCGGAAGAGTCGCAGAAAAAGACATTACACTTGCCATTACATTAAAAGTAGGTGCGATGTTAGAAAAAAACAGAGATTTTAAGGTAATCTATACCCGTAAAATAGATGAGTATCCGTCTCTGTCTGACAGAACCAATCTGGCCAACAGAAGTAAAGCAGACCTTTTTATATCCATCCACTGTAACTCTTCCCAGAGACCTACAGCATATGGAACAGAAACATATGTACAGGGACCTAACCAGAATAATGAAAACCTGGAAGTAGCCAAAAGGGAAAATGATGTGATTTTCCTGGATGAAAAAGATAAACAGATCTTTGGTTCTTATAATCCGGACTCACCGGAGTCATTAATTGCCCTGAAACTTCAGCAAAGTAAATATCTGGAATCAAGTCTTCTTTTGGGAGGATTGGTAGAAGATAACTTTGTGAATAAAGATAAAAGATCCTCAAGAGGTGTATTTCAGAAAAACCTTCACGTTCTCCGTATGAATGCCATGCCATCTGTACTGATAGAAACCGGGTTCATCAATCACCCTGAAGAAAGTCACTACATCGCTTCAGATAAAGGGCAGACTGAAATTGCAGAAAGTATCTACAATGCCATAATTGATTATAAAAAAGCGATTGACAGAAAATCCGGAGGTTCTATTGCAACAAGAAAGCCAGAGCCGGAAAAACCTGCAGAGGTTCCTTTGAAAAATGATTTCAGAATTCTATTAATGAGTTCTCCTACGAAATACAATGAAAATGATCCTGCCCTGAAAGGCCTGAACTATATTCTTACGCTTAAAGAAAACGGACAGTACAAGTATTATTATGCTGTAACCAATATGGCTTCGGTAAAAGATATTAACCTTAAAACAGCGAAAGATGCAGGTTTCAGAAATGCATTTGCCGTAGGATTTATGCCTAATCAGAGAATCAGCATGGGATATTATACGATTGAAGTATATGCAGGCGATAAACTGAACGGGAATTCTTATATCCTCCAGAATTTAAAAGATGTGGAACGAAATAAGGACAACGGTGTATTCTACTACACGTATGGAAAAGTATACACATTGGAAGATGCTGTAAAACTTCAGAAGGAACTTGAAGCTAAAGGTATCAAAAATACGGTGATACAAAAGGTCTACAGATAAATCAAAAAAAATAATTTTGAAGTTTAAAAGTTAATTCCTACTTTTGCAACCTCAAAATTTGGCCTATTCGTCTAGTGGTCAGGACTCAAGATTTTCATTCTTGCAACAGGGGTTCGATTCCCCTATAGGCTACAAAAAATACAAACCTTTAACTGCTCAGTTGAAGGTTTTTTTATAAGCTTCTTCATTCTGTTTTTTAATTTAAAAAAAGCTTTTTGAGCATTAGCAGGATGGAAGAATGTTTCAAATTTTGTGATTATAGTATAACAGATGACTTAATATCCGAATTTTAATATACTGACAGCATGAGAATTACTGTTATTCTATTGAAAGGCCATTACTTTTATTTGAAAAAAGCAATCCCTATATGTTATATGTCACAAAAGCATTATATTTGCAAAAAATTTATCCATAGTTGGTTCTACCAATAGGGTAACACTGATGAAAAATATTATTGATAAATCATTGTTTGCAGTTTTCTGCAGACCATCAAATTTTATATCATGCCGGATTTAAAAATACAAGAAGCGAAATTGCTTTTTAAGAAAATCCACTCTAACCCAAAAAGTTACGATTTACAAATCAATGAAGGCGGGATTACAGGCAGAGATGATAAAATCAGTTTCAGGCTTTACAGGACTGGAGAAAGGGTTGCTTTTGAAGTAACAATTGATGAACTTACTTTCACCAATACCACTGGAGAATGGAATAATGCACTGATCATGCTGGGAAATACGATCAAAAAATTAGAGAAAGAACAAGAAAATTTAAAAATAGAACAGGCAATAAATAAACTCAGAAAGTACCTATCAGAAGAAAATTAAAATTTTTAAAAATAAATTTGGTAGTTTAAAAAAAAGTTTATAGTTTTGCACTCACATTTAAACGATATGGCAAATCATAAATCAGCACTAAAGAGAATCAGACAAAACGAAACTAGAAGACTTCGTAACAGATATTACCACAAGACTGCTAGAACAGCTTTAAAAGCTTTAAGAAATGAAGAGAACAAAGCTGCTGCTACAGAACAATTGCCAAAAGTTATCGCTTTATTGGATAAATTAGCTAAGAAAAATATTATCCACAAAAACAAAGCAGCTAACTTGAAAAGCAAATTAACAAAGCACGTTAATAAATTAGCGTAACAATATAGCTGGCCCGTTCGTCTATCGGTTAGGACCTCAGATTTTCATTCTGGTAAGAGGGGTTCGATTCCCCTACGGGCTACTTACATTTTATAAGACCACTGTAACAACGGTGGTTTTATAAAGATCACTGTAGAAAAAGCTATATTTAAATAAATCTAACCGGCCCGTTCGTCTATCGGTTAGGACCTCAGATTTTCATTCTGGTAAGAGGGGTTCGATTCCCCTACGGGCTACAATAAGAGTTGACACTTATAAAAACAAAAGCTAACACATTACTTCGGTAATGGAAGATAGAGGGCCCGTTCGTCTATCGGTTAGGACCTCAGATTTTCATTCTGGTAAGAGGGGTTCGATTCCCCTACGGGCTACAAAAGGACTTTTTCGAAAGTCCTTTTTTCGTTTCTATATACAGGATTCCGGTAATTTCTTTTCAACAAGGTTAACAGATTTAAGCTTTCAACCGTACCTGGCTTTATCCAACTGAACAATAATACATCAAACAAAAACATCTCACAGGTAAGATTTGTATATTATTTTCGTTCCCAATGATGGAGTCATATTAAATTTCATTAAAAATATCACCAATAATGGAAATATTTTTTTTTACTTCTTCCATTAATCCTTAAATTTGAATAAAACTATTCATTTTTAAAATATATAACATGAAATTCAATTTATTTTCGGGAAGCCGATCCTCTTTAAAGGTCGGATTGATGGCTTTATTTTTATTTTCTGCCGGCACAATGTCCTTGGCACAAAACAGAATCTATGCACACGCACAAAGCTCCGGAGTATTCGGAGTAGCCTGCCTGGGATGTCATATTGATAATCCTCTTAATGCTGTAGGAGATAACGAGGATGACTATTCAACAATGGTATTGGGAACAGTCCTGTTGGGAGGAATTCAGCAAACCCTCATTTTTCCTGACCTAAGATCTGACACAAGACTGGTAGTAGGAATCGGAACAGACAACATCCCATTATCTGTACAGTTGTTAAGCGGAGTAACGCTTGAAACAATGAATGGCGGTACATCCAATGATGACCGGAGAACAATTGATGTAAGCCTTCTTAAACTGGGCGCAACCCCAAACAGAGGTACAATAGAATTCAAACCTACAAAGCCTTATGACGGGATAAGAATTGGATTAACAGGTGGTGTTCTAAGCCTTGGCGGTGGTTTCAGAGTTTATTATGCTTACCAGGATCCATTGATGAATATCATGGCTCACAGTCAGAACGGGCAGATTACTCTTGGTGGAAATGTTCCTGTGGAAGATTCCGAAGTTATCCTGTACAATACTTCAGGAAAAGAAGTATTCCGTTCCAAGCTGACCTCAAATACATTTGAGCCGAAACAGCCGGAAGGCATTTATATCATGAATGTACAAACGAAAGAAGGTAAAACCTATTCCAAAAAAATTGTAATCAAATAATTTAATGAATGATAGATTAAATGCGGTAGATTTTTTCAAGCTGCCGTATTTTTCGCATTCATTTTCAGGCTAGTACAAACAACCACTTCATTAAATAATAATAAATCATCAATTGCAAATATCAATAAATTATTAACAAATCACATAATTATGAAATAAAATATGCAACATAATTATTTTATTTATAAATTTACAAAAAAACTAAAATCCAAAATTTTCTATATATGAAAACTTATTTATTACGTGGCCAACGCACGATGAAAGCTGCAGTTTTGGCATCATTTCTATTTTTAACCAGCACAATGTCTTTTGCTCAGATTGTAAAAACCTACGCAAGCAGCCAGACCAATCAGGTGCTTGGAGTATGCCTGGGTTGTGGTGTATTGAATCCTCAGAATGCTGTAGGGAGCAACGAGAATGACTATTCTACTCTACAGGTTTCAGTGGGGCTTCTTGCAAGAACAGAGCAGACATTGATTTTCCCAACTACCAATATTGCGAACAATACCAATAAACTTGTTCTTGCGATAGGTTCAAACGGGACTCCTCTATCTGCACAGTTATTGGGCGGGGTATCTATTGAAACATTTAATGGAGATGTTTCCAATAACGATTACACAAGTCTTGCCACAAAACTGATCACTCTTGGAAGCGGAGATCCAAGCAAAGGAGAAATAGAGATGACGATGAACATCCCTTTTGACCGTATTAAAATAAATGTGAATTCCGGATTATTGAATATCGGTGGAGAGCTTAGAGTATACTATGCTTACCAGTACAAAGATCCTTTCATCAATTTTATGGCTCACAGCCAGGACGGGCAGTTCACTCTTGACAAAAATGTTTCTGCAGAAGGTTCCGAAGTTACTTTAACCAATACTTCAGGAAAAGAAGTATTCCGTTCCAAGCTGACATCAAATACTTTTGATACCAAACAGCCACAAGGGGTATATATTATGAAACTTCAGACAAAAGAAGGAAAAACATACTCTAAAAAAGTGATTATCAAATAAAGAAGATATACAACAGAATGAACCCGGCAAGCTTTAAAAGCTTGCCGGGTTTTTTATATCATCCCCTATTGATTGGTCAATAAAAACCCCTGACCAAAATTGATCAGAGGTTAAAATAACAAGATTACTATCTGCAATAGTATTAGTTTTTGATTAATTTCTGCTGATATACCGCTTTATCGGTTACAGCTTTTACAATATAAATACCCTTTGGAAGTGCACTTACATTAATCTGACCATTGTTCAGCTGTACATTGATTACTCTGCCTGAAGCATCGTAAAGAGAAACATTCTGAATTTTCTCCTGAGTTTTAATCGTAAGAATATCTGTTACAGGATTTGGATAGATGCCAAACTCAAGCTTCTTAACCTCAGCAGTTGCTAATGTTGAAGCAGTACTGTTTACTGTAAGTGTTTTTTCAACTAATTTACCGTTTGAGTTAAAGCTGATCACAATATCAGATATACCTGAAACAAGCGGTGTCAGAACCAGCTCATCATTATTATTAATTACAGCAGAGACCGTGGTAGGATTGCTGTTTGATTTTACAGTTTTTACAACAGATACCGTCATATTATCGGCATCAGAAACTATTGATTTCAGATCAATTGTCGTTGTGTTTCCTGCAGTAACCTGTGAAGGGAAAACATTACTTACAACAGGAACTGAGTTATTGGTAAATACCGTCAGCGAAGGGAACCAATAGTAGTCGTTCAGAGTTTTTGTATTGATAAGGGCTCCGGTCATATCATAGGTATGAATCCAGTTTTTCTGATAGTGTGCTCCATATCCGCTTTCTGTGGTATTCAGAACCAACTCTCCGGTAACAGGGTTTACACGAAGAGCCGCTCCGTATGGAATTTGTTTAAACTGACCTGTTTGTCCTGGAATTGCAGCAAAGTTTTCGTTAAATGTTTTCGTTGTAACATCAAATCTCACAATCTGTGTTCCTGAGCTCCAGCTGCTTATTGAATTGATCCAGTATAAAGCATTTTCTTTGTTACTTGCTGTGAATCTTCCGGCATTCCACGCTCCCCAGTCTCCGATATACTTTGTAGTTGGGATATTGTAGATCTGTGTTGCAAAAGTGGTAGGATTAATGCTGATCAGCTTCTGATCCTGAATTCCCCATACACTTCCGTCTTTAGCCTGAACCACCGAGTAGAACCCTCCTGCAATAGTACTCACTATCGTATCGGTATTAGGATTAATCACTAAAATTCCTACTCCCTGTTTTACGGCAAAAACATATTGTGAAGTACGGATCATATTTCCGATCTGCCCGTTTCCACCTGTTCCGGTAATTAAATTACCAACCTGTAAATTATCAATATTAAAAAGAACGATACCGGTGGAAGTACCAATATATCCTTTATGTTCATTAACACCTACAAATGATCTTCCGTCACCGCCTCCGATGTTATTAAAACCAGCAATTTTCTGCATGGTCTGTGCATTGGCTACAACCAATCTTCCTCCCGGAGTATATTGAGTATCTCCCCCATCAGCAGCCTGCTTTGATACGAAGTAAAATTTATCACCATAAATTGTTCCGTACTGTGTCGTTGCCCCGAAAGCCTGATTATTATTGGCATTACTGTACACACGGTAATTGATCTGGCCGTTATTATCAATGAAGTTTACAGAACCGTTGGTATGACCAAACCATTCTTCGTTCACCATAAAATATCCGTTGGTATAGTTTGTAGAAGCTACATATGGAGAAACCGGAGTCATGGTAGAAGAAACAGGTGTTTCATTAAATCCTACATTGAAATTCCATACATCCCAGGAACCATTTTGCAATGTCCGTGAGGAAGCTCCAACACTGGAATATCCGAAATCTGCATCCGTCGGATTCTTCACCCAGTACGCCCAATATCCGTTCACGGTCCAACCTGACTGCCAGTGATCGTTCGCAGCATCTACAATGGTGTAGCTGTCGAAATCATAAGCTGTTGTATTGACAAAACCATTGACCGGATATAACGGATAAGTGGTATTTCCGCTTTTGATCAGGGCATTGGTCCCCTGGCCGTTCAGATCAAATCCAATCCCTCCGACTGCTGATCCAAATTGTGTTCCCTGATAAAGCAACGTATATAATCTGTGGTCTGCTTTAGCAATAGCTTTCAGCATATCTTCTCCGGTAGCACTTCCGTTCCATTTGAATCCCCAAACCATCGCATCAGGATTTTTACCGTCGTTCCACTGTACTACAAAAGCAGCCTGATTGGTTCCCGACCCTACCCAATACTGAATATCAGAAAAACTGATGGCAGTGGTATTAAGATTACTGATCCCTGAAATATCATTTCTGGGCACACCCTGTACTTTTATCTGTGCATTGGATACGCATGCAAACAGAAAAAGCATCATAAAAAGATAAAACTTTTTCATTTTTTATTAATTTAAATAGATTGTATTATTATTTGAAATGTAAATCGTAAGCTCCTGCCACTTCTGTAGAAACTTCTCCCAGCCATCCTGCTTCCTGATTAACTCCCGTATATATTTTCATAAAGTCTACACCCGGAAGTTTTACATATTTTCCACTTCTGTCTACCGCCCATGAAATATCAATATTGGAAGAATCATCATTATTCGGAGCATTATCTGCATATCCGAACTCATATGATTTTCCTACCCAATACGATCCGTCACCGTTCTGATCATAAAAATTATTGGCGAGTCTTGTTCCCGAAAAGCCGTAAGAACTCTCGGTAAACCATAAGGGATAGTAACTTTGTACGTGAAATGTATTTTTTGTTTTGAACCCCTGATTTCCAAGGTTGTCACTCCACTTAATATATTCCACATCGGCCTGCCAGAATTCAGTTCCGGCTACAGGTGTTTTATTTTCGTCAGGCTTAAAATAAGTTATGCTATAATCTTTTACGGTAGCATTTTTAAAATATTCACTGCCTGCAATTTCGTACCATTCATCATTATCCGGCTTTCCATTTTTATTTCTGTCGTAGGCCACCATAATAATTCCCGGTTCACAGGATCCCGAACGTTGGTCAGCGGCGTCATTCCCAAAGAATACATTTCCGAGTATTTTAAAATCACGTCCATTTAAATTCGGAATGGTATGATCAAAACCGAACACTACATATCCTCCATATCCTCCCAGACTGATCATGGTTGAATTACCTCCCACCAAAGATTCATTGGCTTTCTGAAGCATATTCGCGGCAGTATTTCCGGGTTCGTATTCCGGAATTTCATTCATAAACTGTCCTACGGCAGGGCGGAACTCCAGTACTTTGGAAATGTATCTGGTATATGGTGTTTTTTCTTTGGTAACGATTATTTTAGAATGAAACACCTGCTCATTTCCTTTATTCCTGATCTTTAAAGTCAGAGGATAAGCATCTGCGTTCACACTGATAAATTCAAGTTCTGAGTTTTGGGAAATAATAGAATCGTTGATACTCCAAGTAACCGATCCTGATGCATTGGTAGGAATACTCAAAACCTTTAAACGCTCAATGGTATAGGAATCATCAAGGCCGTTAAAGGTAAATTCGTCTTCATCATCATGTTTACAGGCAATTGCTCCTAAAAGGAAAAAGGATAAAAGCCCGGTTTTTAAATAAGTAAAGGTATTTCTGTTCATGTCTTAAGGTTGGTTATTTGTATAAAAAAGCGAAGTGGGCAGGGATATTTCCGCCTTCCGTTTTCCATTTAAAGTGTCCGTTTTTATCAAAGCAATACACAAATCCCATGGATACATAATTTCTGGCATCTGTCATGTAGATATCTTCTGTGATTGGGTTTACGGCAATGCCGTAAGGGGTTTTAATGGCATCTTCATATTCTTTGTCAAAAATTCTGTTGGCGATGATCTGTTCTGTTTTTACATCAATGATTCCAAATGTCTTTTTATAGCTGTGGGTATTGTAGTTGAATTCATTGCCGTAGAAATAGAGTTTATCATTCACGATTGTCATTTCACTCACGGAGAGATGGAAATTTTTCTTAACTGTTCCTGTAGCTGCATCTATTAAATAAAGACTGGAAGGAACATTATAATAATCTCCTCTTGAGGTTACATAGAGATCACCGTAATTATCTTTTTTAATGTGATGAAGATTGATGGCAACATTTATTTTTTTAAGTTCTGTAAAAGTATTCAGGTCGATTACGGAGACTGTATTATCATAATCGGGAGCCTTATATCCTCCGGAATTGGCAACAAATAAGGTATTTCCCACAATTTCCATTTCTTCGGGCTGATATCCTACCACTACCTCACGCTGGATGGAAAGAGAAGTCGTATCAATTTCCACTACTTTCCCTTTCGGGGCTTTCGGGTTAATCGCTACAGGTCCGGCATAGCTGCTGGCATAAGCTTTTCCGTTTTTGAAAGCAAGGTACCGACAGTTTTGTAATGGAATAGAAGTAATACGTTTGGCCGTTTTGGCATCCAGCACTTCAATTTTATTGGAAACATTGACTACGATATAAAGTTTGCTTCCGTAAACTTTGATATCATTTCCCACATCTCCCAACTCTTTTACGACATTGGGATTGATTTCTGCGTAGATATTCCGGTAATAGGTTCCTTTGGTGTAATCAAAAAAATCAAGGGTACATTTATTGCTTCCCATGTTTCCTTCATTCAGCATGTAAAAGCCTTTTATTGCTGTGTTTTCTGAAGGAAGTCCTTCCACCACTTCCTGACGGACAATAATTTCATCTGTACGGCATGAGGTAAGAAAAGCTAATACCAGAAATAAAAAATAAAAGTTTAGTTTTCTCATAGGGTAAAGTTTAGAATAAGTTTAAAATTTCTTCCGGGCATCGGATAATTGAGGACCACATCATAGTACTGATTGAAAATATTATTTATCTCAAGGCTTATTTTAAACTGATGATTCGCCCAGTTGAATTTTTTCTGAACAGACAAATCGTGCGTATACCAGGGCTGCACATAATTGTATTGAATGTTATCCTGGTTCACGTCATATCTTTCTCCTACGTACATTGCACTGTAATTGAAACTCCAGTCTTTATAATCTGCCATCAGACTGAACGATCCGCTATTCCATGGGGTATAAGGAATCTGATTGCGGTAAAAAGTATCTTCAGGATCACTCATATCTCTTGCACTTTGATAAGTGTAGGAAAGCAACGGTCTAAGAGTAACTTTTCCCAATTGAAGTTCTGTCTGCACATTCACATCTGCACCAATGATTTCAACCAATCCAAGGTTCATCATCAGCCATCGGAACATGCTTCCGTTCGGAGCTGCCACAATTTTATCCTGTACTTTGTTGTAGTAACCGTCTACTTTAGCATAAAATGTTTTAAAGAGACGGTTGTTATAATTCTTCTGATAGGTAAATCCTACATCATATTGATTGGTGAATTCCGGTTTCAGATAGGTATTTCCGATATTGGTATAATACAAATCATTGAAGGTCGGAAGTCTGAAAATTCTTTTATAGAAAGCTCTTAGAGTAAGCTCCGGAATTTTTTCCGGCTGATAGCTCATAAACACCGCAGGTGTCCACTCTCTGGCATCTCCCGGTCTTTTATTTTTTCTTACTTCTTCAAATGTAAAGGTTCCTAAAAGGCTTCCCAAAATTTTGAATCTGTTCCACTGATACGTTGTTGCCAATGCTACCAATGTAGTATATCTTGTAGGATAAGAAAAATTATCCAGATTGGCATCCAGATTATTATACTGAAAATCACCGCTCAGGCTGACATCCCAATTGGGTGTAATTGAATAAATATTGGAAGAGGAAAGATAAAGTTCCCTTTGGATGTAGGTATTATCGGTATAAATAATAGACTGCGAACGAACCGTATCCATAAAATGGGTATAATCGTAGGCAAATTTTGCTTTCAGCTGCGTTTCAAATTTCGGGAACAGTTTTTTTCTCAGATTAGCCTGTACAAAATAATTTTCATCTGAAAGTCTCGCTCCTCTTCCTCCGAAACGTCCATTCACAATAGGTGCCGGCATTCCGCGGTTTGAAATATAACCGTAGCCACGGATATTCCAGCTTCCGTTATTTAAAGTTCCGTTGAAAGAAGTTTCAAAACGTTTTGCCCGAATATCTGAATCCTGTCTTTTGGCAATGGTATCATAGGCTTGCTGTCCATCAGGATATTTCTTAGCATATCTAAATCTGTAAATTCCGTCACTCTGCATAAATTCGCCACTGAAACTGGCAGAAACCCTGTCTGAAATTTTCTGCTCCAGCCGGAATGACGGATTGAAGAGGTCTATGGAAGCACTTTTGGCTCTTATCACAAGATTGGTTTTTCTTGTTCCTTTAAACACAGGAGTTTTAGGCTGTAAATAAATAGATCCTGAAGAACCGAAATCTTTTGCAGGTTGAAAAATTTCACTTTTCTGTCCGTTGTATAATGAAATTTCTTCCAGATCATCCAGAGAATACCTTCCCAGATCCACAAGGCCGTTTTGGGCATTTCCTAATTGAATTCCATCATAAAAAACCCCTACATGCTGGCTTCCCATACTTCGGATATTGATGGTTTTCAAACCACCCAATCCGCCGTAATCTTTAATCTGCACACCCGAAAAATACCGCAGCGCATCTGCTACAGAATGACTGTTTAATCTTTCCAGCTGCTCTCCCTGCAGGGTTTGTGCAGGAATAATTTCTTTAAAATTCTTTTTATAAAGATTGATCCCTTTAATGGTCTCTTCCTGAAGACTGTCTTTTTTCTTAGTTTGGGAAAGCACAAGTTGAGATGTTAACACTAATATTGTGAAAACAACTTTATGAATTGCAGAAGTAGTTAGTTTTGGCGTCATTAGCTCATTTAGGATAATGAAGACGCTAATGGGTATAAGAATACAACGACAAAGCACAGCTGTTACTGCACAGAATCATTGATGTCCTAAGCTTTATTCCACGAAAGCGTCAAACGATTATTGTCTGGCAGGTCTTCTGACTTACTCCATTTTTGAAATCCTTCCCATTAAAAAACAGTGGATATATTCTTCAAAAACTTGGTGTGGAGCTTACAGCAGCGGGTCTGTCCCGGATTTTCACCGGATTCCCTTTTAAGAGCTTTTTACGGCTCACCAAATTCCGGCAAAGATAAATAATTATTCCTAATCCCCAACTAAAATCATGATTTATAAACAATTAAAGCTCCCGAAGGAGCTTTAACATGATTTCAACAAGGGTTTCTTTTTAAATTCCAATATTCAGAAAAATACTAAATCTTGATTGAGCTTCAATATCTCCTCCCGCCAGGCGCGTGTACATGGGAAGCATGACTTCACTTCCCAGGCTCAGCTTTTTATAAGAGGCTTCAAAACCTAATTTTCCGTACAAAGCACTTCCTGCAGTGTTCGGCAATGCTTCATCAAATTGTTTATTCTGAGCATAAACTTCTCCCTGCACTCCAGTTTTTACAGAAAAAATGGATTTTTCATTTCCAGCAACCTGATAAAAACCTGTTGCTGCATAGTTCCATTGGTTTCCAAAACGGTAATTTTTCTTATTCTCTGTTTTGACCGTATAGTCTGTATTGACCAATACGGCTACTTTATTTTTCTGAAACTTATAATTCAAAGCGGCCTGATAGTCCCAGCTGCCAGTTCCCAGCTGAAAGCTTGGGTTGACACCGGATGCTCCTTTTTCATCAAACTTCCCGAGTGGAATTTTCACGCCCAAACCTCCGCTCAGATGATGGAAATTATCTTTAGAGCTCATCAGCTGGTAAATTCCCATCAGGTTTAAATCTCCTATTCCATTGATTCTGATATCTCCCTGCATGGTTTTCTTTTCATGAAAATGGAATGGCAGACTCGCATAAACACTCAGTTTTTTAGTCAGAGGAATTTTCCCCCAAAGTTGCAGCGTATTGAAATACTGATCCTGGGTAAGGTCTTTTACAAACAAGTTCTCTTTAGCTTTGTAATGCTGCGCAAAATACTTAATTCCGACAAACTGTGGATTCAACAATGACTCAAAGCCGGAAGATCCGTTTCCTGCTGCACAGCCGCAAGCATCACAGTCATCATCAAAATTGAATCTGCTGAAAGTTTCCGGAGCAATATAAGCACTGTCTCTGATGATCTTTGCCTGATACTGACTAAACAGGATCAAACTTACTATCACTATAATCTTCTTCATGTTTCTATAAATTATTCTGCAAATTTTGGATTGGATATAAAACTTTTATCCGATAATGTTTTCAGGAATGCAATGATCGATTGTTTTTCCTGACTGTTCATGGCAATTCCTACATGACCGTTCTGTTTCAGGCGGGGATCAAGATTGGGATTATCTTCCACCTGATCTGAATAGAAATTGAGTACTGCTTCCAAAGTGTAAAACCTTCCGTCATGCATATAAGGCGCAGTATATTCAACATTTCTCAGACTTGGAACCCGGAATTTCATCCAGTCAACCTGATTAAGAGTAACCCTGTAACGTCCGGCATCTTTGAACTCTGTATTGTAATAGAGTCCTGTATTTCTGAAACTCTCATCGGTAAATAATTCGCCGCTGTGGCAAGAAGCACATTTCTGATTAAATAGTGCCATTCCCTTGGCTTCTGTGGAAGTCAGCTGCTCTTTTCCCTGTTTGAATCTGTCATATTTAGAATCTGCAGAGATTAAAGAAGCCATAAACTGCGACAATGCTTTCAGAATTCTTTCTCCGGTAATGGTTTCGTCTCCATAAGCTTCTCTGAATAGTTTTTTATATTTCTGATCATCTTTTATTTTCGAAATAGCTTCCGGTATAGAACTGTCCATTTCATTCACGTCAGTAATCGGGCTGATCGGCTGCTCATTCAGATTGTGAATCACTCCGTCCCACATATATCTTTTCAAAAAAGCCATATTCTGGATGGGCGGTGCATTCCTGATTCCGATTCTGTCGTCTACCCCGTGGCTTACCGTATGACCATGATGGGTAAAGGCATTTTCCTGGATATGACAGAAACCGCATGAAATGGTATTATTCCTTGAAAGTCTACCTTCATAGAATAATTTTCGTCCCAGCTCCACTCCATTTTTGGTCACCGGATTGATGGATTTGTCAAAAGTCATTTCCGGAAAATAAGAAGGAAACTGCAGGTTGTAGGCTTCGTCCTTTTCCAATGGCTGCATCACCTCATCAGAACATGAAATGAAGCTTAAGACCAATACAAGAAGAACGAGTATCGTTTTAAAAAAATTAATCATTGTGAACATGGTCTACTTTAAACATTTTTGTAAGATTATTGGTAACGTCTACCAGGTGCTGGTTGGACCCCATAAGCATATCATTGGATGTGGTAAGAGTCAGTGCCTTATCTCCGCTCAGAAATTGGTTCAGGTCTGCAAGAATGTGAACAGAAGGACGGATTTGTCCTGTTACTCTGGCTGTTGTTGGAAGATTCAATGTAATTTCGCGATAAAGATCCGGTGTATTGTTGGCAGCAGTATTTCCCATATTTCCTGTGTGATTCATGAATTCTTTAGAAGGAGAATCTGTACCGTATTTCCCTTCCAGTTTTGCAAATACATAACCGGCCGCCCATGACCAGGACATTCCCTTCTGCTTGGCTTTTGTCCAGAATTCAGCCTGCCCGTCCTGTCCCAGCAAATACGCTTTCTGGCTGACACCCAATCCAAATCTTATTTTTTTATAATTATTTTTCGGGATACCATCCAGATTAAGATAAACAATTCCGGCTACAGCATCTGCCTGATCTACGATAAAAGCTCCTTTGTCAGGATTATTTTCGTTGTATTTAAATTCGTTTCCGTTTTCGTCTATCAATGCGATATTACTGATGACGTATTTCAAAGCAGAAAAGTTATGTTTCTGTCCGTTAGCAGAAGTCTGAACCGTCTGATTTAGAACGATATCTCCCACATTGTTAAATCCATTTTCAAATTTGATCTGAAGTTTTCCAGGCGTAGTATCCTGTGGGTTCTCATCATCCCTGCTGCTTCCGCAGGCTGTAAAAGAGAATACAGTAAAGGCAATAAAGAATAGTGATAAAAATTGAGAAATTTTCATTGTTGATTTTTTAAGTTGAATTATAATTTTTGAATGCAAAAACATTCTTTTTTTACTCAAAAGGCACAAAAGTTTTACACTTAAGTTGATCAAGTGATAAATTTTATGCACAATAAGAACACTTAGCTTTTAATTTATCTAAGCTTTTGTGACTTTTGTGGTTAAATAGTGATCGTTCAACTTAAAAAACCGGTGGTTTGAAAATATGGGTAAGAAACAGAAAAGAATAGGCTGTTTCGTAGGTAAAATTGAAATTGAAAAGCGAAATTTTTCCAGTAGTGTTGATCTCTGTAGTCTCCGGCAGAATATAGGTATCAAGAATTTTCTGCCCAGAGTTTTTGAGTTTCTGAAAAGGTGAAGATTCTGAATCATTGGCTTTAGCGAGTTCTTTACTCAGGTAACATTTTCCGTTACAGTGAACCTCCGGCCTGGTTTTATTGATACAGAGAACTTTAACGATATAATCATAATTTACAGCATACTCTACCACGGGCACTAAAGGTCTTAGCACCATATAGAAGGTAAAAAGTATGCTGTACAATATTTTCATCAGATTATTTCCTGCTTATCGCTTCATCATATCTTCTGCTGATCTCTTTCCAGTTCGTAACATTCCAGATAGCGGTAAGATAATCTGCTCTTTTATTCTGATATTTTAAATAATAAGCATGCTCCCATACATCAATGCCGAAGATTGGAGTTCCTTTTTCTTCTACAACATCCATCAAAGGATTGTCCTGATTAGGAGTAGAGGAAACAAACAGTTTCCCATCTTTCCCTACAGAAAGCCAGGCCCATCCTGAACCAAAACGGTCTGCACCTGCCTTAGACATTTTTTCTTTAAAAGCATCCATACTTCCGAAAGTTTCATTGATGGCTTTTGCTAATTTTGCTGAAGGCTGTGTATTTTTCTGAGGAGTAAGAACCGTCCAGAACAGTTCGTGGTTGTAGTGCCCTCCTGCGTTATTTCTTACAGCAGCAGGCAATTTTGAAACATTGGAAAGAATCTGAAACAAAGTTTCTTTTTCCTGTGGAGTTCCAGCAATGGCTTTATTCAAGTTAGCAGCATATGCTGCACCGTGTTTTGAATAATGAATTTCCATCGTTTGGGCATCAATATTTCCTTCTAAAGCATTATAAGCATACGGCAAAGGTGTCTGCTTAAACTGGGCCAGTGCAAACTGAGCCGCAAAAACTGCACTTAAAGCAGCTATTTTCATAATCTTCATAACTTTTTTGTTTATGGTTGAACAATGTTTTCTTGTTAAGCGGGAGGATGGGTGATGGAAGCTGGAAGTAATTAATTTTATAGCCTAACTTTTTCAACTTCTATTTCCTTTTACAGCCATCTCAAAAAACTGCTAGAGTTTCATCGTCTGGAATAACTTCCAGCTTCAGACATCCGGCTTCCCTCCTTCCCTATTTCAATAATTTCTTAATATCCTCAATCAGAATTTCTCTGTCCGGGTGATATTTTCCCGTCAGCATGGGTGTTTTTCCTTCCGGATCTTCATAATTCAGTCCTGAATAATACAGAATGGGCATGTTCTCTTTGTTGTATCTGCAGCGGATATTTCCCTCCTGATCTACCAATGCAATCATTCCGCTGTGGTTCAGGCTTTCTCCTTCATCTTCTTTGTCACCTACGTAGATATTAAACTGATCAGCGAGATTTCCAATATAGGTACGATCTCCGGTCAGGAAATGCCAGTTGGGAGATTTTGCACCAATTCTTTGGGCATGTTCTTTCAAAGCTTCAGGCGTGTCATTTTCCGGATCAATACTGATGGAAATAATGCCGAAGCTGGGATCATTAATCTGGTTTTGGATGGCCTTCATATTGGTATTCATCACCGGGCATATCGTAGGACATTTGCTGAAGAAAAATTCTACGAGATATACCTTTCCCAGCATATCTTTATTGGTAACTTTTTTACTGTTCTGATCTGTAAGTTCAAAATCCGGAACTTTCATGACAGTATAAAGATTCTTTTTAAAATATCCCATTCCTACCCCGATTCCCAGAAAAAGCAATGCAAATACCGCAATGGGTATGATCACTTTACTTTTATTTGCGGTCTTTTTATTTTTGGGCATATTTCTCAGGATTTTTTTTGAATTCATCTTTGCAGTACACACTGCAAAAACCGTACGTTTTATTTTTATATACCGCAGTATCTTTAAGAGATCCGGCAGTTTTCATGTGGCAGATAGGGTCTTCTTCATTCACTACCTGTATATTTTCTATTTTCTTTCCGGAGGTGTCCATGTGGCTTGCATGCTTTACCTTAGGCGTTTCTTTCGCACACGACACCAATGATATCGACAGCACAGCAGCCGAAATAATGAGAGATTTCATTGTAATGTTAAATTGAAATTAATACTATTAAATAAAGTTATGACATTATGCATAAACCGGAAAAGCACAACATTTTTTAAGAATAACTGATGCATCCTTTATACTTACAACAGTTAATTTTAACTGCAGAATGTTCCTTTAACGGCTTATTAATGAAGATTTTGAAAACCTTCAATTATTAAACTAAAAGTATAGTTTACATACAATTATGCCAATGGAGGATGGAAAATCCTTGAAAAGTATTCTGAAGAATGAGAATTAAAGTAGCTTGAATCCGGAACTTTAGTAAGTAATTCTAAGTTCAGCTGCGACGAAAATGAAAGAATATCATGAGAAATAAAAACATCTAATCCCGCAATCTTTATAGTTTGGGAACTATTGGACTGCTTTTCTGTTTTTGCCAGTTCTTTTTCCACATAGCATTTTCCCTTACATGTTGATTGTGGTACATTCCTTTTCTCACAAAGGTTTTTTACAATGTAATCATAGTTCACGGCATAGTTTAACAATGGCAAAACAGGGCGTAATGCAATCGTAAAAATGACAAATATGGAAATAAATAACCTCAACGATTTTTTCTCTGTTACAAATATACTATTTCAAAACTGTTTTATATTCCATTTATGATGAATGTCATTGGAAAGTTGAGCTGTTACCGTTAAAATTTACAAAACTGTGGCTGTTGCTGCCATCATATTATCCCGAACTTTGAATACAATTTAGTTCTTTATATACAATTTAATCTTGTTGATAAAAACTCTGCTGATGTATTTGGCAGAGTTTTTTTAAACACAACTAATTTATCACCACATAATAAGCATCACTGTTTTGTGTTAATCTTTCAAAAAGCTGTACTCCAATTTTATATTTTTGAACCAAGATCAAAGCTAACACATCTTTGCAAAAAAATCGTTTTTTTATTCAATCTCTTATTACTTTTAGAAAATAAAAATCACTCCAGGAAAAACCTGGAGTGAGATAATATTGATGAGTGAGTCATTTACTTTTCTACGATAAGCTTAGAAACCGTATCAATTCCAAGCCCTTTTATTTTTACCATATACACCCCATTTGTTAATTGATCAGTGGAAATTGATTTTTTAGCATTTGTTGATATTTTTCCTTCCGAAAAAATTAATTTTCCAGACATATCGTAAATATCAACACTTACTTTTCCTAACATATTATTTGGGAAATTAATGTAAAATTCATTTTTAGCAGGATTGGGATAAATTGAAATTGAATTTTTAGCAATCTTTGCCTCGTTTGTAGCAAGTGCACATTCCGCAGGAACCGTAAAATCCTCAACCTGATCGTTAATATCAGTTTTACTGCCAGCAGAAGCATTAACTCCCAGCCCTCTTTTAGCAAAAGTATTCCAAATCATACATTTATCCAAACCTCCTGTAGCAGCTAAATCCGCTGCCAAAATAGCATTTCTTCCGTCAATAAATGTAGGATTACAAGCTTGAAGCTTTAATGCATCTGTAACTATTTGTAATACTCTTGAGCTTCCATTGGTCATATCAGCTGTTACATCTGAAGAATAACCATATTTTTCAACATATTTCCAATGCAGATCCCATAGCATGGTTGCCCAGACAAAACCGATAGAATGAACATTAGGAACAAGCCCACTAGTGGAATTTATTTCCATTCCATTAGTTTTTCCATATGTATAATTGTTTATCGCGAAATCCGGTGAATATTTTGCAGGTCTTATTCCTGCGCCTGTAATAGGCTGTCCTATTACATATGTTCCCATTCCTCTCGGTACAGAAACATTATCTCCCGCTTTATTGGTTAGCATAATAGCAAAGAAATCAGACCAGCCTTCCCCCATTTGTTCTTTATCGACTGATGAGTCTAAACAGCTATATCCGTCCCCGGTTAGTCTATTGGAAATTCCATGTCCATATTCGTGGGTAATAACGCCATTGTCAAAATCTCCATCAGGGGTTGTTCCGGTTGCAGGATCATTTTTTAAGGTAACATTTACAACCGTTGAAGCAGAAAGCAAATTTTTAATATATTCTCCTTCAGTATTATCAATTAAAACAGAAGGGATTGTAATAGTAGCGTCTGTTCCCCCCATCTGGCTAGTTGCAGTAGATGTCGGAGTATTATAAATGATAGCTGCTGTTGCTCCTGCATTTTGAGCATTTTTTACTTTAACCGCAAAAGTACAGGTTCCTCTTTCTATTAATCCTATTTTCCCGGTAAGTGAGCCGGCTGGCAAAGCAGAGCATCCATCCAGAACTGATGATAATTGTACATTTCCAGTAATTCCTGTTGCATTTAAGGCTGGACCAAACTGTGCTGTCACAACAGCCGGTTGTCGTGAAATAGCTACATCGGGTGCATTATAAAAAAACATTCTGTTAAGGGCTGACCATAAGTACATTTGCATCCTTCCGCTGCTACCATCCGGAGGAGTAAAAAAATTGGCATTATTTGTTCCTCCTCCATCTTGAGCTTCAGCTTTTACATAGTCATTTCCAACACCTCCAAGTCCAAAATTATTTTGTTGAAAATTTCTTGCAGATTCTGTAAAACCAAATTTGTAAAATATGTCATGAACCTTATTATTCATGTAGAATAAATTGGTAATAGCAGCGCTTTGATTAGCTGCAGGAGTCCCGTTTGTACTATAAGGGAAATTGAAATCTCTGGCAGCCCCGCCATCAGGAGAAAATCCCGGGGCATTTGCATGTGCGGTATCTTCGTAAGCATGTACATTATTACCTCTTGTAATTGTGTAGTGATTGGTACCGTCAGAATGCCACCCTTCCGGGGAAGAAGCTAAAATCCAAGGATTTGAAACAATTGATCTTGAACCAAATGTAGGAGCTTCAATAGGTAACGGAAATATATTATATGAAGCATTATCTGGAGCTAAAAAAGGAAAAATCTGCTGTTGAGTTCTAAAATCCGGGACTTCACTAGTCATATTTTTTTCTGAATTTCCTGAATGGGATATATCATGATGATAGGCATTTGTATCGAAATTACATGACAAAGTCAAATTTTTCTTACTAATAATTTCTCCTGTCTGGGCATTAACCAGAATATCCCAGAAATTGGAAGATTTTGGCTCCTGAATTGAGAATTCGTACGCAAGCACTAAATCACCATTATGTTCTGCATAAACTAATCTTTGTTTGGCTGTATTATGAGCGTTCTCAGGTTCAGCTTCTGAAAAACCAAGAATAGAATACGCTTGAATTTCCTGCTTTCCAATCGCGTCTGCAATTTTTTGGAGAATAACAGGTTTACTAATTCCTGCAGAATTAGGTGTGGACTGTGTATAATTTTTCACAAAATTGTCTGTGTAATAAACAATCTTATTATTTTGAATAAGCGCTGTTCCAACAGAATTATAAACAGGAAATCCATTATAAACCTGCTGAAACTTCACCAGATCACCATTTAATGATTTTGATACATCTGTATTTTCAATAATAAAATTAGTGAGGTCAGATTTTTTATATTCTCTGATCTTGTTTTGTGAGATATAATCTCTGATTAGTTTTTCATTATCCTGAGAAAATAAATGTAAGGATGGAAAAGCCACAAATGCAGCAACCAGAATTGGTAATTTTATATTTTTCATATTTGATTGTTTTACCTGCTAATTTAAAAATAATAAGCATTAAAAATGACATTTATTTGAAAATTCAACAAAGATTTTGTTTTACAATAAATTTTTCTAAAAATATTATTTAGCAAATTATTTAATTTTGTATATATAAATTTTCAACTATTATTTTTTTGTAATAAAATGGGATGAAATATGAAAATAAGAACTGATAACTATCATTAATTGTTACAAATTGTTTTTTAATTGAATTTCAATTCATTAACGATCAGACCAATATGGAGAAAACGCCTGACTTAAATTTACTTTCAATGAGATTAACAAAAGCAGCATATTGCATGCTTGTAGTACCTGCGGAATGATTAACATAATGTATATTAAAAAAACAAAAGCCCCGCTGAAAATTCAGCAGAGCTTTTATTGAATATAATTGAGTTGTGTTTATTATTTGCTTCTTAAAATTTCATTCTTTGGATTCTCACCGCATTCAAAATAGCTAGCAATGCGACTCCTACATCGGCAAACACGGCTTCCCACATCGTTGCCAGTCCTCCTGCTCCCAGGATAAGAACAACGGCTTTTACAGCAAAAGCGAGGACAATATTCTGCCAAACGATCTTTTTAGTTTGTTTTCCGATATTGATGGCCATCGGGATTTTACTCGGTTTATCATCCTGAATCACTACATCTGCCGTTTCAATGGTGGCATCACTTCCCAAGCCTCCCATCGCAATTCCTACATCGCTTAAAGCCACTACAGGCGCATCATTCACTCCGTCTCCTACGAAGGCTACGGTCTCGTTTCTGGCTTTGATTTCTTTAACTTTGTTTACTTTGTCTTCAGGTAACAGATCTCCGAATGCATTGTCGATACCCAATTGATCTGCTACATATTTTACAACGGTACTTTTATCACCGCTCAGCATCGTAGCCTTTACATTCATTTTATGCAGGTTGTCTACGGTTTGCTTTGCATCTTCTTTTATACTATCTGCAATGGTGATATAGCCTGCAAACCTTTTATCATACGCTACCGCAATCACCGTATACACAATATTGCCGTGGTTAAGATCATAACGGATGTTAAACTTATCCATCAGCTTAAAATTCCCTACCAGAAGTTCTTTTCCATTAATTGTTGCTTTTAATCCATGACCAGCTATCTCTTCTACATTTTCCAAAGGAATGTTGTGATTGATTTCTCCAACATAATTGTGAATTGCTGTTGCCACCGGATGGGTACTTTTACTTTCAAGAACATTGACCAGCTGAAGGATTTCTTCTTTGTTAAACTCAGGGCTTATGCTTACTTCCTGAACTTTGAATACGCCTTCTGTCATGGTCCCGGTTTTGTCCATCACTACATTCTGAATCTCTGCAATACTGTCCAGAAAATTACTTCCTTTGAACAGAATTCCGTTTCTACTTGCTGCCCCAATTCCTCCGAAATATCCTAAAGGAATTGAAATTACAAGGGCACAAGGACAGGAAATCACAAGGAATATCAATGCTCTGTACAGCCAGTCTCTGAACTGATAATCGCTTACAAAGAAATAAGGCAGTAAACAGATTCCTATAGCAAGAAATACAACAATGGGCGTGTATACTTTCGCAAATTTTCTGATGAACAATTCTGTCGGTGCTTTTTGGGCTGTGGCATTCTGAACCAATTCCAGGATTTTGCTCAGTTTACTGTCTTCATAAGCTGTATTTACTTTTACCAGGGCAATACTGTTCATATTGATCATCCCGGCAAGAACCACTTCGCCTTTATTTTTGGTATCGGGTTTACTTTCTCCCGTTAAAGCTGCGGTGTTGAATGAAGCCGAATCTGAAAGCAATTCCCCATCCAGCGCCAGTTTTTCACCGGGTTTCAGCTGTATGATGTCTCCAATTTTAGCTTCTTTGGCCTTCATAGTCTTGGGCTGATTATTTTCCATAACCGTTACCTCATCAGGACGCTGATCCAATAATGCTTTTATATTTCCTTTGGCTCTGGTAACCGCCATAGACTGGAATACTTCTCCTACCGCATAAAAAAGCATTACCGCTACTCCTTCAGGATATTCTCCGATGGCAAAAGCACCAATGGTTGCAATGCTCATCAGAAAGAATTCTGAAAACACATCTCCCTTAATGATACTTTTATAAGCATCTTTCAATACCGGAAATCCCACGGGAATATAAGCCGCCAGGAACCATGCCAACCGTACCCAGCCTGTAAACCATGCAGGTTTTATATAGTTATCAAAGGCAATTCCCAATAATAAGATGACAAATGATATTATGGCCGGAAGAAACATCTGGAAGACTGTCTGATCTCCTGAGTCATGAGAGTGATCATGCCCATCGTGGTCATGTCCGTCTCCTTCTGAATGGTTATGTTGGTGTCCTTTTGTATCTGGTTTTTCCGGGGTTGTACTACAGCATTTTTCCATAACTGAATATTTTTATACAAATGTAAAGATGAGGCTGATGCAATGCTATTGCAAACTTTCAAGACAGTTTTCGCAGATTCCTTTGGCAAAGAGTCTTATTTCGTCAATCCTGAAATTGGTCTGGATGTTTTCAGGGAAGGAAATATCTTCTTTGCAGGTAGTCTGCTTGCATATTTTACAGTAAAAATGCAGATGCCAGTCTTTATGGGTTTTCTCATCACAATCGTCTTCGCAGAGTTTGTATTTTGTGGTTGTATTTTCCTGAATGCTGTGAACAATTCCTTTTTCTTCAAAGGTTTTCAATGTCCTGTAGATGGTGATTCTGTCAGCATTATCAAAATGATTTTCTATTTCAGAAAGGGATAAAGCCGCTTCCTGAGAGCTTAAGAAATCATATACCAAAATCCTCATACTGGTAGGTTTGGTATTTTTATCAATGAGTTTGTGTTCTATGTCTTTTTTCATTGTACGCTTTTAAATGGTTACAGATGGACTTCATTTTCTTCATAGCCTTCTTCTTCGATCTGAAAAGTGGTATGACTGATTTTAAAATTAGCCATCGTTGTATCTGTCAATGTTTTTAATAATTGATTCTGGGAATACCCGTTCTCTTTTACAACGTGTGCGCTCATCGCATTGACACTGGATGTCAGTGACCACACATGCAGATCATGAACACCTTTCACTCCGGGAGCTTTTTTCAAAGATTGACGAAGTGCATGAATATCCACATCTTTAGGGGTTCCTTCCAGCAAAACATTAATGGCTTCTTTCAAAAGTCTCCATGTTCTTGGGAAGATCAGCAGTCCGATTGCTGCTGAGATCAACGGGTCGGCATAGTACCAGCCTGTGGTCAGCATAATTACTCCTGCGATCATGACTCCTACAGAAGTAAGCATATCTGAAAGAACTTCAAAGTAGGCACCTTTCATATTGAGACTGCCTTCTGAATCTTTTCTTAAAATCATCATTCCGACAATATTAACGATCAATCCGATTCCGGCTACAATCAGCATGGATTTACTTTGTACTTCCGGCGGGTTCTGAAAACGCTGATAGGCTTCAAACAAAACATAGATTGAAATTCCCAGTAAAACCACAGCATTCACTACTGCTGCAAGTATTTCTGTTCTATAATAACCGTATGTTCTGGATGGATCTGCTTTTCTTTCTCCTATTTTAATGGCAATAAATGCCAGCAATAATCCTACCACGTCGGTCAGCATATGGGCTGCATCCGCTAATAGTGCAAGACTATTGGTAATGATTCCTCCTATTACCTCGGCAATGAGATAGGTTCCGCTAAGGCAGAGAACAATCAGGAGGTTCTTTTTGTGTCTGCTTCCTGCAGAAACGGTTTGTGTTGGTGTGCTTTCCATATTGTGTATGGTTTATTTACATTTCATAATAAGATGTATTCTCTTTTTTGGGTGGAACATTCTGCTCACCGGTCATCTGTCTGATATTGATTTCTATGGTATGCGCCAGAGAAGTCATTGGAGTATCTACAGGACCATTTTCAAACGGATCCTGCATGATGATGGATGTTTTTTCAATCGCAATGAATGTCACCGGAACCAGGAAAGTAATCGCAATTTCTACCAACAGCTGCGAATCATCAAGCCCAAACGGAAGGATAGCCGCAAAAACATAGATCAGAATATGAACCAAAACACTGTAAGACCGTGGAAAAACGGTATTCTTCAGTCTTTCGCATTTTCCCATACTGTCGCAGAGTCTTGTAATGATATCATTCAGCTGCATTTGCTGGAAATCCGTCAATCCTTTGGCTGCTGCCATTTCTTTCAGCTGTCTTGAATGTTCATCCAGAATAGCATTGGGAATATTGACCGCGTTGATCTGATGTTGATCCAGATACTGCTGAACTTTTTCAGAAAACGGAAGCTTTCTCAGAGATTCTCCAAGGGCATAGGTCCAGATGATCTGTCTTTCGGCAAAACCTTTTATTGCTTTATCATCTCCGGCAGGCATAAACTGAATGATCAGTCTCACAAAAGTCCGGGAATCATTTACGATAGCACCCCATACTGTTCTGGCCTCCCACCATCTTTCATAAGATTGGGAAGTCCGGAATGCCAGCAACAATGACACCGCAGTTCCCAGCAATGCAGGGATATTTAAGGGCAGTGATATTTTGCGAAACCATGGCAATTCGTCCAGAAGACCAATGGCAATAGCAAATATTCCGATGAACAGAATTTGGGTTTTTATTTCACGGATGAAATACCAGACTGATATTTTTTTGTTTAGTAACATAATCAGGTCATTTATTAAAAACTCGGTGAGATACTCTTTACTTTTTTTCTGCCGTTTCTATTCAATAAAAATTCCGTAAACAGCTCTAATGTAAGGATTAAAATCGACATTTTACTGGTTCCGGCTGCTTTCATTAATGTTCGTGTTCTCCTGAATTCACCAGTTTTGCATTCACGAAAAAGGCTCCTTTCACTACTATTTTTGCATTGTCAGGAATATTTCCAACCGGAGTTATCGCTGTATAGCCCATATCCGACGTTCCTTTCACCACTTCTATTTTCTCAAAGTTTAAAGTTTTCGGATGAGGTTTCCCTTTTTCTTCATGTTCTTCTTCCACCTTTTTATCAGTCTGAATAAACACGTAATATTTCCCGTCTGCTTCTACAATAGCTTCTGTAGGAACGGCTGGTGTTGTACTTTTATCAAGGCTTACAATTCCCGTAATATTCATTCCATCGATCAGTCCGGATTTGTTTCCAATCACTTCGCAATGCATAGAAATGGTTTTACTTTCGTTCTCAAAAGAAGATCCTATGCTGTAAATTTTTGCATCATATTCAGTTTCCGGATTGTTGGTCAGTTTAAAATGAACAATCTGCCCTACCCTCATTTTAGGAAGGTCTTTTTCAAATACCTGAAGATCAAGATGAATAGAACCGTTATCAATGACTGTTGCCACCGGAGAAGAAATATCAACATAGCTTCCTATCTGTGCAGTAATACTGCTGATTGTTCCACTGATAGGCGCTGTGATCACCAGACCGGATTTCATATTGCCATTGCTGACTTTTCCCGGGCTTATTCCCATCATCTGAAGCTGTTTCAAAAGAGAAGCTCTTTTTGTTCTTAATGTTTTAAGTTCTGCATCAGCACTCTGAAGGTTTTTCTTCGCTCCTGCATCGTTATCAAAAAGTTCTCTCTGTCTTCTGTATTCCTGCTCTGCATAGGTAATTCTGCTGTTGGTGGTCAGATAATCTTCCTGAAGCTGGATGTATTCCGGGTTAGCAATAGTGGCAATTACCTGCCCTTTTTTTACAATACTTCCTACCTGAATATTGATGGTTTTAATGATTCCACCATAAAGAGATGTGATGGTAGCCTTATTGCTGTTGGGTACACTCAGCAAACCATTTGCTTTTATCGTAGAGGTAAGCTCTTTCATTTCTACAGTTCCCAAAGCAACTCCTACAGATTTCATTTGTTCTTCTGTAAGAGAAGCTATGTTTTGGGGCTCTTCGTCGTGGCCTTTTTCGGACTGCTCAGTTTTTACATCAGCATTTTCCGTTTCTTTTTCCTGTTTTCCGCAGCTTATGATCGACAGGGCCGTGACTGCAAGATATATGATATTGTGTTTTAGTTTCATGTTATTTATTGATGATTGAATTAATAGTAACGACAGATTGGTTTACCTGCTGGATAGATTCCAGGTATTTTAACTGAATATTGGTGGCAGTCTGCAGGGCAAAAAGATATTCTACATAGGAAATTTCGCCTGTTTTATATCCTAATTGTGCTGCATTCACGATTTTCTCAGCGTTAGGAAGCGCCTGACCTGTGTAATATTCATATTGCTGGATATCCTGCTGATATTGGCTAAAAGCATTTTCCAATTGTGCAGAAAGCTGTTTTTGCTGCATTTTAGCATTGGTTTCAGCAACCTGCCTTTCATATTCCAATGCCTGAATTCTTGCTTTTGTAGCTCCAAATGTCAACGGAATCGCTACTCCTACTGTTGCTGACTGAAAACGCTTTCCGGAATTATAAAAATTCTCCTGCCCGTTAATGGTATGGAAACCTATCAAAGACTGATTGGTATATCCCAGACTGAAATCGGGAAGCCCAAGCGATTTTTCAACTTTTTTGTTTTTATCAGCAATCTCCATTTGCTGGTAAAAAGCTTTTACAGCAGGATTGTTGGCAACAACTGTACTGTCGAGTATATTTTCTGCCTTCAAAGGTATGTAGTCTTTGTTAAACGGGACTTCAATATCTTCTGAAGTGTTCATAAGGGTTTTTAAATTCTTATACGCATTGTTCAGAAAGACTTCATTTTGTCTGAGCAGCAGATCAATTTCTCCTTTTTGTGTTTCTGCAGTACTGATTTCAATCTTTTTAATATCACCTGCTTTGAATCTCACGGTAGCAATTCTTATAAATTCCTCATAGTATTGGGCCAGACTGGTCAGCTCGGCTTTATTATATTGGAGATATTCAATCTGATAATAATAGGTACGCACCTGTTTTATCAGTTCATTCGCTGTGATTTCCTTATCAATCTGTTTGCTTTTAATATTCTCATTAATTAAGTCTTTTCTTGCTTTAAATAGTGTTGGAAAAGGAATACTTTGTGAGATTGCGAATGACTGGTCAAACTTAGGACTGTTGTATTGCCCAAGCTGAGCTTCAAAACTTAACTTAGGAAGTTCTTTTGCCGTAGGTCTTAATGCTTCGGCGGATTTAATGCTTAAGTCTTTTGACTGCAAAGTCAGATTATTATTCAAAGCCTGTTCTACCGCCTGTTCTACAGAAACTGGTCTTGACTGTGCTTTGAAGGTCTGTCCCAGCATCATGAACCCTACAACAAGGATCGCAGTATACATGCCTGTATTATTCTTTCTTCTTTTCAAAATCTTTGTGTTAAAAATGATGTACAGCATCGGTAAAACAAATAACGTAAGGAAAGTTGCTGTTACCAAACCTCCGATCACTACTGTAGCAAGAGGTTTCTGTACTTCGGCTCCTGCTCCGGTGGAAATAGCCATCGGTAAGAATCCTAACGAAGCTACTGTAGCGGTCATTAATACAGGTCTTAATCTGGTTTTTGTTCCTTCAAATACTCTTTTCAGAATATCGGTTTCACCCTCTTTTTCTAATTGGTTGAATGTCCCGATCAAAACAATTCCGTTCAGTACTGCTACTCCAAAAAGTGCAATAAATCCGATTCCTGCGCTGATACTGAATGGCATATCTCTTAATAAAAGGGCAAATATTCCACCTATAGCACTCATAGGAATCGCAGTAAAGATCAATGCAGCCTGTTTAAATGAGCGGAATGTAAAATACAGCAGCATAAAAATAAGAAGTAACGATACGGGAACAGCAATCATCAGACGCTTACTCGCTTCCTGCAGATTTTCAAATTGCCCTCCATAGGTGAAGTAGTATCCGGAAGGAAGTTTCATTTTATCCAGTTTTGCCTGAATATCTTTCACCACACTTTCCACATCCCTGTCTTTCACATTGAATCCGATCACAATTCTACGTTTTCCCTGTTCGCGGCTGATCTGTGCCGGTCCAAGTTTATAGCTAATATTAGCCACCTGCGATAATGGAATCTGTGCTCCGCTGGCGGACGTAATCATCAGATTATTCACATCCGAAATGTCTGTTCTGTGAAGACTGTCCAGACGGACTACCAGGTCAAAGCGTCTCTCATTTTCAAAAACCTGACCGGCAGCTTTTCCGGCAAAGGCTGTGCTTACTGCATTATTGACATCTTCGATATTCAATCCATAATTAGCAATTCTTGTTCTGTCATACTGTACATTGATCTGTGGAAGACCACTCACCCTTTCAATCTGAGGAGCTGTAGCCCCATCAACAGTCTGAATGACTTTCCCAACTTTATCTGCATATATGGCAAGAGAATCAAGGTTCTCTCCGAAGATCTTTACGGCAACATCCTGTCTGATCCCGGTCATCAGCTCATTGAAACGCATCTGGATGGGTTGATTTTTTTCAAAGAATACTCCAGGAATCGTTTCCAGTTTTTCACTGATTTCATCAGCCAGTTCGTTGTAGGATTTCTTGGTTTTCCATTCACTTTGTGGTTTTAGCACAACAATCATATCGGTTGCTTCAGGTGGCATTGGGTCTGTAGGCACCTCAGCAGAACCTGTTTTACCGACGACCATTTTCACCTCATCAAACTGCTTGATAATCCTTGATGCCTGCATGGAGGTTTCTATACTCTGACTCAATGAGCTACCCTGCGGTAAAATACAGTGGAAAGCAAAATCTCCTTCCTGCAGCTGCGGGATAAATTCCCCACCCATATTTTTAAAGATAAAAGCCGAGATAAGAAAGACTACAGCAGTTGCGGAAACAATGATATATTTTACTTTGATTGCTTTCTGCAATAATGGCTGATAGATCTTTTGCAGGCGGTTCATCATTTTATCAGAGAAAGTTTCTTTATGGGATATTTTCTTAGATAAAAACAGGGCACTCATCATCGGAATGTAGGTTAGTGACAGAATCAATGCTCCCAGAATGGCAAATCCTACTGTTTTGGCCATTGGAGTAAACATTTTTCCTTCTACGCCGGCCAATGTAAGAATCGGAATATATACAATAAGGATGATGATTTCTCCAAAAGCGGCACTGCTTCTGATTTTTGATGCAGAAAGGAATACTTCTTCATCCATTTCGGACTGCGTCAAAGCGCGGACAGATTTTCTGACACCCAAATGATGTAAAGTAGCTTCTACAATAATTACCGCTCCATCTACAATCAATCCGAAGTCTATAGCTCCAAGACTCATCAGATTGGCACTTACCCCGAAAACATTCATCATTCCTAAAGCAAACAATAAGGAAAGCGGAATGGCCGAAGCCACGATAAGTCCTGCTCTCAGGTTTCCTAAGAAAATGACAAGAACGAAAATAACGATCAGGGCTCCCTCGATGAGGTTTTTCTCTACAGTATTGATTGCCCTATCTACCAAATCTGTTCTGTCAAGGAATGGTTCTATCACCACATCATCCGGAAGAGATTTCTGAATGGTGGGAATTTTTGCTTTAATATTGCTTACTACTTCATTACTATTGGCTCCTTTAAGCATCATTACAACTCCCCCTACAGCATCTACTTTTCCGTCATATGTTAATGCTCCGTAACGAACGGCGCTGCCTAAACGGACATCGGCAACATCCTTTATAAAAATCGGGACGCTCCCTGTTTCATTTTTAACAGCAATGTTTTTGATATCCTCAAGTGAAGTTACCAAACCAATTCCACGGATGAAATAGGCGTTGGGCTTTTTATCAATATAAGCTCCTCCGGTATTTTGATTATTTTTTTCAAGTGCTGTAAAAATTTCGGTGATGCTGGTTCCCATTGCTTTCAAACGATTGGGATCAATAGCGACTTCATACTGTTTTAATTCACCTCCGAAACTATTGATTTCCGCCACTCCCGGCGTTCCGTTCAGCTGTCTTCGGACAATCCAGTCCTGCATGGTACGAAGTTCCTTGGCATTGTATTTCTTCTCGCTTCCTTTTTTAGGGTGAAGAATATACTGATACACTTCTCCAAGGCCCGTACTTACGGGAGCAAGCTCAGGAGTTCCTACTCCTTTGGGAATTTCTTCCACTGCATTTTTCAGCTGTTCATTAATGAGCTGTCTCGCAAAGTACACATCTACATTTTCTTTGAACACCACGGTAATTACAGAGAGTCCGAATCTTGAAATACTTCTTGTCTCCTGAATATCGGGAACATTGGCAATGCTCTGTTCAATGGGAAAGGTAACCAGCTGTTCCACTTCCTGTCCAGCCAGCGTAGGACATACGGTAATGATCTGTACCTGGTTATTGGTGATATCCGGTACAGCATCTATCGGTAATCTGGTGGCACTCCATGTTCCCCAGATGATCAGCACCAAGGTCATTAAACCAATGATCACCTTGTTTTTGATACTGAATTTTATAATTTTATCTAACACGATTTGTATTTAATTTTTATTGAAAAGTGAATGCATACAGCGTAAAATGCTGCAGCAAAAATATCCTGAAAAGCTCTGCAATAGTATTGCAAAGTTTCAAGCACAGATAACTATCAGAAAGCAAAACTTTCTGAAAATCAATAAAAATTAAACTTTAGGAGGCTGCCAGATAGGATCATAAATCTGGTAAGCAAAATCGTTTTTATGGAATAAAATCTTCTTTGAAAAGTAAGCCGGAATCGGCTCCGGAATTTCCAATAACGGATCCATCTTAAATGCTGAAACCGTCATCTGGCAACAGCTGCAGGCACACAGAGGAGAACAGATATCTCCTTTTTCATTTGAGTGATTTTCCTGAACACTCAGGGAAGCTACTTTCCCTGAATTCTGCGGATGAGACACGTCAGCACATGGCATTAATGATAACGCCATAAAGTAAATTGCCAGTATCCATCTTAAGAGATTCATTGTTACAAAGATAGAGATTTTTTATAAAATGAATATTTGTTGAGCATTTACCCAATATTCTTTTGGAAAAACTTATTCACAAATACTATACCAGACCTTTATGATAAAAATAAAATTCATATCATTGAAAATAAAAAATAACTTAACATCAAAAAGACACATATGAATAATTTTCCCTTGATCATCTATTGTTCTTCAATACAAATGAAGTGAAACAATTTTCCACTATAGCATACCAATAAAAACTTTTGATTATGATTAAAAATATTTTTTCAATACTCTGCGTGATGATGTTTTTAAACAGCTGCGGACAAAAACTATATAAAATAGAAAAAGATAAATGTGATGAACCTTTATTAAATGATAAAGCACAATATTCATTTACAGAAAAACCTTCTGAAGAAGATCTAAAGAGGATAGATACTACCACATATTATGTTCAGATCTTTGAGGGGAGATATTACAATGAAGAAGAAATGAAGAATCCAAGGATAATCATTTTTCATAATGATGGTTTTTTTAAGAATGAATCACTTATGTATTTTGGAAAATTTAATGAGCAGAGAGGAAAAAACTCTGTTTATTATGGGGGAAAATATAGAATAAAAAATAATATCATCCAACTAGAACAATTTGGAAGATCTCCAGATTCAAAAAAATGGTATACCAGAAGAATAACTAATGGTAAAATAGATGGTAATAAGATTATTTGTAATGAAGGGCTAGTTTCTGTTTTTGAGAAAAGAAAAAATTTGCCCATAAAATAACAAGATCTTTAATTGGAGAGAGGATACTTTTTAATAACTTATGAAATAATTTTAAAAACAGAAACCGTTGCTCTTTTAGCAACGGTTTTTTAATAAAAAAAGCCACAGCAAAAGCAGTGGCTTAAAAAAATCAATCTAATTATGGACTATATCCTATAAATTCGGGTTATTCTCAAATTCCCTCTGTGGAATACTGAATAAATAATAGTTGCTGTTCGGTACAAAAGCAGATTTATCCGGAAAATCAAGAACAGAATGCCCTTTACCGTCTACTGTTTTCACGGTACCATCCGGTGTAGTTACCTGAACTTTTATCGGTTTACCGTCAGCATCTACAAACGGCTTTCTTATTACTGTGCCCTGTGTTCTGATAATATCTGAAAGGGAGAATCCTTCTCCGAATAATTCTTTTCTTCTTTCAATCAAAACTGCATCTACTACTGCATTCTGTGACAATGATCCAGAATAAATATTGGCATTTCTGGCAGATTTCAACTGGTTCAGTACGGTTACCGCCTGAGAAACATTTCCGCTTCTTGCTTCAGCTTCAGCTTCGATCAGATACATTTCTGCAGCTCTCATATAAACAATATCTGCAATAAGGGTAGGTTTAAATTTAAACTTGGCATACCTCAGCAATCCTTCTCTTCCTTTCTGCCCGTCCCATGAAAACAACTGGTATCTGATGTCATTGGTATCAAAAAGGTCTTTAAAATAAGGATCTGCCATAAAGCTGTAATAATAACTTCCTGAGGAAGATACATCCAGATAATGGAAGGCATAACTTTCATCAGACTGTTCCTGAGTCTGTGCATGTCCCCAGATCCACTCGACATTGTTGATATCATTGAAACCTTCTTTATACTTTTCCGGATCCATCAACGGGAAACCTTCTCTTGCAATTTTGGCTGATGCTGCAGCTTTACTCCACTCGCCCGTATTCAGGTAAGTTCTTGCTAAAAGCCCATTCACTACAGAACGGTTGATTTTATCTTTATTATTTCTTGTATAATTTTTCAACAGATTATCGGCGTCGGTAAGATCACTTTTAATCAATGTATAGATTTCTTCAAGGCTTGCTCTTTTCTTCCCTACCGTGCTTGTTGTGGAAGGTTCTGTATAAATAGGCGCAGTCAAAGCTGATTTGTCTTTGAGATAGCTGAACTGATAAAAGCTCGCCAGATTCAGATAACAGAAAGCACGTAATGCTTTTGCCTGTCCCTTCACCTGATCTTTTTTCTCCTGGCTGCCTTCTGTGCCATCAATTCTTGTAATCACATTGTTCATATTATTGATGGTGGAATACAACAGAGACCAGATAAACAAAGGCCGGCTAGCCGTATTATTCACCATTTCTGTAAAAGCATAAGTAGAAGCAAAACCATATTTATTGGTCAATACTGCCACATCACTTCCCATCGCATCACTGGCTCTTAACACAGTGGAATACCCGATATTGGCATAGGTTGTCCCGTCATTATTAAACTTTGCCCAGGTACCGTTCACAACTGTTTCAGCACTTTCGGCGGTTTTGAAAACTTCTACGCTGTTAGCCTGATCAGTCGGAGCAGTGTCCAGATCACTTTCACAGCTTGCCAGTGACAAAAATCCAATGATTGCAAACGATATGTATTTTATTTTTTTCATTATTTCAATTTTAAAAAGGTTAAAGCGTTGCCTGAAGACCAAAAGTGATCGTTCTCATTGCAGGATATCTGTAATATGTTGTTCCGTCCAAAGCCTGCTCAGGATCCATTCCTTTATGTTTATAGAATGTGAGAAGGTTTTCTGCCTGGATATAAATTCTGAATTTTTTCAATCCTATTTTCTCAAAATAATCTTCAGGAAGTGTATATCCCAAGCTTACATTTTTAAGTCTTGCATAAGTACCTGAATACAGGAATCTTGAAGAGGTTGATGTCCAGTTATTTGTTGTTGTGCTCAATGCGGGAACATCTGTATATGGATTATCCGGTGTCCACCTGTTCAGGATTTCCGAACTCCACGCACGTCCTCCGGCACTTCCGTTATGCATAATGGAAGTATAATCGGTATCTAAAATCTTCCCTCCGATTTTGAAGGTCAGTAATCCTGAAAAATCAAAATTCTTATAGGTGATGCTTGTACTGATTCCTCCTGTCAGTTTAGGCAATGCAGAACCCTGTAACAGTTTTGTAGCTTTTGAATATTCTGAAGTCTTTCCTTCCACTGAGTTTCCGCTGGCATCAGTAGAAACTGTTTTCCACAATGGCTTTCCATTGCTTGGATCTACTCCAACCCATTCAGGAATAAAGAAATCGTACACAGAACCTCCTACCGTTAAAAGCTTGGTTCCTACCACAAGAGAACCACCAGGTAATTTTGTGACTTTATTGTTTAAAGTACTTAAGTTCACATCCACATTCCACTGGAAATCATCATTTTTAACCGGTGTTGTAAATAATGAAAATTCAAACCCTGTATTCTGAATGATTCCGATATTGGCAGGATAATCACTGATTCCCAGCGATGGTGCCACCGGCATATTAAACAGAAGATCCTGGCTTTTTCTTTTGAAGTATTCAATATTTCCTTTAACTCTGTTATTCAGAATCGCGAATTCCAATCCTACGTTTAAATTAAGGTTGGTTTCCCATTTTACATTATTGGTAGACGTTTTCTCCAATGTTGTTCCCGGTTCTCCACCAAGGCTGATAAACCTGTATAACTCCTGATACGCATAATAAAGCGGCTGCCCGTTAGGTCTAAGTAATTTATCGTTTCCCTGTCCTCCATAGCTGGCACGCAGTGTTAATTGATTAAAAACATTAAGGCTTTTAATAAATTCCTCATTCGAAATTTTCCACGAACCTCCCACTGACCAGAATCTGCCCCATCTGTTATCTTTCACAAATCTTGAAGAACTGTCTGCTCTTCCCGATGCAGATAAGAAGTAAGTATTATTGTAGTCATACTCTACTTTTCCAAGGAAACTCAATAAGCTTAATTTATTACTGTTTCCACTGAAACTTCCCAGCAGAGAAGCAGCATCCGGCTCATAGTAATAAGGCAGTGAAAACTGACTTCTCGTTCCTGAAATCGTCTGATAATCGTATTTGTAGAATTCATGTCCTGCTAATGCATTAACATGATGCTTTCCAAACTTTTTATCATACGTCAGAATATTGCTGGTTGTATAGGAAAGTGTTCTGGTATTGGTCTTCGTCACTGAACCTCCAATTTCCGCACCTTGCCCAAGTAATGGATTTGAATAATAATGTCCGTTATAATTCACCAGATCAACAGAAAAACTTGTCTTGAACTTCAACTCCGGTAAGAAAGTGAATTCCATGAATCCTTTCCCTGAAAAGTTATCTTCTTTATTTTCGTTTTTATCTAAAGGCAACGTTGCAGCAGCATTCTGATTTTGAAGTGCATTTGTGGGCCTGTACTTTCCAAAATCATAAATTGGATTTCCGTCGGCATCTAAAACGTAAGTGCCGTCTGCATTTCTCTCATAATAAGGATAGAATGAAGGAATAAACCTTGCCGCATTGATGATATTACTCGCTTTTGAATCCGAAGAAGTAGGCGCCTGCTGAATACTGTTCGTATAGCTTAAGTTGACTCCAACATTCAGCCATTTTTTAACTTCGGAATTAATTTTCAGCCTGGTATTATATCTTTTAAAACCAGATTCAATGGCCATACCTTTGTCGTCCAGATAACCAAGGGAAAAGAAGTAATTACTTTTATCACTTCCTCCGCTGATATCAAGATCCACCTGGTTTCGTGAGGCCACTCTCTGTAGAATATCTCTCCAGTCATCATTCCAGAGTGGTGATGCCCCTGACAATAATTTTCCATCTGTTCCCACCGGTTTTGGATAAGCAGTTCCATATGGATTAATTCCAAGAGTAGAAACAAGATTATCTGTTGCCATCTGAGCAGCCTGCTGAGAAGAGACTTTACCGGACTGATATCCGTTTCTCAACGCTTCCCAATATAATTGAAAGTACTGATCCGTATTTACCTGTTCATAATCTTTGACAGCTCTTCCGGAGAATCCCTGACTGATATTAAAATTAACTTTTGCTTCTCCTTTTTTTCCTGATTTTGTAGTGATGATGATAATTCCGTTTGCCCCTCTTGAACCATACAAGGCACTTGCTGTAGCGTCTTTCAAAACACTGATGGATTCAATATCACTTGGGCTGATAGAGTTAATATTTCCGTCAAAAGGAATTCCGTCTACTACGTATAAAGGATCACTGGAAGCACTGATAGAACCGATTCCTCTGATTCTGATAGTAGAAACCGCACCCGGCTGCCCTGAGGCACTGGTAGTCTGAATCCCTGCAACCTGCCCTTCCAATGCTTTGGTAATATTGGTTACAGGTCTGTTATTGATTTTATCACTGGAAATGGTGGCTACAGAACCGGTATAGCTGTTTCTTTTTGCTTTTCCGTAAGCTACCACTACGACTTCATCAAGCTCCTTTTCATGAAGACTATCTTTTTTCAGTCTGGAATTCTGTGCACTTAAACTGGTGACTCCCAGAAAAAAAGCCGCAACCGGAGGTATCCAGGCTTTAGAATTAAATAAATTTTTACTAATCATAATCAATTTTATTTATCATATATTAAAATTTAACCCTTTGCAGAAAAGTCAGCAAAGGGCATCGATAAATACGATAAACCAAATGCTTATTTTTCCTTAAAAGGCTGAACGTAACACCTTGCCCCAAGGGTAGGTTGTTAAGACTTCACAGGGTCAGTTCCCTCCATCTTTCTTTATAAGCCGATCGAAATATGGTTGCAAAGCTAAAAACTTTTAGTCTACAAAACAAGTAGACTTATTGTTTTTTCATGATAAATTTTTAATAATTAACATAAAATTTTAATAAAAGCCATAACAATAAGGAGTTGTAAGCTTTATCATTTATTTAAATATGACAAATATCATTATTAAAAACTCAATTGAAACAAATCTACATCACATTGAAATTTTTGACCATTAATTAAAAAAAGTTTTTAATTTTATGGTATGAGAGTTTTAATCATCAACGGGCCTAATCTCAATCTTTTAGGCACAAGAGAACCGGAAATCTATGGAAATGTTTCTATGGAAAGTTATTTGGAAAATTTGAAATCCGAGTTTCAGGTTCATGATATAAAATATTATCAGTCTAATATTGAAGGCGAGCTTATTAACAGGCTTCAGGAGGATGACTTCGATGCAGTAGTGATCAATCCCGGGGCTTATACTCACTATTCATATGCAATTGCAGACTGTTTAAAAAATATCAAAAAACCTAAAGTAGAAGTTCATATCAGCAATATCTATAAAAGAGAGGAATTCAGACAGAAATCTGTAACAGCAGCTAATACGGATGCGGTCTTATCAGGCTTTGGAATGGATGGGTATCGGTTGGCCTTATTAAGTTTAAAATAACTTATATTTTTTTATTTAACCACGGATTTCACAGATTTTCACGGATGATTATGAAAAATAATTTATGAAGATAAAGGATAAGATTTACTGTAAAAGCATTGGCATATATTCCGGGCAATTAACAAAAAGAAAATCTTATATCGTTGAAGAAATAAATGCTGAAAATATAAGAATCTGGAATGATGAAGGTAAGCTCAGATGGTATTCTAAGTTTTATTTCTGCTTGGAGAAAGAACCGGAAATTATTTCCATTCATATTGATGATGAAATAGTAGAGGATACTGAATCTGCTATAGAAGTCACCATTGAATTTTCTGACAAAACAAAATATTGGATGACCTTCACTACTCCAAAGTATTTAGATAAAATATTGGACGGAAAGTCTTACTTTTCTTCAAAGCATTTTATGATTATAAAATATCTGACTGAAGAATCAATCAAATCAACAGTCCTGAAACTGGATGAACAGAATGAATTGATTGAAAGTTGTAAAAAATACTAATAAGAAAGCCTCATCAGTGATGAGGCTTTTTATATGTTGATTGGTAACTATTAGATAGTCTGTTCCTGCAATTGAGGTCCTGAAGCTACTAATTTTTTACCTTCTTCAGTATCACAGTACTGCTCAAAGTTCTTGATATATCTTGAAGCAAGATCTTTTGCTTTTTCTTCCCATTCTGAAGCGTTCTCATAAGTATCTCTAGGATCTAGAATACCTGTAGAAACGTTTGGCAATTCAGTAGGAATTTCAAGGTTCATGATCGGAACCTGAGTTTTAGGAGCATTATCAATAGAACCGTCAATGATGGCATCAATGATTGCTCTGGTATCTTTTAGAGAAATTCTCTTTCCGGTACCATTCCAACCTGTGTTTACCAGATAAGCTTTAGCTCCGTGCTCCTTCATTTTACCGATTAATGTTTTAGAATACATTGTTGGGTGCAATGTAAGGAATGCTTCACCAAATGCTGGAGAGAAAGATGGCTGAGGTTCAGTAATTCCCCTTTCAGTTCCTGCTAATTTTGATGTATAACCGCAAAGGAAGTGGTATTGAGCCTGATCTTCATTCAGGATAGAAACCGGAGGAAGTACTCCGAATGCATCTGCTGAAAGATAAACGATCTTTTTGGCATGACCTGCTTTGGAAGGCAATACAATTTTGTTGATATGATAGATTGGATAAGAAACTCTTGTGTTCTCAGTGATAGATCCGTCTGTATAATCCGCTACTCCATTGTTAACAACAACGTTTTCAAGAAGTGCATCTCTCTTGATGGCAGCAAAGATATCCGGTTCTTTTTCTGCAGATAAGTCGATAACTTTAGCGTAGCATCCGCCTTCATAGTTGAATACTCCGTTATTATCCCATCCGTGCTCATCGTCACCGATAAGGTATCTTTTAGGATCTGCTGATAAAGTTGTTTTACCAGTTCCTGAAAGACCAAAGAATAAAGCTACATCACCTTTTTCTCCTACGTTTGCAGAACAGTGCATTGAAGCCATCCCTTTTAATGGAAGATAGTAGTTCATCATAGCGAACATCCCTTTCTTCATCTCACCTCCATACCATGTACCTCCGATGATCTGTAGTTTTTCAGTAAGGTTGAACATGATGAAGTTCTCAGAATTTAATCCCTGAGCTTCCCAGTTCGGGTTGGTAGTTTTTGATCCGTTGATAACTGTGAAATCCGGCTCGCCAAAGTTTTCAAGCTCATAGTGAGAAGGACGAATGAACATATTAGTAACAAAATGTGCCTGCCAAGCCACTTCAACGATAAATCTTACTTTAAGTCTCGTATCCGCATTCGTTCCGCAGAATGTATCTACTACATAAATCTTTTTAGATCCGGCAAGCTGGTTCAGCACTAGTTCTTTACAAGACCCGAAAATTTCTGCTGTTGTAGGTAAGTTTACTTTACCATCCCAGAAAATTGTATCTCTTGTAACATCATCCTGAACAATATATCTGTCTTTAGGTGAACGACCTGTGAAAATTCCTGTTTTTACTGATACTGCGCCTGATTCTGTAAGCTCAGCTTTCTCAAACCCCTGATTTTCAGGAGAAACTTCAGCCTGATATAATTCTTCATAAGAAGGATTATACACTACTTCATAGTTTCCTTTAATCCCTAATTTCTCTAAATCCTGGATGATTTTAGTGTTTTTCATTTTACTTATATTTTCTATTTCTTTATTGCTTTCAACAAAAATAATATTAATTATTTGTTAAAGGTGGTTTAAATATACTGATATAAGTCAGAATGGCAAATAAAAAAACAGGATTGTAATATATTGATTATAAACCAATTATATTTTCCCATTCAAAAACAGTTGTAAAACCTTTCTCCCAAAAATAGTTCTTATAGTCCCCAAATTTGGCACTCATCACAAAATCTCCACCCCATGCGCCTAAACTTTTGACAAATGAAGGGCAATCTGAGAAAAATTTTTCTTTAACTGTGAGTATTTCAAGAAAATCGGCAATTTTTCGTTCATGAATCATCATTAATTCAGAAAATTTTTCCAATTCACTGCATACCATTATTTTCTTTGTGATATCCGAAAATTCATCAACCAGTTCCGGGGACTTCTTTTTTGATTTGTAAAAATTGATTCCTTCTCTACTATCCTGCTTCTGATTTAAATGAATAAAAATCAGTTCATTTTTAAAGGACGGATTAAAATCTACTTTCTCATATTTTATCTCAGGCTTGCTTTGGAAAAGGATTGCAGATTTTTCTTTGGCTACAGCGATATCGTATCCACTGCCACCTAAACTAATTGTATTAAGATGAAAAGGATCAATATCTGCCCACTCTGCCAGGTTATTCATCAGGGTGGAACTGCTCCCAAGCCCATAATCCGCAGGAAACTGAAGGTTTGTTTTTAAATAATAAGTAAGGTTTGTTTTGAATTTACTGTCAGAAAGCAGCTGAACATTTTGTAATGTTTTGGTAATAAATTCAGCGCTTGACGGAATATTGGTTTCTAAGATCTGCCAGTTTTTATAATCAATGACAGCTTTTAACCATAATGTATTCTGATGATAGGCTTCCCAAAGAATAAGAGATTTTCCATCTTCTTTTTCTTCAAAGAAAAACTCTTGTCCCAGTCTGGTAGGTACCGCTAAGACAAGAGCTCCATCGATTGCGAAATATTCTGAAGTAAGCATAAGCTTGCCCGGTGAAAAAATCGCGCTCATATTTTTTTATTTAGATTGCAGAAGTTGCTTCTACAGATCCGTCAATTTTTTTGATCAATCCCTGAAGGGTTTTTCCTGGTCCTACTTCCACAAAGTTAGAGGCACCATCTTTAATCATATTCTGAACAGACTGAGTCCATTTTACAGGACCGGTAAGCTGAGCGATCAGGTTTTGTTTGATCTCATCAGGATTGGTTACCGCTGTTGTCGTGATATTCTGATATACAGGAATTGTTGCTTTTCTGAATTTTGTCTTTTCGATAGCTGCTGCCAGTCTTTCCTGTGCAGGCTGCATCAATGGTGAGTGGAAAGCTCCGTTTACCGGTAACAGCAATGCTCTTTTAGCACCTGCTTCTTTCAGCTTTATACAAGCTTCTTCTACTGCAGGTGTTTCCCCTGAAATAACCAATTGTCCCGGACAGTTATAGTTGGCAGGAACAACAACCCCGCTAATCTGTGCACAGATTTCTTCAACCTTGGCATCGTCTAATCCTAAGATTGCAGCCATAGAACTTGGATTGGCGTCACAAGCTTCCTGCATCGCTTTCGCTCTTTCAGAAACTAATTTCAAACCGTCATCAAAGGATAAAACTCCGTTGGCAACCAAAGCTGAAAACTCTCCCAAAGAGTGTCCTGCTACCATTTCAGCACCAAGACCATTTACGGCTTTTAATGCTGCTACTGAATGTATAAATATTGAAGGCTGGGTAACCTCTGTTTTCTTAAGATCCGCATCCGTACCGTTAAACATAATGGAAAGAATGTCGAAACCTAAAATTTCATTGGCAGATTCCATCAGATCTTTAATATCTTTTCTAGAATCATACAATTCTTTTCCCATTCCTACGAACTGAGAACCCTGCCCTGGAAATACAAGTGCTTTCATGTATTGAATTAAATATTATGCAAATATAACTATAATGTTAACAATATTCGTTTTAAGTGCTATAAATCATTTATGGTACTAACCTGATTACTCTGTAACCTGTATTTACATAAGCACCGTTAGCTTTAGATTTTACAAACTCAAATTTGGTCGCAAGCTGAGTCTGAACTTTATTCATTTGTTTAAAGATCTCTCCTTTTTTATTCTCTCTGGTTAACATGTCATTTACCACATCAAAACCTACAATAGCATATTTTGGTGGAGTTTTGCAGTATTTGCTTTTATAAGCAGCCAGAATTTCTTTCTCAAAGCTTCCGTCTGTATTGATCTTTCTATCCATCAGATATACAAGACTTGCCTGGCTCAGCTCATCCACTTTCTTCTCGAAAACAGGAGAATAGAACATACTGAAGGCTTTTATTCCCTGAACTTCTTTAGACATCGCAATTATTCTGTTGGCAAAAGCATCTCCTGCAGTATTATCATCATTTGCTAAAATGGCAATAACCGGTGCAGACTGTCCTGTCATCATATTCTGGTCCGGCTGAATATCTGCCGACGAATTAACAATAATGATATTAGGATTTTTTACAGCTTTTTCAAGTCCGCCTTTAATATAGTTGGCATCTTCTTTTTTAGCATCTGCCACTATATATATTTTCTGATCTGAATACACTGCTTTTACTTCTTCTACAATCTTATCAGCATAGGTCTGATTGTTGGTTTCTACAATAATAAGGTTACTGTAGTTATAGAGTTCCGGAGAGTTGGCAAATGGTGCTACAATCGGGATTTTCTGATTTTTGGTAAAATCAAGAACATCTATTACATTAGATTTGAAGAAAGGTCCGATAATAAGATCTGTATTATCAGGGTTGATCTGCGTCAAAGAGTTTTTGAACGAAGCTTCATTCCCTGAGTCTACTACTTTAATATCCAGTTTTTGTCCTCCTCTTGCATTTCTTTCAATAGCGAGTTTAGCTCCTGTCAAAAAGTCAAGTGCCATTCCTCTGTACTGGGTTTCATTGGTGCTGTACCCGAAAGGAAGCATCAAAATAACACTTAAAGCATCACCATTCTTCTTTATGTATGCAGCATCCTGCTTTTTGATTTTTAAAACCATTCCGGTTTTCAAACCATGTGAAAGATCCGGGTTAAGAGCAATAAGCTCATCAATAGAAACACCGAATTTATTAACAATAGAGAACACTGTATCTCCCTGCTGAACTGTGTAGGTAACATAATCATCACCTGCAGCAACAGTGGAAGCAGCGGTTGATTTTTCGTTGCCTGAATCCATTTTTGCTTTTGGATTTGAAGTTTCAGCAACAGTATCAGTATTATTGTTATTGGATCTTTTTATTGTTATGGTATCACCAGGTTTCAGTCCTTTTTCTTCCAATCCCGGATTTAAAGCATAAAGGTCCTGCTGGCTGATGCCAAACTGTTTTGTAATTCTGTAATAATTATCTTTTGCCTGAATCACATAAGATTCTCCTTCTGCAGCAGCAGTGGTAGCAGATGTAGCAGCAGTTGCTGTTACTTTTTCTACAGGAGCTTCAACGTGCTTTTCTGCTGTTACAGCCTGTTGCTCGCCACCATATTTTTTAATACTGGCAAGAGGTAATGTGATTTCGTCTCCGATTTTCATGTGAGAATCCAGTTCAGGATTCAGTTTTCTTAAATCAGTTTCGGAAATTCTGTATTGTTTTGTAATACCATAGATTGTTTGCTTTGGCAGTAAAACAATTTTACCCAGAGAAGAAGCACCTGTATTTGAAGTTACTTTTTGTGCCGGAGCTGTTTTTGTTAAAGCCGGAGTGGCTGCTTTTTCTGATTTTATCGTTAAAACATCTCCGATCGCCAGTTTGCCATCTTTATGTTTTGGGTTTAGCTTCAGCAATTCATCTACAGTCATTCCATACTTTTTGGCAATGTTGTAAGGATTGTCACCTTGCACAACCGTATGTGATTTCTGGGCTGAAACTCCCAAAACCATACATAAACTGGATAGAATAAAAAACCTCTTTATCATATTCGATAATTATAATTTACAAAAATACTTCTTTAAAATTAAATGGCAACAATTATTAATTTTGAATCTTGAACCACCATTTCTTCCAAACAATTTTCAAGCCACGAATAGCCATAATCCGAAAAGAATACACTAAAGTTATATACCCTCTCCTGCCATGTTTTTGCGGGATGAACATCTAAAAACAGATTTTCAAGTCTTTCCAGCAATTCATTCTGTTTTATTTTTTCTGCATGAAGCAGTCGTTTTTTCATTCTTTTAAAAGATTTCAGCTGTCGTACTTCTTCTGCCTTCACCATATTACCGAAAGATCTCTCCGTAGTTTCCGCGGATGCTTTCAGTGCAGAAAAATTACTAATCAATACTTCTTCTTTTTCTTCGAGCAATCGTAGAACAGAGTTATCTTTTAAAATCTTCCGATTCGTAAGTACCGTAAAATTCTGGAAAAAATCTTCGATTTTAAGATCAAGCTTTTCTATTTTCCCTAAGGTTTTTTCTTTCAGGAAAAGCATAGAATTTCTTGGAATCAGGATAGGAAAAGGAATATTGATTTTTGAGAAATAATCTTTCAGTTCCAGCCAGTACATGATTTCGGCATTTCCACCGATATAAGCCAGATTGGGAAGTACGTTTTCCTGATAAACCGGACGCATTAATGCATTCGGACTGAATTTTTCAGGATGATTTTCCAGTTCAGCCAGAATCTCTTCTTCTGTAAACTGGATGGTCTTATCCACAATGATATACTTCTGACCATTAAATTCAATTCTGTCTCTGGTGTCAGAAAGATAGAAAAGGTTAATTTCACGAGGATTTACCTGAACCTTTCCATATTTCTCAGTAAGAAAATCTACTTTGTCTTTGGAAGTTTTCTGTAAACTGAAGTTCAGAAGCTCATCTTTAAAAATCGTTTTCATCTGATTCTTAAGTTCTACAGAATCTCCATCCAGAATCAAAAGTCCGAATTCTGAAAAAAGACGGTTGACAAGAATCTTAATGGCTTCCGTTAAGGTGTTTCCTGCTTTATAAGCTTCCTTCATCATTAAAATCAGCTCTGTTCCGAAAACAGAATCTTTAAATTCTTTTTCAAATTCAGAAATAAAATAGGTATCACTGATTTCAATTCGTCCTACCGGGCCGCCGGATTTCCCGTTGGTTTCGTAATAGTTATTTTCAGTTTTAAAATGGTTGATCTCTGCAAAATCATGATCCTCCGAAGCCATCCAATATACCGGAACAAAATTAAAATCGGGAAAATTGTCTTTCAGATAGGTGCAGGTCTTTATCGTCTGAAGAATTTTATATACAAAAAAAACAGGTCCGGAAAACAGGTTCAGCTGATGTCCTGTTGTTATCGTAAATGTGTTAGGCAGTTTAAGATTCTCAAGATTTTCTCTCTGCTTTGAGGAAAGAGAAAGGTTTTCTAATTGTCCCTCAAACACATCAGCTAAAATGCTTCTTTTCTCTGATGCGAAAGAATCTTTCTTTAGATGAATCTGCTGACTGAAATGTTCTAAGGAAAATGTGTTATTTTCAAAACCCTCAATTTTCTGATGTAAAAAATCTTTTACCAGCTGAGGAATGCTTTCTATATCGTTAAATGATATTTTATTAATTGTTTTCAACCTGTACAGTTTTTAGTTGAACAAATACCACACAATTCCGATATTCAATCTGAAATCATACACCGGGTAATGTGGAAATGCATATGCTTTGTTGTTGGAGATCACCGTTCCTATCTGCTGTCCTTCTATGAAAAAGAACATTTTCTTCACCTTCATATTAATATAAACATCGGCGATGGGCTGTCCTCCAATTGAAAATGAATCTGCTCTTGGCAGAATGTATTCATTAAGAACCGGGAAATATTCTCTTGAAGCGAATTTAGAGAAATAATATACTTTAACCCCTGCCTGAATTTCTGCTGCTTTTTTAAAGGCCTGTGTCTGATAAAAGAAGTTGGCCCTACCGATAAAACCTGGTAAAGGAAGCAATTCTTTATTGGTTAAAGTATTCTGGAAATGCACTCTTGTATTCAGGTGGAATTTATTGAAGCTGAATGTGGCATCTCCTCCGATCTGAGAAATATTCACAGAATTATTACTTTGCTTCGGACTTCCGTTACTATCAAAATACGTATAGTTATCAATTCTGAAGTAATTGGCGAAAAGCTCTGTTTTGAACCATTTCAGATTGATGCTTCCTCCTACTTCCATTACAGACTGGTTCTTCGCATCTTCAAGATAATAATTGAAATTGTTATAAACGGAAGTATTTAATAAATAATTGAAAGAAGGATAGGCACTCTGGAAGTTTACTTTTGCATTAACGAAATAATCTTTGATTGGTTCAAACTTCAGATTATTGGTTGTTTTCAGATAACTTTTAAACTGGCTTCCGTTTGAAAATTCCAGGAATGAATTCAATTGAATTTTGTCCCAAAGTTTTACCTGCAGATTTCCTACAGCTCCGATTCTGTTTTCTTTCAGTTCACCAGGAAAAGAAACACCGTTCAATGCAACAACATCTCTTATGCCTAATTTAATCATCTGATAACGTACCCCAGCATCCAGCTTGAATTTTTCATTATTAAAGATCAGGCTTACAGTATTGCTGAAGTTTTCAGAATACTTTTTGGTTGTGAGTGGAAAACCATTCACCAATTCAGAAGGATCATCATACCAATATGGCTCTGCAGCAGTTTGATTGTAATAATATTTGTTCCCCTGATGAGAAATAATATGTCTTATACTGAAAGGGAATTTCCCGGAATTGAATGGCGTAAACTGATGACTCAGATAGTATCTTCTGTAAGAAAACTGTGAGCTTGAAGAGGCCAGATTTACCTGCGCATTTTGTCTGTTGCTATAATTACTGTCGCCACTCTGAAACAGATTATCTTCGGTAATCCCTCCACTCTCCTGATTATTTACATTCTGATGAAGATAATGGGCAAAAAGCTCATAATTTCCACTTTTCGAAACATAGTGACCTGAGAATAGCGTATTGTTGTTTGCTGATAACGAGTTTCTGTAAAGTCCCTGAGAACGAAGTCCCATATATTCAAGAGCAAAGTTGAATCTTTTTCCGATATTCTGAGTATAGGTAGACTTTAAAGCGGCCCCGTTTCGCATCGCATTATGATAAATGAATGATGCGGTAGGTGTTTTTACGTCGTAGTATTTCACATCATTGGCTCCAATGATCATGTAAGATTTATTGGAAGGAAGTAATGAAAGATTTTCTTCCGGATTTACTTCAAATACAAGAGGATTAAATCCTGCACCAATGTTGGCAGGCTGCACTCTCCCAAAATTATCTTTATTATTTTGCTGTGAAAAGATATAGGTTTTATCAAAAGTCATTACGGTATCAAAAACTTTCTTTTCAGAAAACTGAGTCTGATATTGGTAATCATTAATGGTAGGCTTAAAAATTTTCAGGGAATCTTTTTTCCCGGAATCTATCACAAGGGTATCTTCTTTTTTGGACTGAGGCTTTGTCTCTGCTTTATTCACGACCTGAGCCTTGGCTATAAAACCTAAAGAGAAGAGTATGAAAAGGATGTACTTCATTATTCATTATTGTACAGCAAAAATAAGAAATAAAAGGACATAAAAAACCCCTGCTTTGAGCAGGGGTTGTATATCAAATGATTATTGTATGATTAATAACCAGGGTTTTGCTGACAATTTGGATTGGCAGAAGTCTCTTGCACAGGTATAGGTAATGTATACTTATAACTATCATTTGGTAAGTTAAGAGATGGTAACGTGATAAAATCATCTTTAATGTTTCTATCCATTGTTACTCCTGCAACTGCAGCAAGTCTCTTTAAGTCAATATATCTGTGTCCTTCTAAAGCAAGTTCAATTCTACGCTCTTTCAAGATATCAGCGTAAGCAAATTGAGCATTAGTATACACAGGAGTTGTTGCAGTACCTAAATAGTTTCTTGCAACTCTCACCTGTTGAATAAGTGCTTGAGCGGAAGCTAAGTTACCTGCCGCTACTTCTGCTTCTGCTAAAATAAAGTACATTTCTGACAATCTGAATACCTTAAGGTCATTTCTCGTTGCTGTACTTGTTTTACCAGGATACTTATCAATAACTAATCTATCATTTCTAGAGTCAACATTCTGGTAGTTTGTCTGTATAATTGACGTTGGATCAATGTAATTATATCTTCTAACATCTCCTTTATCAGGTTGTCCGGCAGGAGTATAAATTAAATTGAATAAGTTTCTACCTAAGAACCACATTGGTACTCCACTTACTGTAGATTGGTTTGTATTCCATCTAGATCCAATCGTTGCACCAGCACCCAAAGGAAGTCTGTTCAAAGAGAAAATAATTTCTCCTCTTGACGAGTCATTCCATAGATTTCTGTATGGGTTGAAAGAAGACGCAGTTCCATAAAATTCACTTCTCCAAGTACTACCAGTACTTAAATCAATTGCAGGTGATGTAGTAGTTACAATAGGATTGGCTACAGTTAACTTAGAACCTGTTGCTGCATCCAAAATAGGAGAATTATTAATCACATCCTGAGCATATTGCTTTGCTAATGTAGTATTCCCTCTATATAAATTGAAACGAGCAGAAAGAGCGTTAACGAATCCTTTACCAACAGTATATCTTGCAGCTGCAGTATTAGAATATGTTAAAATACTTCTGGCATAATCTAAATCTGCATTAATAAGGTCGTAAACATCCTGATTCTTAGCTCTTGGTAATTTAGCATCAGTTGCCGGAACATCTTTTATAAGAATAACACCTAATCCGTTAGGGTCTTTCATATTAGGAGCAAAATAAGTTTCCAATTGAACATAGCAAAATGCTCTGATCGCTCTGGCCTGTGCAATGATACTGTTATATTGAGCAACTTCACCAGAACTAGGAGTGATATTTTTAGCTCCTTCCAATAATCTGTTAACTCTGTTAATTACTTTGTAATTGTTAAGCCAGATTCCATCACTTGAACCAGTACTTACTGATCCCCCTCCTACAATTTGAGTAGATGGATCAAGGAAAAATCTATGTAGTTCGTACTCCTGACCACCACTACCGCTTCCAGGCTTAACTTCATCTGTGAAAACTGCAGTAAAATATATTTCATCGATTGGATCAAACACAGCATATACCGATCCATTTAAAGCTTCGTTCAAATTTGATACATTAGTAAATACTTCTTCAGGCTTCAATTCCCCCGCCTGTTTAATATCTAGTGCATCCTGGCAACTATTTAAAGCAAATCCTGTTGCTGATAAAGTTGCTAAAATTAAAACTGTATTTATAATTCTTTTCATAATTCTTTTTTATTAAAAATCAACATTTAACCCAACTGAAACTGTTTTAGGGTTAGGATATACATTTAACGAGTACGTAGTAACCGGCTCAGGGTCAAATCCTTTCCAGCTGCTCCATGTATATAGGTTTTCAGCCTGAACAAACACTTTAATACCTTTAACAGGTAATTTTCCTAACTGATCTTTAGTAAATGAATATCCTAAAGAAACATTCTTAAGTCTTATGAAATCTGATTTATATAAGAATCTATCTGAAGAACCATCTGTACCAGCGTTATCAGCAAATAAGTTAGGTACATCAGATCCAGTATTTTCCGGAGTCCAAGCATTTAATAAATTAGCAGATACGTTAATGTTAGCAGCTGCATAATCAGGATTCATTACCCAAGAGTATAAATTGTCATAAATATATCCTCCTTGTTGGTATGAGAATAATGTATCAAGGAACCATCCTTTGTATTGGAAGTTAAATCCAAAACCTCCTGTAAATTTAGCATATGGAGATTTCCCTGTCAATCTTCTGTCTGAAGGTTGTGGGTTCTCTGTAATATTTCCATTGATATCAAGGAATTGCATATTTCCATTTGCCGCGTTTACTCCTACGTATGGATATAGCTGATACTGGCTAGCAGGACCTCCAATAGCATTAACAACATCTCCTGACAAATCTTCATTACTCATAGAAACGATTTTGTTAGAGTTGTAAGCTCCGTTAACAAAGATAGATAGTTTTGTGTTCTCTGTTCTTATAGCATTAACCCTGATTAGACCTTCAACCCCTTTGTTATCAAGGATTCCGTCATTCCCTCTAATACCGTAAGTACCTGTAACAGCTGATCTCTGCAACGTATTGAACATTCTTGTTGTTCTTTTTTGATAGTAGTCAAAGCTACCTTCTACAAGACCTTTATAGTTGAAATCAACCCCAACATTTGTTTGTTTTACCTGCTCCCATTTCAAATAAGGGTTAGATAAATTCACAAAATTATATCCCAATAAGTTTTGATATCCAGAGATTCCTGAATATAAATCAAGGAAGTTATTCGGAAGTAATGCTAAAGGGTTTTGGTTATTAGCTGCAACTCCTAAATTCTGGTTACCTGTAGTACCAATAGAAGCTCTTAATTTAAGCAATCTGAATCCAGACTCAGCCATGAAATCTTCTTTGTCAATATTCCATCTTACGGCTGCTGACCAGAAAGTTTCCCATCTGTTAGTAGGTAAGAAACGGTATGATCCATCTCTTCTGATAACTCCACTTACTCCATATTTATCTTTATAATCATAGTCTACAGTACCGAAGTAAGCCAAAGTACCCGCAGTTACTTTTGAAGCTCCTACAGTAGGTCTGTAAATATTCGGTGTATCAGGATTAAATGGAATATATCCTGTTCCAGCACCAAACTGCCATTGTAATGGGTTTAATCCATTTTGAGTTTGTGTATTTGTATTTACATGAGCTTTAATATAATCCATGTAAGCAGCAACTGAAATAGTATGGTCACCGAATGTTTTATTGAAAGTAATGTTTGTGATACTGTTAAATGTCAGATCCTGAGTTGTTGTAAAACTTTCTGATCCTCCATACTTAGCACCAGCTCCCGCTGCTACAGCTGTAGATAAATACCCCTGAGCACCTCTTGCAAAGATTCTTTCGTATTCTTTATATTCTATACCAGTTCTGTTACCTACACTTAGGTAATCAGTAATCTTATAATTTACATTTGCATTAGCAGAAATACTTAATTCAGTAAATCTGTTTCTAACTCCTCCATTAATATTATCCTGAAGGATCCAAGCTCTGTTTCCTGCACTGTTTTGTCCAATAGCATTGAATAGTTCTACTCCATTAGAATATGGATTAGGAGCCACATAAGAAGGAGAAAGTACGCTACCAAATAATGCATTCTGGATTACATTGGAGCTGATTCCTGTATTTTCTTCATCATCTAGCTGATTTCTTTTGGAATATCCTAAACCTAGAATTGTACCGAAAGTTAATCTGCCATCTTTAGACTTACCACTTAAGTTGTTTCTTAATGTAAATCTCTTGAAATCGGTAGATTTTACAGTACCTTCACTGTCTAAATAACCTAAAGATAAGAAGTTGTTTATATTTTCTCCACCTCCTGTAATCGCTAAATTATGTTGCTGAGAAATACCTACACGAGTAAATTGCTTTCTCCAGTCAGTATCTATTGCCCAGTTATCAATATCTTCCTGAGATAGGCCTTGATCTGCCGCAAAACCACCTCCGTAAATTTTTTGTATCTGTAACTGCTGTTTAGCACTAGACATATTATAGTCAGGCTTAGGTATCATTGAGAAAGAAGTCAGGGCATCATAAGAAATCTTCAGTCCTGAATTAAATTTCCCTCCTTTTGTTGTAATTACAACAACTCCGTTTGCAGCTCTGTTACCGTAAATTGCTGTAGCTTGTGCATCTTTCAGAATACTGAATGTCTCAATATCATAAGAGTTTAAGTTTCTGAACTGTGAACCTGAAGTGATAACACCATCTACTACGTATAATGGATCTCTTGAACCATTCAAAGAACTCATACCTCTAATCAAGATATTGAATTTACCAGAACCAGGAGAACCAGATCCAGAGTTAATCACAATACCTGGTGCTGTTCCCTGAATTGAATTCAGAACAGAAATGTTAGGTCTGTTTTCTAAGGTTTCAGCACCTACAGTTACTGAAGAAGTTGTAGATTTTGCTTTTGTAGCGGTCTTACTATATCCTAAGACAACTACTTCCTCAATTTTTGTCTCCTTGTCTTTTTTATCCTTGGAGTCTTTTTCCTGAGCAAATACAGCCTGTCCTGTAAAAAACAAAACACCAGCCGTTAATACACGTAATTTAACATTCATATTAACAAATTTTAATATATTTTAGGAGCAAATATGTTAATAAATATTAACACTAGCAAATTTTTCAGATTCACAAATCATAGATATATTCATGATAAGTCAATCTAAACCCACCACATACATTATAATTCACAATATTAGCTGTAAAAAATTATTACATTTTAAATTAGAAACTAAATTATTTACTTTTTAACACTTTAAAATCAACAGAAAAATAATTATTTATAATGAATCTAAATTAAAACAATACTAATATTCAAGCTTATAGGTATTTTTTTAATTAACGACATCATTAATTTCAATCTTTTTCAACACAACCACTTTCTCTGATTAAAAAGACAAAAAAGCACTGGTTTCTTTTAAAAAGTAATATATTTATAACTTAAAAAAAAATTAAACATGAAAAAAATAGTTTTAACAGCAATAGCCATATTTAGCTTCAGTTTTAGCTTTGCACAAAATACACTATCAGTAAACGGCGCTACAGGAGCACAAGCCGTATTTGATGGCATCAACTCGACTACAGGTAAAACATTTAAATATGATGAGATTTCAGGGGATTCACCATATATTGGTAAAGAATTTTCTGATGCAAAGATTGCTGTTAATTATGAACAGCTTCCCGTACGTTATAACAGTTACACTGATGAAATCGAATTTAAGAAAAACGGACAAGTTCAGGTTCTTCCAAAAACCACTGATTTTTCAAGAATTGAAGTTCTGTCTCCTAAGCAAGTATTAGTTTTAGTTGACACATCAGATGATCTCAACGGCTATTTTTTTGAATTGGCCAACGGAAAAAACACTCTGTACAAAAAAGTCAAAACTAAATTTACAGATGTTGTACCAGCGCCAAATTCTTATGCTAGTGAAAGACCAGCTAATTTCAGGAAATTACCTCCTGTATATTACATCAAAACACAAAACGGCTTTATCAAAAAACCTAAAAACCCAAAGGATATTATCAACCAATTTCCAGATAAAAAAGACAGCTTAGCCAGTTTCTTTAAATCCAATAAAATAAAGTTTGATAAGGATGAAGATTTAATAAAGCTTGTGACTTTTCTGAACCAGAATTAGATTATTTATAACTATTATATTAGTAAAAAGCAGGCATCTGAGATGCCTGCTTTCTTTATCTTAAATTATTTATTATTTCAGTTTTTTCTTAACCGCTACTTCTTCGTAAACTTCAAGAATATCTCCGATTTCAATATCATTATAACCTTTAAGGTTCAGACCACATTCGTAACCTTTTGTTACTTCCTTCACATCATCTTTGAAACGTTTCAAACTTTCAAGTTCACCGTCAAATTTAACAATACCGTCTCTTAGCAAACGTACTTTTGACTGTCTTGTTACTTTTCCGGTAAGAACCATACAACCTGCAATTGTTCCTACTTTAGAAATCTTGAATACTTCACGGATTTCAACATTACCAATCACCTGTTCCTGAATTTCCGGAGAAAGCATTCCCTCCATCGCTTCTTTTACTTCATCGATTGCTTTATAGATTACAGAGTAAGTTCTGATCTCAATTTCCTCACGATCGGCAAGTTCTTTTGCATTGGCACCTGCTCTTACATTGAATCCAATGATAATGGCATCTGATGCTGCGGCTAAGTTGATATCAGATTCAGTGATCTGTCCAACACCGGAGTGAAGAATCTTCACACTGATTTCTTCTGTTGATAATCTTTGTAACTGATCAGAAAGAGCTTCTACAGAACCATCCACGTCTCCTTTCAGGATAATGTTCAATTCTTTGAATTCTCCTAAAGCAATACGTCTACCCAATTCTTCAAGCGTTGTATGCTTCTTGGTTCTGATCGATAATTCCCTCTGCAGCTGTTCTCTCTTATTGGCAATAGCTTTACCTTCACTTTCATCAGCATATACACGGAATTTATCACCTGCAGTAGGCGCTCCGTCCAAACCTAAGATTGTTGCAGGAATTGATGGCCCTGCTTCTTTTAGATTTTTACCTCTTTCATCAAGCAAAGCTTTTACTTTACCGTGATTTTTACCTGCTACTACATAATCACCGACTCTTAAAGTTCCGGTCTGTACCAACATTGTTGCTACATAACCTCTACCTTTATCTAAAGATGCCTCAATAACAACTCCGTTTGCTGCACGGTCAGGATTTGCTTTCAACTCAAGCATTTCAGCCTGTAGTAAAACTTTTTCCAACAATACATCTACGTTATTACCGAATTTAGCTGAGATCTCCTGTGCCTGAACATTCCCACCCCATTCTTCTACTAAAACCGGTGGATTTAATCCTGATAACTGCTGACGGATGTTGTCCGGGTTTGCATTCGGCTTATCTACTTTGTTGATAGCAATAATCATTGGTACTCCTGCAGCCTGTGCGTGAGCAATTGCTTCTTTTGTTTGTGGCATTACATCATCATCGGCAGCAATTACGATAATTGCAATATCCGTGATCTGTGCCCCTCTTGCTCTCATCGCTGTAAAGGCTTCGTGACCTGGTGTATCTAAGAATGTAATTCTCTGACCATTTTCCAGTTTCACATTATAAGCACCGATATGCTGAGTAATACCTCCTGATTCACCAGCAATTACGTTGGTTTTTCTGATGTAATCCAATAATGAAGTTTTACCGTGGTCAACGTGTCCCATTACAGTAACTACAGGAGCTCTCTGCAATAAGCTTTCTTCAGTATCCACTTCATCTTCGGCATCTGTATCTTCAAGATCAGCATCTGAGAATTCGATTTTATAACCGAATTCATCTGCTACTAATAATAAGGTATCCGCTTCAAGTCTCTGGTTCATGGTAACCATTACCCCTAATGAGAAACAAGCAGAGATTACTTCAGTTGGAGAAACATTCATCAAACTTGCCAATTCACCTACTGTGATGAATTCTGTTACTTTAAGAGTTCTGTCTTGTGCTTCAAGCTCCTGCTGGCGCTCATCCTGCTCTCTACGGAAAGTTCTTTTGTCCTTTCTGTGTTTTGCAGATTTAGATTTCCCTCCTTTATTAGTAAGTTTTTCTAATGTTTCTTTGATCTGGTTTTTAACCTGTTCGTCAGTTAATTCAACTGGCATAACTCTTTGCCCTGGTCTGTTGTTCTGACCTCCTTTTTTGAAGCCACCACCTTGACCCTGACGGTTTCCACCACCCTGGTTATTTCCAAAACGGTTTCCACCCTGGCCACCCTGACCTTGAGGACGGTTTCCTTGTCCTCCCTGACCCTGACGGTTTCCGCCTTGTCCACCGTTATTATTCTGACGGTTTCCCTGGCCCTGACCACCTTGGTTATTATTTCCTGAGTTTTGATTATTCCCCTGACCTTGTTGGTTATTCTGACCAGGTTTTTCAATTCTCTTTCTTTTCTTTTTTGCTCCGGCACCCGGCTTCGGCGCAAACTGAGTCAAGTCAATCTTTTCCCCAACGATTTTAGGACCGTCAAGTTTTTGATATACTGTCTCAATTTTCTGTGGTTCCTGAGATTCAGGCTCAGCCTCTGCTTTTGGAGTTTCCACTTTTTTCTCCTCTGCAACCACTGGTTTTGGAGTTTCTTTTACTGGTTCCACAGGTTTAACTTCTTCTTTTTTCTCCTCCATTTTTGGTTTGTCTTTTTTCACAGGTCTGTTTCTAGATTCTATTTGAGACAAATCAATTTTATCCAAAACTTTAAATTCCTGCTTTTCAGGCGCTGCTTTAACTTCCGGTTGTTCTTCTTTCACGATTTCTTCTTTCTTTTCTTCAACCGGTGTCGCAACAGGAGCCACAGGAACTGCAGGAGCTGCAGGAGCCTCTTCAGCTTCAGGCTTCTTAGGTTCCAAATCTATTTTACCTAAAATTCTAGTTTCTGGTTTATTTGCTTTAGCTCTTATCACTTCAGGGGTTTTCTTTTCTTCAATTTCCAGTTTTTCTTCCGGAACTTTAGTGATCACCACCTCATGGGAAGCCTTTCTTTGTTCGCCGTCTTTAGCAAACTCAGCCTCCAATGCAGAATATGCCGCTTCTTCCAATTGAGCGTTAGGATTGCTTTCAACCTCGAAACCCCTTGACTGTAAAAACTCTACTAATCTGGACATCGAAATGTTGAATTCCTTAACCGCTTTATTTAATCTAATTTTTGGCATTTATATTATTTACTGTTTTTAATTTTTAAAATTAAAGTATTTCTTTTTTACTGTTTATTAAAATTTATTTAAAATCTTAATCTTCAAATTCTTCTCTCAGAATACGTTTCACCTCTTCAATAGTTTCTTCTTCAAGGTCAACCATATTTAAAAGACTTTCAGTTTCTTTATCCAATACTGATTTTGCAGTCGTAAGTCCTACTTTCTTAAACTCATCCAAAATCCACTGCTCGATATCATCGTTAAATTCTTTCAATTCAACATCATCATCCTCGCTGGACTCTCTGTATACATCAATCTCATATCCTGTCAACCAAGAAGCCAGTCTGATATTCTGACCTTGTTTTCCGATCACTTTAGAAATTTCTTCAACAGGAGTATATACCAACGCATAGTTGGTCTCCTCATTGATTTCAATTTTGTTAATAGTAACATTTCCTAATGCTCTCTTCACCAAGATCTCAGGGTTTTTAGACCACTGAATAACATCGATGTTTTCATTTCTCAACTCTCTTACAACGCCATGAATTCTGGATCCTTTTACTCCAACACAAGCTCCTACCGGATCAATTCTGTCATCATAAGCATCTACTGCAATCTTCGCCTTTTCACCAGGAATTCTCACTACCTTTTTCAGGATAATTGTTCCGTCCTGGATCTCAGGAATTTCCAGCTCTAATAACTTCTCAAGGAACTTAGGTGCAGTTCTGGAAATAATAATCTGTGGTTTAGAACCTTTAAAATCTACTGTCTCAACAATAGCTCTGATATTCTCACCCTTTTTAAAGAAATCGGATGGGATCTGGTTTTCTTTCGGTAAAATAAATTCATTTCCTTCATCATCCAGCAGAATCACGTGCTTATGACGGATGTGGTGGATTTCCCCTACAACAATTTCACCAATTTTATCTCTGAACTGTTCGTACAGCATTGCATTATTGTGTTCCTGAAGTTTTGTAGCCAGAATCTGCTTAAGGGTAAGAATATTTCTTCTTCCCAACTGTGCAACAGGAATTTCCATTGTAAAGTCCTCACCTACTTCGAAGGTAGGATCAATCTTCTTTGCTTCAGAAATTTCAATTTCCAAATCATCATCTTCAGACATTTCGTCCTCTACAATTGTTTTATTTAAAAATATCTGAAAATCTCCTTTATCCGGGTTTACAATCACATCAAAATGATCATCTGAATCAAATCTCTTTCTTAAAAGAGTTTTCAGTGAATCTTCAATAATTGCCATAAGATCAATCTTACTGATCCCTTTTTCGTCTTTAAAATCACCAAAGGATTCAATCAACGCTATATTATCCATCTATTCTTTTTTCTTTTTAAAATTTAATTACTACTAATGCTTTTTTGATCTCAGGATAAGAAATTTCTTTCTCCTCCTCCACATCTACTTTTCCTTTTCCGATATCTTTCGGTTTCCGGTAACGTAGAACAAGTGTGATCTTCTCATCGTCTACTTTTGACAATTCTCCTTCAATTTTAGAAGAATCCTCCAGCATCACCTCAATCTCTCTTCCAATGTTTTTACTGAACTGTCTTGGTGTGGATAATGGCTCGCTCAGTCCTGCAGACATCACCTGAAGGCTGAAGTCATGCTCTTCGCGATCCATATTGAATTCAATTGCGCGGCTTGCATCAAGACAATCCTGCAAAGAAACTCCGTTATCACCATCCAAAATCACTGTAATATCATCCCCTGCAGAAATTTTAAGATCAATAAGAAACAGATCTTTTCTGGTCTCAAGGAATTCATTTAATAATTCTTCAATTCTTTTTCTAAACTCCATATATTTTTATCTTGATTTACAGTACGAAAAAAGGCTTTCTTCCGAAGCCTTCCCATTTTTTCCGTAAATCCATTGCAAATATAAGCTTTTTTTCTAAAAATGCAAAATAATCTTAAGTATCAAGTAAATAGCGCCAGATTCATTTACAATAAATTAAAAGAATATGTCAGAAGATTTTTATTACTTTTGTCTTAGAATTTAAAAACAGACATTTTGAATATAACGATTGTAGGAACAGGTTATGTAGGTTTGGTTACAGGAACCACTCTGGCAGAACTTGGCAATTCAGTATACTGTGTTGATATTGATGAAAAAAAAGTAGAAGGTATGAAAAACGGCATAGTTCCCATCTATGAGCCGAACCTTGAAGAAATGTTTTTAAGAAACATTCAGTCTGAAAGATTATTTTTCACGACCAACCTTAAAGAAGCTTTAGACAAAAGCGAAGTGATTTATCTGGCATTACCTACTCCTCCGGGAGAAGACGGATCTGCAGATCTGTCTTATGTACTTCAGGTAGCTGATAATATTGGCGAAATGATAACAGGATACAAAGTCATTGTCAATAAAAGTACGGTTCCTGTAGGAACTGCAGACAGAGTAAGAGAAACCATCTCAGCAAAAACAAATATCCCTTTTGATGTTGTTTCAAATCCCGAATTTTTAAGAGAAGGATTTGCGGTTGAAGATTCAATGAATCCCTCAAGAGTAGTGGTTGGTGCAAGTTCGGAAAGAGCCAAAGACATCATGTCTAAAATATACCAGCCTTTTACCAATACCGGAATTCCCATCATTTTCATGGATGAGAAATCCTCAGAACTTACAAAATATGCCGCGAATTCATTTCTGGCAGTAAAAATTACCTTTATGAATGAGATTGCGAACTATTGTGAAAAAGTGGGCGCAGATGTAGATAAGGTAAGACTGGGAATGGGTAGTGATGACAGAATCGGACACAGATTCTTATTCCCGGGAATCGGATATGGAGGTAGCTGCTTTCCTAAAGACGTAAAAGCGCTTATAAAATCCGGAAAGCAGGAAGATTTTAATTTTCAGATCCTTGAAGCTACGGAAAATGTAAATACAGCCCAGAAGGTAATCTTAGTATCTGAAATTGAAAAATATTTCGGAGGAAATATTGAAGGAAAGAAAATTGCTATGTGGGGGCTTGCCTTCAAAGCCAATACGGATGATATCAGAGAAGCCTCATCATTAGACAACATCGCTCTTCTATTGGAGAAAGGTGCAGAGGTAATAGCCTATGACGCTGTTGCAGAAAGTAATGTTCAGAAGCTTTTAGGCGACAAAATACAATACGCCAAAGGAATGTATGATGCACTCGAAGATGTAGATGCACTGTTTATTGCTACAGAATGGCCGGAGTTTAAAAATCCTAATTTTGAACTGATGGCTAAAAAGATGAAAAACAAAGTCATTTTTGACGGCAGAAATATGTACCCGCTGGAAATCCCTGAACAGAACGGATTTCATTATAAAAGTATAGGAAGAAAGACCATCACAAAATAAATCAATGAAAAATATTATCATTACAGGAGGTGCCGGATTCATCGGCTCCCATGTTGTAAGAGAGTTTGTAAAAAACAATCCGGATACTACGATCATCAATCTTGATGCTCTTACCTACGCCGGAAATCTGGAAAACTTAAAGGACATTGAAAATGAGCCGAATTATATTTTCGAAAAAGCAGATATTACAAAACCGGAAGAGCTTAGAAAAGTTTTCGAAAAATATAACCCGGATGCTGTTGTACATTTAGCAGCAGAAAGCCACGTAGACAGAAGTATTACAGATCCAATGGCATTTATCAATACAAATGTAAACGGAACCGCTAATCTTCTGAACCTTTGTAAGGAATTCTGGACATTAAATCCTGATCATACCCACGGCAGATTCCCGGATGAAAAAAGAGACAATCTTTTCTATCATATTTCCACGGATGAAGTATATGGAAGCTTAGGGGAAACAGGTTTCTTTTTAGAAACCACATCATACGACCCTCAATCTCCGTATTCAGCATCCAAAGCAGCTTCTGACCATTTGGTAAGAGCTTATGGAAATACCTATGGAATGCCTTTCATCGTATCGAACTGTTCCAACAACTACGGCCCGAATCATTTCCCTGAAAAGCTTATTCCTCTTTGTATTTCGAATATCATCAACGAGAAACCACTTCCTATTTACGGTGACGGAAAATATACCCGAGACTGGTTGTTTGTCATTGACCATGCCAAGGCGATTCATCAGATCTTTAAAGAAGCAAAAACCGGTGAGACTTACAATATCGGAGGATTCAACGAGTGGCAGAATATTGACCTTGTCAAAGAACTGATCAAACAAATGGATGCCAAACTGGAAAGACCGGAAGGTTATTCAGAAAAACTGATCACTTTTGTAAAAGACAGACCAGGTCACGACAAACGTTACGCTATTGATGCAACAAAACTGAATAAAGATTTAGGCTGGAAACCTTCAGTTACCTTTGAAGAAGGATTAGCAAAAACCATCGATTGGTATCTGGAAAATAAGGAATGGCTGGAGAATGTAACTTCCGGAAATTATCAGGATTATTACAGCAAACAATACAGCTAAATATATTATTTGAGATACAGAGCAATAGAACTCTTTATCTTCCACAGAAATTCAACTCACAACACAAAAGAAATAAGCGTCTTACGCACCAAAACATGAAAGGAATAATATTAGCCGGAGGTTCCGGAACAAGACTTTACCCTCTAACCATTGCAGTAAGCAAGCAGCTGATGCCTGTTTATGACAAACCTATGATTTACTATCCGCTTTCCACACTGCTTTTAGCAGGAATCAAGGATATTCTGATCATCACCACTCCACATGACCAGGAAGGTTTCATCAAACTTTTGGGCGACGGCTCGCAAATCGGCTGTAATATAGAATATGTTGTACAGCCAAGCCCTGATGGTTTAGCGCAAGCTTTTATTCTGGGTGAGCAATTTATTGGTAACGACCCCGCAGCACTGGTATTGGGAGATAATATTTTCTATGGTTCCGAAATGGGAACTTTATTGAAAAACAAAACCAATCCGCAGGGAGGAGTTGTTTTTGCTTACCACGTAGCAGACCCTGAAAGATATGGTGTAGTAGAATTCGACAAAAACCTGAAAGCTGTTTCCATTGAAGAAAAGCCTTTAAACCCTAAGTCAAACTACGCTGTTCCCGGCCTGTATTTTTATGATAACAATGTCGTTGAAATCGCTAAAAACATCAAGCCCTCTGCAAGAGGTGAGCTGGAAATCACAGACATCAACAATGTTTACTTAAGCAATGGAAAACTTGAAGTAGCTGTTCTTAACAGAGGAACGGCATGGCTGGACACAGGGACCTTTGATTCTCTTCATGACGCTTCAGAATTTGTAAGTGTTATCGAAAAAAGACAAGGATTTAAAATCGGCTGCATCGAAGAAATTGCATTCAGAAACAAATTCATTAATGAGGAGAAACTGCTTGAAACGGCTACCAAATATGGTAAAAGCGGATACGGTGAATACCTGAAACAACTTATCAGAAAATAACAATTATAATTTATAAAATTCATAGACTATTGGCTTTATGGCCAATAGTTTTTGCTCATGCCGACAAATATCAATATATTAGTTGTTGATTTTTAGTTTTATGGACTATGAAAATTTATAAACTAATACATACGGTAAGAATTAATTATTATAAATTTGCAAAAACTTACACAGATGAATGAACCACAACAAAAGTGGACAGAAACGATTGATGCTGATCATTCGTTATTTGACTTGAAGCTAAAAGAAGTCTGGAGATACAAAGATCTTGTTTATATGTTTGTAAAAAGAGATTTTGTATCCAGCTTTAAGCAGACTATTTTAGGTCCGATCTGGTTTTTTATCAATCCAATTCTAACGACGATTGTTTATTTAATTGTTTTCGGAAGAATTGCCAACCTTCCAACTGACGGAGCACCACCATTACTTTTCTACCTTGCAGGAGTGACCCTCTGGAATTATTTTTCAGCTTGTTTATTAGGAACATCTTCAACTTTTGTTGGTAATGCAAATATTTTCGGCAAAGTATATTTTCCAAGACTGGTTTCTCCTTTATCCATTGTAATTTCTAACCTGATGCGTTTTGGAGTACAGTTTCTCCTATTTATTATCGGTTGGGGTTATTATTTATCAAAAGGACAGATTCATCCTAATATCTGGATCTTAGCAACTCCCTTTTTAATTTTACTAATGGCATTATTTGCATTGGGAGTAGGAATGATATTTTCTGCGTTAACCACAAAATATAAAGATTTAAGTATGTTGTTGGGGTTTGGAGTGAGTCTGTATATGTATGCAACACCAGTTATTTATCCAACCTCAGCTTTACCGGGATTCTTTAAAAGCATTTCATTTTACAATCCTTTAACAGGGATTTTCGAATGTTTTAAATATGCCTGGCTTGGTGTTGGGGACTTTTCTCCAATAATGCTCACTATCAGTACATTTATCATCCTTATTTTATTGGTAACAGGTACTTTCATTTTCAACAAGGTGGAAAAATCCTTCATGGACACAGTTTAAAAATTTATTAACTTCCCCTAAACAATTTAAAAATGCTAGCTTTAAAAGCAGAAAATATATCAAAACAATACCGTCTCGGACAGGTCGGAACGGGTACCTTATCTCATGACTTAAACAGATTCTGGCACAAAGTAAGAGGAAAAGAAGATCCATATCTTAAAATTGGCGAGGTAAATGACAGAACAACCAAGGGAACTTCTGAGTACGTTTGGTCACTTCGGGATATCAATTTTGAGATTGAACAAGGAACTGCAGTAGGAATTATTGGGCGAAACGGGGCCGGAAAATCTACCCTGTTAAAACTTTTAAGTAAGGTAACAAAACCTACAACCGGTAAAATATACACCAACGGAAGAATTGCCTCTTTATTGGAAGTCGGAACCGGGTTTCATCCTGAAATGACAGGACGCGAAAATGTTTTTTTAAATGGAGCAATTCTTGGAATGACCCGTAAGGAAATTTCAAGAAAATTTGATGAGATCGTAGCTTTTTCAGGGGTAGAAAGATATATTGACACTCCGGTAAAAAGATATTCATCGGGAATGTATGTTCGTCTGGCTTTCGCTGTAGCAGCTCACTTGGAATCTGAAATTCTGATTGTAGATGAAGTATTGGCCGTGGGTGATGCAGATTTTCAAAAAAAATGCCTGGGAAAAATGAACGATGTAGCAAAAGGAGAAGGAAGAACCATTCTTTTTGTAAGTCATAATATGACTGCCGTAAAAGAACTTTGCAACAAAGGAATCCTTTTAAACCAAGGAACTTTGGCCTATGAAGGAGATATGCTAAATACAATTATAGAATATCAAAAAAGCAGTACAACAGCAAGTTCTTATTATTACAATGGAAATATTAATGAAGCTCTAGGAAATAATAACATCAGAATAAAAGAATTTTCTGTAAATCCTATTCATGGAGATCTCATTGATATTGATTCCGGAATTCATGTAAAGCTTGTTTTTCAGAATAATTGTGCTAATATCAATCTGGATGCTACTTTTGAACTAAGAAATTATGAAGAGCTTATTATCTTCCATGTAGGAAAACTTATTACTGAAAATAATAATTCCGAAACTGGGGATTATACAGTAGAATTTGATATTCCGGCAGGTTTAATTAATGCAGGAAATTACTATTTTAAATTAATTTTCGGAAAAAATCAAACTGAAGTATTATTTGCAGTCGACAGTATTGTAGGCTTTGAGGTTGAAAATGTAAAAGTGGGCAGCAAACTTCATCTGTATCCGGGAATTACAAGACCGAATTTTGATTATAAAGTACAGACTCCATGATTCCAAAAATAATAGAACTTCCAAAAATTTATGACAAAAGAGGAAATCTTTCCTTTTTTGAGCACCCCAATCAACTACCTTTTGAAATTAAAAGAACGTATTGGATTTATGATGTTCCGGGAGGGGAAACAAGAGGAAGTCACGCTTTTAAAGAACAGCAGGAGTTTATTATTGCTCTTTCGGGAAGTTTTGATGTAGTGATTCATAATGGTAAAGAAGAGCAGCGGTTTTCTTTAAACAGATCCTATTATGGATTATATATTCCGAAAATGTTTTGGCGGAAACTAGAGAATTTCTCTACCAATTCACTTGCTCTTATTGTTTCTGATCATACTTATAATCAGGATGATTACATCAGAGATTTTGAAGAATTTAAAAAGCTGGCAAATGAAAAATAAGCTTTCAGTATTTGATTGTAGTGTTATAGACCTTGGAAAAATAAGTTTTGATGAGGGTAATCTTACAGTGGTTGAAAACAATTCAAACTTCCCATTTGATGTTAAAAGAATATTTTATTTATACGACATTGCGGGTGGAGAAAGCCGTGGTGCACATTCTCATAAAGAATGTCATCAGTTTTTGATTGCAGCCAGCGGAAGTTTCGAGGTTTCACTGGATGATGGAAAGTTTAAAAGACAGGTTTTTCTGAACCGCCCGGATATTGGGCTTCACATTCCACCGGGAATTTGGGCTTCAGAAATTAATTTTTCATCAGGTGCAATTTGTCTGGTTCTGGCATCTCATCATTATAATGAGGAAGACTATGTCAGAGATTATGATACATTTTTAAAAATACAAAATGAAAAATAAAATTCATCCATTAGCCGATGTCCAAAGTGAAAACATAGGAGAAGCCACCATGATTTGGCAATTCTGCGTTGTTTTAAAAGGTGCTGAAATTGGTAAAAATTGCAATATAAACTGCAATGTTTTTATTGAAAATGACGTAAAAATAGGTGATAATGTAACAATTAAACCCGGCGTACAGGTTTGGGACGGGGTAACATTGGAGGACAATGTATTTATCGGTCCAAATGTAACTTTTACGAATGATCTTATTCCGCGTTCAAAACAATATCCTTTAGAATTCAGTAAAACACTGGTGAAAAAAGGTGCTTCAATTGGGGCCAACTCTACAATTATTGCTGGGAATGTAATCGGAGAAAATGCTTTGATCGGTGCCGGAAGTGTCATTACAAAAAATATTCCTTCAAATACAGTTTGGTATGGAAATCCTGCCAGACAAACTGGTTTTATAACTTTAGACGGAAAGATTTTAGACCTGAATATGAAAGACAAAGAAGGAAATTCCTATGAAATTCAAAATGATTAGAACGTTTTTCATTATGCTCCCTGTAAGTATTTTTGCATATAAAGTAATAGAAAAGCCTTTCAACAAAAAAATAAAAAATTTATTCTCATGATTAAGTTCCTCGATCTACAAAAAATTAATCTACAGCACCAAGAAGAAATTGAGGCAAAGCTCTTGCAGGTTTTCCGTTCCGGATGGTATCTTATGGGCAATGAACTGAATCTATTTGAGAAAAATCTTTCTCAATATATCGGAACAAAACACGCAATCGGTGTTGCCAATGGTTTAGATGCTCTTCGCCTTATCCTAAGAGGATATATCGAAATGGGATTAATGAAAGAAGGAGACGAAATTTTAGTTCCATCAAACACTTATATTGCTTCTATTTTAGCCATTTCTGATAATGGACTCGTACCCGTTTTGGTAGAACCAGATATTGCCAACTATAATATTGACGTATCAAAAATTGAAGAAAAAATCACTCCAAAAACAAAGGGTATTTTAATTGTGCATCTTTACGGAAGAGTTATTTTCTCTGAAGAATTGCAGCAATTGGCTCAAAAATATAATGTAAAAATCATTGAGGATAATGCTCAGGCTATTGGAGCAGAATGGGAAGGAAAAAAGACAGGAAATCTTGGTGATGCCTCTGGTTTTAGTTTCTATCCCGGAAAAAATTTAGGTGCTTTGGGCGATGCTGGCGCAATTACGACTAATGATGAAGAATTGGCAAAAACCATAAGAGCTTTGGCAAATTATGGTTCAAATAAAAAATATGTAAATATTTATCAAGGATTAAATTCCAGACTAGACGAAATTCAGGCTGCTGTTTTAGATATTAAGCTAAAATACATTGATGAAGAAAATGAGGTGAGAAGAAAGATCGCAAGACAATATATCAGCAAAATTTCAAATTCCAACATTATTCTTCCGGAAAACCCTGAAAATGAGAACGAGCATGTTTGGCATATTTTCCTTATCAGAACAGAAAAAAGAGACGAGCTTCAGGCCTATCTTACAGAAAATGGTGTTCAAACTTTGATTCATTATCCGATTCCTCCCCACAAACAGGAAGCTTATAAAGATTGGAATTCACAATCTTTTCCGATCAGTGAAAAGATTCATCAAGAAGTTTTAAGCCTGCCTATTTCTCCGGTAATGGAAAACGAGGAAATAGCTAAAGTTATTGAATTATTAAACAAATTCTAATGGAGAATCCGTTGGTAAGTTTTATTGTTGTTTCATACAAACACTCAGAATTTATCCCTGAGTGTTTAAATAGTATTAAAAATCAAACTTATAAAAACTGGGAACTCATTATTGCTGATGATGCTTCACCAGACAATTCTGTGGAGATCACAAAAAACTGGCTGAACGAAAACAACATTTCTGCAAAAACCAATTTTCATGAAACAAACATAGGATTCGCTGCAACACTTAATGAATGTATTGAGATGACTGAGGGAAAATATGTAAATATTATAGCCGCCGATGACTACCTTCATCCTTCATTTCTTGAAAAGTGTATAGCCTCTTTAGAAAAAAAGGGGAATGATTTCGGAATGATTTTTTCAAGCTGCTTTATCATCAAAGAAGATAAGACGTTAATTAATTATCTTGATGATTTGAGTTTTTATAAAGATGAAAATCAATTTAAAAGTACATTGAAAAAGATCAACCCTATCCCAGCTCTTGCTACATTGGTTAAAAGAACGGTCTTAATTGAGACAGGTCCTTACGATAAAAATATTCTTATCGAAGATTATGACAGATGGTTGAGAATTAATGAGAATTATTTTATTGATTTTATCCCTGAAAATCTTGCATATCATAGAAAGCATGGTGAAAACATTTCTAAAATAAAAGAAAGGATTGTTTTTGTGGAAGAAATACTTTTGAGGTTAAAATATGATCATAATCTTGAAAATAAGACAAAAATAAATAACGACATCAAAAAGATCTACATAACATCCACAGATAAAAAGGAAATCCTGAAAGTGTCTGAACAATATTCTCAATATAGAGGAAAAGAACGTTGGCTGAATCTATGCCTGAAATATAACCTGCCTGTAAAATTATATTATCTGAAATATAAATTTTTCTAAAATGCTTACAAACATAAAAAAAAATATCGCAAAAAAAATCATTACTCTTGTCGAGAATAATGATAAAAGGAAAAAACAGGAAAAATGGAATATTTTCATGTCCAAACCTAATATAAATATTCATCCAAGTTTTTCTCCAAAAGATGCAGATATTTTTAAAGGTGAAAATAATCAAATAGGAAATATTACAATTAGTGAAAATTTTTTATTGAGAGAATACTGCAATATTTTAGTTTTTCCGAATGCTGAGCTTAGAATTGGAAAAGGTGTTTTTTTCAACAATTATTGTTCTATTAATTGTTTAGATAAAATTGAAATTGGTAATGATACCATTTTTGGTGAAGGCGTAAGACTATACGATCATAATCATCTTATCGAAAAAGGTGAAAAACTTTTTGTAGAAAAAGAAAAATATATGACGTCTCCTATTAAAATTGGTAAAAATTGCTGGATTGGAAGCAATACTGTAATATTAAAAGGGGTTACTATCGGAGATAATTCCATTATTGGAGCCGGCTGTGTAATACACAAATCTGTTCCGGAAAACACAATTATGAAAAATAGCCAAAATTTAATTTCTCAAACCCTCTAAAATGAGTACAAAAAAAATATTATTTATTTCTCACGAAGCTTCTTTATCCGGTGCTCCCATTCTTGTTTTAGATTTAATAAAAAGATTAAAAAAAGAAAAAGAGAATTATCAGATCGATATTTTATTGATCAGAGGAGGAGAATTGTATGAAGAATTTGCAAAAGTAGCTAACAATATTGTTGTTGCTCATTATCATTTACAGTCTTTTTCGTTTTTAAAAAGAAATTTAAAAAGAGTTCAATCAATTGTTTTCAGAAAAAAAGAGACTCAACAAGACAAAATTGATAAAATTACTACCTCTCTTCTTGAAAACAAATACGATCTGGTGTATGGAAACACAATGGAATCATTGATTTGGACGCTTCCTTTTTATAAAAAAAATATTCCTACAATTGTTGCTATTCATGAGCTTAGTTTTGGGATTGAAAGTACTTACTCTAAAGAGTTTGTTTTGGAAAACATTTCAAACATCACCCAAATCATTGCAGGTTCGCAAGCTGTTGCCGACAATCTTATCAACAAGTACAATGCAGACCCTCAAAAAGTAACAGCAATACATTCTTTCGTAAACAATGTTCTCAATCTCCAGAAGGATAAAGAATTATTGAAAAAGGAACTGAATATTAAAAATGAAGAATTGATCGTTGGAATTGCGAGTTCTCAGGAATTAAGAAAAGGTACAGAGATGGTTCCTGTCTTGGTTCAGAAAATAAAACAGAAAACTGATCTTAATTTTAAATTTATCAACCTTGGAGGGACATCCAAAAGCGCTGCTGTACGATGTGCCAAACTGGATGCTGAAAAATTAGGGGTAGAAAAGGACATTATTTTTATCGATCATAACAAAACGCCAAATGATTATATAAATATTTTTGATGTTTTTCTTTTAATGTCCCGTGAAGATCCTTTCCCATTAGTTATGCTGACTGCTGCAAAGCTAAAAAAACCAATCGTAGCTTTTGAAAAAAGTGGTGGTGCCGTTGAATTTCTGGAAAACAATCATGGAGTACTTGTTCCCTATCTGGATATGGATGCCATGGCTGAAGAAACCGTTAAACTTATGCAGGATGCCAATCTAAGAGAAAGTTATGGCGAAAATATTTATCAGAGATTGGAAAACGAATATTCTGACAAGAAATTGGCAGGTAAAATTTTTACAATAATTGATAATTTGCTTTAAGATGATCTCCATCATAATCTCATCATACCTTCCTGACTATTTTTCTGCACTTAAAAAGAATATTGCAGAAACGATTGGTGTGTCTTATGAAATCATTAAAATAGACAATCCTGGATTGATGGGAATTTGTGAAGCTTATAACAAAGGTGCAGAAAAAGCTGGTTTTGATTATTTGCTTTTCATCCATGAAGACATCTTATTTAAAAATGAAGATTGGGGGAATACGCTTATAAATCATTTAAACCAGGAAAATACAGGAGTTATAGGACTTGCAGGATCATCCTACGTTCCTTCTGCTCCATCAAGCTGGACCGTTACAGAGAAGTATAATTTCGTAAATATTTTACAGGGAAATAAAGAGAACACCTTGTATTTTCCCATTCAAACAACGAGGGAAAACAGAAATAAAGTCTTTGCTGTTGACGGTGTTTTTCTGGGAATTAAAAAAGAAATATTTAATCAGTTTAAATTCAGCGAAAATCTATTGAAAGGATTCCATGGTTATGATCTTGATTTTAGCTTAAGAGTTTCTACAAAAAAACAGAACTATGTGGTTAACGATATCCTGATTCAACATTTTTCTGGCGGAAATCCGGATAAAAATTGGTTAGATGCCAATATCAAAGTAAGGGAAAGTATAAGATCTGATTTTCAAAAAGAAATCGACACCGAAGCTGAAAAGAAAATATTTTTAGGGTTTTTGCACAATTTTTTTAAATACTACCCTGTTAATAAAAAAAACCTATTTCTGACATTAAAATTTTATCCCAAAAAACTTAATTTTAATGAGCATTTGGAAATAGCAAAAAAATATTACGCCTATATAAGATACGCTGGAAGTATCAATAAAAAACACAACATAAAGAATTAAAATTTATCTAAAACTGTTTAATAAAATATGATCATAGGAAACGGACTTATTGCCAATTCATTAAAAAATATAGACTCAGAGGAAAATCTATTTTTCGCTTCTGGCGTTTCGAATTCTCTGGAAACGACAAGTTCAGAGTTTGAAAGAGAATTTACTCTGTTGGATAAATGTATTGAAAGTAATAGCAATCACAAATTAATTTATTTTTCTACTCTAAGCATTCATGATCAATCAAAACAGGACAGTCTTTACGTTTTACATAAAAAGGAAATTGAAAATTATATCAAAAATAAGTGTAAAAACTACCTGATTCTCAGAATCGGGAATATTGTAGGAAACGGAGGAAACCCAAATACATTATTCAATTTTCTTAAAAATCAGATTAAAAATTCAAATCAGTTTACAGTTCATACAAAGGCCAGAAGACTATTGCTGGATATAGATGATATTTCTAAATTTTTAGAGTCCTACTGCCTGCATCTTTCTAATAAAGTCATTAATTTTTCTTTCCCCTATAATTTTGATTTAAAAGAAATTATAGGTGCTATTGAAAAAGAAACCCATCAAAAAGCCTATTATTCAGAAGTAAACGAAGGAGACTTCTACAGAGTAGATTTTGATAAAGAAATTCACGACTTCTTTTCAGGTATCAGTCCTGAAAGTTATCTGGAAACGTTAACCCGAAAGTATATTTAAAATGGCGGCTATTCATGTAATCATTGTTACTTATAATGCCATGAAGTGGGCAGAAAGATGTTTTTCAAGTTTAAGAACCTCTTCAGTTCCTGTAAAATGTTTTGTAATAGATAACGGATCCACAGACGGCACTCAGGAATATATCAAAAAGTATTTTCCTGAAGTAGACTTCACTCAGTCTCCACAAAATCTAGGTTTTGGAAAAGCGAATAATACAGGGATAGAAAAAGCGTATAAAGAAGGAGCCGATTTTTTCTACCTGATGAATCAGGATGCGTGGATTTATCCGGACAGCTTTCAAAAACTATTGGATGTCTACAACGCGTACCCAGACAAAAATCAGCTGGGAATTTTAAGTCCGATACATATGGATGGCAGCGAGAAAAAGCTCGATATTTTTTTCGAACGTTATCTGGCAAGAAATACTCCGGATAACAGAATATTTTCAGACAGCTTTAACAATAGTCTGAAAGATTATTATGAAATCGATTTTGTGAATGCCGCTCACTGGCTGCTTCCCAAAGCAACCATTGAAGAAATCGGGGGCTTTAATCCTTACTTCTTTCATTATTCTGAAGATTATGAATATGTACAACGTATTTCTTTTTTCAGGAAAAAAATCATCGTATGCCCGCCCAGCAGAGTTGTACATGATGGCAAACAGGATTTCCATAAAACCAGCCATATCAATGCTCTGAGAGTGCAGCGGGAACAACGCTATCTGAATCCGGTGCTCGCGTTTGATTCCAAAATATTGAACAGAGATTTCATTCCTAAAATAATAAAGCAGGCTCTCCAATTGCAGTTTTCTGCTGCTTCCAATACTTTGAAAGAATATCAATATCAGAAAGCCAGATTTAATGAAATCATAAACGCAAGAACCATCATTAAAAATAAAGGTGCTGCTTTTCTCAATATATTGAAGTAATCCCACTGATTAAATATTAATTCAAATTGACACAAATGAACAGAGCCAGTCTTATTAACAACACAATACAAAAGGGAAATCTTAAATATAATCCCCAGGAATTAATAAATTTGATATCTAAAGAGATTCTTCCATCTTTTATTAACAGATTTCATTACTAAATCAATGAAGCCAGAAATATCGGTCATCATGCTCACCTATAATCACGCCCCTTATTTAAAGGAGGCTATTGAAGGTGTGCTCTCCCAAAAAACAGACTTTCCGTTTGAGTTGATTATTTGCAATGATAATTCACCGGATGATTCTGACAGTATTATTTCAGAATTTGCAACGCAATACCCGGATATCATCCGGTATTTTAATCATAAAGCCAATATCGGTTTTGTGGAAAACCAAAGATTTGCATTCGCACAGGCTAAAGGAAAATATTTGGCCTACTGTGAAGGGGATGATTACTGGACTGACCCGCAAAAGCTACAGTTTCAGTATGATTTCCTTGAGAACAATTCAGAATATGTCATGGTGACCGCCAGAAATTTACTGTTCCATCAGGATGAAAATAAACTGACAGACGATGGAAAAGACTCCATGTTCAACGGACAGAAATATATTGATTATACCCAGGACAGCTTTTTTGTACAGCGCCCTACCCAAACTTTTACTTATCTGATCAGAAAAGACTGGATTGATGAGAAATGGATTGACATTTATCCCAATTACAGGGATCTTTATTATTTTTATCATGCCCTTGAATTTGGAAAAGGCAGAAGCTTTAATAAAGTAGTGGGCGTTTACCGGCTTCATAGCGGCGGCGTTTACAGTTCATTAGAAACAGAAAAACAATACCGCACTTCTATTGATATTTTTAAAAATATTAAAAGGATTAATAATGATCAGAGAGCAGACCAGCAGATAGTGAAAACCCTGGATCAGCTCATCAATAAATATTATTACGAAAAGGAGTTTGTTTCTCCTTTATGGAACAGAAAGCTTTATGCAGCCATCTTTGAACGCTTTTCCATTTCCAAAAATATCGGAACGGGAATAAGCCAGCTACTAAAAATTATAAAATATACTTTCACCAGATAATCAATATCTACAATGGCTGATATTGATGATGAGTATCCGACAAAATAAAATCATAGTTATCAGATCCTTGTACACAGATGGTTCAGAACCCAGCAGATTCAATAGTTGTGAGAACAGCCGATATAAACCGATCGAACTTTCCTCAATTTATTGTAATTTAGCTTTACTAAATGATAAAATTAATGATGAAAAATAAAAGCATATGTGCGGAATAGCCGGAATTATAAGCAATAATGCAGCAAATTATCAGGAGGAAATCAAAAAAATGACAGACTCTCTGGTTCATCGCGGACCCGATTCTTCAGACTTTGAATTCTATGATAATGCAATATTAGGCCACCGCAGACTTTCCATTATAGACTTGTCCGAAAACGGGAAACAGCCTATGTTCTCCAATACAAAAAATGAATGTATTGTCCTTAACGGTGAAATCTATGGATACCAGGATATTAAGAGACAATATGCAGAATATCCTTACCATGGAGGTTCCGACACAGAAGTCATTCTTGCGATGTATCAGAGAAAGCAGCAGAACCTCATCCATGATCTTCCGGGAATGTTTGCTTTTGCCATCTGGGATGACCGTGAACAGCAATTGTTCTGTGCAAGAGACCGTTTTGGTGAAAAGCCATTCTATTATGCCATCGGAAATAATAATGAATTTATTTTTGCTTCAGAGATCAAAGCGATTCTTGCATCCGGATTAATCCGTCCTAAGGTAAATCCTGAAGCCATTTCCAACTATCTCCAATATGGATATGTAAGCACCTATCAGAGCATTTACAGCAATATATATACTTTACCACCCGCTCATCAGCTAATCTGGAAAGAGGGAAAGGTGATTGTTTCACGGTATTACAGCCTGCCGTCAAAAGACAGGGTGATCAGCCTCTCTGATGCTAAGGAGGAGTTTCTGTACCTTCTGAAAAATGCTGTTAAAAAACAGCTTATTGCAGATGTGCAGGTTGGCAGTTTTCTGAGCGGCGGCCTGGATTCTTCATCTATAGTTGCTCTTGTGGATGAGTTCTTACCCCATCAGACGACAATCAGTTTCGGTTATGACCATAAAGACAGCGAGCTCAAATATGCCAAAGAAATCGCAGATAAATACAACACCAATCATATAGAAGTTCATGAGCAAAAAAAAGATCTGGCTGAATCATTACTGCATGTTTCTCCTTTCTTTGACGAACCTTTTGCTGATACCTCTTACCTTCCACATTATGAGATCTGTAAAAATGCAAGAAAAAATCTGACTGTAGCCCTTTCAGGCGATGTTGGAGACGAGCTGTTCGGCGGATATCATTTTTATACGGTAGAAAATATGATGAAAAATCATTTCAGTTATAAAAATCTAATCGCCAGATTCGGCCTTAACCTTTACAAAAAAGCAAAGACGGTTTCGTTCGTAACCCAACAGAATTTAAAGTACGACTCCATTCTGGATTTTCATCTGAATTCCGTCAGAAATGTTTTTAATAAATCGGAACGTGCCCTTTTGGGATGTTCACAGGATTATCAGCAGGGATACAGTTTTACTCCGAATCCTGATTTGTTGAATGACATCATGAGAGTGGATCTGGAAAATTATGTCCCTGGAAATATGATGGTCAAATCAGACAGAATGGCGATGGCTAATTCATTAGAAGTAAGAACTCCTTTTCTTGATATTGATTTTGCAGAATTCTGTATTCAGCTTCCTGATCAGCTGAAAATTACCGGTGAAAACGATAAAATTATCCTTCGTGAATCCATGAATAATTATTGGACAGATACAATCAGAAAACGTCACAAGCAAGGTTTCGGACACAGTGTTAAGAACTGGTTTAATGAAGAAAACCTTATTAAGCTCTCCGACGATCTTCTAAGAGATTCGTCTCAAAAGGTTTTTAACTATATTGATTTTGATACTACCCAAAAATTTCTGAACAAAGACCATAAGCACTGGAATTTATTGCAGCTTGCTCTTTGGGCTCATAATAATAAATATGTTCTCTGATGCTTGATATTTCTGTCATTATCCCTGTATATAATGCTGCTGATTTTCTAAAAAAATCAGTACAGTCAGCCCTGCAATTTGAAGAAGTGAAGGAAGTTATTTTAGTTGAGGATAAATCTTCTGATCATTCATTGGAAATTTGTAAAGAATTAGCTGGCGAAGATCAAAGAGTTCATTTGCTACAGCACCCTGACAAAGGAAACCATGGTGCTGCTGCTTCAAGAAATCTGGGTATTGAAAAGGCCGCCTCAAGCTTCATTACATTCCTGGATGCTGATGATTATTATCTTCCCAATAGGTTTGATGCGGAGAAAGAGCTTTTTAAAGAACAACAGGTAGACGGGATCTTCAATGCCATAGGGGTTGAATATCTCACTGAAAAAGGGAAAAAGGAATTTCAGTCTAAATTCAGTGACAATACATTGACAACAGTAAACTATCCGGCAGAAGGAAAAGAAGTATTCAGAGGGCTTCTCGGGCTTACACCGAAAACTTTCGGTACATTCTTTCATTTGAATGGACTAACCGTCAGAAAATCTGCCCTGGATCAGAATAAGCTAAGGTTTAATAATATTCTCCGCGTACATCAGGACTCTGATTTTATCATTAAACTGGCTTATCACTGCTATCTGAAATCAGGTATTATAAACCAGGCCGTTGCGATAAGGGGAATACATGATGATAACAGAATTACCAAGATTGTCCGATACTCGCCACAGTATAACAGCAGACAATTCCTTTTCTGGAATTCCTTATACGAGTGGTCCCTATCTGTGCCCCTGGATAAAGATGCTGCAAATCAACTTTATTTACGGAAAAAAGCATTTGAACTTTCGGAGAAAAAAGGAATTTCTAAAATGATGAGTCTATTGGCTGCTATTCTAAAAAATCCAGATATTCTGAAAACACAATACCGCTTTACGTACATGCACTCATGAAGCTTAATGACCTAAAGAAATATTTTTCAGAAAATTAAAAGCAGAAGGATATTCAATATTCCTTTTATATTTAAAATACTTGTGGTGTCCGCATTTCTATTTCATTTTGCAGAAAAAAGATAACCCATTACTTAAAAATAAAATTAAAAGCTTAAATTCTCCCGGTAAGAAGATAATGCATAAACACAATATAATTTCCAATTGAAAAAATGAAAATCTCAGTCATCATTCCCGTTTATAATGCAGAAAAATATGTCTCCCAAGCAGTAGAATCTGCGCTTCAATTTGATGAAGTTCATGAGGTTATTCTAGTGGAAGACAAGTCTCCTGACAACGCTTTGCAGGTCTGTCAGCAACTCGCTGAAAAATACAGCAGAGTTCAGCTTTATCAACACCCCGACAAAGGCAATCATGGTGCAGGCCCTACCAGAAATCTTGGGATAGAAAAGGCTACCGGTGATTTCATTGCCTTTCTGGATGCTGATGACTATTACCTTCCCAACAGATTTGATGCTGAAAGGGAATTATTTAAAAATCCCGAAGTACAAGGCGTTTATGGTGCATTGGGTGTACATTATTACTCGGAAAAGGCAAAAGAACAGTATTATAGACTTTTCCAGGATCGCTTAACTACGGTGTACAAAATTCATGAGCCTAAAGAGGTATTTCCGGGGCAAATGAATATGTTGGGCAGCTTTGGTTTATTTAGTATTGATACTTTAACGATCAGGAAAGAACCTTTACTTCGCAAGATGAATCCTTTATTCAAAACAAATTTAAGATTGCATCAGGATACTGAATTTTTATTCCGTTTATCCTATTATCTTGATCTTTATCCGGGTATTTTAGACAAAGCGGTTGCAGTAAGAGGTGTACATGAAGACAACAGGATTACAAAGGTAGAATCCAAGAAAATAAAACCTGCCACAACAAGAGTTTTGCTTTGGAAAGAGGTGAAAGACTGGTCTGAAAACGAAAGTACGATTCCCGCTCATATGAAACTTCATATTAAAAGAATGCACCGTAGTTTTGAAATTGCCAATGCTCCCCTCCTCAAAAAGTGGAATATGATTTTAAAGTATCTTGTCACAGATTATCCAAGCATCCGTTCCGGCTTGTATAATATTAATTTCAGGAAATACTTATTCTGATCCGGATCTGAGAGATTATGCTGCGCTACATTCAGGACATTGTACTTATCTTTTTGTTTTAGACAGAATAGAATCTGCTATTTGTGTGGTAAATACTTTTCCGGATTCTTTATACATATGATTTCCATCTGTGTATTGATATTCCCTGGCTTTGGAAGAGAAATCAAAGAAATAAACGCCATATTTTTTGGAGATATCTTCCATTTTTTCATTAAAATTGGGTGAATAAGACTGTTCCAGTGCTAACAATTTTTCTGAAGCAGGAATTCTTACCAGATAAACAGTTCCTTTACTTTTAAGAAATTTGATAATATCTTCTAAGGCATTAATCCTGGCTTGGGAAATATTCTGTTTCTGAGTTAATTGTTTGTAGAAATTTACTTTCTCAATTTCTCTTTTCGCTACAGAATCTTTTTGCATGTTCACCGTTACTTCCATCCAACCATCTTTATGCAGATAGGTGCTTGATCTTCCTGCTTCTTCTCTCTCAGTGTAAATCTTAAACCAACTTCGAACGTAATTTCTCAGCAGATATTCATAATTCGGAGAGAGATCATAAAAATACATATTCTTCAACGGAGAATGATTTTCCGGAAAGTCTTCTTCTTTTTTCACATTTTTATCCAAGGATAGATTCCATGGATCTACAGTGATAATAAATAATCCGTTTTTGGTTTCCGGGTCCAGCTTTCTTTGTAATGCCTTATAATAAATTTGTCCGTACGGAGACTGTACAACGTTCAATGCAAAATTATCAAAGTCTCTTCCCAATTTTTGATTTAAAAGCCGGGGAAGAACTGCCTGAGCTCCTCTTGAATCTCCCAGAATAATATTCTGTGGTTTTTTTACTGCGAAATGCATATAGTTATCATCTGTATTTCCATCCGCAAACGACCCCAAAACTCCAAATATGAGCAGAATTCCGATGATATAAAATGATATTTTAAATAAAAACTTTTTCATATTAAAACTGAAAATAAATAAATTCATTATTCCCGAAATTGGCATACCGGAGAATGATATAGATGATTATTCCGTAAAGAATGCGACGAACCCACGGATTGAATCTTCTTATCTGCAGCCCGTGGAATTGTTCCCTGTTAATCCATTCTATAATCAGCATACAGCCGGACAAAGCAAAAACTTTCACTGGTATCTGAGCTGGAAAGGAGAACAGTTCCACGCTGAAGATACGTTTGATATACTCAAATGCCTGAAGTACAGATTCTGACCTGAAAAATATCCAGGCGATACAGGTAGCAGAAAAGGTAATCAGTATCTGCAGGATTTCCTTAAAAGATGGAAACCATTTTCCCTGTGCTGCAACTTCTATATTGGTTCTGTTTTTCTCCATAATCAGCAGTGGCATAAAGAATAAGGCATTAAGGCCACCCCAGATTATAAACGTCCAGTTGGCACCATGCCAGAATCCGGATACAAGAAAAATGATAAATGTATTTCTTATTTTCATGACCAGGCCTCCTTTACTACCTCCTAATGGAATATAAAGATAATCCCTGAACCAGGAAGACAATGAAATATGCCATCTTCTCCAAAACTCAGCAATATCTCTGGAGAAATAAGGGAAGGCAAAATTCTTGAGAAGTTCTATTCCAAACAGCCTTGAAACTCCTAATGCAATATCTGAATACCCTGAAAAATCCCCATAAATCTGGAAAGCAAACAAAACAGCTCCGATTAAAAGATTGGCAGGACTTTCTGTTTGGTAATGGGTAAAAATCTCGTTCACTAATGGTGCACAATTATCAGCAATCACCATCTTTTTGAAGAAACCCCAAAGAATCTGACGCATCCCGTCTGCGGCCTGCTCGTAGCTGAATGTTCTTTTTTTCTGAATCTGGGGTAACAGATGGGTCGCCCTTTCTATAGGTCCTGCCACCAGCAAGGGAAAATAACTTACAAAAACTGCATAGTCAATAAAACTGCGTTCAGCACGGATCCTCTTCTTATAAACATCAATTACATAAGATAGCCCATGGAAAGTGTAAAATGAAATCCCCACCGGCAGAATCACATTCAGCAGCCAGATATTCACCTTAAATCCCATACCACCGAGGAGGTCTGCAAAACTTTCAATAAAAAAATTATAGTATTTAAAAAATCCCAGAAATCCCAGGTTGATCACAATACTTAAAGTAAGCCAGAATTTTGCTTCACGTTTATTCCTGCTATTTTCGATCTTAATACCTGAAAAATAATCCAAACCAATCGAAAACATCAGTAAAAACAGAAATCTCCAATCCCAGCACGCATAGAAATAAAAGCTTGCCAATAGCAAAAGCTTATTTTGATTCTGATATTTCTTATTAAAAACAAACCAGTATAAACAGAATACTATAGGTAAAAAAATAAGAAATCCTATTGAATTGAATAACATAATGTGTTTTTAAAAGTTATGAGATACAGGACCCTGAAACTATGGATTTCTTCCGGAAATAAATATACATTTCTTTTTCATATAGCTGCCTGACAGTTTTTAGAGAAATACACTTATTTCTGCTTGACCGGAAAATATACGGAATGGTAAATTTTGATTTCATAATTGTGTGTAGGTATGTTGATGTAAATTAATACATTTTTATCTTATTCGTATCTTTTTCAGAGAGTTTCTTAAAGGTTTTTCTATAAACTGATAAAACAAAACTGAAGTACAGGTTAAAACAATAATATAGATCCCAAATACCTTATCGATCCCTATGTTACGGCCGCTCCATTGTATGGCTTCCCTCAATATATATAACACGGGAATATGGGTAATATAAACGGCATAACTCGCTTCTCCCAGATATTCCAGTTGTTTTAAAGAAAAAAATCTGGTAATCAGTCCGTTATTTTTGGATATGAGAACAATAAAAGGGATAAACAATATAGCCATTAAGCCATTGTGATAGAAAAGAGGAATAAAAATAAGTGACAATATGATAAGGATGAAAATGATCACTACAGGTACATCATAATTCTTACGCCTATGATTGTTCACAAAAAATATTCCAGCCAGATTTCCTGCTAAAAATTCGTTGATATGCATTAAAGGAAAATAGTAAAGCAGTTCATGACTTTGCGTATGCGGGCCTTCATAATAAGATGATTCCACATAAAGCCCCGAAAATATCTGTGTAATGATCCAGATAATGACGGTAATCAACCAAATACTTTTATTCCCTTTGACATAGAAATAATTATAAAGAACAGGAAAAATCAAATAAAATAAAAATTCTACAGAAATAGACCAACCTGGAAAATTCAGGATCATTGCTTCTCCCGGAATCCAGCTCTGAAGGCCAAACAGATATAAAAAGGCTTTATAAAAACTGAAATTGGAAGACCTTGTTACCAGATAAAGCAAAAGACCCAATACATAAAGCGGATAAATTCTTGCGAACCTGTTTTTGTAATAATCAAAATAATGTATCCTTTCTTTCTTATGATAGGCTACCACCATGATAAATCCCGAAAGTATAAAGAAATAACTTACTCCTACATTAGCCTTCAGAAAAACATTTGAAATGTAATCTATATTGTAGAGGAACATATCTTTGTTAAAATGGGAAATGACAATAGCCATTGCCGCAATAAACCGTGTAAACGTAATCTGAGGTATTTTCATAAGAACGGTCTAAACAGACGTATTATAAGTATATTTAAACTTTCCATGACCCAGATTTAAATGATTTCCAGCAACAGACTTCCCGCCTGGTCTACTTGATAAAAATTCCGATGTATTTTCCCTCGTATTCTACTACTGTTGTTTCTATATTATTCTTGTCACAGAAATCCTGATAGGCAGAATTATCACCGATATCATCACTGATAAAAACCCCGCCTTTTTTTAAACGCATATAAAGTTCATCATAAGCCCACATTCTCCCGTTATAGCTTTTATCGGAATCATAGTGTAGAACATCAAATACAGCATTTTCAGCAAAAATCTTAGGAAGCGATTCTTTATCTGCAAAACGGAACAGCTTCCAGTTACCTTTCAGGTTTTCAGGAACAACGCATCCTACATACTGATCCCCATCCTGAGCCAAATAAGGCATATCCGAACTATAAAGGGTTCCTCCTCTCTTTGTAAGAGATAAGAGAGATGCCAATGAAGACCATCCGTAGGCAACGCCTGTCTCCACCACATTCTGTGCATGGGTAAATTCGCAGGCATAATAAATAAGTTCCAGCGCTCCCGGGCCCCCCATTTTTACAGGGCAATTTTTTTCTTTCCGTACAGCTTCGTCTAAGACCTCCTGATATTCATTGCGGAAAGCCTTGATTTCGAGTCCGAAAAGCCTGGAAACAGCATCTTCCTGTGAAATGCATCTTTCTGCAGCCCAGGAATTTGTTTTATCCTTTCCTTTAAAGGCATTTCCTCGATTGATTGTATTTTTAATAATTTTCCGGCCTAATTCCGGATAAAGATCGGGCCGTTTTAAATACCCTATAAAAGTTTTGAGAACTCTACTTATTTCACTCACTGTGTTTTCTTTAGTGAAGCAAAAATAAAGATTTTTTTTCACTTTCATTATAAAAATCCCACGTTGTCACAATAATACGGCATAACTTATGCAGGCAGATTGATAAACTTTTCTTAATATTAATCTCAAAGCATGAAATTTTGCTATATTTACAACATACACAATGAAAAAAAATTTTAAAATATGTCTGAAAGTTCTTTTGAACTTATCTCAAGTAGATTATTCTTTGATAAAAATCATTACACGTTTCCCTAATTCAGCAACTCAATGAGTTATTATATGTTATTGATGAAGTAGCATGTCCACATTATGATAATCTACTCAATTTAAATCACTTAAGATGAAATTTTCAATATTAGTTGCCCACTTCAATAATGCAGTCTATTTCAAAGATTGCTATGAAAGTATTATGCAACAGACTTACACCGATTGGGAAGTTATTATTGTAGATGACTGCTCAGAAAAGCAGGAGAAGGATGCCTTAAAGGAGCTTATCCGCAACGATGACCGCTTTTTTTTATATGAAAATGAAACCAATAAAGGAGTAGGATATACCAAGAACAAATGCATAAAACTTGCAACCGGAGATGTATGCGGCTTTTTAGATCCTGATGATGCCCTTACCCCTGATGCGCTGGAAAAAAGTATAAAAGCCTATTCTGATCGGGATATTATAGGAACCTATTCAAGATTTTATATATGTGATGAGCGTCTTACCATTCAAAAGCTGTTTCCCCACTCCGGAAGAATAAAGAACGGAAGCAAATATTTTTTTAATATCAATTTTGAGATCGCCCATTTTTTTACTTTTAAAAGAGATCAATTTATCAATTGGAATACGATTGATGAAACTCTGTCCTCTTCTGTGGACCAGGACCTTTACCTGAAACTTTATGAAAGGGGAAAACTGGTCTTTATCAACAGAGGTCTTTATTTATACAGAAATCATTCACAGGGCGTTTCTCAAAATAAAGATAAAAAAGAAAGGCTTTATAAGAACTGGCACAAGGTATTGTATAATACTCTTATGAGAAGAGGAATTAAAATACTTTATAAAAAAGATATTCAACAGATTTCCAGACTTCCCGATTTTATTTTTAAAAAACAAAATACATTCTTAACCAGGTTCTTTAGAAAAATAATCAGAACAGCAGATAATTTTTATAGGAAAGTATAAGTGTATTACCCTTACTACCTTAATATAAGTCTGAAAGAAAAATCCTGATTACAACTGTAAAGGAATGTTTTATAAACAGATACAGACAACATGGCTTTTACATTACATAAAAAGGGTATATTTGTATAACCCAAATGATAGTATATGTTCTATGATTTTTTTGAAAAAATAAACAGGAAAAAACAACTGTTCCTGCTGAAAAAGCATCCCAATGTATTTTTTGAAGATCTCAAATTAGGTGTTGGAAACCGCTTTATTCTAGATAATAATTTAAAAAAGCTAAGCATCGGCTCAGCTGCAGACTTCAGAAATTACACCTGTATCCTGATCAATAAAAATGCTGTCCTGGAAATAGGAAGCCACTTTTTTATGAACAACTTCTGTTCCATAAACTGTTTAGAACATATATCAATCGGCAACAATACTTTATTCGGTGAAAATGTGAAACTCTATGATCATAATCATGCGTATGAAACCTCCCCTAAAATGAAAATATATTCTTCCGAATTTTCAAAAGCACCCATAAAAATAGGAAACAATTGCTGGCTTGGAAGCAATGTAACCGTACTGAAAGGGGTAACTATAGGTGACAACTGTATCATTGGTGCCGGATGCACAATTTATAAAGATGTCCCACCCAATACCCAGGTCATCAATAAGCAGGATCTGATTTTCAAAACCTTCTAAGTCTGATGAAGTTTTCAGTACTTATTGCTCATTATAACAATGCAGCTTTATTCAAAGATTGTTACCATTCTTTGCTTAAGCAAACCTATCCGGATTGGGAAGCTGTAATCCTGGATGACGCTTCCAGGAAGCAGGAAAAAGAAGAAATACAATTAATCATTCAGGGAGATAAAAGATTTAAATTCTTTGAAAACGAAATCAACTCCGGGGTAGGGGTTACAAAAAGTAAACTTATTGAGCTTGCTGCCGGAGAAATCTGTGGCTTTGTAGATCCGGATGATGCCATTCTTCCTACAGCCATTGAATCTGCGGTACGTCTTTTCAACCAAAAAAAGAATGCTGTTCTTACATATTCCAGATTTATGATCTGTGATAAGGATCTTAAACCTGTTACTCCGTTCAAATCTTCAAGACAGGTAAAAAACGGAGATCCCTATTTTTTCAATTACCCTATTCAGATAGCCCATTTTGTAACGTTCAGAAAAGATGTTTATGAGCAAACTGAAAAAATGAATCCGGAATTAAAAATTGCAGAAGATCAGGACCTGTATCTGAAAATGTATGAGCAGGGTAATATTTATTTTATTAATGATATAAACTATCTTTACAGGACCCATGATGGAGGAATTTCTCAAAATAATAATAAAGAAAAGTCTTACGATTATTTCGCACAGGTAATTTTTAAAGCTATGAAGCGGAGGAACCTTAAAATGATCAATGGGAAAAAAATTCCTGAGCAGTATTCCAGCGACAAGGAAATCTTTGCCCTTCTGGAGTATCAAAACGGAATTTTATATAGGATAAAGAAAAAAATCTCTCTTACTTTACAAAAAATTTTTAGATAATGTCAGAAAACAGGAAAATAAAAGTTCTTTTCAGGCATCGGTCTATGGAAATGGGCGGTGTGGAAAAAGTGATATTAAGTATGCTCAACAATCTTAATCCTGATAAGTTTGATATCACAGTGTGCCTTAACCTTAATCAGGGAGAGCTGCGTAATGAGTTTCCCAAGCATATCAAAAAAGTATATCTTACAGAAGGCAAAGAAAGTTTTTCACAGAATCCGCTGCTTCACAAATTTCAGCTCATCCGAAGAAGACTGAAGCTAGCCAATGTATTAAAAAATCATGCAATTTCTGACCGTATTTTAGGGAATCAAAAATTTGATATTGAAATTGCTCCTACCTACAGTGCTTTTTCATCTGTAATCAACTCCAGTAATAAAGATTCAAAAAAAATAGGATGGTTTCACTCTGAGATCAACGTACCGGGTATGAAACCTCTAGTTCCGGATATCCTTAAGAATTTTCCACAGTTTGACCACATGATTTACTGTTCCCAGAAGATTAAAGAGATTATGCATCAGTCTTATCCTGATCTGAAATATCCTATGGAAAGCGTGGTGATTAATGCCATTCCTATTGAGGAAATTAAAAAGAAAGCAGAAGAGAGCATAGATAACTTTCCTAGCGGGCCAGTATTTGTTTCTGTGGGGCGCCTGCATAGTAGAAAAGGTTTTCATAAATTAATTGACGCACATAAAAGACTTATCGATGAAGGATTTCATCATCATATCGTAGTAGTAGGAAGCGGCGAGGAATTTAAAAACCTGACCGACCAGATCCGGCGCAATAATGTTCAGAACACTTTTATCCTGACAGGAAACAGAATGAATCCTTATCCCTACATTAAAAATGCAGATTATTTTATCTTACCCTCAGAATCCGAGGCATGGCCACTTGTCATAGCTGAAGCACTGATCCTTCAGAAGCCTATTATTGCTACTGATACCGGAGATGTAGGCCTTATGATCAAAGACCGTGAAACAGGATATCTCATCAATTATGAAGTAGATGAAATGTATTCAGCCATGAAAACATTCCTTACCGATCCCGGCCTTATTCACCACATCAGAGAAAATCTTAAAACTATTGAAAATCAGTTTGATAACAAGAAGATATTTGACAGCGTAGAAAACATTATAGAAACACTGTATAAAAAGTAATTACTGTGCAGAATAGCCTCCATCAATCACAAGGTTGCTGCCCGTAACCCATCTTGAGGCATCAGACAACAGAAAAATACAGGCATTCGCTACATCTTTAGGTTCACCTATTCCCAGCGGATGCTTTTTTATGATTTCTGATGAAGCTTCTTCTCCGATATTTTCAAACATTTTCTCTAAAATCGGAGTGTTTACCATTGCCGGACTTATACTGTTGACACGGATATTACTTCTTGAAAGTTCCATTGCCAAAGAACGCGCTCCGGAAATGACCGCACCTTTACTGGCAGAATAAGCCGCTTTTCCTGCCTCTCCTATCATTCCTGCAACGGAAGAAATAAATACGAAACTGGAGTTTTCATCTTTGTATTTTTTTAATGATAAAATTTTAGCAATTTCAAGTCCTGCAATAACATTGACAGCAAATATATCCTGATACAGCTGAGGATTGTGCTTTTTTAATGGTAACGTTTTTTCGATACCGGCACAGTGAATAAATCCTGATATTTTACCCAGTATTGCAACTTTGTCCGCAATAATTGCTTCAAGGTTTTCAGATTGGGTAATATCTTCAGTGATTGTTTCAACTTTTGTTCCAGGATCAAGCATAGAAACGGTTTTCATCAGTTCTTCCCGGTTTCTTCCTACAAGAATCAGATCAGCACCGCTTTTGCTGCATTCTACAGAACAGCTTCTCCCGATTCCGGAAGAAGCGCCTGTAATGAGAATAATTTTATTTTTTAATGAGAAAGCATCCATTAATCTTCAAAATTTTCTTTTCCTATAACATTCATCAGATCTGAAACGGTTTCAATATCTTTAAAATGCTTGGTATCAATTTTTTTGCTGAAATTTTCGTCTACAAAAGCAATAACAGAAAGTAAACTGATAGAATCATAGCTTTCTAAAGATTTCAGGTTCGTTTCAGTAGTCAATGTTTCATCTTCTTCCAATTCTTCCTGTAGTTTTTCTAAAAAAACGGATGTTTTCATATTTTATAATTTTAAATGTTTGTTCTTTAAATTTCCATAATAGTGGCACCCCATGAATATCCAACTCCAAATCCTGCCATTAAAACCTTATCTCCTTCTTTCAGCATTCCTTTATCCATCATATTTTTAAGAGCAATAGGAATCGTAGCAGAAACAGTATTCCCGGTTTTTTCCATGTCAATATAAAACTTTTCTGCCGGTATTTTTGTTTTCTTTCTTAAATAATTCAGCATAAAAGAATTGGCCTGGTGAAAAACAAAATGATCGATATCATCCATGGTCATTCCGTTCACTTCCAATGTTTCCTTTACCAGTCCAGGAATATTTTCAATTGTAAAATTAAAAATTTCAGGGCCGTTCATATAAATATTTTCTGGGCCGAATTCATGTTCCGGATTCAGTTCAAAGTCTTTTTTAAAAGCTCCTTTTTTCACCATAAGATTTTCTGCACCACTTCCGTCTGTTCCCAAGCAGAACTGATAATCGTTACCCTCGGCCTTTTCAATAATAGCAGAGGCAGAGGCATCTCCGAATATGCTCCGGTTTCCTTTATCATCAGGATGAATATGTTTGGTGTACGTTTCTGAAGTAACCAAAAGAATGCTCTTTGCAATTCCAGCAGCAATCAGTCCTTTTGCAAACGCTAATCCATAAACAAATCCTGAACAGCCAAGGTTAAAATCTATAGCTCCGATATTTTTTCTAAGCCCCAATCTGTCCTGCAAAATACAGGCCGTAGTAGGAAGGAAATACTCCGGACTCTGGGTGCAGAACAAAATAAAGTCTACCTTGTTTCTGTCATAGTTTTCGAAAATTTTTTCTGAAGATTGCACAGCCATATCCAGTACGGTTTCGCTGTCAGAAGAAATATGGCGCTGGGAAATACCTACTTTCTCCTGGATACGTTCGGAGCTCCATTCAGGGAACTGCTTTTCAAGATCCTCGTTAGTTAACACCTGCTGAGGAAGATAATATTCTATTTTTGAAATTTTCATCATATTAATAAATTCTCTTTCTTTGCAAAAGTAACGAAAACAAATTTACACTTGTGATGATTTTTATATTCAGAATCTTATTAAAAATAGACTCTCTCTATCATTCTTTTTTGAATAGAGCCAGCCTTGAAGTGGCAAAATACAGAGGTATGAAAGTAGGAAAAAACTTTAATATGCCTGATAAAGTGTATTTCGGAACTGAGCCATACCTTATTGAAATTGGTGATAATGTCAACATTGCCGGAGATGTAAGATTTGTAAACCATGGCGGAACGACTACCCTGCTCAGAAAACTTCCGGGCTATGAAGATGCAAGAATACTGGGAAGAATAAAAATCGGAAACAACTGTACCATTGGTCTCAATGCTGTTATTATGCAGGATGTACAAATTGGAAACAACTGTATTTTGGGTGCCAACTCTGTATTGTCACAGTCTATGCCAGACAATACGGTCTTTATTGGAAACCCGGCTCAATTTTTGTGCACTATTGAAGATTATGGTGACATTGTTCTTAAAAACAACCCGGAATATCCCCGTGAACTGGAGAAAGACAGAAAGAAGCTGGATGCCTATATCAAAGAAAATCTTCCTCACAAGTATAAAAAAGCAAGAAAAATTAAATAAATTTATCTTGTAAAATCATAAAATAGAAAAAAACAAATTGAAAAAGAAAAAACTCCTCATTCGTATAGGTTCATTACGTCATGGTGGTGCTGAGAAAGTATTAATCAACTTTTTGAAGAATCTTCCTGCTGATAAGTATGAAGTTGACCTTCTGCTAAATCTCTATTCGGGGTTATACATTAAAGAGGTGCCGTCATGGGTAACATTGTACTACTTGACAAAAGGAGAAATGATCACGACCAACAGGCTGCAGGATATTCCTGTGAAAGCTTACAGAGTTCTTTATCAGAAAATGTTTCTTTGGTTCCCCTCCCTTCTTTATAAATTTGTTTTAAAGAATAAAAAATACGATGTAGAGATTGCTGCCATCCATGCGATGCATCAGGAAATTCTCTCCAGCCCTCAAAAAGATTCGAAAAAGATTATCTGGGTACAGAATGATATTTTCAATTTAAAAGAATACACTCCTGAAGTGATCAGACAGTTTTTCAGGTTTGACAGAATTCTGGTCATTTCCAACAAGCTTCAGGAAGGGATGCACAATCTGGCTAAAAATGAAGCTGAAAAGGAATCTGTGATTAAGATCTACAATCCTATTGACAAAAATGATACGTTAAGAAAGGCAGATATTGACGTTGATGATTTTCCTTTCAGCAATGATCTTCCCACTTTTGTAACGGTAGGAACCGTATATCCTCAGAAAGGATACGACAGATTACTCAATGTTCACAAAAAACTTATTGATGAAGGGCTGAAGCATCAGCTTTTAATCATTGGCGACGGGTATGATTTTAATACGATTCAGGATCAACTCAATTCACTTGGTCTTCAGGATACTGCAAAAATGCTTGGCTTCAGCAGTAATCCTTATCCTTATATGAAAAAGGCGGATTTCTATATTATGTCCTCAAGACATGAAGGATTCCCTACGATTATTGCCGAAGCTCTTATCCTCAACAAACCTATTTCTGCTACGGATATTTCCGGCATCAGAGATCTTCTGCAGGATGGACAGCTTGGAAATATCACTGCAAATTCCGAAGAAGGAATCTATGAAGGAATGAAAAAGTTTCTTACGGATAAAGATATCACTGAAGGATATAAAAAACGAATTTCGGAAACCGAACTTCCGTTTGTTCTGGAAAAATCTGTGGAACATCTTCAGAAAATAATTGACGAAGTATAAAAACATTTACGATGGCCGATTATTCAATCATTCAAAAAGACTTTTACCGGGAAAGCGGAAAGTGGCTTTCAACGTTTCAGATCTGGAAAAAATGCATCAATCCCAATCTTCACTTTGTTTACATTCTGAGAAAAGCACAGAAGTATCAGAAAACTCCTCTTCTGAATATTTTCTGGAGAATTGTACTAAGACATTATCAGATCAAATACGGTTTTCAGATTTATCCTGAAACGCAGATTGGTGAAGGTTTTTATTTAGGACATTTTGGAAGCCTTGTCATCAACCCGAAAACAGTGATCGGGAAAAACTGCAATATCGCTCATGGAGTCACTATAGGCCAGCAAAACCGCGGAAAAAATGAAGGATATCCGGTTATTGGAGATGAAGTCTGGATAGGCACCAATGCTGTCATTGTAGGAAATATCACGATTGGAAATGATGTATTGATTGTTCCCAATTCTTATGTCAATTTTGATGTTCCCTCCGGTTCTGTTGTCATTGGAAATCCCGCAAAAATCATCCCTACAACAGATGCAACAAAGGATTACATCAACCGTAAGGTGCAGTAAACCCAGTACTTATTGTAAAAATTCCGCATACATCTGAAAAGAGAGTAAATTTGTAGTTCTTCACATCATGGAAGCCATCCGAACCTGGTAACAGATTCTATCTGATTGAAATTGAAAGAACTGATCTGTTATGACGGTTCCATACAATACTTGAAACCAAACAGATCAAATTCCTTATCAACGCTCAACTTAGGCAACAGCTACTTTTCTGTTAATAAGATAGGCAATTAATACATTAGGAACCCAGCACAACCACGCTACAGCAATATAGGAATCTGTAGGATTTCCTGTAATATTTTTCAGCAAAGGAAACCACAATCTCAACGTTACAGCAGCAAAGGTACAGGCATAACTGTAAGTCATCAATTGCTGATGTCTGATGATATCACCTTTTCTGATTTCTACCAAGGCAGCGAGAGTTGTTATGAACCAGATCAATCCCAAACAGATAAATCCAATTGCTGAAATCATTCCTCCATTGGCATAAAATCCCATATAAACAGCTGAGACAGAACTTATCATCACAGCAATTACATAAAAAGTACCAATGATCCGATGAATCTTCAGATATTTATTCCGGAATGAACTTCCAAACTGACGCCAGCCTATAAAAAGAGCAAGTCCTCCAAAGGTAATGTGGGCAAAAAATGCTGTTGTCCAAATAATGCTGTGGAGTAATCCGGGAGATTTTGAACCCAGAAAAGTATTTTTAGATTCAACGAAAGCATAAATAAGAGGATACGCTCCGATCAGCAAAGCCAGTACACCCATCACTACAAATAATAATTTTTTCATAATACCTGATTTCTTTTTTCTGTAAAAATGAGGAATATAAAAGTATCGATTGTCCCAAAATGAAAGGTGGAACATATTTGTAAACCATTATGATTAAACGATATATCTTATCATCAGACCAATCATCACATCTCAATCTCTATGCTTTGGCTCTTTAAAAAATCTCTGGGCGAACAGTTCATATACTTTTTAAAATTCCGGTTAAACGACGTTTTAGAATTAAATCCACTCTCAAATGCTAATGAAAGAATGGTATATTTTCTGTTTTCAGGAAGTACTGCTATCCTTTTAAATTCTTCAATCCTCTGACGATTGATATAATCATAAAAATTTTTATTTTCAATCGAATTAATTGCCTGAGAGAGTATATTAGGATGAACTTTCAGTAATTCGGCAGTATGATTCAGATTGAGCTCAGGATCTTTATAAAGCCTTTCTTTCTCCATTTGATAAACAAGCTTTTCATAAACAGCTATGATCACCTCCTCTCCCGGAGAATTCTTCTGATACTTTACCGCTTCATTATCCATCTCTACTCCATTTACATTGACTTCTATTACAGGTAAGTTCAGAATTCCAACACGGCTGATCCCAAAATATGCGGCGGCAACGATAAACAGAACAACGATGAAAAAAATAAGAATATCATTTCTGATCATCACGGCAATCCATATCAAAGCTAATCCGGCAATAAGATAATACAGCCATTTTAGATTAATTTTCTCTGTATTTGAAAATTGGTCAGTAATCTCTCTTGTATACCTTCTGACGGCAAAAAAATTTAATGCAATATATACTATTCCGGATAGTATCATCATATATTTGAGAATACTGCTTATCATTTTGTATTGGCTGCTTCCGCTTTGATAAATGGCAAGCCTGTCCCATGGAGACAAAATCAATAATTTGAACAGCATTAACAAGACAATCAAAACAGGAACAAAGTGCAGAAGCCAGATCTTTTTGCCCGGTGCTTTTCCTGTAACACACAAAACATACAGATATAACATTGGGCCATGAATAAAGGGAAAGATAACTTCATAGCCCAGAAAATAAGGAAACTTTATATAGCTGCCGGAAAAAAATAACAAAAATAAGATAAGATGTATTCCTATAATCAGAAACCATGCTGCCAGAATATAATCAGCCATTATCTTCTTACGTTTCCCTGCAATCAGAAATGAAGAGAAACAGGCAATGAATACTCCTGCCAGATAAAAAGCCGATGGTAAAGACTGCAGACCAAAATCAGACATCAGATAAATAAATTAATCAGAGCTTTAAATTATTTATTTTTTGACATATACAAAGTCTTTTTATTAACTATTTCAGCAAAAACAATTCATATTGCCTCAAGAATTAAGAATATTTTAATTCATAAATCACAAATTTTAATTTATACTTCGTAATTTTATCCTACTTTTTAAACGTTTGAAGTTCCTCAATAACTGTACTACAAATAATATTGGAATAGTGAATATGATTTTAAGCATATTTTAATATTAAACTTTGTTAAAAGTGATTTATTATTTAGCAAAAATTATATTTTTGCATAATTATTGATTTAGTCTATTGATTTTGGAAATAATTTAAACGAAATAAATAATTATACATTTTAAAATTATGTCACAATCGTACGAGGTTATTTTCGAAAATAATAAAAAATGGGTAGAGTCCAAAGTAGCCGAAGATCCGGATTTCTTCCATGAACTTGCCAAAACTCAGCATCCCGATTATCTGTACATCGGATGTTCGGATAGCAGGGCTACTGCAGAAGAGTTGATGGGAGCAAAACCCGGAGAAGTTTTTGTTTACAGAAACATCGCCAATGTTGTTAATACTTTAGATATGAGTTCCACAGCAGTTATTCAATACGCTGTAGAACATCTGAAAGTAAAACACATTATTGTCTGCGGACATTACAACTGTGGCGGTGTAAAAGCAGCGATGACTCCTCAGGATCTGGGATTATTGAATCCATGGCTGAGAACCATTCGTGATGTATACAGATTACATCAGACAGAGCTGGATTCTATTGAGGATGAAAACAAGCGTTATGACAGACTTGTAGAACTGAATGTTCAGGAGCAGTGCATCAACGTAATCAAAATGGCCTGTGTACAGGAAAGATACATTTTAGAAGAGTATCCTATTGTTCATGGCTGGGTATTTGACCTTAGAACAGGTAAAATCATTGATCTGGAGATTGATTTTGAGAAAATCTTAAAAGATATCCAAAAGATCTATAATCTTACAGGTTCAGATTGGGTAATGAGCAGAAAGACTAAATAGTCTTTCCAAAAAGAAGGTAAAATGAAATTCTGGAGTATTATTGTATTAACGTTTTTTCTGAATTTTACAGCGCTGCCGGGCATTGCTGCGGTGGCGGGCTGGGATATTGCAAGAACGAATGTAATAATCAATGAAGAAGAGCCTCATTCTCACCCATCCTCATTCATTGTTTACGAAAAGACCATTCCGAAACCTTTAGATGTGTTCGATTATCTGAAGTTTTCAGAACCTGATGTTCAGGGTATGTCTTTTATTCTGATTGATGATTCTTTTCATCTTTCGCCTTTACTTACTATATTTTCTCCCCCTCCGGAAGCGTAACTCCTATAGTTAGATTTTTTTGATACCATTTCCATATCATTTTTTGATATCGGAGACTCATGTACATTAAAAATTATTTTTTCTCAACTTTTTATAACTGACTTATTTAAAAACAAATAAGCCGGCTATATCTTACAGCTTCACATTATGAAAAAGACATCATTAATAGGAGGAATCAAGGAAAATTTTCCTTCAGGACTCGTGGTATTTTTAGTAGCACTTCCGTTGTGTTTAGGAATTGCTTTAGCATCAGGTGCGCCACCATTATCCGGTATTATTGCCGGTATCGTAGGCGGCCTGGTAGTAGGAACAATCAGTAATTCCAATATTTCAGTTTCCGGGCCCGCTGCAGGTCTGACAGCTATCGTTTTAACAGCAATTACAGATCTTGGCGCATTTGAACTTTTCCTTTGTGCAGGGATTATTGCAGGACTTATTCAATTGGTTTTAGGGTTTGTAAGAGCCGGAAGTATTTCCAACTATTTCCCTAATAATGTTATTGAAGGAATGCTGGCAGCCATAGGAATCATTATTATTTTAAAACAGATTCCGCATGCTTTAGGATTCGATAAAGATTATGAAGGTCATGAATCTATTTTTGATAACGGCCTGAATTTCGGATATTTTACAGAATTATTGGGAGCGATCCATCCGGGAGCCATTGTTATTACGCTGGTTTCTGTAGCGATCCTTATCGCATGGGACAAAATCCATGTACTGAAAAGAATGAAAATGCTTCCGGGAGCGTTGGTTGCCGTAATTGTAAGTATTCTTTTGAATCAACTCTTTAAGATGTCCGGAAGTTCTCTGGCTATCGAAACCCAGCATTTGGTTTCCCTGCCGGTCCCACAGTCTTTTGATGATTTTAAAAATCTTATCACGACTCCGGACTTTAATGGTTTTACTAATCCAAAAGTATGGATCGTAGGAGCAACAATTGCGATTGTGGCCTCTATTGAAACGTTACTTTGTATTGAAGCCTCAGACCGGTTAGACAGACAGAGAAGAATTACAGATACCAATCTTGAGCTTAAGGCCCAGGGAATCGGGAACCTTGTAAGTTCTTTTATTGGCGGACTTCCAATGACTTCTGTTGTGGTAAGAAGTTCTGCGAATGCCAATGCAGGGGCCACCTCAAAAATCTCGGCGATCATTCATGGAGTCTTCTTATTGATCTGTGTTCTTTCCATTCCTGTTGTTCTCAATTTAATTCCATTAGCTACATTGGCTGCGGTATTAATTTTAGTAGGATATAAACTGGCAAAGCCGGCTACGTTCAAACATTTCTGGCACTTAGGAAAATTCCAGTTCATTCCGTTTGTAGCAACCGTTGTAGCTGTAGTGGCAACAGATCTGCTAAAAGGAGTAGGAATTGGTCTTGCCATCTCTGTTTTCTATATTCTTCAGGGAAATATGAAAAGAGCTTATTATTTAAGCAGAGAAAGACTGGATGACGCTGATGGAATCAATATCAAGCTTGCTGAAGAAGTATCATTTTTAAATAAGGCAGCCATCAAAAAAACTCTTAAAAATATAAAACCCAATTCTACAGTGATCATTGATGCAAGAAGTACGTCCTATATTGCCACCGATGTACTGGAAATGATCCAGGATTTCGCCAATATCCGCGCAAAGGAACAAGACATCAATGTAGAACTGATAGGCTTTAAAACTTCATACAGAGATTACGAAAGAAGTCAGGATTCCCATATTCTTGTGACTCACAAAAGAGCCATGTAATCTCAATAATTAATTAATTTTTTTAACTTTAAATTCGAAAACAATAAAAAATATGAAAGCACATACATACGAAACCCAGTCTACTATTACTCCTGAGAAAGCATTGGAATTCTTAAAAGAAGGAAACCAGAGATTTGTTAACAACCTTAAAGCAAACAGAGACCTTCTTGAACAAGTGAATGCAACACGTGAGGGACAGTGGCCATTTGCAGTAGTTTTAAGCTGTATAGACAGCCGTACTTCTGCAGAGCTTATCTTCGACCAGGGATTGGGAGATATCTTTAGTATCAGGATTGCCGGTAACTTTGTAAATCAGGACATTCTGGGATCTATGGAATTTGGGTGCAATGTTGCCGGTTCCAAGCTTATTGTAGTATTAGGACACACCAAGTGCGGGGCGTTGAAAGGAGGCCTTGACGCAGCACAAATTGAAGGACTGGGAATGGATAACCTTAACCACCTTATCAATCACTTCAATCCGATCATCAATGAGATCATTGAAGAAAACGAAGAACGTTCATCAAAAAACAGCTCGCTTCTTGAAAGGCTTAATCAGCAAAATGTAAGAAGCGCGATAGAAGATATCCGTAAGCAAAGTTCAACACTTAAAAATCTGGAAGCTGAGGGTAAAATTAAAATCGTGGGAGCCAATTATGACGTTGAAACAGGTGCTGTAACCTGGTTGTAAAAAGTAATATTCTTTTAAAATTCAATTATAATTTACACAAAATGCCACCGGAATTCCGGTGGCATTTATTTTTTATCGTATATCATCATAAAATAAGATAATTATAAACCTATCTTGTCAATAAATTGGCTTAAACAGCAATATATTTCATTTCAAAGAGATTTAATTTTAATTATTGAAGATTAATTATATATTGCAGTTTCGTTTCTTTTTAAAGAAAAAAGATACGACATGATTTGTAGCTATTATAAGCTATAGCTTTGAAACTAAAAAAACTAAAACTTATATCTCAAAAAAAATGACTATAACCTGAAATATTTATTATAAAACATACCTCAAACACTGCAGTTTTACTTTTTAGTAATTTAAATTAATGTGTATTAAAAATTAACAAGAGAAAAAGAAATTATATTCCTCTAATTAATTTCTTGTATGCACAACAATCAAGGATATCTCTCTAATTGTTTGTGCAGGGCTTTAGCCTTAGTATCCCATAAAGACTATTGTATTGCGATATCCTGCTTTGTAGCCGGATTATAGTATTATACGCTAAAAACACAAGCTATGAAAACATTCTTTCTGTCAGGATAGCAAGATCCTGCATAAGATCCCATAATAAACGGGATACTTACCCATTATCAGTTAATACAAATTTTTAATTCTAAAAAGACACCAAAATGAAAAAAATCTATTTAGGTGCATTATTATGCACAGGGCTAAGCATATCCTATGCCCAGCAAACCGAGGTCTACTTTAAGTATGACGAATCAGGAAGCCAACGCTACCGGGGGTCTGAAGACATTGCGGGAAAATCTGCAACACAACTTAAAAGTGCTTCCCTTTCCAAAAACCAATTGATAGATGAAAAAACTTTCTGGAAGCAGATACGTCTGTACCCGGTTCCGGTAAATGATATCTTAACCATTGACTGGACGGAACAAACGGACACGCTGATTGAGTCTGTATCATTATATCAACATAGTACAGTACACTGGAAATTTCAGCAGAAGAACATGCCAGGACTTAACAGGCAGTTGAAAATCAACATGACTGGTTATGATTGGGGCGTATACATATTGCGCTTTACCCTGAAAGACGGAAGAATTTTCAGTAAAAACATCACTAAGAGGTAATGGCTATGAAAAAATACAATCATAAGAAAATACAGCTATTTTCAGCGTTGCTATTATCTTTCACTTCAATTTTCTGCTTTTCTCAGTATTTTCATGATACTAAGGGAAATATTGAAGTCAACAGAGCCGGACAGCTACAGTTTTCTTTGCCTCTGGACTTGCCTCCCGGTATTAAAACAGTTTCACCTCAGGTAGGTTTAGTGTACAACAGTGAGACAGGGAACGGTATTGCCGGATTTGGATGGAGTATTTCAGGAATAACCACTATCAGCAGAATAGGGAAGAACATTGAAAATGAAGGAGAGGTAAAGGGAGTTCAGATGGATTACTCTGATTATTACAGCTTTAATGGTAAAAGACTGGTGCTGAAATCAGGTGTATATGGCAAAGACGGAGCTGAATATGTAACAGAGAAATATTCCAACACCAAATTTAAATCAATAGGAGCCGCAGCCGGATGGTATGGTCCGGAATATTGGGAAGTAACTTTTGAGGATGGTTCTCAGGCATGGTATGGCCGTAATCCTGTTTCCAGAATACCCAATGAATATAATATAAGCGAATGGAAAGATCCACAGGGAAATTACATTACTTACAGTTATGTCCAGGGAACCCGTACTGCCATGATAAGCAGCATAAGCTGGGGTGGGAATATGGATCTGAATACCCCTCATATGAACACCATACAGTTCTCCTATAATGATAGAGACTTAAAAGAGGAATCATATGTACAGGGCCTCAAATCTTACCAAAATAAGATTCTTTCAGAGGTAAAGGTACTTACCAATAACAATCAGTTTAAGCGGTACAGCATAGAGTATACAGGCAATGGAACCAATTACCAGTTGTCGGGAAGATCACCGAATATAATGCTAATAACGAGCCTTCCAATCCGGTTACTTTCACTTATCCGGGTATGGTCAATTCTTCCTATGCAGAATATACGGCTGAGCCTGAACCTTTTAATGATGTCAAATTGGTGGCAGATTTTAATGGAGACTCTTATCTGGACTTCCTGATGAATAATGGCACAGTAAAGCTGGGGGCTTTTAACGAAACTTTTACTACAGTTTCTACAGGGAAAACTTTTGCTGGCAATGCTAAAATAGTTAGTACACTATTAGACGAAGAAGGACAGGTATATAATGGGAATGGAATTGTTGAGTTTAAGGATGGCAGGATCTACGGCTATATTTTTAGAAATAATGCTTTTGTAAAGGTATTCGATAAAAGTCTTGGCAATACCGTTTTTTATTCAGCTGGTGATAATTTAATTCTTGAAGTAGGTGATTTTAATGGAGATGGAATACCTGATGCTTTTCTTGATGATGGTGCACCTGCAGGGTTTAATGTAAAAGGTATCGTAGACCTTAAAAATCCGGCTACGCCTTTACTTGGTTTACTGCTTACGTCCGGAATTAATGAAAATGATTATAAAGAACGAAAGTATACGGATATAGATGGAGATGGAAAAGTGGAAATTATTAATGTATCTGGTGCACAATATACTGTTTTTGAATTTGTAAAATACAGTGCTGATACATACCTGCAGAAAATAAGATTTTCCGGAACACTTCTGGAAACCAGAGATCCGGAATTCCCTGTCTTATATGGTGATTACAATGGAGACGGAAAACTTGACTTTGCAATCCCTATTACCGATTATGCGATAGGAAAACCTGACGACTGGAGGTTTTACATGGGAACTGATAAAGGGTTTGCTCCTTTCCTGAAGAAGGAATTCTTCACCTACAGGAAGTTCCAGAAAGAAGTGACAGTTGATTACGCCAAATTTGCCAGACAATATTTCTTTTCGGTTACCGATATGAACAAAGACGGAAAATCTGATATTGTTCAGGTATTTTCCTATAACCAGATCAATATGTATAACGCAGCTGGTTCAAGGGATTTCGGTTATGTTGTAAGTGCAAAGATGGCTAATGGATCAGATGTTAGCGGAACATCTAATTTTACTCCCAACTGGTCATTTCAAAGCCCGGTATATGGTACCCCGGATATTCTGGATCTTACTCTCTTTACCCCGATTACCAATTCAATAAAGTCCGGGAATAATTATTATAATGTCTTTTTATACTGGAAGCAGTTCCTGAAAAAAATAAAAGGGCCTACCCCTGTTTCTGAATTGGCAAGAATGACTTCGATTACTCAGGGAGGGGTGACTACATCTGTAAAATATCTGGAAGTAGTTCCGGGTAATACTACGACTCCTGATTTCTACAAGAAAGAAAAGAAAGAGATTTATCCTAAGTATGCTATGACCAGGGTAGATCAGGCATATGCGGTATCCCAGCTTATAGAAGAAGGCAGAAAGCAGGATTTCCGTTACAGAGGCCTTGTAGGAAACCTTCAGGGAAAAAAATTATTGGGATTCCAACAGATAGCCCGTTCTTCCTGGTATGCAGATGGTTTTGAAAATACTAAAATATGGTCCGGATCACAAATAGATCCAAATTTAGATGGAGCACCGGTAAAAGAATGGAGTATCAGGACTAATAATGAAAGTAATATTTTTCCTGCAGATATTTCAGAGAATAATAACCAGCTGCTGAGCTTCGAATCTGTAGACTACAAAGCAGATAAGCTGTTGAATGGTCAGGTAATTACTTCTATTCCCGCTGGTAGTCAGTCCAAAATTGTTACTGCCATTGTTCCTAAGTTTGTCAAAACAAAAGATTTTTTAACCGGAAAATTTGTCCAGAAAGTAACAACCTATGAGAACTATTACCTGCCAGCCAAAATTGAAATCAGTACGAACAATGGTTACGGAGTATCTACCACTGAGTTTGACTATACCCATAATATCTGGGGAACCGGAAATAATTATTATGTAGGAAGACCGACAAACAAGGCTGAAAAGAATGAAGCATATGGTGATATACAAAATACCTTTACCACGTATACCTATGAGAATAACCTTTTAAAAAGCAGCCAGTTTTATCCGGGAAATAACGCGACCCAGGCAGTAACAGAAGAATTTTCTTATGATGGGTTTGGGAATATCACGGGTAAAAAGACCATTTCAGGATTAGACGGAAATTCAAAAACTCAGAAAGATGAGTATGATCCTACGGGAAGATTTATCATAAAAAAAAACGGATAATCTCGGACTGGAAACCGGGTTTACTTATAACAGCCTTGGACAGGTCCTGACCCAAACAGATCCGAACGGCAATACCCTCACCAACAGCTATGATGTATGGGGTAAACTCCAGAGTTCGGCTTCCAGCTTAACAGGAACTACAACATACCTGTACACTAAAGACAGCCAATACAATGAAACCATTACCCGTAATGATCCCGATGGAGAGGTAGTAAAAGTGTTTACCAACAAGCTGGGACAGGAATATAAAACATCTTCCAAAGCTTTCGCACAGGGACAGTTTGTCTCTAAAGACGTTCAATACGATATCCTGGGTAGAAAGACCAAAGAATCTGAACCTTATTTTGACGGACAGGGAGCCTCTCAATGGAACACCTTTGCATATGATGATACGGTATTCCCGGCTAAGGTAAAAGCGACAGCATTTACCGGGAAGCAGACAGAGACCATCATATCAGGATTGACCACAACAGTAAAAGAAACCAGTCTTCTGGATTACGGCAGAACAACTTCCCAGACGCTTGACGCTTTAGGAAATGTACTATCATCTTCCGATAAGGGCGGTACCGTTCAGTTTTCTTATAATGCAGCAGGTCAACAGATCCAGGCTAAATATGCGGAGCATATTGTAACCACAATGTATGATGACTGGGGAAATAAAATACGGGTAGAAGATCCTTCTACCGGGGTATATGAATATCAGTACCTTGGGTATATGGGAGCTCTGTCAAGAGTAATCAGTCCAAAGGGTGAAAAAAGGTATCAATACAACAGCTTTGGGCAGCTTATCCTACAGAATGAAAAGTCCACCACCGGAAGTGAAACTGATAAAGCGATTAATTTCTCCTATAACAATAAGGGAAGACTTACTGTAAAAGAGGGAACATCCAATGGAAAGAAATATACGTACACGATAAACTATGATCCGCAGGGAAGGACTATTTCTTCTTTCCAGGAAACTCCTGAAGCCTACTTTTCACACAAAAATGTTGTCTATGACAGCAAGGGACGAATAAGCTCCTACGAAAAGGCAATACAGACATCCGTTGGAACAACAACAGTTTCGGTGGAAAATCTTTACAATTCGTGGAATGGTGAGCTTTACCAGGTTAAGGAGAAAACCTCAGGGAAAGTTTTATGGGAACTGAAAGAAACCAACGTTAAAGGACTGCTGGTAAGGGCTAAATTGGGAGCAGCTGAAATTAATAATGAATATGATGGTTACGGATTTTTGACCAATGTTAATCATTCCTCGCTGATAAAACCAGATATTTTTAAGGCCTCTTACAGTTTTGATGCGATTAAAAACGAACTCAAAAGCAGAAAATCTCTTCTCCCTTTTGAAACAGAATATTTTGATTACGACGACAACAATCGTCTGGTTAACTGGACAGATCCTATTTCTGGATTAAAGCCTCTTACCAATAGAAATATTTATGATGCGAAAGGCAGAATACTGGAAAATGACCAGGTGGGAACTATCAAGTATGAAAATGCTGACAAGATCTATCAGGCTACCGGTATGACGCTGAATAATGAAGGGCTGATGAATTATGATCAGGATTTGGTGCAGACTGTCCTTTATAATGAGAATAATGATCCGGTATATATTGTTGGGGAAAAAGGGACGGTGGTTTTCCAGTATGGCTTAACGGGTATGAGACAAAGAGCTACCTATAAAGGAATTTTTGATCCGGAATCTGATGGAGAGTTTACCAAACTATATAGTGAAGAAGGTAGTTTTGAAGTTGTAAAGAACAATATCAATGGAAAAGAAAAACATACAATTTATATTGAGGGTACTCCATATGAAAGCAATATTGTATTTTTGAAAAACTTTGATGAGAATAGTGGTTCTTTTAAATTTTTGCATAAAGATTATCTCGGAAGCATCATGGCCATTAGTGATGAAGCAGGAAATATGCTTGAACAAAGGCATTTTGATGCATGGGGCAATCTGACTCATCTTCGTATTGGGAAAAGTAGATTAGCTGTAGGCAAAGCCAGCATCGATGTCCTGATAAATGCCTCCGGTGGATTATTGATAGACAGAGGATATACTGGTCATGAGCATTATATGGAGGTGGGGATTATCCACATGAACGGAAGACTCTACGACCCGCTTCTAAGAAGATTTTTGAATGCGGATGAAAATATCCAGGACCCGTTCAATACTCAATTTTATAACAGGTATGGGTATGTGGCAAACAACCCGCTAATTTATAATGATCCCAATGGAGAGTTCGCATGGATTATTGTAGGAGCTATCTTAGGTGGCTACTTCACAGGAGTAAAAGCTAATGGCTCATATAACCCTTTAAAATGGAACTGGGGAGCTACATGGGGGAAAATTGCAATGGGAGCTGCCGTAGGTGCCTTTACCGGAGGTGTTGGAGCTGCAGTTGGTTCTGCATCCCTTGCTGCCGCAGCTACCTATGGAATAAATGGTGGTCTTCTGGGAGGAGCGATTGCGGGTGCTTCAGGAGGAGCAATTGCCGGAGCTATTAACGGATTTGCCACTGCCGTAATGTTTGGTGAGGATGTAATAGAAGGAACCCTAATGGGAGGTTTGTCTGGAGCCGTTATTGGGGGAGGTATAGGTGCTATTGCCGGAGCTGGAGGCCAGATTATTAAAAATTGGCAGGCGGCTAAAATAGGTGCTGAACAGGGAACAATCCTTAAGAATGCTCCTATTGCACAGGGTAGAAGTGCATGGACTTTAAACAATACTCCGAAAACTACCACTGTTGGAGCAACTCCTGTGAAAACTACCCCTATAGAAATTGGGGATATTGGTGTCAGTACTGATCAATATGTAGCGACAAAGATTGTGAACGAACAACCAGTAAAAGTTTATGAGGAAGGGCCACAAAAAATATTCAAAGGAAATTATACTAGTAATGAAGGAGCATCAAAGACAACCACTTCATTACGCAAAGTTGGCACAGTTTTAGAAAGTGTTGATGATGTTATGGCTAACCCTAATCTTTTAGATGGAAAATCCTATGGATATGTACGTAGCATTTTAGGTAATTCAAAGAATTGGGTTAATGATGTTATGAGACGAAGTACTCGAGCAAATGGTTGGGTACTTCGTGAAATGAATCAGACAGGTAATGATTTTACAGGAAGAATGATACAATATCATCCAGGTACCCCAAGACATTTCAATGGTATGCCATATTGGAAAGTATCATCAGGAAATGGAACTTTTAGAATACCCTTAAATCCATAAATATGAAAAATCAATATAAAAAAATAGTAGAAAGTTTAAAATTATTAGCATCTTCGTTAGAGGAACAGGAGAAATATTTACCCGATTTTGCAGATGTTCCAGATGATGTTACATCAAGTTTTGAAAATGTCTTTTTATTATTACCTTCTCTTATCGAAAATAATAAATTTTCCAACGCTTCAATAGCATCGATTTTACGTTTGAATATTAAAATACAATGGTGTTTAAGAAATGTTGATTTGGATGATTTTTCAAATTCAGAGTGGAATAAAGTAAGAGAAATGGCAAAAAATACTCTTCAAATAATGGGGGAACCTTTTGGAAAACCCGATCTCAATTATATATGAAAAAACTTATAAAAAATTCACAATTTTAGCAAAATAATATTATAAATGATTTGAAGAGTCAAACATTTTAGCAAAGTGGAAAAAATTGATATTTCTAAATCAGAAGATTTTACCTAAGATTTTAGGAAATCCAGTATAGATTTAGCTAATAAATCACTCTTAAAATGATCAAAGATGACTACCTCTTTTTTGAGGTAGTCATTCTTTTAAATAAAATATTATTATATTTAGATCCTCTTGATTCCAATTCTGAATTATTTTCCGTTAAAAGCAGACATCGTATTATTCAATCCGGCAAAAACGAAAGAAAGAGCGGCTTTGGAAAAGGTTTCAATTCTTTCCGTAAGCTTTTCAGCTTCTTCCTCATTCCACGTTCCTAATACATAGTCTACCTGTCTTCCGGCAGCAAAGTCTGCAGAGATCCCGAAGCGAAGCCTGGCGTAGTTTTGAGTCTGCAATACTTCATTGATATTTTTAAGTCCGTTATGACCCGCATCAGATCCTTTTCCTTTCAATCTTAAAGTTCCGAAAGGAAGGGCAAGGTCATCGGTAACAATGAGCACATTCTCCAAAGGAATGTTTTCTTTCTGCATCCAGTACTTCACAGCATTTCCCGAAAGATTCATATAAGTATCAGGTTTAAGGACAAAAACTTTTCTTCCTTTATGTTTTCCTTCTGCCAGCCATCCGAAATTCGATGTATTAAATGATACTGCAAGGGTTTCCGCTATTTTCTCAGCTATTTTAAATCCTATATTATGTCTTGTATTTTCATATTCAGAGCCTTTGTTACCAAGCCCGACAATTAAATATTTCATCAGAAATTTTTTGCAAAATTAAGGTATAAAAAATAAAAAACTCAATCTTAGGAAAGATTGAGTTTGAATATTGTTAAAAAAATTCTTCTATTGTGGTTTATAGATGTAATTAACGCCATATCCTTTTGTCATGTAAGTCTGAGGATCATAAACGTAATTGGTACTCTTTACAACCGGTGTTGGAATTGGGGGTGTAAGATCTGTTACCGACCATCTCTTAGGGTTGTTCGGAGACAAGATAAGACTTTCTTTATCATTGATTATTGTAGATAATAATCTTGAAATTTTATATACATGCGGTAGCAATGTAAATGGGCTTACCTGCTCATCATATGCGTAGTATTCGTAGCTGTATTTACCGGTAACAGCACCAAATGCACCTCCTGTCATTGTTCCGTAGTGTCTTACTACTTTAGAAACATTATCTCCTACGTAAGTATAAGCTGTCTTAGAATAATCGGTGAAATTAAGTGGGGCTCCGGGAACATCCGGACCGTTTCTCATAATGATTGAATCCAGTTTTCCTGTGGCAGTGCTATACTTAACCTGATAAGATGTTTTCTCTTTTCTCAACAAAGTCTGTGGTCCCGGAGGATCTCCAGGTATTACAGGTGGAGGTCTTCTGAAAATAGAACGATTTTCAGAAATCGTCTGAAGTTTGCTGTTGTTTCCGTAAGAGAATAATTGGGTGTAGGATACACTGTCTTTATCCAGTTTCCCGTTTCCGTCTAGATCAAGGAAACCATTAAAATTAATCTGGCTGATTTTATCGCCACTGTACATAATATCAGTGATAGAAGCACTGTCTGTGATTACTTTAGTCACAAGAAGCCCGCTATAACGATATTCTGCGATGGTATCTTTATCTGTAATTTCTCTGTATAATGCTCTTGGACCGCTTAACCCTCCTGTTTCGTTAAGATCCAGCAAAGGATTTCCATCCTCATCCAGCATATCCTTGCAGGAATGTACTGAGGAGAAACCTGCGATCAGTAAAATAAAATAGAAAATTTGCTTCATTTCCTTGTAATTGATTATTTTTTTGACAAATATAATTTTTTTTTGCCTAAAACTTGTAATATTATTTATATTCTGGTAAGATTAATAACTATATTTCTACTATAAATTTTTATAGGTAAAAGTTACATTCTGATTTTTCTCAACAACCACATACCCCTGATTATCATAAGAATAGCTTTGAGCCGTATTAACAGGCGCAGCCGGTGATGGTAATTCTATAAACATAGAAGTGGGATTGTTTGGAGATATTTTGTAGAATTGTGCCGGATTGATCAGACTTCGGGTGATGAAATATACTGATGGCAAGGTAGAATACGGGCTTTTCTGACTATCATAGTTCTGGAAACTATACTTGCTTATTACGGCCGTACTCATATTCGGGTTTCCGTTGATATCCAGCAGACCTTTGGAACAAACGACCTGAATAACATTATCTCCATTGTACACAAAACTGTAGTCAATAAATCTGTTATAGGCACTGATTCCACCTTCTTTTCTCTTCTCAAGAATTTTGGTAAGCTTATTGGTGGTCGCACTATAGGTAAATGCATAGTCACTTACAACAGATACAGATGGCGTTGCTCCGGTGGCTGTAGAAGTAGCATTATAAATCTTTTTACCTGTAGCATCAGGAACAATATTAAATTCGTAAGAGAGGCTGGATGCTGCTGAACTTACATATTTGACTTTAGTGATATTTTTATTGGTGTATGTTACCGTTGCTGTATAATAAGCACTTCCGCTAAAAGACTCATCTTTGGATACTGCAGTCTGCAGATCTCCGGTTACCGCTGTAGTAGCATATTCTTCCTGAGTAACATTATTCGAACTAACCTTCGATAAAATCTTTTTAGGAGGTGGGCCATCGTCCGGATTCGGGATGGATTCTGTGGGATCAGAGGTAGTAGTACATGCTGTCAGCAGCCCAAGAAAAGCAATACCGGCAAACATTTTAAAAAAATAGTTTTTTACCATATAGAATTTTTTTAGCTTGTCCAAATATAATTCAATTTTTGATAATACACTTTACTTTATCTGAACAAATTCACAAGAAATAGAGTTAATAAACAAAAAAAATCTAAAAACATAACGTTTTTAGATTTCCTATTATTGTATGATCGTGAAAATTAATAAGGCTGCAATATGGATGTCGTCAAAACAGACTGCGACATATCACTGTTGAGAAAAGCAGTATCCACCGCTGTTCCTATTCCAAGTACTGTTCCTGCAATAGCCCTTTTTATACAGGCTACTTTAACGGAATACTGATTTTGGGGAGTAAGATTGGTAAGAGTAGCATTAAGGTTAAAAATCTTATAAGCACCGCTGTCCCCCAATAACACATCCGTCCTCACTGCTCTAAGGGCATCATTTATAAAAACACCACAGGCAAAACTTGCAGAATTTGTACCTGTCTTCTGAACAGTGGTCTGAAATGAAAAAGTAGCTTTGTTTGTACCGTTGGTAACAGAAAATGTATCTACTGTTCCTGGGATTACAGTCCAGCCTCCCGTCAGAGGATCTCCATTACCATAGGGGCTGGTAGCACCACTGGCACCAGAAAAGCTGATTCCGGTTTTATCCGCAACGGTGTTGATAGAAAAAAGAGACATACTTCCCTGCCCGTCAGCAATTTTAATAGCTTTCCAGTCATTTGTACCTAAATCCGCATTATTGTGAAATATATCACCAGCTGTACCGGCAGAACCTTTCAGTAAATCAGTACCTCCTGTTCTTAATTCTTTTCCTACGTTAAGATCTCCGTTCACATCCAGCATATTAGTCGGATTAGGAGTATTAATACCCACCTGGGCATTTGTTGCAGCTGCTAACAAAAGAGATGTAACAAATAATATTTTTTTCATAATCCTTCTTAATTTATAATCGTGTTAAATACTTCCGGAACTTCATACACATCTATTTTAAGGGAAGACTGTGAAATAAAGCTGTTGATATTGCTATACACATTAGTTCCAATGGTAAGTTTATTTCCTGTACCTGAAGCACCATAGGAACCTAGTCTTGTACATGCAACACTTACCGTATGGTCTCCTTTGGAAAGATTGTCTACAATCCCGATCTGAGTATGAGTAAGGAAAGGATATGACGTAGTAATGGCTTTCAAATTCCGCTGTCTCAGGTTGACCAGTTTGTCATCCACAAAAATTCCGCAAGCATAGTCTATAGAGTTATCTGTACTTCCTGCCGCCCCAAAATCTGCCTGTACAACAGTTTCAAACTGAAAATAAGCTTTACTTTGGGTACTGAATACACTGATTACATGTGAAAGCCCGTCTATTTTCTTGAAGTTGGTAAGAGTACTATATTGTTTTCCCTGTGTAAATGTTCCTCCTCTCGAAGTCATGCTTACCGAAGAGTTTTCGGAAGAGGTAAAGGTAATTCCTGTATTATCCGAGAATGAGTTGTTATAAATCAGGTAAAATTTATTAGGTTCGTATTCAGGAATCCGAAGTGATTTCCACATCGGTGGAAAACCTTCACCCTGAGAAACCAGTATCTGGTCATTATTTCCATGAAAAACAGAATTATCAGCAGAATTAAAAACCCCTATTTTATTTCTGAAATTCACATCTCCGTTTACGTCAAGTTTTGCTTTTGGAGACTCTGTTTTTATTCCTACCTGCGCTGTTGTCAAAAGACTTATGCTAAAAAGCAGTGTTGATAATAGTTGTTTCATCATTAGTTGTTTTTATAGCTCACATATTCGATAACATCCATTTTCATGGTAGATTCCAGAGTAAATGCACTGGAAGCTCCATTTGAAGACTGCACATTACGTCCGATCGCAAATTGCGAAGCAGTGCTTGAAGTATCAATCTTTCTGCATGCAATGTCGATATTATGAACACCTACAGGAACGTTCTGCTCAGTATAGTTAAGGGTAAAGATATAATCCTGAAGTCCGGCTTTTCCGCTGTTATTATTGGAAGCGATTCTATCCGGGCGTACGGCTACCAGTGCTCCGTTTCTGAAAACACCGCAGGTAAATCTGACATTTTGTATTGTAGTAGCTGTGGAAGCCTTCATCTCAATACCGGTCTGGAATTGGTAAGTAAGCCTGTTCCTCCCGTTTTTGATGGTAAAAGTATTGCTAAGCCCGTCTATTTTTTTCCAATTTCCTTTTGTGATATCAGAAATGTTATCCCCAACTTTGTTGGTGTAGATACCATCACCCGCAACACCGTCCGTAAGTGAAATAATACCCGTTTGATCCGACGACAGATAAGAATTAATCAGCTTATACTGTCCCTCTTCCATAAAGGAAACATTCAAAGATTTCCACACAGGAGGCAAACCCTCGCCCTGAGAAACCAAAACCTGGCCGTTTAACCCGGCCTCTCCAGCCTGAGTTGAAGTACCTCCTACTCTAAGTTCTTTTCTTAAGGTGGTTTTTCCGTTCACGTCAAGAACGGATTTAGGTTTTGCAGTACCGATTCCCACCTGTGCGTTGGCATAGATTGAAAGAAGTCCAGCCACGCAGCAATGTATTATTGTTTTCATAATTAAGGACTGCAAAGGTACACAACGAAGTCCAAAAAATTCCAGTTATACATCTATAAACCTATAGAAATAAACACATTACAGAATAGAATTAATCACACATAAAAGTAGAATTATTTCTACATAACTCTACTTTTAACATCTTAAAAAAATCATATAACGTCTCAAACCCTTACTGTACGGGGACTTACAGGATTCTTTTAATCATTGAAAAGTGATTTTAAATGCTCAAAAACTGCCTTAATTCTCTTTAACAGGAATATTACAAAACAAAAACATGATAAGAATCACAAAAAAAACGTGCAAAAATTAAGTTTTTTACACGTTTCTAATAATTTTTATGATATTATTTCCAGTAAACAGGAATTAAAATTTAATCATGTTCAATGATTGCTTTCAACAAAAGATTGACCTCATCTACATTTTTAACTTTTTCTTTTCTCATCATCAACTGATTACCTTCTTTTCCGGACTTTTCTTTAAGCTGAGCCTCAGCCGGATTCCGGGTCAGATAATTAATAATATGTCTGAATCTGTCTGTCTGATAAAACTTATCCTGAGGATTTCCCGGGAAATAGCCTAAAAATACTCCGTTTTTCATGACAATCTTTTCAAAGCCAATGTCAGCAGCAAGCCATTTCAGGGAAACACTTTTTAAGAGATTGACAGCTTCTTTCGGCAAAGCTCCAAAACGGTCAATCAGCTCCAGTTCAAACTGATGAAGATCTGCTTCGTTGGTAATTTCAGCAATTTTCTGATACAACAGCAGCCTTTCTTCAGTATTGGAAATATAGGAGTCCGGCAGCATCAACTCTAAATCAGTATCAATATTGACATCCTTCACAGATTTGAAAAGCTTTTGTCTGTCTTCTTCATTTTCAAAAAGACTTTCAAAATCAGCATCATCTTTTAACTCTTCCAAAGCTTCCTGCATTAATTTCTGATAAGTTTCAAACCCCATTTCATTGATGAACCCGCTCTGTTCGGCCCCCAGAAGATCACCGGCACCACGGATTTCCAGATCTTTCATCGCAATCTGGAAACCACTTCCGAGATCTGAAAACTGTTCAATAGCTTCCAGACGTTTTCTGGCATCGGAGGTCATCATATCATAAGGAGGAGTGATCAGATAACAGAATGCTTTTCTGTTGCTTCGCCCTACCCTTCCTCTCATCTGATGCAGATCCGCCATCCCAAACCGATGTGCATCATTGATAAAAATAGTATTGGCATTCGGCACATCTACCCCACTTTCTACAATGGTAGTGGATACAAGAACATCATATTTCCCTTCCATAAAATCCAGAACATTCTTTTCAAGCTGTTTTCCTTCCATCTGCCCATGTCCTGTAATTACTCTCGCATCCGGAACCAGCCTTTGAATAAGCCCTGCAATATCTTTCAGGTTTTCGATTCTGTTATTGATAAAATATACCTGGCCGTCTCTCTGCAGCTCGTAAGAAACCGCATCACGAAGCGTTTCTTCATTGAATCCTATTAACTGTGTATCTACAGGCTGCCTGTTCGGCGGCGGTGTTTTGATAACGGATAAATCCCTCGCTGCCATCAATGAGAACTGTAAAGTCCTCGGAATAGGAGTGGCTGTAAGTGTAAGGGTATCAACATTATTCTTCAGCGTTTTCAATTTATCTTTTACTGAAACTCCGAATTTATGCTCTTCATCAATAATCAATAAACCAAGATCTTTAAATTTCACAGAACTGCTTACCAACTGATGTGTTCCGATGATGATATCTACTTTTCCGTTCTTTAAAGCCTCTAAAGTCTCTGATTTCTGCTTGGCTGTCCTGAATCTGTTGACATAAGCAACATTCACCGGAAAATCTTTTAGCCTTTCTTTAAAACTTCTGTAATGCTGAAAAGCAAGAATGGTTGTAGGCACTAATACTGCAACCTGTTTTCCGTCCGTAGCCGCTTTAAATGCCGCCCTGATTGCAACTTCCGTTTTACCGAAACCTACATCTCCACACACAAGCCTGTCCATCACCGTATCAGCTTCCATATCTCTCTTTACATCTACGGTAGCCTTTTCCTGATCCGGAGTATCTTCATAAATAAAGCTGGCTTCCAGCTCATTCTGCAGGTAGGAATCCGGAGTATATGCAAACCCTTTTGCCGTTTTTCTCTGGGCATATAACTGAATAAGGTCAAAAGCAATCTGCTTTACCTTCGCTTTTGTTTTCTGTTTTAAAGATTTCCACGTCGGAGATCCCAGTTTACTCAGAACGATCTCTTTTCCATCCGGCCCATTATATTTTGAGATCTTATGTAAAGAGTGAATACTTACATATAATAAGTCTCCGTTTTTATAGGTCAGTTTGAAACATTCCTGAATCTTTCCGTCATTGTTCACTTTCACCAATCCCATAAACTTCCCGATTCCATGATCGATATGGGCAATATAATCCCCGATTTTCAGAGACATCAGGTCTTTTAGGGTAAGCTGTTCAGATTTTGCAAAGGTATTTTTGGCTTTATATCTCTGATAACGGTCAAAGATCTGATGATCCGTATAAACCAGCAGTTTGCGCCCATTATCAACAAATCCTTCGTGCAGTTCAGACTTAAAGCTTTTAAATGGGAGTTCATGCTCAAGTTCTTCAAAAATAGACTCCAGCCTTTCTTTCTGCTTTTCTGTTGAAAAGGAAATCCAGGTATCAAATCCGTCATTCTGCTTTTCTTCGATATCTTCGATCAGCAGTTCAAAGTTTTTATGAAAAGAAGGCTGTGGAAGCTGCTCCATTTTTACTTCGGTTACTTCTTTCAGTCCTTCAATAAGTATTCCTCCAAAATCAACCGTTTTGAATTTTTTATAATCGAACAAAAACTCCTGATCAGAAATAAAAAGTTCCTGCGGAGTCCTGTGAGCAATATCTTTACTTAAGCTATCATATTTTTCCAGAGACTTTTCGTAGAATGTTCTTATCTTCTGCATTCCAACCATTCCGTTTCTGGAAATTACAAAGCTTTCCGCAGGCAATAACTGCAGCAAAGAAACCCTGGTTCCCGTCACTGAAAAGTTCATATTGGATACCAGCTGAAAATCTTTTACTTTATCTACCGAAAGCTGGGTTTCGATATCAAAGGTTTTAATACTTTCCACTTCATTACCGAAGAAAGTAATTCTGTACGGCTTTTCATGTGAATAGGAAAAGACATCTACAATTCCTCCTCTTACAGAAAACTCTCCCGGTTCTGAAACGAAATCAGCCTGCTGGAAATGATAATGATTAAGCAGTTCATCCACAAAATCAAAATCAAGCTGATCCCCAACTTTTATATGATGAGAAATTGCTTTAAAATCTTCCTTTTTCAATACCTTTTCAGATAAAGCTCCAGCATAAGCAACAATCACTTTGGGAGACCTCCCGGAATTTATTTTATTCAGGACCTCCGTTCTTAAAACCAGATTCGCATTCTGAGTTTTTTCTACCTGGTAAGGTTCAAGGTGGGTTGCCGGAAAGTATAACACTTTATCCTTACCCAAAAGATCCTCCATCTCCGTATTGGCATACAAAGCATCCTCCTTATCATCTACCAGATAAAGAATATTTTTCTTCTGGACCAAAAATAGCTCCGCCACAAAAATAGAAACTGATGATCCCGCACTTCCCTTTACGGTAATATGCTGATTGTTTTCTAACTGGGTAAAAATTTCTTTTCCAAACTCTTTCTGCATAAGGTCTGGAAGGAACTTTTCATTGATGGATTTTAACTGCATAAATAGTGATGGTATAAACGACAAAGCGATTTCGGGAGTTTTCCGAAACCGTTTTATGATACACAAAGGTAAGGATAATTTTTCTCTTCCTCTGAAAAACGGAAGGACTGACGGTTTAAAATGAACGACTTACCCTTATAATTCTTAATTTTTTACAATTTTATTTAATAACCTGTTAAAAAAATTCAACTATTTTCTCCGTGGCATAGTGTTTGGCTTTTAAGTTATAACCAAACATTTAAGAATAATATTATGAAAAAAGCAATTAAAATCTTAGGAGTTATGATGCTGTTGGTATTTACAGCATTATCTTTTTCGTCGTGCAGTAAAGATGATGATCCGGTAAACAATGAATTTTTCGCAGGAACTTATAAAGGAAAAGTTTCTTATAATGACGGAGGATCCACCAATATCAGCACAGATAACGGAAGTGTATTTGTAACAAAGATTGCCAGTGGCACCAAGTATAATTTTGCTTTCTCCAACAGTATTCCGGATCTTAACGGAATAGAGTTTAATCAGGAAGGAGATCATACTCTTGTTATGGTTGGTTCTACAGCAACTTCTTACATCAGAATTGATAATAATGACTTAAAAATATTATACGCTAAGGATGGCAAAACGTGGACAGCCAATTGTACGCGCTAGCCATGTCTATTTATATATTATGCAAGCCTGTTTCTGTAAATGGAGACAGGCTTTTTCATTGTAAATGAAGTGTTTTAATTTTTTTTTAAGCTGTAATAAACTTTAGTTAAGTTTGAAAATCCCGGTTTTGTAGCCTGCTTTTTGTATATCTTTATTCAACAAAAAACAAACAATAATTCTTATGAAAAAATTCTTATCTGCAATGTCTTTGATCCTGGGATTAGGACTTGCCACTGCTCAGCAGACTGCTCCCGCTAAAAGTACTCCCGCGCATCCACCAGTAAAAGCAACACCAGCTGCCAAACCGGCTGAAGTGAAAGCAGCAAAACCGGCAATGGATGCAAAAGCAGCTAAGCCTGCACAACCGGCTGCCAAAATGAAAAAGGACGGTACTCCGGATAAGAGATATAAAGAAAACAAACACCTGAAAAAAGACGGCACTCCTGATAAAAGGTACAAAGCAAACAAATAAGCATAACATTAACATATAGTTGTTATTTTCATAATCAAATTTCGAAAAGCCGGTGGAACCTGTTCCATCGGTTTTTTTATGTGAAGCCTTATAAAAAATGATTCCAGATTCTCTACTTATTTATAAATTTGACCCATGTTAAACTTCTTCAAGAAAAATGCAGCGCTGATCTGGGCAAAAAAACACGTCCAAAAAGCAGAGGATTTCAAAAAAAATGCTGAGAAAAACCAGGAAGACTTACTCCTTTCTCTGGTGAATACTGCTCAAAAAACACTTTTCGGGCGGGAACATGATTTTGAAAATATTCATTCTGTAAAAGAATTTCAGGACAGAGTTCCTGTAGCTGATTATGAAGATCTGAAACCTTATATTGAAAGGGTAAAAAAAGGACAGGCTAATATTCTATGGACAGAAACTCCGGAGTATTTTGCCAAAACTTCAGGAACCACTTCCGGTTCTAAGTATATTCCGATTTCCAAAGAAGGAATGCCATTTCAGATTGCCGGAGCTCAAAGCGCCTTATTTCATTATATCAGCAGAAAAAACAATGCTGATTTCGTGAATGGAAAAATGATTTTTCTCCAGGGCAGCCCGGAGCTGGAAGAAGTATTCGGAATAAAAACGGGAAGGCTATCAGGTATTGTAGCGCATCACATTCCCAATTACCTTCAGAAAAACCGTCTGCCAAGCTGGGAAACCAATATTATGGAAGACTGGGAGTCTAAGGTAGATAAAATCATTGAGGAAACGGAACATGAAAATATGACTCTGATTTCTGGAATTCCACCGTGGCTGATCATGTATTTTGAGAAACTGACAGAGAAACACGGTAAAAAAATCAAACAGCTTTTCCCCAATCTTCAGCTTATTGTTACCGGAGGCGTTAATTACGAGCCATATCGGGATAAAATGGAAGAATTATTGGGAGGAAAGGTAGATATTGTTCAGACCTTCCCAGCTTCTGAGGGTTTTTTTGCTTTCCAGGATGATTATACCAAAGATGGACTTTTATTATTAACCAATCACGGGATTTTCTATGAATTTATTCCTTTGGAAGAATACGGTAAGCCCGGAGCAAGAAGATTAACTTTAAAAGAAATTGAGCTTCATAAAGATTATGCATTAATTCTTACAACCAATTCCGGTTTGTGGGCTTATTCTATAGGAGATGTGGTAAGATTTATCAGCAAAGATCCGTACAGGGTTTTGGTAAGTGGAAGAACAAAACATTTTACTTCTGCATTTGGAGAGCACGTGATTGCTTTTGAGGTAGAGGAAGCAATGAAAGCTGCCCTTGAAAAATATCCGGCACAGATCACAGAATTCCATCTGGCTCCGCAGGTAAATCCGGCTGAAGGACTTCCCTCTCACGAATGGCTGATTGAATTTGAAAAAGAACCTGAGCATTTAGAAGCATTCAGAGATGAATTGGATCAACAGCTTCGGGCAAGAAACACTTACTATGATGATTTGATTTCGGGAAATATTTTACAGAAATTGCAGATTACGAGACTTAAGAAAGGAGCATTTCATGAATATGCCAAATCCCAGGGAAAATTAGGGGGCCAGAATAAGACGCCAAGATTGGCTAATGACAGAAAGATTGCAGATTTATTGGGAATTTACAAATTTTAATCATATTTTTTCAATTCCAAAAACGTATATTCAAAAAAAATTATAAATTTGAAAAACTAAAAGAAAATAATGAAAGCATCTGTACTGTTGAAATCATCTTTACTAACATCTTTATTTGTTATTACATCTTGTGCTACTACAAAATACAGCGAAGATATTTCAAAAAACAACTACTCTAATCTTGAAGCCGGAAAAATATATAAAGTAACGATGAGAGATGGCTCACCAAAGCAGACCATCTTATTCAGAAACGTTGTTGGTGAAAATCTGGTAGGTACAGCCGGTAAAAAAGACAGTACAGAAGTAATTATTCCTAAAGCCAATGTGGCTGCTGTAAAAGACAGAAGAAAGGCAAGAATTGCTGCAGGAGCTACCATCATTGGCGCAGCAGGTGTTGCCGCTATCGTACTAAGTTCTACAAGAGCTGACTAAAATAGATATTATCTTTTGAGACTTATTTAATATATCTTTTAAAAACTGACATATAAATGGCCCTAAATAAATTTTTAGGGCTATTTTTGTTCATGATTTCCTTTACCCCGTTACAAACATTACAAAATGTTGAATTCAGAAATCTTCTCACCGGGAGATTTTTTATTGTTTTAGCTTTCAGAATGCTTGCCACTTTATTAGGATGGTGGGTGTATCAATTAACAAAAGATCCTTTTTCAATAGGCCTTATCGGACTTTCTGAGGTAATTCCCGCTGTAAGCTGTGCATTGTATGCCGGACATGTTATTGACATGAACGAAAAAAAGAGACTGCTCCTTATTTGTAATTATGCTTATATTTTTCTGATCGGACTTCTACTGATTCCCGCATTCTTTAATGTGGAAATGCACTTTACAGGTCATCAGATTACCTATTATATTTATGGAGTTATTTTTTTCACAGGGATAGCAAGAGCCTTTATCGGCCCTATTGTTCCTTCCATGATTCCTAAAATCGTAAAGAAAGAAAACCTTCCGAATGCAGTAACCTTAAACCAGGCAACTTTCCTGATATCTTCTGTTTGCGGCCACGCTATTGGCGGTGTTCTTATTGGGTTTATCGGGGTAAAATGGACCCTGGTTGCTATTTTAACATTAATATTTGTTGCATCGTTATTCTTCTGGCAGCTTCACAAACAGCATTCGGAATATAAAAAGGAAACAGTAAATGTAGTGGAAAGTATGCGTGAAGGGATTTCGTATATTTTTAAAACCAAAGAAATTCTGGGAGCGCTGTGCCTTGATATGTTTGCCGTACTTTTCGGTGGTGCTGTAGCTATGATCCCTGTATTTGCGACTGATATCTTACATTCGGGAGCTGAAGGTTTCGGCTTGCTGAACGCTGCTTCAGATATTGGCTCCATGTGTATTATTACTATTTTGTCTATTGTTCCTCTTCGGAAAAATCAGGGGAAAATACTTCTTGCGGTTGTTACCGGATTCGGGTTATGCATCATTGGATTCGGGTTATCAAAACTATACTGGCTGTCTTTTATGTTTCTGGTGATGAGTGGAATGCTGGATGGAATTTCAGTGGTCATCCGCGGCACCATTGTTCAGTTAAAAACGCCTGATCATATCAGAGGACGTGTTCTGAGTGTGAATTCAATTTTCATTATGTCCAGCAATGAAATGGGGCAGTTCGAAAGCGGGCTTATGGCCAAATTACTGGGAGTAGTGCGCTCTGTTGTATTTGGCGGCTGTATGACTGTTTTAGTTGCACTGCTTGTAGGAAGCACCAATCCTAAATTGAGAAAGATGCAATATTAACTTATTGTTTACCAGCCTATTTAAAATCGGATATTAAAAAAATCAAAATCCGAAATACTTAAAATCAGAATAGAACGTTTTCTATTCTGATTTTTGTTTTACACTTGTTTTTTAAAAAATTATTGAAGAATTCAATCTCAAATATTTATTAAAACCGCTCATATATTTGCGATCTATGCATTATTGAATCCCAAAAATAAAATACCACATTTAAAACCAATACATTACTTTCATTAAATATATCCTAAAATCTTTAATTTAACGTTAATAATTTTTTATATTTGCTTCATAAAATATCCCCCTATGACTAAACTTTTACTAATTTTGAGCTTTCTCGTGACAGGTTCTCTGATGAATGCTCAATTTTTTTCAGATCAAACCTTACAACAAGCTGTTTTACAATTCGATAACGCTAAAACAGAAAACGATTACGATATGCTATTTTCTAGGTTTTCAGAAGCTAAAACTTCAGATAAATGGCAGGCTAATTATTATGCAGCAGCAGCATTATATCTTAAAACGAATTTCCTTTTAAATAACAGTCCGAACAGCCCTCTTGGAGAGCCTAATGAGACTGCAAGAAAACTGGCCATGCAATCCCTTGCTTCTGAAAAAAACAATGGAGAAGTAAACCTTCTTCTTGCGCTTATTCATTTTCAGAAAATCAGAATAAAAACAGCGGCAGATCCTCAAAAGGAATTAAAGACCGTGACAGGTTTCATGAATAAGGCAGAAACAACTTTAAAGAACAATCCAAGACTTTCCTTTCTGAAAGCCGAAATTGCTGAAAAGCAGGGAAACAAGACTGAAGCTATAAAGTTTTATCAAAAAGCAGCCAAAGAATTTGAAACATCAGGCACTGCATCCAGTTCACCCAACTGGGGAAAACAACTGATCGGAACAAACTAACAATAAGTAAAATGCATGATCTCCTGAGCTAATTGGGACGATCAGTTTTTTTATTATGAAAGATCTGGAAATTCATTATAGTGAAACATTCTTTTATATCAGATAAAAAACAGCAATTTTTAGTAATTAAACAGTTTTAATATTTGTTTTTAAAAATTAATTCTCATGAAAAAAACATTACTTGTTTTATTAATCATATTTTCACATATTTTATTTGCCCAGTCAGATTGTGGTACTGCAATGGCGGTCTGTGGTAACTCTGACATTTCATATACACCAGGCGGACACGGAGACATTGCCGAAGATCTGGGCGGATGTTTAACTTCTGACGAAAAGTACTCGGTATGGTATTCTTTTACTATAGCTACAGGCGGAACCCTTACCTTTGAAATCATCCCTAACGACCAGAGTGACGATTATGACTTTGGTGTTTACGGGCCTGACAAATCCTGCTCAAACCTTGGCACCCCAATACGTTGTTCCTATTCCGGACTAAGTGGGAATACAGGTCTTAACATGACCTCTACAGATCTTAGTGAAACCGCTACAGGAGACAAATGGGTAAAATACATGGATGTATTGCCTGGCCAGACTTACTATATCATTGTGAATAACCACAGAGAAACAGCTAACGGATTCAAATTATCATGGGGCGGAACGGCTACTTTATCTTCTCCGTTCACCGATCCGAATATACAGCCTCACCCATTTGTACCTCCGGGAATTCCAGGGGCTAACCCTAATGACCCAAGAGAAGTCATCATATGTTCTAATCCGGCGACTTTTGATTTTGCATCATTATCAGCAGGAATTCTTAACGGCAATCCAAATTTCAGCATCAGCTATCATACAAGTCAGAATGATGCTTTAACCGGCAACAACCCTCTTGTTGGTCCTCAAACGGTTACTCCTGTTGGTGTTTATTTCTACAGTATCAATTATACTGACCCAACGAACCCTAACAGCCCTATTAATAAGTGTAGACAGACCGGTAAATTTAAATTCAAAGATGGCACCATCAAGGCAACAGACGTAACGTTAACAAGCTGTAACAATAATAATGCAGGTACGGCAACTTATGACCTTACGACTGCAGATGTGTTCCCTGATCCTACCGCAACCAAGAAATATTATTATACTTTATACGACCTGAATAACTCTATTAATGAGATTACCAATATCTATCAATTTGTTTCTGCAGAGGGTAAAATATATGTAAAAGTAACTTCTGTATTCGGATGTAGCGATATTGCAGAAATTACCCTTAAGTTCTATCCGCAAATCATTGCGAAAGACGCAGAATTAAGATCATGTTTTATTGAAGCGAATCCTTCCACAGCCTTATTCAACCTTGATAATGCTGCTGTTATCACGCCACAGGCAGGTATCACTAAAAAATACTTCCCTTCACTGACCGATGCAATTGACGGAACCAACGAGATTTTAAATGCCAATTATATTGCACCAAGCGGTTTAGTATACGTAAGAGTGTCTGACACAAGAGGATGTTATGTAGTGGTAAAGATTGGTTTAACTGTAATTGCCCCGGTAACATCCAGTGTATTGAAAGATAAAATCATCTGTATGGAAGACACTACCACTTTGGATGCGGGACCTGGATTCAAAAGCTATGAATGGAGTACTGGAGCTACAACACAGTCTATCAAAGATGTAGGCGTAGGAGTTTACTGGGTAAAATTAAAAACAGGGGAATGTGTTGCCACTCAAAAAGTAACGGTATATCCTTCTGAGCAGCCGGTAGTAACAAATGTTGATATTTCCAACACTACATTAACGATCAATGTTATTGGAGGAACTCCGGATTACCAGTACTCTATGGATAAAATTTTATGGCAGGCTTCCAATACATTCTCTAATGTAGCAAGAGGAACTTACAAAGTGTATGTAAAGGATGCTTATGACTGCGAGCCTATTGAAGTTACGGTAGTGGTTCCTAATCTTATCAATATGATTACTCCAAACGGAGATGGTATCAATGATGTTGTAGATTATTCTGCGATGGCAGACAAACAGAATCTTATTTTGAGTATCTTTGACAGATACGGAACAAAAATCCACCAGGGAGACAAATCCAATGGTTACAAATGGGATGGCCGAATTGGCGGCAAGAATATCCCAACAGGTACCTACTGGTATTCTGTAACATGGAACGAGAATGACAAGAAGAACACTCCTTTCAAGTTTTCAGGTTGGATTGTTGTAAAAAACAGAGAATAAAACACCTTAGAATACAAAAAGCCGCTTTGGCGGCTTTTTCTTTTACAAATAGTGATAAAAATTTATTGATTTCAAGTTTGTTTAACAAAAAAAAGTTTTAACAATGAAAAAAATATTACTCCTTTTTATTTTATTGATAACGCAAATGGCCTTTTCACAGTCAGATTGTGTCACAGCAATTCCCATCTGTGGTAATTCTGACATTTCATACACCCCTTCAGGCCCGGGGAATATAATAGAAATTCTTAACCAAAACGGTGGATGCCTCAGTACCAATGAAAGATATACAGTTTGGTACACTTTCACAGTATCTACACCAGGAACACTGGCATTTACAATAAAACCTAACGATCAGGATGATGATTATGATTTTGCAGTTTACGGACCAACAGCTAACGGCTGTGCTTCGTTACAGAATGCGGATCACGTTTTCATACAGCCTATAAGATGTAACTATAGCGGTACTTCAGGAGATACAGGTCTCGATCTGACTCTTGCTCCACCAGCCGTATTCCCTACCAATCCTCCGGGTGTTACATCAAGCATGAACAATGGTAAATGGAGTCCTTATATGGATGTATTGGTTGGCCAGACTTATTATCTGGTTATTGACAACTTCAGTAGATCTGTTAATGGTTTTTCTTTAGAATGGACAGGGACTGCAAGCTTAAGTTCAGCATTTAATGATCCTGTTCTTTCTCCGAACCCATTTATCGCGCCAGGTATTCCGGGAGCAGCTCCTAATGATCCTAATCAGGTAATGGTTTGTGCCCTGCCTACCCAGTTTGATTTTACAACATTATCTGCAGCTATTATTAATGGTAACAGCACGAACTTCAAGGTTACTTATCACAAAACAACCAACGACGCCCTTACAGGACAGAATCCTCTTACAGTAACTACTGTAGACGGAGTTACAACATATTATTACAGAATTGTGTATCAGGATCCCACCAATCCGACCAATCCTATCAACGGATGTTTCATAACCGGAAAATTCAAGTTTGTCAATGTAGGTATCTCTGCCAATTCAGCTACTTTATACTCCTGTAACAACAACGGAGCGGGTACTGCAAAATATGACTTGACAACAGCCAATGTATTTGGAGGAACCGGAGCAACGATCAAGTATTATGAAACGGCGGCAGATATGAATGCAGATATTAATGAAATTACAGATCCTGCCAACTATGTTTCTGCTGAATCTACCATCTATGTAAAGGTAGTTTCTTCCTTCGGATGTATTGCCACCACTACCATCAGACTATTATTCTATCCGACGGTTGTGCTTAAAGATGCTGTACTCCAAAACTGTTACATCGATAATGATGTGACGCGTTCGACATTTGATCTTTCCAAAGCAGATATTGGTGTACCTGTTCCAACCCCTACCGGAACTATTATTAAGTATTACACAACAGTAGCTGATGCGAAAGCACAGACAAACCCTATTATAGCGGCATTAAACTATCTTTCAGAAAGCAAAACAGTATATGCAAGAGTAGATAATGACAAACAGTGTTATTCAATTGCTAAAATAGACCTGGTAGTATTACCTCCTGTAAAATCAGCGGTATTAAAAGATAAAACAATCTGTGCTGAAGCCAAAACTACCCTGGATGCAGGTCCTGGATTTGTAAGCTACGAATGGAGCACTGGTGAAACTACACAATCTATCAGCAATGTAGGTGTTGGTGCTTATTGGGTAAAGCTTCAGACCGGAAAATGCTTCACACTTCAGGAAGTACGTGTACATGCAAGCCTTCAGCCGGTGGTATCAGGAATCGAAATTACCAACAACAATATTACTGTAACAGCTACAGGAGGAGTTCCTCCTTACCAATATTCCGTAGACGGTATTAACTGGCAGGATTCCAATACATTCACAGGACTTCCAAGAGGAGAAAATACAGTATACGTAAAAGATACTTATAACTGTACACCTATCCAGGTAACAATAACAGTTCCTAATCTTATTAACGCCATTACTCCGAACGGAGATAATGTAAATGATGTTATCGACTATTCAGCATTAGCTTACAAGAAAAACCTTATCTTCATTGTATATGACAGATATGGAAACAAACTTCATGAAGCTAAGAAATTCAATAACTTTACATGGGACGGAACTGCCTTTGGTAAGAAAATTCCAACAGGAACGTACTGGTATACGATCTCCTGGAATGAAAACAATAAAAACAATACCGAAACTAAATATTCAGGATGGGTATTGGTAAAAAATAAAGAATAAGTTATACTTCACCTTTTTAAAAAATCACCTCAGACCGGGGTGATTTTTTTTATCAACAAGACCAACCTCCTGTTTACAGCATTTTACGAAAGACTGCTAATAATTTGTTGAATACTATTTTTTTATTATTTTTTAAATAAACTATCTTTGCACCATGGCGCAGAAAGAAACATTATCATCCCTGACACACGGAAACTTTGCAAAAGAATTGTCTATTGCGGATGGAAAAATGCCTCCCAATGCAGTGGACTTTGAAAGACTGGTTATCGGAACTTTTTTGATTGACAAAAAAGGTCTTGACCATTCCATTGACCTTCTTACCCCGGAGGTATTTTATGACCCCAGACATCAGGTCATCTTTTCTACTATTCTAAAATTGTATGAAGGCAACCACCCGGTAGACTTAATGACCATCATTCAGGATTTAAAAAAAGAAGACAAGCTGAGCCAGGCAGGTGGTGATCATTACATTATTGACCTCACCATGGGAGTAAGCTCATCCGCCCATATCGAATATCACGTACGTGTTATTCTTGAAAAGTATATTTTAAGAAGCCTTATCAATGTTTCTGCTAACGTAATTGATTCTTCCTACAAGGAATCGACAGATGTTTTTGAACTTCTGGACAAGGCAGAGCAGTCTTTCTTCGAGATTACCAACGGAACTATCAAGAAAGGATTCGATACTGCCAACTCATTGGTAAAACAAGCTATTGACACAATTAAATCGTTAAAAGATAAGCAGGGACTTTCCGGAGTTCCTTCAGGATTCAGAGATGTAGATAAGGAAACCGGAGGATGGCAGAATTCTGACCTCATCATTATTGCCGCCCGTCCCGCGATGGGTAAAACAGCCTTTCTTCTTTCCATGGCAAGAAATATTGCAGTAGGCCACAAAATCCCTATGGCGCTGTTCTCTCTCGAGATGGCCTCAGTACAGCTTATCACCAGAATGATTGCTTCTGAAACAAGGATCTCTTCGGAGAAACTAAGAAAAGGAACCCTGGATGATGAAGAATGGCAGAGACTGTTTTCCAATGTATCTGAACTGGAAAACGCCCCTTTATATATTGATGAAACACCTTCCCTTTCTATATTCGATTTTCGTGCAAAATGCCGAAGATTGGTGATGCAGCATGGAGTAAGACTTATCATGGTAGACTACCTTCAGCTAATGACAGCTGGTGGCGGTGGAAAAGGAGTTGGAAACCGTGAACAGGAGATCTCCATGATTTCACGTTCATTAAAAGCGATTGCAAAAGAACTTAACGTACCGGTAATTGCTCTTTCCCAGCTTTCAAGAAGTGTGGAAGCCCGTCCCGGAAAAAGACCTCAGCTTTCAGATCTGAGGGAATCCGGAGCAATTGAGCAGGATGCGGATATCGTATCTTTCATCTTCAGACCGGAGTATTATAAAATTACCGTTTGGGATAATGATGAAGAAGGACAGGAAACTTCTACTGAAAACCAGGCCGAACTTATCATTGCAAAACATAGAAATGGTGCTACAGCAGATGTCAGATTATCTTTCTTAAAACATTTTGCCAAATTCGGTGACATTGAAGCTGCATTTGATGGTGGTGCCGGAGGAGGATATCCTTCCAACTTTGGAGAACCAAGCGGCTTTGACAAGATTAAAACAACGATTCAGCCAGGAGCAGCATTTGATCTTCCGGACAACTCAAAACTTTCCGGTTCTTCAATGAATGATTTTGATGACGATGATGATTTCCCGTTTTAAGAAAGACTAAAGTTTAGATTAGTTTAATTGTAGTCAATACATCCATTTTTAAAAAACAGGTTTGAGAATCGAAATTTATACCGACGGGGCTTGCAGCGGAAATCCGGGAAAAGGCGGATATGGAATTCTCATGCGTGTTCCTGAAAAAAATTACCAGAAAACATTTTCCAAAGGCTTTCGGAAAACGACCAACAACAGAATGGAACTTCTGGCGGTCATTACAGCATTGGAAAAGCTGAAATCTACAGAAAACGATATCCACGTTTACACAGACAGCAAATATGTATCTGATGCGATCAACCAGAACTGGATTGCCGGATGGATCAAAAGAGGCTGGAAAAACGTAAAAAATCCAGATCTATGGAAAAAATTTGTAGAGCTGTATAACAAACACTCCCCAAAAATGCATTGGATAAAAGGTCATGCCGGGCACTTTGAAAACGAGCTTTGCGACAAATTAGCCGTTGCAGCAGCGAGCTCTCCCGATCTTGAAATCGATACTTATTTTGAAGGGTTGGACAACAATTCGTTATTTTAATTTAATTAATGTAAATACTTAATAGATACTATAATATTCACCATTATCTCATAATTAGCAGTATTTTTTTAAAATATTATTAAAATTTAAGCGAAATTAACATTAAATACACATTATTTAACTGGGATTTAATATCTTTACATATTAATCTAAGTCCCATTATAAATGAATAAAAATCTATTATTGTATTTATCTGTTTTTTTACTCTGTATAGCCGGGAAGTCCTTTGCCCAGACTTACCAGCTTATCGGAAACCCGGTAACAACTACCGGATGGACCATGGTTTCTCCCACCCAGGTAAACACAGATTTTATTCAGCTTACACCGGATACCAACAACCAGTCCGGTTCTATCAGGCTGAATGACCCCATCAATTTAAAATATTGCGACAAATGGAGAGTGGAATTTGACTTCAGAATGGACTCCAACCAAACCTCCAACGGAGATGGAATTGCCTTCTGGTATCTTGCTAACCCTCCTGTTGCCAGCGTATTAGGATCCGGACTTGGGGTATCTCAAAATGCAGTGGGTCTGGTGGTAGGACTTGACACTTACAACAATACCACAACTGCTACCATGAGCAAGGTTCACGTGGCTTACGGGCAGGTTCAAAATACAACAGACACCAATAACGTTGAGTTCTTTAATGTTCCCGGAAGTTCTTTCCATTCACCGGATCTGAATACTACACAACCGTTTCAGGGAACCACTTTTAAACATGTGGAAGTGACAGCACAGGTAGATCCCGCAGCTCCTACCAGCTGGATCATAAAAATAACAATAGACGGTAACGTAATTTGTAATCAGTCTTTTGCGCCTTCAGGCACTGCTGCCGCAATGACAGTAGGATATTTTGGCTTTTCAGCATCTACAGGAGGAGCAAGATCAAGACATTCCATTAAAAATGTAAAAATTTATACGGATAAAGTTCCTATTTTACAGGATTCAGCAACACAGTCATTCTGCCCTAACCCTACAACCGGATACGGATCTGTAAACCTGACTACTTTCAACTCACAATTTGTCAGCAATCCTTCCAATTATACGTTTACCTATTACCCACTGGGGAGCTCTACACCAATTGCCAATCCTGCCAATTACCAGTTCAATGCCAACACAACGGTTACAGTGGTTATTAAAGATAATGCAGGACTGCTTTGTGATAACCCGGATGGCAAAATTTTATTGGTTCTTGCTCCTTTCAAAGCGGAAGACAAAACGATTACGGTATGTAACAATAACAAAGCAGGAACAGCCACTTTCAACCTGAATACAGCAAATGTTACAGGTGTTCCCGGTGCTGTTAAAAAATACTACAAAACGTTAGCAGATCTTAATGCACATACGAATGAAATTCAAAATCCCGGCAACTACTTCTCTGCTCCCGGAGAAGTTTATGTAAAAGTAACAACCCCTCAGGGATGTACAGGTACAGCAAAAATCACGCTGGCCTTTTACCCGGACACTCCTGTGCAGGAAGCTACCCTAAGATCATGTTTTATTGAAAATAACATTACCAGTGCTATTTTTAATCTCACTACCGCAGATGTTACTAGTTTAGGTACTGGTGCTGCCAAAAAATATTACACCTCTATAGCGAATGCTCTGGACGGAGTCAATGAAATCATGAATCCTCTTCAGTATTTATCTACAACTACTGCCGTGTATGCTAAAGTAACGGATGCCAACGGCTGTTTTAATATTGCTAAAATAAACCTTATTGTATTACCTCCTGTAACGTCCTCTGTCCTGAAAGACAAAACCATCTGTATCGGAGAAAAAACAGATCTGGATGCAGGACCTGGATTTGACGGTTATGAATGGAGTACGGGAGCAACAACTTCATCGATTAAAGATGTAGGAGTAGGTCCTTATTGGGTAAAATTGAAGACCGGTAACTGCATCACTACACAGACTGTTAATGTAAAAGCATCTGCAAATCCTGTGATCTCCAGCATCGATATTGACAACAACACCATAACAGTAAATGTAGCTGGTGGAACACCTCCATATCAGTTTTCTCTGGATGGAGTGAACTGGCAGCCAGGCAATATATTCACAGGTTTAGCAAGAGGCGAAGTAAGAGTGTATGTAAAAGATTTTTACAACTGTACCCCTGTTGAAGTTCAGATTACCGTTCCTAATCTTATTAACGCCATCACTCCAAACGGGGACAACGTAAATGATGTTATTGACTATTCAGCGCTGGCTTACAAAAAGAATCTTGTATTCATCGTTTACGACCGATATGGCAATAAATTGTATGAAGCCGGAAAAATGAGAAACTTCACCTGGGACGGCACAGCTTCCGGTAAAAAGGTTCTTACAGGAACTTACTGGTACACCATTTCATGGAACGAAAACAATAAAGACAATACTGAAACAAAATACTCAGGCTGGGTATTGGTTAAAAACAGAGAATAAAATTACTATCAGAAACTACCTCATTTGGGGTAGTTTCGGTGTTAAAAAACAGAATTTGCCCAAACAGAGATCAGGATCAGATATTAATTTTTCACTAATAATTTAAACTTAAAAACAATTTTATATCAAAAAACAATAACATCATAATCCATCCACTATGAAAAAAAATATACTCTTTTTTTTACTGGCTATCTTATTATGCCTGCCGGGAAGATTTCTTTCGCAAACCTATCAACTTACCGGAAACCCTGTAAATACAACGGGCTGGGACCTTGTCTCTGATGCTGTAGTAAGCGGAGACTTTGTAAGACTGACAACCGATCAGACCAGCAGATACGGGGCCGTAAAATTATCCACTCCTATCACTCTGAGCTATTGTGATAAGTGGAAAGTGGAATTCGATTTCAGAATTGACGGAAACGGAACCACACAATTTGGAAAAGGAGACGGTTTTACCTTCTGGTATCTCGCTAATCCACCAACAGGATTTGTATCAGGAGGAGGACTGGGAATTCCGGCCAATGCTTCCGGGCTCATGGTTGGTTTTGATATCTTCAATAATACCACTGAAGGCCAGATGAGTAAAGTTCACATTCTTTATGGCACCAATAATACAGCCGGGAACAATATTGAATTCAACACGACTCCGGGAAGTACTTTTCACTCTCCGGATCTTATTGCTACCAATCCGTTTGTAGGAGATACTTACAGACATGTTGAGGTAAATGGAGAAACAGATCTTACCAACCCGACAAACTGGATTATCAAAGTGAGAATAAACGGTGTTCTTATTGTAGATCAGTCTTTTGCTCCTTCCGGAGGTGCCGTGGGAATGTCACAGGGATATTTTGGCTTCTCTGCAGCAACCGGAGGTGCCAGCGCAAGACATTCTATTAAAAATGTTAAGGTATTTGTGGATAAAGTTCCTATCCTAAGCAATACCATAACGCCTTTTGTATGTACAAATCCTGCTACAGGAAATGGTACAGTAGACCTTACTTCTTATAATTCCCAATTTGTAAATAATCCCGGAAATTATATTTTCACATATTATGTATTAGGAAGCTCAACGCCTATCGCGAATCCTTCAAGTTTCCAATATTCAGGAAATACGACAATCAAAGTGGTAGTCAAGGATCCTACTTCTACTCTTTGCGATAATGGCGACGGTGTTATCCAGCTTAATCCTACTCCATTTGCAGCAACAGATGCCACTCTGACCGGATGTAATAACAACAATGCCGGGACAGCAACATTTGACCTCAACACGGCTGCTGTAACAACTGTTGCCGGAGTTACCAAAGAATTCTACCCTACCTTATACGATTTGAATAATGGTACGAATCAGATAACAAACCCTTCTGCCTATGCATCTGCAGCAGCAACAATATATGTAAAAGTAACGACTCCTCAGGGATGTGTGAGTACTTCTAAAATTACATTGAACATTTACCCTGTTGTGGTTGTGAATGATATTGAAATAAAATCCTGCTTTATTGAGACCAACCCATCTATGGCATCCTTTAATCTTACAGGAGCTGTCGTTTCTCAGGGCGGACTTACAAAAGAATACTATCCGTCCCTGACAGACGCTATCAGTGGAACCAATGCAATATCTACTCCGGCAGCATACATTGCTCCTAACGGTGTGGTTTATATTAAAGTATTCAGCTCAAACGGATGTTATTCTATTGCTAAAGTTACATTAACTGTAATCCCTCCCGTTTATTCAAGAACTTTGCTTGACAAGACAATTTGTATAGAAAATACAACTACTTTAGATGCAGGCGCAGGTTTCAAAAGCTACGAATGGAGCACAGGAGCTACTACTCAATCTATCAAAAATGTAGGAGTAGGTACTTACTGGGTAAAACTTAAAACCGGAGATTGTGTTGCAACACAGAAAGTAACAGTATACCCTTCCGACAATCCGGTTATTACAACGGTTGACATTTCGGGAAGCACGGTAACAGTATATGCCAATGGCGGAACTCCTCCTTATCAGTATTCTATGGATAATATCAACTGGCAGGATTCCAATGTGTTTACCAATATTACCAGAGGAGAAGCAAAAGTGTATGTCAGAGACGGTTATAACTGCGTTCCTGTTGAAGTCAATATTACAGTACCTAACCTTATCAATATCATTACACCTAACGATGACGGCAAGAATGATTTTATAGATTATTCAGCTTTGGCCAATAAACAAAACCTGGAAATAGCCATTTTCGACAGGTATGGTTACAAAATGTTCCAGGCCGATAAAACCAATGGTTACAAATGGGCAGGAACTACCAATGGAAGTAAAAAAGTTCCTACAGGAAACTATTGGTATTCTGTTTCATGGAATGAAAATAATAAAAACAGTACTCCGATAAAATTCTCAGGCTGGATTGTTGTAAAAAACAGAGAATAATTACACTTTCCAAAACATCAAAAGAATCACCCCGCCGGCCGGGGTGATTTTTTTGTATGAACAGGCAGGAGATATTTCATTTTAAAGACTCTTTATTCATATTCAATGCTTAAATTTGTCGTATGAATTATTTGGAAGCTTTAAGCAGAATAAATTTCATCAAAAAATTTACATGGATTTAAAGAGTTTAGAAGAAAAAATTATTTCGAATTTTAAGGCAGAAAATATACATGGGATTCTTCTTGCAGGAAGCTATGCTACAAATACACAAACTGAAGATTCTGATATTGACATTAGACTTATTTTCAGCAATGACAGGAAACATACTGTGAAAGGAATAAAATATATTGATGGACTAAAAATCTCATACTTTGGAGAAAACGCAGACAGGGTAAGGAGAAGAATGTCTGTTGACTTTTCAAGAAACAGCCGTTTTGAAGCAAGATTATTTGCTTTAGGCAAGATTTTATATGATTGTGAAGGAAGCGTTGAAGAATTAGTGCAATATGCTAAAATTTTCATGGAAAATTCTTTTCAAAAAAAATTAACTCAAGACGACGTTATTTTAAAAATGTACTCATTGCATGTACGTCATGAATCTCTGTCAAATACTACAGTTTCAAGCCCTATATATGTGTACAACTATATATCTTTTATGAAAGCAGTTCTTGTTACCTATTCAGCTATTCTTAATTACGAAACAATAATTGATATTAAACCTGATAAGATATTGACCAATACCACTTACCGGGAAATCAATCAATGGAAAGATTTTCCTGATCAGGATTTTGTTGAATTATGGATAAAGGCAATATCTGAAATAACCCCTAATAAATTAGAGGTTATTTATCAATATTTACAATCTAAAACTTTAGTTATTGAAAGAAAAGATTTTGAAGTGGTTTATAGGGATTAATTCAAATCAAGTTGGTTTTTAATTAGCTCAAAATAAGCTCCTTTGGCGTTGACAAGCTCATTATGTGAGCCTTCTTCAATAACCTTCCCTTTATCTAATACTATAATTTTATCTGCATTCTTTACAGTAGAAAGGCGGTGCGCTACAATCACGGCTGTTCTTCCTTTGAAAAACTGATTTAAATTATCAATAATCACTTTTTCATTATTGGCATCTAAAGAACTTGTTGCTTCATCAAAAAAAATAAAATCAGGAGCTTTATAAACAGCCCTTGCTATAAATAACCTTTGTCTCTGTCCACCACTTATCCCTACTCCTTCGTTTCCAATTTTAGTATTATAGCCCAGAGGTAAGCTTTCTATAAATTCTCTCACATTGGCAACATTTACGGCATTAGCAAGTCTTTTCTTATCTATATGATCATCTCCTACTGCTATGTTATCTGCCACTGTATCATTAAATACATATCCGTCTTGCATTACAATACCAACATTCTCTCTCCACATTCCCGGAGAAATTCTGCTAAAATCTGCTGTATCAATTTTTATATTCCCCTCCTGAGGCTCATAAAATTTCAGCAATAACTTAATAAGGGTTGATTTCCCACTTCCACTTGCACCAACAATAGCTGTAGTTTTTTGATAAGGAATTATAAGGTTTAAATTTTCAAAAATATTTTTATACCCGCCAACATATTTATAACTGACGTTATTTAAAACAATATCTCCTCTTGGCACCTCATACAAGTAATGTTCAGTATTGCTTTCTTCATTATCTTTCTCATGTATTTCATTTAATCTCTCCAGAGAAATATTTGCATCCTGTAATTGTTTTACAAACGAAACTACCTGTCCAATAGGTCCATTCAACTGTCCTATAATGTATTGGATAGACATCATCATTCCTAAGGTAATTTCGCCATCTACAACTAATTTCGCAGATAAGAAGCTGATTACCATATCTTTCATTTGGTTAATAAATCCTCCTCCTATTGACTGCCATTGTTCCAACTTTAGTCCCTGTATATTGAGTTTAAAAATCTGAACCTGTGTGGATTCCCAGCCCCAACGCTTTTTTTGCTCGGCGTTGTTCATTTTAATTTCCTGCATGCCGTTGATAAGTTCAATCACTTTACTCTGAGTTTCGGACAGTTGAGAGAAATTTTTATAATCCAGTTCTTTTCGCTTCTTAAGAAAAAAAAGTACCCATGAGGTATACAAAATAGCGCCTATAGCAAAAACAATAAATAACCTGTAATCATAGAGCAGTAATATAACACTGTAAATAAAGAAGTTGACAACTGAAAAAAGGGTTGTAAGGGTTGATGTTGTTAACAGCTGCTGAATCCTTGAATGATCACCAATTCTTTGCATTAGATCTCCTGTCATTCTTGTATCAAAATAATTAATAGGAAGCTTCATTAGCTTAATAAAGAAATCGGACACTAAAGAAATATTGATCCGGGAACTAATATGCAATAAAATCCAACTTCTTACAATTTCTACCCCCATTCTTCCCAGGTAAAGCATAAATTGGGCAATGAGAATAAGATATATAAAATTTATATCATTATTTTGTATCCCCACATCCACTATACTCTGAGTAAGAAAAGGAAGTATTAATGACAACATACTTCCTGCTAACAAACCTATTGCCAATTGAAGTATTAATCTTTTATATTTCAATGCATAAAGACTCAGAAACTGAATATCAAGTCTGTTTTTTTTATCATCCCAATCCGTTTCATAAAAAGCTGGGGCAGTCTCTAGAAGCAGCGCTATTCCCTCCTGAATATTTTCATCTGCATTATTTCCTATCCAACGTTTTAAAAACTCACTTTTTGTAAATGTAAGCAGCCCATAACTTGGATCGGATACATATACCATTTCATCCTTCCCCTTCTTTATCTTATATACAACAACAAAATGCCTTTTATCCCAATGGACAATACAAGGGAGAGGCACTCCGGCAGCAAGTGTCCTAAAACTAATTTTAACCCCTCGGGACCTAAATCCTATTTTTTCTGCTGCAGTGCCAAGATGCAATAAATTACTTCCAATTCTTGTTGTTTGTGTAAGATCCCTTATCCGCTGCAGATTTATGTTTTTACCATAATATTTACTAATAATCCTCAAACAAGTAGGACCGCAGTCTTTTGCGTCAGGCTGCTTATAAAAAGGAAACTTATTCAAAGTATACTTTCTGAACATTTAATTGTTGTATAATGATACTGATTTTACTTCCCTTGCTACAATAGACTGATATTTTTTATAAAGAAAAAAGTAAACTCTAAACTCGTTAAAACGCTGCTTTTCGGAGAATAATCTATTTACTGTCATATGAATATAACTTCCTAAAACATTAAAATATTCATCCTTGATTTCATTTTTAATGCTCAATAAAATATTTTTTACTTCAGAGTTATTAATAACTTCAATAATAGCGGGGTTAAGTCCTTTTGAAATAGTGATATCCTTAATTCTCCGAAGTTCATCATGCAAAGAGTTCCTTAACAGTTTATCGCTTTCATAATTAAATTCTTTTGCAAAATAATTGAAATTCCGCTCAAGAAACCTTAACTTATCATGATTCATCCCTAATGTATCCAAATACTCCTCTATTGTGAAATAACTGATCAGAAACAGATAATTATAGTTTATAGGGCTGAAAGATTTGTATAAATTATAGACAAACTTAGAATCGTGATAAAAAAATGTTTCAGAGTTGATTATATTTTTACCTTTATATCTTTCCAACTCCCTTGTATAGGTATCCTGAACCACTCCGGACACTTTACCGGATTTTATATACGTATTAAAAATTTGGCTTATACCTGTTGTAACAACAGAGATATTAGCAGGATCTTTTACATTCAAACGAATTCTAAGATGACGTTTAGGATCTGCATATCTTATGAAAAACCATTTTTCAACAAGTCCTTTCTTCACTAGTTTTTTTTCAATATAGTCTGCTATAGCCACCAAAAATTTATTGGAAAACTTATCCCCAATATAGACTTTAAAATAAACCCACTCCGAGCCTGGAATAAATGTTCTTGTTATAGCGTCTTTGCTTGAAGCTCTTATCTTTAATGGATAATTTTTTTTGCTTTCCTTCTTGATAAAAGGCACTACTAATTCTTTACTGTACTTTGGTAAAGAATTGTCATCTGTTATTTCCAATAGACATTCATGTAAAATAATCTGTTTATCGTTTTGATTGATATATTTTTGGAACAATTCAATTCCTAAATCGGTTGAAAAATCAAAATAAAGGATGTTATCACTCTCTTTGAAAACAACCATATCCGTAACATTCAATTTACTTTTTATCTCAGCAAAATTCTTTTTAAACTGATCAAAATCTTTAGATTTTCTTAATTTACTAAAGTTGTTTCCTTTTATAATCCAATAAGCTTGTTGAATAATAATCCCTTTATAGACAACTCTTGGTAAATACTCTTGTATATCCTGCACAATTCCCCAATCCCAAATAAGTTGAGAATCAAAATTCTGAAACTGCATATCGCACAAAAAATGATAAATAGGTAATCCATTTCTTCTATAGCTATGAGCATTCGAAAGTCTTGGCTTGATAGGTTTATTTAATTTTTCTGAAAACAAATAAAGTTCATTGTTGATCATTTGTATATATAAATCATTAACATAAACCTTTTGATTTTCAGAAAGCAGCGAATTGGCTAAAAATGGGATCTCATATTTTCCAAAATAGGGCCTAGCAATTACATTTCCTACTCTGGCTTGTGGCAAATGAACTATTTCCGCATATATATAATTATTATTTCTAGCTTCTATAATATCCACCAAATCATGAAGTTTCTCATAAAATCCCTGATGCATACCACAAAACCTTCCAGAAAGGCCTGTCATTGCAGGAGAATATGATGTTACATGAAATAATGGCTGTTCTTTTCCCGGATATACGTTGAGCAAGTAAGTAAATCCCGGCTCTGCTGTTTCAATATTTATAACATCAGAAAAGTTCTCTTTTATATCACGATCAGTAATTTCAATTTGTTCAGAATTATTTTTTAAATATTCATGATATTTTTTTAAAGCAAAAGCAGTAAACTTTGTTTTGCCCGTTGTTTTAGATTCATAAATATCTTTTGTACTTACTGCGGATTTATATCCAATTCCAATTTCTTCATCTAATACTTCCGTAAGTTTTACTTTTCTATCTTCATATCTTTCTGAAAATGCTCTTTTAAAAATTTCAAGCTGAAAATGCTTGGGAGGATAGGATTTTGAAAAAGCTGAAAAAACAGATAGTAAATTGCCAAGGTCATGCCTTAAATCAGATGACAAAGTATAATCTTTTATAGGACTTACCACATCCAACTGTATCAGATTTTTTTCAGGGAGATTTGGCAGGAACTCTTTTAACAGTATGTATATTTTTTTATAGAATTCAATATTAGACTGCCTGGCATTAACTTTCCTTAACAAGGATTTTATCTCTTGTAAAATATTTTTCAGCAATAAAATTTCATCATCAGTATCAGAATTAATATCTCTTAGAAATGCCAACAATACATCAAAATAATCACGACCTGTAATATTAACATCAAGATTTGTTGTTAAAAGTTTACAATCTATAAGGCGATCAATATAAACCTCAATATCTTCTTGCTCTACATCATATTGATCAAGGATTTTGTTAATCAATGTTTCATATTTGATTCCTTTTCTGGAAATTTTAATAATAAAATTGATAAGGTCATCAGATTCTATGGAAACCAAATGATGTGTTCTCATCCCTTTTCTAAACCTATATTCTATATATCTGTAATCATCTTTAGTTTTATAAAGACTTGTATTATTAGAAAGAATAAAGTATTTTTTAACACCTTTAATTTTTGAAATATATTCTCCTATCTGAAAAAGAACTTCCATATCCAGTTTAGGATAGTAATCTAATACTTCAGTGGCTGAATCATTTTTACATTCGCCGGAATTAAAGTTTCCTTCCCTAAAATTTGCAAATAGCCCAAAAGGTGTGGCTCTGGTCGAAGCCCTTATATAATATTTAGTCAAAGAATGCACCATTCTTTTTCTTTCTTTATCAGACAATCTGGAAGGTACTGTTTTATATTTTATAACCTCGTTATATAAGATATCAGAAGCAAGGTATAGACCTTCTTCCAACTGGTAGTTCTCAGTAAATTGTTTTACAAGATAATCCAATATAAATTGTTCATTACCCTGATTGATGATACTATAAAAATCAAAAAAATTATTGATTGGTAAAAGCGGTTGCCTTGCAGCGTAGAAGGTACTTTCGTACATATACAAAATAATTTTAAAATTTAAATCAGTAAGGCTTCTCCCCATTTAATATCAGGATTAACAAGAGACAACAAAGTAAGTCCAACTCCGCTTAATCCTTGCAAAAAACCAAAATCATTATAATGGTTTATTTGATTATTCCAAGCACAATGTCCTGTAATCAACTTATCATTATCTGTATTTAAAAGTTCAAGAGAAGCATTTTTCCAGTAATCAACGCAGTCTTTATACTTATTTCCTTCAGTTAAAATACTAAACTTATTAAAAATATGCATTATCCCCGATGAACCATGACATACTGCAGCATCTCTTACAAAACCTTCCTGCAAGTCTTTCCGTAGAGCTGATTTTTCCATACATTGTAAAGCTTCTTGCTGAAACGAAGCATTCCCTAATCTCTTCCCAACATCCCATAAGGCTGCTGCAACACCAAGATCACCATAACACCACCCCATGCGTGATCCTTTTGAATAGAAATCTGTTTTTTCTAAGGCAGGAATAGAAGATGGATAAAGTGAGTTTCTGTTATCCTTATATTTATAATCTATGATTGTTTGAGTTGTATCCTCAATTAATCTTTTCAGTATGTTATCATTAGGATTTAACTCATATGCTTTTGACAGAACTGACACCACAGCCGGCTGGCCATGAGCAAGCCCGAAATTGATAAATTTATTTAGTTTTTGAGTATCCTCTAAACTAAAGAAAGGCCAATACATTTTTCCTTCAGGAGTATATTCCACAATAGAATGCAATTTAGAAATAATTCCTTTTGCATATTCATTTAAAGCTTTCTCATCAGTAAGGAAATAATGCAAAGCCCCAGTAGCACCATGAAGAAAATCAAAATTTCCCTTATCTAATTCATTAATAGCATAATTGAAAATAAGTTCATCCAGATCTGATAATACATCGCCTGCTTCAAAATCTACAAACTCTTCTTGGTTAAAAAACTTCAGAAGCCATGCAAAACCTACTACTCCATTACTATATCTGATATCACCTCGTTTAAGCGCAACACTAATATTAGAAATAATTTCATCACTAAGTTTTTCTCCTCTTTCTAGGCTATCATTATCATTAAATTGCTTACTATGATAATAATAAAACAAACCCAACCCACCAAGATCACCTAAAAGACCTGTTTTAAGATTTGCAACATCCATATATGAACTGGTTTTTGATTTAATCTTTTCCAGCTCTTCAAAAATAATATTCATATAATTTATCTGGTCACACAAAAAAGGATAACACTGCAATACTGTTATCCTTAATATGTTCTGTAGTTTTAAATACCGTTATTAAGTTCTATTACATTCAGGAGATACATCCTGTGTGAGTTGACACCATCCTGATGCACAGTTATCACTCATTCCACAAAGATCACTATACTCTATAACACCACTACAAGGATCTGTTTCTACACCACAATAGCGAGAGCATTGATCTGTATTACAGTCCGAAGCTTTAGTGTATGGAACAGTGGTAGTATCATCACCCCCGCCAATTACTTTTTGAGCTTCATCCATAGATAAATTAAGAATATCTTCTTTCTTAATTTCCAGTTTTGCGATTTTCTTTTTTTGCATGTCTAAATGTTTGGTTAAGTTCTAATTTATACTAAAATTATCTTGTATTATGTTCTGTTACACTCAGGAGAAACCTCTTGTGTCATTTGTCCTCCTCCCGTTCCACAATTATCAGTCATTCCACAAAGATCCGTATATTCAATAACTCCACTACAAGGATCTGTTTCTACCTCACAATAGCGAGAGCATTGATCTGTGTTACAGTCCGAAGCTTTAGTGTATGGCACAGTGGTAGTATCATCACCTCCGCCAATTACTTTTTGAGCCTCATCCATAGATAAATTAAGAATATCTTCTTTCTTAATTTCCAGTTTTGCAATTTTTTTCTTTTGCATAATAAGTTATGTATTTAATGACTAGATAAATATATAATTTTTTCAATATGCAGAGATATTTTTATATTTTTTTAACATTAAAATATTCAATACTAAGGGATATATTTTTACACTTATTAAAAAATATATTTAAGAATTAATTTACTTTATTCCATCTTCAATTCCTAAATTTGTCCTATGAATTATTTGGAAGCTTTAAGCAGAAGATATTCTGTAAAAAAATTCAATCATCAGATTATTCCTCAGGAAACCCTTCACAACATTCTTGAGTCAGGAAAGCTGTCTGCCAGTTCGCTGGGACTTCAGCCTTATAAAATTGTGATTGTTGAAAGCGAGGAGATGAAACAGAAATTAATTCCCGCCTTTTATAATCCATCTCAGATTTCCACCTGTTCCCATCTTATTGTTATTATCTCAAAAAAAATCATAGAAGAGAACTATATCCGGGGCTATTTTAATCATATTTCTGAAGTAAGGGATACTCCAATGGAGAAACTTGATTCTTTCAGAAACAGCATTAATCAGCATATTAACCAGAAAACACATGATGAAATTTTCAACTGGGCAGAAAAACAGTCTTATATAGTATTGGCCAATCTTATGTATGCCGCAGCTATTGAAAATATAGACTCCTGTCCTATGGAAGGTTTCCGCCAGGATCTTATAGAAGACATTCTGAATGTCAATCCTGAAACAGAAAAAGTAACCGTTACCCTCGCTTTAGGTTACCGCTCCGAGGAAGATCACTTCCAGCACATGAAAAAAGTAAGAAAACCAAACGAAAAATTGTTTAAATTTATTTAATATTTTAAACGATTGTACCTAAAGCCAGCATATGATAAAAGCGGATGTATTAGTAATCGGTTCCGGCATTTCCGGACTTTCCTATGCCATTAAAGTTTCTGAACAGCACCCTGATGCCAAAATTATTATTGTAACCAAGTCTGATGAAGACGAAAGCAATACCAAGTATGCACAAGGCGGTCTCGCCGTCGTTACAGATTTTCAGAATGACAATTTCCAAAAACATATAGACGATACCATGCGTGCCGGCGACGGTGAAAACAAACGTGACGTCGTAGAAATGGTGGTAAGAGAAGCTCCCGCGAGATTCAATGAAATTGTAGAATGGGGAGCACAGTTCGACATGAAGAACGGTAAATTTGCTTTAGGAAGAGAAGGAGGCCATACTGAAAACAGGATCGTACATCATAAAGATATTACAGGTTTTGAAATCGAAAGAGCTTTATTGGAAACGGCCAATAACAGCCCGAATATCGAAATCCTGGATCATCATTACGTTATTGATATCATTACACAGCACCATGTTCCCGGAAAAGAACTTAACGAAGGAGACATCCACTGCTACGGTGCTTACATTCTGGATGAGAAGTCCAAAACCATCAAAAAAATTACTTCTAAAATAACGCTTGCTGCCACAGGAGGTGCAGGACATGTTTACAAAAACACCACCAATCCTACGATTGCAACAGGGGACGGAATTGCTTTTGTTGCCCGTGCCAAAGGAAAGGTTTCCAATATGCAGTATTACCAGTTTCACCCAACAGCTCTCTACAGCAAAATGGATGGAATGTTGTTTTTGATTTCTGAAGCCGTTCGTGGAGACGGAGCAAAATTAAGAACCAAAAGGGGCGAAAAATTCATGCATAAATATGATGAACGTGAAGAATTAGCTTCCAGAGATATCGTTGCAAGAGCCATTGACGCTGAAATGAAAATTACCGGAGACGAATTTGTCGGCTTGGATTGCAAGGAAATGAACCATGAAAAATTCCTGGAACATTTCCCTAATATTTATAAAAAATGTAAAGATGAAGGAATTGATCCTTTCACTCAGCTGATTCCTGTTGTACCTGCCTGCCACTATTTAATGGGAGGTATCGAAGTAGACAGAGACGGACAATCCTCCATCAGAAATCTTTTTGCTGTAGGTGAATGTACCAACTCAGGACTACACGGTGCCAACAGGCTTGCTTCAAACTCTCTCCTTGAAGGTTTGGTTTTCGGGCATAATGCCGCAATGAAAACAGTAGAACTTCTGAATGAAAACAGTTTCAACTTTGATGACCTGAAAGCCGTTCCGGAATGGAATGAAGAAGGAATGAAAATCATGGACGAAATGGTCATCGTAAGCTATCTCAGAAAGCAACTTCAGGAAATGATGAGTGATCTGGTCGGAATCGTCAGAAGCAACAGACGTCTGAATATGGCATTACAGAAGCACCAGGAAATTGCCGCCGCAGTTGATGAAATATACCACTACTCTATTCTTTCCCCCCAATTATCGGAATTAAGAAACCTTACAACCGTTGCCCATCTCATCATTACCCAATCCATGGAAATGACGGAGAATAAAGGAGCATTTTATAATAAAGACTTAGCCTAACAGAAATCACACAATGAAAAGACCAGCATACGTAACAGATAAAGCATTAAAGACATTTATAAAAAACGCTCTTGAAGAAGATATTCAGGATGGAGACCACTCTACTCTTTCTACCATACCACAGGACCTTGTACAAAGTGCTAAACTTTTGGTAAAACAGGACTGTATTCTTGCAGGCGTTGAGCTGGCAGAAATCATCTTTAAAACATTTGATAAGAATTTAAAAGTAGAGGTTTTCATTAAAGATGGAACTCCATGTAAATTCGGAGATGTAGCGCTTATCGTTACGGGAAGTGCAAGATCTATCCTTTCCACAGAGAGATTTGTTCTTAACTGTATGCAGAGAATGAGTGGGATTGCAACTCTTACTCATGAATGGGACTCAAGGTTAGTAGGGACCAAAACTAAACTTTTAGATACAAGAAAAACGACTCCCAATTTCAGAATGTGTGAAAAATGGGCAGTGGCTATTGGCGGCGGAACCAATCACAGGTATGGTCTTTATGACATGATCATGCTGAAGGACAATCATATTGATTACAACGGAAGCATTACCAATGCAGTAGCAATGGCAAAGGATTACGTTAAAAAGAATAAGAAAAAGTTAAAAATAGAGGTTGAAACAAGAAATCTTGAAGAGGTACAGGAAGCTATCAATGCTAAAGTTGACAGAATCATGTTAGACAATATGGATGTAAAAACGATGAAGGAGGCTGTAAAAATGATCAAAGGTTCTTGTGAATCTGAAGCATCAGGAGGAATTACCCGCGATATGCTGAAAGAAATTGCCTCTACAGGTGTTACCTATATCTCTGTAGGAGCCCTTACCCACTCTGCTGAGAATATAGATTTGAGTCTCAAAGCAGTGAAATAGCGTTGAATTTTTAACAAAAACACCCCCAGTTTGTTAAAAATTCAATAACATGACTTTTTTCATACAAAAATTCAATTTTCAGCCACAATACTGATTTTTAACACTTTAACATTATTAAGACTTATTAAAAATTAACATTGAGTTAATAATAGTTAAATTTAATTTTGCGAATTTTGCAGAAAATTAAATCTAATTATTACTAACGATTATGAAATTAATCAACAAATCGATGCTAACTGCAGTAATTACTTTATCTACAGCTAGTGTCTATTATGCTCAACAGGTTCAGGACTCTACAAAAATTAAGTCCAATGATATTGAACAAGTTGTATTAACTGGTGTTGCAGATATCGCCAAGGATAGAAAGACTCCAGTAGCAGTTTCAACAATTAAAGAAGCACAGATTGTTGAAAAATTAGGTAACCAGGAGTTTCCTGAGATCCTAAACACAACTCCATCCGTTTATGCTACTAAAGGAGGTGGTGGTTTTGGAGACTCTAAACTAAATATTAGAGGATTTAACCAAAACAATATTGCCGTAATGGTAAACGGTATGCCAGTAAATGATATGGAAGGAGGATCAGTTTATTGGTCAAACTGGGCAGGACTATCTGATGTAACTTCTGCAATGCAGGTACAGAGAGGACTTGGGTCTTCCAAATTAGCAATTGCGTCTGTGGGTGGCACTGTAAATATTCTTACAAGAGCTGCCGACAAAAAACAAGGTGGAATAGTTTCTCTGGGAGTTGGTAACAATGACTATGTAAAATCTCTTTTTGCATACAATACAGGAAAATCTGAAAAAGGATGGTCTTCTTCATTTCTAATGTCCAGAACTGCAGGTTCTATGTATGCGGACGGAACCAAGTTTGAAGGATATAACTATTATTTTGCATTAGGATACAAAAAACCGGGAGGTAATCATGATTTTCAATTTACCATTACTGGGGCACCTCAATGGCATAACCAAAGGTCATATGCTATTGCTATTTCCGATTATATAAAATTCAACCCTGATCATGATGGAACTCCAGACAGAAAATATAACTCAGATTGGGGCTATCTGAATGGAAGACAGTATTCAGCAAGAGTAAACTATTATCATAAGCCTGTATTATCCTTAAACTGGGACTGGACACTGAGTGAAAAGTCTAAACTTAACACGGTATTATATGGTTCTTTTGGTAGAGGAGGAGGAACAAACACTACCGGTTCTGCCAATGGAAAGAGCTTAAGTACTTTTAGAGATCAGAATACCGGATTATATAATTTTGATAATGTTGTTGCAGCTAACCAAGCGTCTACACCAGATAAAGGAGTGCTTATCAGAAATGCATCTATTAATTCACACAACTGGTTTGGTTTAATTTCAAGCTTCAACCACACCATCAATGATAACTTTAAGTTCTCTGCGGGTGTTGATGCAAGATACTATTATGGATACCATTACCAGGTAGTAACTGATCTACTAGGTGCAAGCGGATATATTGATAAAAATAACAAAAACATTCCACCTAACTTAGTAACAGCAGTATCCAAACCAGAAGCTAGCTGGAATCCATTTGGCGGAAAAATTGACAATATAAATAATCAAATTGGCTATAGCAATGATGGGGAAGTACTTTGGTATGGAGCTTTTGGCCAGTTCGAATATACAAATGATAAAATCTCTGCGTTCGTTCAAGGGTCTGTATCTAACCAAGGATTTCAAAGAATTGATAACTTTATTGTTGATGGAGTTACAAAATCAAAGAAAGGAGAAATTATGAATACTAAAACAGGTTTCAAAAATCTGTTCGGATACAATATCAAGGCTGGAGTTAATTACAATATTAACGAACAACACAATGTTTTTGGGAATGTTGGATACTATGAAAAACAGCCGTTTTTCAATGCAGTATACAGAAGTAATGAGAACATCGTTTCTCCGGATCTTACAAATGAAAAAATATTTGGTGTAGAATTAGGGTACGGTTTCAGATCTGCAAATTTCAATGCTAATGTTAACTTATACAGAACAACTTGGGATGACAGATATCTTAGAAGATCTAACCTAAGAGATCTTGTTGCAGGTAAGACGGCTTATGTAGAAATGAATGGACTGAATGAAGTTCACATGGGAGTGGAAGTAGATGCTAACTATAATCTTAATAAAATATTAACCATCAATGGTATGTTCTCTATAGGAGACTGGTACTATAAAGGAAATGCAACTGCTACTCTTTTTGAAGACAGCACAAACCAGCCACTTAACTTCCCTGGAAGCACAAGTAACGAAGCTACATTATACCTAGATAAAGTAAAAGTTGGTGACGCAGCACAAATGACAGCTGCTTTAGGAGTAACAGTAAAACCTATTAGAAACCTAAGCTTCGATGCTACATGGAGAAATACAAACAATCTGTACGCTAGTTTAGATGCTTTCAATTTCAGAACTCAAGCTGCTGCTCAAAAAGGTACATTAGAATTACCTAGCTACAATTTGTTTGATTTAGGACTTTCATATAGAATCAACCTAAACAACAAACAACAGTACTTCACGATTAGAGGTAACGTTTATAACTTATTCGATACAACATACATCGCTGAATCAAATACAAATACTCACGCCAACCTTACAGCACAGGAATATGCTGAAATCAAAGGTGGAACAGTTGCTGGTCTTGCTAAAGAATATGCAGCTTACCAGGCAGCAGGCAATTACAAAGGAATCAGCCAAACTAACCAGGTATTCTTCGGATTCGGAAGAACCTGGGCAGCAACATTATCATTCAATTTCTAATAATATCACAATATTAGATTTTCTCAATATCAATCCCGGCTTTGAGCCGGGATTTTTGTTATCTTTGTGTACAAAAAAATAGGATTATGGATTTTTACAACATTTTACTTAATGCCCACAAAGGATTCGGGTATCTTGAAATTCTTTTGGTAACATTATTTGTCATTGCACTTTTGGCTACCATGTTCGGTTTCAGTGGAAAAGTGAACAAATTTTTGAAGAAAACAACGCTTTTCACAATGATTTTCTTCCACGTTCAGTTTTTATTGGGAATCATTATGCTGATCACCACGTTCAGCAAAGGATTAAATATGGGAGAAGTAATGAAAAATGCGGCATTGAGATTCCAATATGTTGAACATCCATTCTCTATGCTTATTGCGGCAGTTTTGATGACGATTGTCAACAAAAAAGTAAAATCCAATGATACTATTTCTTTAGGAGTAGTAATTATGGGATTGATTGCAGTAGGTTTATTTGCATTTGCATTCCCTTGGACAAGAGTCTTCGGGGCTTAAAACAGACAAAAAAATTATATGCGTTATAATTTATAAATAGTTTAATCTTAAATTTTTAATTAAATCAATGAAAGTAGCTGTAGTAGGTTCAACAGGAATGGTTGGACAAGTTATGCTTAAAGTTTTGGAGGAGAGAAACTTCCCTGTAACAGAATTAATTCCGGTAGCATCCGAAAGATCTGTAGGCAAGAAGGTGAAGTATAAACAGAAGGAATTTACCATCGTAAGCATGAAGGACGCTATAGCTGCCAAACCGGATATTGCTATTTTCTCTGCAGGTGGATCTACTTCGCTTGAATTCGCTCCTCTGTTTGCAGAAGCAGGAACAACAGTAATTGATAATTCTTCTGCCTGGAGAATGGATCCTGATAAAAAATTAGTCGTTCCTGAAATCAATGCTGATGTTTTAACAAAAGAAGATAAAATCATCGCAAATCCGAATTGTTCTACCATTCAATTGGTAATGGTTCTTGGGCCATTGAACAAAAAATATGATTTAAAAAGAGTAATCGTTTCTACTTACCAGTCTGTAACAGGAACAGGTAAAGCTGCTGTAGACCAGTTAAACGGTGAAATAAGTGGAGATGAAACTACTGAAAAAGTATATCCTTATCAGATCTTCAAAAATGCATTACCACACTGTGATGTATTTGCTGATGATGATTACACAAAAGAAGAGATCAAACTGATGAAGGAGCCTAAGAAGATTTTAGGAGACGATACCTTTAACTTAACAGCAACTGCTGTAAGAGTTCCGGTTCAGGGAGGACATTCTGAAAGTGTAAACATCGAATTCGAAAATGAATTCGAACTGGATGAAGTAAGAAAAATTTTATCTGAAACTCCTGGTGTCATTGTAATGGATGATGTGAAAAACAACCACTACCCGATGCCGTTATATTCAGAAGGAAAAGACGAAGTTTTCGTTGGAAGAATCAGAAGGGATCTGTCTCAGCCTAAAACGCTCAACCTCTGGATCGTTGCAGACAATCTGAGGAAAGGAGCAGCAACCAACGCTGTACAAATCGCAGAATACCTTGTAGCAAACAACTTAGTATAAACTAACAAAATTAAAAAGAGTCTCAGAATTGAGATTCTTTTTTTTATCAAACACAATTATGAACACCCAGAAAAATGCCCATAAAGAGAAAATAGGATTTCAGAAGCTCATTGCTACGTTCGGAATCATCCTTTTTGTCGGAAAAATTATTGCATGGAAGCTTACCAATTCTGATGCTGTGTTTTCTGATGCTATGGAAAGTATCGTCAATGTCATCAGTGCATTCATGGGACTCTATTCTCTCCATCTTGCAGCCAAACCTAAAGATGATGACCATCCGTATGGCCATGGGAAAGTAGAATTCGTAACTTCCGGTATAGAAGGCGCCCTTATCGCTATTGCCGGTGTTATGATCATTTATGAAGGGATTCATAGCCTTATTATAGGGAAAACGCTAAGCAAAATTGATCTTGGGATCTGGATTATTGCAGCCACCGCGGTTGTGAATTATCTTCTGGGATATATTTCCATAAAAAAAGGAGAAAGAGAAAATTCTTTGGTTCTTATTTCATCCGGTAAACATCTTCAGTCCGATACTATTACAACTCTCGGAGTAGTTGCCAGTTTAATTATTGTGTACTTCACCAGAATCTATTGGCTGGATTCTGTAGTAGCATTAAGTTTTGGGCTTTACATCATATTTGTAGGTTATAAAATCGTTCGAAAATCTCTGAGTGGTATTATGGATGAGCAGGATCCTGAAATATTAAATCAGGTGATTAAAATCCTTGAAGAAAACAGACAAACAGAATGGATTGATGTGCACAATATGAAAATCCAGCAATTCGGTTCCTCCTTACATATTGATGCCCATATTACCCTGCCGTGGTATTATGACCTTCGTGATGCTCATGATGAAATGGAAAAGGTCATTATTCTCCTTGCCAAAAACATTAAACGTACGATTGAATTCAATTTCCATATGGATGATTGTAAACCAATTTCATGCCCGGTATGCCAGATCAAGGACTGCCCTGTCCGCGAAAAAGATTTCGTCAAACGTGTAGAATGGACTCCGGAAAACGTAACGAGTATAGATAAACACACAATTATTGAGGAAGAATAAAATTCAGATTAGCTTTTCCTGCTTTCTTTACTGATCATCTGTTTTCTGTAATAAAACATCGGAACAATCAGCAGTATAATTAATGGCTGAATCACGAACCTCCTCATATAAAAGGAAAAAAGATATCCTATTTCAAATTTACTATGAATGCAATACAGATAAATCGGTAATGTAATGACAAAGACGACAATCATCATCACTGCTCCCTGTATGGTCCAGTCTTTATTTCTGAATAAACCGTAAATAATCAGACAGGAAAAAAAAAGATTTAAAATAAATCTGAACACATGACCGGCAATCAGTCTTGCCCATTCGAAAGCAGGGAATTCAATATGTTTATTGGCTTCGTGAAAGTAGTCTAAAAAAGGGTCATAAAAAAGAGTTCCTTCCAAAGCTCTTACTCCTATCAATCCGCATACGCCTGCGATCACCAGAAACCAGCTAAGAATTTTCATGTTTTAAGGCAAAAAATTTAATCCAGATCAGCCAAAGGACAACTACACTTCCGTAAATGATAGCAGGAAAAATAAAATCGTGAAACATCTTTCCATATTCCTTATGGTCGGACATCACGATATTTAACCCTACAATTCTCAAAAGGTTGATCATGTATAATAACACTAGTCCTGCTCCCACAAAAACAAAAGTTTTCATTCCCTTATAAAAGGCAAAAACAAAAGATACAAATAAAATGATGACAGAAACGGCATTGCACCCTTCCACCATTCTCGTCACATAATTCTGTTTAACATAAAACCAAACCTGCTCGTTCTTTACATCGTCATAAAGTTCTGTAGGATAACCTATCGCGTTCTGCAGAGAAGTTACCTGACTGGCAATCATTCTTGAAAATGAATCCAATCCGGAGTCTTTCCCACTATTCAGATAAAACTGATAGGCAAAAAGCAACACCAGGTAGATAACAATAAAACGCAATAAAATACCTAAAACAGGTTTAAAGTCTTTCAGCATACTACAAAGATAAAAATTAGCCTGTAATATCCTGAATTTGAATAAAGAAAGTTAAAAATCAAAAGTAAAACACAACCGATTTGGCCCATAAGACTTAAAATTTTTCATAAAAACATTCAATAAAATCAAAATTCTACACCACCATTCTCATACTCTTCCACCTTCTTAATCACTTCTTTACACTATAATTTCCAACTCACGTTAATTTAGTATATTTGTTCCATATTATGACTTCTGAAAACGCAAAACGATTTTTTGAAAACCATTTAGGTAAAAAATCTTCCGAATTCGTCACATTAGCTCAAAGCGGCTCCGCGAGGGTCAATTTTCTGGCCGCTGCCGGTACCGAGAAATACATTATCACGTACAATGAAAACATTCCGGAAAATGAAAGTTTTCTTTACTATTCCCAGGTATTCTCAGATCTGAGCCTTAATACTCCTTCCATCCTTGCTGTTTCAGAGGACAGAAAGATGTATATCCAGGAATTTTTGGGGCAGCAAACCCTTTCTGAGGTAATTGCAAAAGATCACTTGTCTCCCACTGTAAAATCTTTGGTTAAGCAGACCTTAGAAAAGCTTTACCAACTGCAGATGCAGACGCAAGGTAAAATAGACTTTTCCAGAACCTTTGAATATGAAAGCTATGATGAACTTCCTGTGATTCATGATTTGTATTACTTTAAAAATTTTGTCGCCGATTTTCTGGAGCTTGAATACAACAAGTCGACTCTCCTTAAAGAGTTCAAAAAAATTGCTGTACTTATTGAAAATCTTAAACCTAAAGGAATTATGATCCGCGATTTTCAGGCAAGAAATATCATGGTGAATGAAAGAAATGAGGTCTCTTTCATCGATTACCAATCGGCAATGAAAGGTCCGTTGATGTATGATGTCATCTCTTTTCTTTTTCAGGCTAAGGCTAATTTCCCGGACGATTTTAAACAGGAAATGCTGGAATATTATATTGAGCAGTTTGAAGATCCTGAAACAAAGGTTCAGTTAAGAAATGCAGTGATGCCTGTACAAATGATGCGATTTCTGCAAGTTTTGGGAGCCTACGGATTCCGGGGGCTGATCCAGAGGAAACAGCATTTCATAGCCAGTCTGGAGCAAGGAATTCAGAATATTACTCAATTTGCAGACTCATGGCAACAGATGAACAACTACCCGGAATTGCAGAAAGTAATTCAGCAACTGACCTCAGAGAAGGCAAAGCAAAAAATTGAGGAAATAATAAATTTAAACCATTAAGAATGCTTTAAGTCATTAAGAACATTAAGGTTATGACCAAAAAAGAAATTACTCAACTGTCATATGAAATTACTGGCTTTGCTATCAAAGTCCATAAGACTCTTGGTCCTGGTCTACTTGAAAGCGTTTATGAAGAGTGCTTAAAAATTGAGCTTGTTAAAAATGGGTATGATGTTAAACAACAATTATATTTTCCCATCAATTATGAAGGGGTAGAAATTGAGACAAAACTTGTTGTAGATCTCCTAGTAAATGATACAATTATTATAGAGTTAAAAGCTGTGGAAGACGTATTACCAATACACGAAGCACAATTACTCACTTACATGAAAGTTCTTAAAAAACCACAAGGTCTTCTTATTAATTTTTTTACTAGCAATATTACAAAGTCAATGAAACCCTTTATTAATGAATTTTTCAAAGAGCTTCCAGACTAAATTTTGATTTATCAAAATCTTAACTTACCTTAAAAACTAAATAATCCTTAATGGTTTAAAAATTTAAAAGAAAGAATATGCTACACATCGAGATACACAGTTTTTCATACAAAAAAGGAGGAATCCCTAAAGACAACTCAGGAAATGGCGGAGGGTTCGCTTTCGACTGCCGTGGAATTTTAAATCCGGGAAGAGTTGAAGAATATAAAATCCAGACCGGAAATGACATAGGAGTTCAGGAATATCTGGAAACAAAAACGGAAATGCCAAAGTTCTTAGAACTGGTAAAATCTCTCGTTTCCATCAATATTGATAATTATTTGGAAAGAGGCTTTGAGCATCTGCAGATTAATTTCGGATGCACTGGCGGACAGCACAGATCGGTATATTGTGCCATAAAAATTGCAGAATTTATCAAAGAAAAATATCCTGAAGGTACTGAGGTCACCCTTCAACACGATGAACAACCGCAACTGAATAGTAGTAATCAGTAAAGAGTAATAAGTAATTTTCTTATTACGATTATCTATTACTCATTATTCATCACTCATTACTTATACTATTATGAAAGCTCTAATTTTCGCAGCAGGGAAAGGTACCAGATTGAAACCTTTTACAGATCACCACCCAAAAGCACTTGCCAAGGTAAATGAAGTTCCACTTCTCGAAAGAAATATTAATTACCTTAAAAGCTTCGGAATAAAGGATTTTGTTATCAACATTCATCATTTCGGAGAACAAATTGTTGATTTCCTGAATAAAAACAATAATTTTGGATGCAAGATTGAAATCTCTGATGAGACCAGCGAACTGCTGGAAACAGGTGGCGGCTTGATATTTGCAAGAAAATTTCTTGATCACGGAGAAGATTTTTTAATCATGAACGCTGATATTCTAACTGACCTGAATATCAATGCACTGGTAGAATACCACAAAAAGATAAAAGATTTTGCTACTTTAGCGGTTTCGGACAGAGAAAGTTCGAGAAAACTCCTTTTCAATGATGATATGGTTTTGAGAGGCTGGCTCAATGTGCAAACCGGAGAACAAAGGCTGGCTGAATTCAATAAAGGCTTTAAGGCCCTTGCTTTCAGTGGAATTCATTGTATCAATCCCGTCATCTTTGAAAAAATAAAAAGAACAGGCAAATTCTCTGTTATGGAAGAATATCTGGATCTGATGCAAACCGAGCACATACATGGTTTTGTACATGACAGTATTCTTATTGACGTTGGAAGACCAGCATCCGTAATAGAAGCCGAAAAACACTTTAAATAAATTTTGCAATGGAAATTGATGAAACCAGAGATGAAAGCTTAATAAATCCGGAACTTGATATTAACGAAACAAAACTACATAACAGTTTCAGACAGAAAACCTGGGATGAAACAATCACCAAGGACAGCTGGATGGTCTTTAAGGTCATGGCTGAATTTGTAGACGGCTATGAAAAACTGGCTAAAATCGGCCCATGTGTTTCTATATTTGGTTCTGCCCGACTGAAGCCGGAGAACAAATATTATGAAATGGCTGTAGATATTGCTGAAAAGATTACCAAGCTAGGTTTCGGAATTATTACCGGAGGCGGCCCGGGGATCATGGAAGCGGGGAATAAAGGGGCTTTTAATGCCAAAGGAAAATCCATAGGCCTTAATATTGATCTGCCTTTTGAACAGCATTTCAACCCTTATATCAATAAATCTTATTCCATGAATTTTGATTACTTTTTCGTGAGAAAAGTAATGTTTGTAAAATACTCTCAGGGATTCGTAGTAATGCCTGGAGGTTTCGGAACGCTGGATGAACTCACGGAAGCGATGACACTGATTCAGACCAATAAAATTGGAAAATTTCCAATCGTTTTAGTAGGAAGCGAATTCTGGGGAGGATTACTGGATTGGTTTAAGGCAACTCTGTTAAAAGAAGGAATGATTGCTGAAGATGATCTTGAACTTTATCGTGTGGTAGATACTGCTGATGAGGCTGTAGCACATATTAAAGCATTTTATGACAAGTATTCTGTGAATGTAAATTTTTAATTGGCATATTATTTGTGACTTATAACGAACAACTATGATTGTAAATCTATTAATTAAGATGAAAAAACTTTTATATATATCAGGAATTTTAACATTTTTTGTGTTAATGAGTTTTATGTATGTAGACTTTTTCTCTTCAATGACCAAAGTGGACTATATTGATGGAAGCAAGACATTGAAGTTTACCACAAAAATGAATACAAGCCATATCTCTGACGCTATTAAAATCAACCCTAATACGGCAGGATTTGAAGCAGAGGTAAAAAAATATGTGAACAATAATTTTGATGTATTTGTCAATGGCTCTCCTAAAACGATTACCTTCACAGGAAGTCAGGTCAGCGGAGAAACTGTATGGGTATATTTTGAAACCGGAGGTGTTTCGGATATCAATACCTTAAAGATTAAAAATACGATCCTTTTAAGTGCTTTTCCTAAGCAGATCAACATTGTCAACATTGCCTATAAAGGCAGCCAGAAAACAATGAACTTCCAGAGAGGAAAAGAAGTGAACGAGGTTTCTTTTTAAACGAAAATTAGATTTAACCATTATAAAATGGGTACCCTGGAAAGTCAAATTTTTCAGGGTATTTTTTTTGGCTGATAAAAAATCACCACAAAGAGATTAATTAAGTACAAATACCTAATCATAAATTTCAGCATTTCCACTCTAATATTTTCATTTTCAGCAGTGTACATTTGTATTGTAATTACAACCAGGAAGGTGAAGCCGGATTCACTTAAATAACGGGGCGGAATCTGAAAAGCCAGACGAGTAAGAAACACCAGACAAAAACTAAATATCATGGAAGATGCAGACTTAAAATCATCCAGTCAGGAAATTGATGTCCTGATCGTTATTGACACAGATTATGTAAGATCTACTTATCCAAATCCAAGTAAGGATCCTAATAATCCTACAGGAATTGATCATAACAGCCAGCATATGATCGTTTCAAATGCCAACGCTATTTCCGGACAGGGCACAGCTGATCTGAACTTCAGTGCAAGAGCCGGAGATATAGTTTCTTTCAGAGGAACATCAATCTATCAAAATTCTGATGATGCTGTGATCATCTACAATATTAAATACTGGTCCGGTGATCAGGTTTTTAACACCTTTATGTACAATTCTGTTGAAAGAAGACAGGCTGCGGTACCTAATTTAAATTCTCAAAATGGTCTTCCTGCTGCCAGCGCTGATATTACTTTTGCAAGTATCGATTCTAAAGTAAAAGCTACAGGAACAGAGAATTTCTATGTACAGTTTGGACTTTATATTTTAGATCCGAATGACAGTAACAAACAGATTCTGTACGGTTACTTTTACTGGGATCCAACAATTACGGTTAAATAAAAGAAAATAAAAACCACTGCATCAGTGGTTTTTGTTTTTCAGAGATTAAAATCCTGCACTCCATAAAAGTGTTGGAAGGTCTAGTTCACTGATATTAAAATCAACCTTAATGTGGAAAAATTTCAAGAGGCAAAATATATGAACAATAATTTTAATGTATTTGTTAATGAAACTCCTAAAATGATTACCTTCACAGCAACTACAAGCAAAATTCCTACAGCATAGCAATCGAAAATATTGTTATTAATACTGGAAGTATTATATGAAACGTATGTACAAACTATTGCTAAACAGCGCAGGAAATATTGTTAATCAGGAAGTAAAATAATTTTTATTCAATGAAGAGAGAGAATAAGGTTTTATTAATAATAATAATCTGTGGTATAGGTTGGATCACCTATTTTTTAAAGTATAAGGCTATAAGCCCGCCAACCGCAATAATACTTAAAAATGCCAAATATACTGTAGGAGAAATTACTTCCGTTTATTATGGAGACAGAGCACGTAAAAAGGGAAATGATTTTACTTTTAGTTATAAGGAAGGAGTTATTAGAAATGCTCATCAAGACGGAGAATTTATTTATGGGCGAAAATATCTCGTTGTTTATGATTCTATGAACATCAGAAATGGATATCTGGTATTAGACAAGTTTGATATTACTGATTCTTTAAATAAATATCACATCTATAAAAATTATGATCATTATAATGTTGGATGGTCATTGTCTGAAATACCGTTTAAATGGGATAAGAGTGACATTGATCAGGAAGTAAAGATGCATCTGAGAAGTGAATAAAACTATAGTTTTGATAAAACCAATCTCCAAAACATAAAAAAGGCTGTTTTCAATTGTGAAAACAGCCTTTTTATTTAGGACTAATCAGTCGTCTTTAATAAAAAATACCAATGTATTATTCAATTTTGATATTATCAATCTGAAGATCATACACTCCACCATTCCCGGTTTTGATAGCAAACATATCTTTTCCGGCTGTAGTGTTAATATCTGCAATTCCTGTAAGGGTAAGCTCAACTAATCTCCACTGTCCATTTGTATTGATAGAACCGTTGTAAGAGTTAGCACTTTCTACTCCTAAAGTAGCACCAGTAGAGAATGTTCCTAAGTTGAATACATAGAAGCCTCCACCTGCTTTATATACGTTGAAAGAAAGACTTTTCCCTGTTGCAGTACCTTTGATATACATTGTAATTCTTTTTGGTACAGCTGGTATTCCTGTAGTAGCAACAGATGTAAATACATAATCGTTAGCTGTAGGAGTACCTTTGATCTGAAGTGAATTTGTACCATTGTATCCCAGACCTAGACCTTGTGTAGCATAAGGCTTAAGTCCGAAATTGTTTACACTTGATAAGAAAGTTGTCCAGCTTTCAAAATCTGAACCTGCGAAAAGGTTTACAGCAGAAGCAGAAGGAGCATCTGGTTCACCTGGATTGAATCTTGGATTCGGGAAGTTAATATCATCAAGAGTTCTGATATAAGCCTGATCTGTGAAAATAGTTGCGTTACTTGAGCTTGTAAAACGGCTCAGAAGAAGAACGATATCACCACTTTTTTCATATTTAGGAGAGATAGGAGATTTCGCAAACGTTGCATAGTTGCTGAAACGAAGATCTAATCTACCTGCTTTTTTATCCGTAATATAACGATCTCCTGTCCCTGATTCATCCGCAAAAGTTTTTGTCAGTTCAGGCTCTTCAAACTGAACATTTTTAATTTTCACAAGCTGATTGATGTGAGCACCATTCTTCAAAGCATCAGCGATAGAATTAAATTCTAATGGCTTTATTGTGGTTACTACAGCCTTTTGTCCGTCACAAACTCTTGCCATGTAATTGGATAGTTTATTAGGGTTGATTCTACCGATAGGATAATTAGGATCAAAAGAACCTACTTTAATGTTTCCATTAACTCCCTGAACGATCAATCCTTTCAGGTTAATTCTTACTAAAGATCCGGTAGGATAATCAAGATACTGATTTCCGCCATCGATGTCAATTTCAATCCCTTGCGTCGGATTTTCAGGCTTATCCTGAAGGAACATCATTTTATAGATATTTCCTGATTCATCACTTGAAGAGACATATGCTTCAACGATATAATCTTCTTTAATGATATCAGCTTCAGTTGGTTTTGCTTTTGCAATAGTAGCAAGATCTGTTAACGGGTGATTAGCTGCAGCAAATTTGTTGGTACATTTAATTTCCGGTAATTCATAATCATCAGTTTTTACACAAGATGAGAAGGACAGCATTGAAATAGCACTGAAAATCGCCGCTTTAAAATATATATTTTTCATTGTTTTCGATTTTTAATTTTAGTTTTTTAGAATCTGAATTGAAGATTAACAAAATAAGATCTCCCCTGATTATACCAATACTTTGGGGCGAATACCATATTTCCGCTGTCGTAATCATTTGCATAATCAATATAGTTAACGTTTCTGGTCTGTTCAAATCCTCCTGTAATATAATTTCTGTTATTAAGGATGTTATTAACCGATGCAGACAGCAATACATAATACTTACCTATCATCCAGGACTTCCCTGCATTGACATTGAAGAAGAATGCCGAAGGAAGCTTTGTAGGCGTAAGAACTCTTGCAAGTTCCTCATCAGTTACCTGATCATAAGGAACTCCAGGTGTGTTAGGATTGGTATAGAATCTTGCGGTTCTGGTTACCGGAGACGGATCTAAGAATGAATGCCCGAAATAGTTCCATGTTGCTCCTAACCACCAGTATTTAGGGCTGCTGTAACGAAGACCTAAAGTATATGCCTCCTGAGGAGTTCCACCCTGTCTGTAGTTTTTAAGCGTTGCTTCGCCCATATTAGTATAAGATCTTGATACGATATTTCCGTTCCCGTCAAGCTCTCTGAACGTTCCAACAGCATCAGATGCAAAATAAACGGTAGGATTATTAGTATAAGTGTATTGTCCTAAGCTTAATAAACCACTTGCCGTTAAAGTAGGCGTCACTTTTACCTGTGCACCAAGTTCAATCCCCATATTTCTCTTATTGGCTCCTGCCAGTACCTGCGTAATGAAAGCACCATCCTGAACCGGAGCCTGATCACCACTCTCAGTAAGGTTTGTCAGTTTAACTCCCTGTGCGAAATATCGTTGTACACTTGTTTCGTTTTGGGTGTTAACAAGATAACCGGTCAGTCTAAGTTTAACAATCGGAGTAGAGATTACATAGCTCAGGTCATTGGCATCAACAACAACATTTTTGATACCAGGAGTGGTAACACCACTTACTCTTGTATTAAAGTAAATATCATTCAGGAAAGGAGACTGCGAGAAGTAAGCTCCGTTATAAACCAGGAAGTTTCTTCCATTGATTTTATAAGTAACCTGACCTTTAACGCCTGCATTCCAGAAATTCTGATCTGCACCTTTACCATAAGAAGACTCATACAGATAGTGTTGGAACAATCCTTCTCTGCTGTTTGTCGTGTAACCGAATAATCCCGAGATGAAAACATCAAATTTTCCTGTGGAGAATTTGAAAGCGGGGTTTATTTTGAATTCCTGTCTTCTGAAAATATAGCTGTACCCGATTTTATCACCCTCTCTTTTGGCAACATCAGTATCGCTTTCTCTTGTATTGAATTTTCCCCAAACACTTCCTGCCGTGGTGTTGGATGCAAACGGGTCCATATTCAGGGCAAAATCAGCACCCAAAAGATCATTTACTTCTCTGTACTGTTCAGATCTGTAGTTCTGGTAAGACAGGTTTAAGATAAAACGGGAAGTATCGGTGAAGTTATAAGTATAGTGCGTAGATACATTCCATACCTTATCATCTTTTACATCATCTACAAGATAGTAAGCGGCTCTTCTTCCGCCCAATAATGCATTGTATTCTACATTTCGGTTGGCATTATAAAGATTATCCCAGTTGATCTGTGTGTGTGACTGGTCATCATTGATCCACCAGTCTCTTGTGATTCCGATATTGGCAGCCTGCTCAGGAGACGGATTTGTATAGTTTAACCAATAACTTGGTAGATTACGGTAATATGTTGGTGACGGGTTATTGGCTCTGTACCAGTCCAGTCTTGAACTGTATTCTTTCCCAAATTGGTAAGAAACAGACGTCCATAGCTGAGAGTTTTTATTGATTTTCCAGAAATCCTGCAATTGAATCATCGGCTGGAAACCTCTTTTCACTCTTTCATTTCTTTTATCTCCGTTTTGCCATCCCCAATACGAGTTGTAATGAACACCTCTGAAGTCGTATACTTCCTGGGTACTTGGACTTGAAGAACTTCTTGCATATTTGGACCCAATGGCATTTAAAGTCATCGTATGAGTATCACTGAATTTTTTTTCAATACCAAGATATCCACTGTATGCATCATAAGCAGTACCATCCTGGATCCCTTCCTGTGCCCATCTTCTGGCAATCATTCCGGTAAATGCCCATCCGTTCTTGTTCATTCCGGAAGAGAATCTGTAAGATAATCTGTTCCTATAATTTCTGTTGGTCAGAGAGTATGTCAACTGACTTCCTTTTCTGTACTCGCTGGCTTTTGTATTCTTATAAAATACTCCGGTAGTTCCTCCGAAAGCATATTCTGAAGGGGCATGATTAGCCGCAATTTCCGGGTAACGGGTAATTTCGTTCAATCCTCCCCAGGTGCTGAAATCTACATCTCCATTATCTGCAGCGGCCATAGAAACCCCGTTGATCATATTTTCGCCTGTTCTGCTGTCAATTCCTCTTGGACGGAACCAGTAGGGACCTAAATCAAAACTTGCCATTCTGTTGAAAACATCCTGAGATGACTGTAATAGCCCCACAGTTGCAGTCTGCTGTGCACCACCGCTATCGCTTTCCCCGGAATCTTCTATGATAGCCAACCCCTGATCTGCACCATTTAATGCAGAATAAAGAGTAATTACTCCAAGATCTTTTCTTTTCTCATCACTGGTTACGTCAAATTCAAAAATTTTAGTTTCAAAATTCGGTTTTGTAACCATAATCTGATAATGTCCGGGCATCAAATCCGTAAATTGGAAATATCCGATTTTGTCTGCCTTTGCATCATTTCCTGCTCCTTTTAAATCTACACTTGCCTGCTCAACGGGCTTGCCTTCCGCATCCTTAAGATACGCAAACACTGTTGTCTGCGCATAATAATAGGACGCAGGCAGCAAGGTAAATAAAGAGATCAATGATAATTTTTTAATCATGAGTATATTTATTTTTTTAATACTTTTATTGTTAATTTTCAACAGTTTAAAAGTTGGGGGCACAAATTTAAACAAATTTTGCAATCCAGAACTTTTTTAACGTATTTTTTTCTTAACATTGCAATCTTTTAAGAATCATTATAAAAGAGAGATTCAAATTACTGCTTTTAAATTTACAAATATTTAAAATGCAGTGAGTTAAAAAAAAGTAAATTTGTAATTAATAGAATAATAAAACTCTAAAGAGATGAAGAGATTTTCGAGTCTGTTTGCCCTGTTTATTTCGATCGTGGCATTCTCCCAACAACAAGGAAAACTGAGAAAAGTAGCAACCGTAGGTTTCTTAAATGTAGAAAACCTTTGGGATACTATTCGTTCAGCAGATTATATAGACGGAACCAAGGATATTAAGAATCCGGCATTCCACAGAAGTATTCCTATGGATTCTATTAAGTTTCTTGAAGCTGAAAAATATGACGGGCCATGGAGTGACGGGGCTTTAATTGGTAAAAAAGTAGTCAGAGAACAAGGAGGTTCTGAAGAATTTACCCCAAAAAGCCCAAAGAATTACGGAAGTAAAATTTATAAGGCAAAACTGGCTAACGAAGCCAAGGTAATTTCTGAAATGGGAGCTCAGTATACCAAAACAGCTCCTGCAGTAGTAGGCTTGATTGAGGTTGAAAACAGACAAGTGATTCAGGATCTTGTGAACGAGCCTGCCTTAAAGAAATATGATTACGGAATTATACACTACAATTCTTATGATTACAGAGGAATCGACGTAGCACTGATCTATCAGAAAAGAAGATTCACCCCTACCAATTCATTAAAAAAAGAACTGATTATTTACGGTGACAATGGAAGAAGAGAATATACAAGGGATATCCTAGTGGTAACAGGATTTTTAGATAATGAAAAAGTAGCATTTTTCATGAACCACTGGCCTTCAAGAAGAGGTGGTGAAGCAATTTCTCTACCTAAAAGAAATGCAGCTGCGGCGTTATTAAAACAACAAATGGATAGTGTAAGAGCTGCAGACCCAACGACGAAGCTTTTCGCAATGGGTGACTTTAATGATGACCCTGTAAGCCCAAGTTTAAAAAACCACCTGAAAGCACAGGCGAATCCAAAAGACCTGAGCGAGGAAACACCTTATCTTAATCTGATGTACCCTTTATATAAGAAAGGAGTTGCTTCTCTGGCTTATCAGGACGCTCCTAACCTTTTTGACCAGATTATTGTTTCTAAAAATGTAATTTCAGATCAGGTGACTAAAGAATATTCTCTGTATAAAACAGAAATCTTTGCCCCGGCTTATCTCGTTAATAAAGAAGGAAATTATAAAGGATATCCTTTCAGATCCTGGAATGGAGACCAGTTCACAGGAGGCTACAGTGATCACTTCCCGGCATTTGTCGTTCTTCAGAAAGAACCATAAAAAATTTAGGCACTCTTATTGGAGTGCTTTTTTTATATAAAATATTTGTGTCATGAAAAATATTATTTTATTAGTAATGATTGCATTGGTACCTTTCAGCTGCTTTTCTCAGGAAACGCCGAAGAAAGATAAAGAGCAGCATGAAATGAAGCCTTCTAAAAATGAAGACGGAGAATGGGACCTTACCGTTATCGATACCCAATTTGATTATTTTCTAAATGCTGTTGCCAAACCGATCAGCCAGTACTCAGAATCTTATCTCAAGACAAAAAATACTTTTTTGGTCAACGAATGGAACAGTTATTATAATTCCGGCAGATACAGAAATATTATAGAATCCGGAATCGATTATGATCCAAAAGAGAATTACGGGATCAAGTTTGAATATAAATTATACCAGGTTTTTGTCTATGTAAACTGGAAGTATAAGCTAAGATTGAATGGATTATCCGGAAGCGATGCGATAAGGTAAATTTTAAAGCATAGTCAATAAAAAAGGTTCAGAGTAATTCTGAACCTTTTCATTTTTATAATAGCTGAAAATTATTTATTGAATAATTCCTCTACTTTATCCCAGTTTACTACATCAAAGAACGCAGAAACATAGTCAGGTCTTCTGTTTTGGTAGTTTAAATAATAAGCATGCTCCCAAACGTCTAATCCTAAAACAGGAGTTCCTTTAACGTCTGCTACAGGCATTAACGGGTTATCCTGGTTGGGTGTAGAAGAAACAGATACGGAACCGTCAGCATTTTTTACCAACCAAGCCCATCCTGAACCGAATCTTGTTTTAGCAGCTTCAGAAAAATCAGTTTTGAATTTATCAAAACCTCCGTAGTTTTCAATAGCAGCTTTTACATTTCCTACAGGCTCTTTGCTTCCTCCAGGTGTTAAAATTTCCCAGAATAAAGAGTGGTTGAAGTGACCTCCTCCGTTATTTCTTACAGCTGGCTTATCAGTTCCTGTCTGGCAGATTTCTTCAATAGTTTTTCCTGCTAATTCAGTTCCTTCAATTGCTTTATTTAAATTGTCAATATATGCCTGGTGGTGTTTTGTATGGTGGATTTCCATAGTTCTTGCATCGATCGTTGGCTCTAATGCATCGTATGCATATCCTAGTTTTGGTAATTCAAATGACATAATCTTTATTTTTAATGTTATAATCCAAAATTAGCCAATATTTAAGGGATTATCAAGGATTCTGGATTACTTTAATAAATCTTTAACATTGATATATTGATTTAGAATGAATTAAGTTTTATTTTTTTATGTAATATCAACAAAAAGCACGAACCTGATGATCCGTGCTTTCTATTTAACAATAATTAAATTAATTTATTTATTCATAGACATCAGGAATTCTTCATTATTAAGAGTTCCTTTGATGTTTTTATCTACAAATTCCATCGCTTCTACAGGGTTCATCTCAGAAAGATATTTTCTAAGAATCCACATTCTCTGCGAAGTTACTTCATCAAGAAGAAGATCATCTCTACGGGTACTTGATGCGACAAGATCAATAGCAGGATAAATTCTTCTGTTGGCAATTTTTCTGTCCAGCTGAAGTTCCATGTTACCGGTACCTTTGAATTCTTCAAAGATTACTTCATCCATCTTGGATCCTGTATCAATCAATGCTGTTGCAATAATTGTAAGAGATCCTCCTCCTTCAATTTTTCTTGCAGCTCCGAAGAATCTTTTCGGCTTGTGAAGTGCATTGGCATCTACCCCACCGGAAAGTACTTTTCCTGATGCAGGAGTTACCGTGTTGTATGCTCTTGCCAGTCTGGTGATAGAATCCAGCAAGATGACTACATCATGTCCGCATTCAACCATTCTTTGCGCCTTCGCAAGAACAAGGTTAGCTACTTTTACGTGTTTTTCAGCAGCTTCATCAAATGTAGAAGCAATTACTTCTGCATTCACACTTCTTTCCATATCAGTAACCTCTTCCGGACGTTCATCGATCAGAAGAACCATCATATATACTTCCGGGTGGTTGGCTGCAATAGAATTAGCGATATCTTTAAGCAGCATCGTCTTACCTGTTTTAGGCTGTGCAACAATCATTGCTCTCTGCCCTTTTCCGATAGGTGCAAATAAATCTACAATTCTTGTGGATACCGTAGAACCGCTTCCTGCAAGGTTAAATTTCTCTTCAGGGAAAAGCGGGGTAAGATATTCAAAAGCAACACGGTCTTTGATAAATGCAAGATCACGTCCGTTAACTTCTGTAGGTCTTAATAATGAAAAGTATTTCTCACCTTCTTTCGGAAGTCTTACAATTCCTTTTACCGTATCTCCAGTTTTCAAACCAAAATTTCTGATCTGAGCTGTAGAAACATATACATCATCAGGAGAAGAGATATAGCTGAAATCTGAAGAACGTAAAAATCCGTAGTTATCCGGTAAGATTTCCAAAACCCCTTCAATACTTACCAATCCATCGAAATTAAATTCTTTTTTATGGTCATTCTGCTCCTCAGCCTTTTCAGAATGTCTGTTTTGATTCTGATTTTGGTTTTGGTGCTGCTGATGTTGCTGGTTTTGGTTTTTATGTTGGTTTCCACCGTTCTGTGGATGATTGTGTCCTTTTTGAGGTCTGTTAGCCTGTGGTTGTTGAGGATTGTTAGGCTTTTCTTCAGCCTGAACAGGCTCTTGGGATTCTGTGTTTTTTGGAGTTTCAACTCTTTCCTGAGATACTTCTGCATTAGCTGCATTGGTAGAAACTCTTTTTCTTTTCTTTTTGGCCTGAGCGCCTGCAGCGGTTTCTTCTGTTACTGTGGCTGCTGCGGTTTCCACTTTTGGTTCTTCCGGTTTAATTTCTTCAGGAGCAGCTACCTTTTCTTCTACTATTTCCTCTGTTTTAGTTTCTACCGGAGCTTTTGCATTTGCTTTTGGCTTGGCTGCTGTTTTTTTAGGGGCAGCTTTTTTTGCCGGGGCTTTGGCAGGTTTTTCTGCTGGAGCCTCTTCAGTATTTACACTGGTGGTTTCGGTGGCGTTGAAATAATCTTTTGCGACTTTAGGGTTAGAAGCCTGAAAGTCAAGAATAGCAAAGATCTTGTCATTTTCATTGCTGTTTCTTGCAACTTTAACGCCCAAATCTTTCAAGATTTTAGTCAGTTCCGTTACGGATTTTGACCTTAACGTTTCTATGTTAAACATATTTAATGTAAAAATGTAATTAATTGTGAGTAAGAAAAGTAAGTCCGGTGACTTTTGTTTTCAAGTACATTGTATAATGCAAATCTACACTTATTTTTGAATTGTGCAAAATTTATATTATTTTTGCCAAGAATTTAATATTCAATGCTACAGAGAATACAAACCATATGGACCTTATTAGCAGTTTTAGCTGCGGTTTTCCTTTTTATAACAGGACAGGATGTTGTCATTTCAGACAGTATTCCTTTACTTAATATAGGCTGTATCGTACTTGTCATTACCGGAGCATTAAGTATTTTCAGTTTCAAAAACAGAAAAAGACAAATTTTGCTGAATACTATCAGCATCATTATAAACGCTTTGTTGATTGGTGTATTGGCGTACTGGTTACTAAACTTATCCGGAGGAATTCAGATTCCTGAGAAGGGTATTGAGCCGATTTTCCCATTGATCGCGGTAATCTGTTTGTTCATAGCAAACATTTACATCCGTAAAGATGAGAGGCTCGTAAAATCTGTAGACAGACTTCGATAGCCTTACAACGATTTTTTGAGTGAGAACAGCTTCTTTTCAGAAGCTGTTTTTTTATTGGCTATTCATTCTTAATTAAATTATGTAAATTCATTGCAACTTTTTGATTAAAAAAACGACAGATCATATAATTTTAACAAAAGACAATGAAAAAGCTAACGTATCTTACTTTATCCCTATTCTCAATATTTTCCTTTGCACAGGAAGTTTCCAAAGAAAGAGTAAAAACAGTTCTTTCCACTCTCGCTTCAGATGAAATGAAAGGCCGTGAAATCGGAACTCAGGAAAATGAAAATGCAGCTAATTATATCGCGAAACTTTTCAAAGAAAATAATCTGGAATACTGTACCGGAAAATCTTATCTGGTACCTTTTGACTACAATGGAAAGACGGTCTACAATGTCTGTGGAATCAAAAAAGGAAAATCTGATCAGTACCTTGGTTTTTCAGGACATTTTGATCATATCGGAACCAGTGATAAAAGCGGAGACAATATTTATAACGGAGCAGATGATGATGCCAGCGGAATCACGACTCTGGTAGGTATCGCCGATTATTTTAAAAACAAAAAACCGGAATTCTCTATGGTGTTCATGGCATTCAATGGAGAAGAAAAGGGAATGCTGGGTTCAAGAGCGATTTCCAATGATAAGAATCTGGACCACATTTATAATAAAATGACTGCTCTTTTTAACTTCGAAATGGTTGCCACAGAATCTCAATGGGGGAAAAATTCATTATATATGACTGGAGACGGATTCTCTGACCTTGATGAACTTTTCAATCAAAATGCAGTGAACGGATTAAAAATTAATGCTGATCCTTATGCAAAACAGCAGCTGTTTTACCGTTCAGATAATGTAAGCTTTGTTAAAAAGAAAATCATTGCCCATTCATTTTCTACTGTTGATATGACCAAAGCGTCTCATTATCACCACGAAAATGATGATGTCAATATTGTAGATTTTGATAATATGACGCAGATCATCAATAATTTGGGAAAGACACTGGAAAAGCTGAGTCCTAAAAATTTTGCGCCTAAATATAATGATCAGGTGAAGTTCTAAGAAAACAATCATATAAAACCGCTGTTTAAGCGGTTTTTTTTATTAAACAAGACAGCATTCTTATGTACTGTTCCAAATCTCGTTCAGGCTTATCTGTTAAAAAATACCCTTCAACAATGTTAAGTTGTAACAAAAACACATTTTATGAAACATATCCATTAAAGTAAAACAGGATTAAGAACGTCTTATCTTTTAATTTTACGTAATTTTGCTATCCAATTTTTTCATTGAATGAACGAATATAAAAAAATCTTAAAGTTCGCGAGGCCGCATCAAAAATATATCTACGGAAGTTTATTTTTCAATATCCTGTATTCTGTATTTCAGATCGCTTCCTTAGGAACTATTCTACCTGTTTTGGGAATGCTTTTTGGCACTATAAAACCTGAAAAATATGAGAAAGCACCAGTATATTCCGGTGATATTGTTGATTTTTTCTCTTATGTAAAAGAATATTCCAATTATTATGTACAGACACTGGTGAGCAATTACGGGGCACTTACTGTTCTTGCCTGGCTGTGTATCATTACTGCATTTATGTTCTTTTTAAGAAACGCATTCCGTTATTTCGGCTCTTTATTACTTATCAATTACCGTGTAGGAGTAACCAAAGACCTGCGTGGAGCGATGTACAGAAAAATACTTTCCCTTCCTGTTTCATTCTTTACAGAGAGCAGAAAAGGAGATATGATGTCTCGTATGTCCAATGACGTAGGAGAAGTGGAAGGCAATATTTTAGGAAGCTTGATTGAACTGATTAATGCACCTTTTATGCTGATCAGTACATTGGTTACCCTATTTTTCCTGAGCCCGGAAATGACTCTTTTCTCGCTATTGGTTCTTCCTGTGATGGGAACAATGATTGCATTGATCGGAAAAAGCCTTAAAAAAGACTCACACGAAGCACAAAGCGAACTGGGAACCATCTTCTCTATTGTGGATGAAACATTGAAATCTTCAAAGGTTATTAAAATATTCAATGGGGAGAAAATCATGAATAACAGATTCATGCATTCTATGAACAAATGGATCTCAAGTTCTATTAATTTAGGTAAGAAGAAAGAATTAGCGTCTCCAATGAGCGAATTCTTAGGTTCTATTACTTTCCTGATTATTGCCTGGTATGGCGGAAAACAAATTATTGTTGAGCAAAGCATTTCTCCGGCAGACTTCCTTGTATTTTTAGGTATGTTCTTCCAGATTCTTCCTCCTGCAAAAAGTTTATCGACTTCTATTTCCAATGTACAGAAAGGAGAAGCTTCGCTGAAAAGAGTATTGGAAATTCTTGAAGCAGACGTGAAAATTGAAGAAATTGCAGAACCTGTTTCTATTACAACGCTTCAGAACAATATTGAATTCAAGGACATTGGGTTCTATTATGACAAAGCGAATCTTATTCTTAAAAACTTCAATTTAACCATTCCTAAAGGAAAAACGGTTGCTCTTGTTGGACAAAGCGGAAGTGGTAAAACAACTATCGCTAATCTTTTAGCAAGATTTTATGATGTTTCCGAAGGAGAAATTCTGATTGACGGGACAAACATTAAACATTTAAAACTACAGGAATACCGCCAGCTGCTGGGAATGGTAACACAGGAATCCGTATTATTCAACGATTCTGTATATAATAATATCCTGATGGGTAAACCCGATGCCACCAAAGAAGAGGTAATTGCAGCTGCTAAAATTGCCAATGCAGATTCTTTTATTTCCAATCTTTCTGAAGGATATGATACCAATATCGGTGATGATGGAAACAAGCTTTCCGGAGGTCAGAAACAAAGGGTTTCTATTGCCAGAGCGGTATTGAAGAACCCACCGATCATGATTCTTGATGAAGCAACTTCAGCTTTGGACACAGAATCCGAAAGATTCGTACAGGATGCGCTGGAGAAAATGATGGAAAACAGAACTTCTTTAGTGATTGCCCACCGTCTTTCGACCATCCAGAAAGCAGACTGGATTGTAGTAATGGAAAAAGGTGATATCGTGGAACAGGGAACCCACCACGACCTGATTGCAAAAAGAGGAATGTATCACAAACTTGTCGAACTTCAAAACTTCGACTAATCATTTAACTGAACTACAATGAACCCTATACAAGAGTATTTCTACAGAATCGAAGAACCTGAAAGAAGTACTCTTTTATTTTTGCGTGACACGATATTAGCTTCAGATCCGGAAAATATTACAGAAACATTCAGTTTTGGTCTTCCGTTTATCAAATACAAAAAGAAAATGCTGTGCTACTTCTACTACAGCAAAAAATATCAAAAGCATTACCTGAGCTTTTATCATGGTGACAGACTTGATCATCCTGAGCTGATCCGGGATGGCAGAAAGAAGTTTAAAATCCTTCTTATTAATACGGAAGAGGACATTCCCGTAGAATTTATATTAAACCTTGTACAGGAAGTTAAAAGACATATAAAATAAAAAACTCCGGCACGAATAATCGTGCCGGAGTCATCTTTAAAAACCTTTTATCATTGTGTGTTTATTCCATTGAATTCTGCCTGCTTAATTGCCCAGGCAATCATATTGGCAAAAAGAATTGAATTCTGAACCTGCATTCCTCCTGTCGTATATCCGTTTCCTGCGTATCCGTAAGAAGACTTCTGAACCGGGAAATATCCTCCTGAACTTGGTGCTACAAAAGGCTCAATGGTATTACTTGGATACTGGTTTCCAGTGGCATTTTCATTACTTAAAAAGCCACCGTCACCAAACCATATAAAGTTCAGGCTGGTATTTCTTAATCCTGAAATTCCTGTTCTGGTAGTCGTACTGTTGATTGGCTGCGCATAGCTGTAAGGAACAAATCCACTTGTCAACCCTGAAATATTTACTGTGGTAGAAGCATCTTCACCCCAGTTTTTCCCTCTTACATCTCCAAAAGGTCCGTTAAGGATAGGATCATCAGAATTGGTAAGAGCATACACTGAACCTGCACCGCCTCCATAAGATGCTGAAATGGTAGGATCAGAGAATATTCCTCTGAATAAATTCTGTGCAGTGCCCGTATCATCTGTCATCGCAATGACAACTCCTTTTTTATTAAGATAGGAAGCAATATAACCTGCATCTGTAGCATTAGGTGTATAGTTGTAGCCAATGACAACAATATCCGGCTTATTATTAAGAGCTGTCTGAAGAGCAGCTGAAGAAGGTGAGTTCCCTAAAGAAGTATGTGTAAAACCTTCATATTTAACAATACTGGAAGCAGTTGTACCAAAGTTTGTCGGAGAATCCATCAGACTTCTTGACGGACCGGTATAGGCGCTATACCCGTAAGCTGTTTCTAATCCGATATGGAGAACCGTTTTTTTAGGAATGACAACCACTACATTTACAGAACATGTTGTAGATACCCCACCCTGGCTGTCGGAAGTAATGGTAATTGTTTTCACCGATGTAGAAGTTGGTGTTCCTGTTCCGCTTAATGTAATATTCTGATTTCCCGTAGAAGTAAATGTGCCTGATCCGCTGAAGGAAATTCCGTCAACCGTATTGGTGGTAACGGTGTAACTTCCCAGTGTTGAAACATTCACAGGTAAAGTAATTGTATTCGAAGCAGTAAGAGCTGTTCCAACCTTGTATACTCCATTTACCGTTGCAGTTCCACAGCTCATGGTATAGGTTCCTGCGGGACTCAGCACCGTAATAGAAACGGGTGGAGTACAAGTTACTTCAGTTCCGTTGGCTTCAAGAGCAACATTATCTGTCTGGATATTCTGAGGAGTTCCCTGCCCCGGAATCTGTATTGTTTGTGTTCCGGTGTTTAGAAATACTCCGGTTCCATAAAAATTGTATCCGTTGGCTGTCGTTCCTGAAATGGTATAATTACCTGGTTTAGTCACATTCACGGCAATCTTCAGGTAATTGGAATTGGTAAGTTCTTTCCCTTTTATATAGCTTCCCATTGCTTTGGAAGCGGAACAGTCTATGGTAAAAACAGATTTACCCAGCTGTCCGCACACACTTTTCCATTCTTTATCCACAAAACTCCAGTAATTGAAACAGTCTTCTGTGGTGTTGTAAATCGTCAAGCCATCATCATTGGATTGATTGATTACAATTGCGTTTCGCTGCGCTTCTGTTAACCTTGGAATAAGTACTCCTTTGTTGTTATTTCCTGAAATAACATCCAAAACGGAATTAGAGTTCGGCGTAGTAGTATTAATCCCTACTGCACCATTATTGGTTTGAGAAAAAGATCTTCCAAAAACAAAGAGCATTGCTATGAGCAGGACTTTGATTGGAGGCATTGTAAATTTTGTTTCCATCATTGTATAAGTTATAATTGTTTGATAATAATAATCCGGACATTTAACTTCCACAAAATTATCAACCACAGACGATTAGAAAATAATTCCCTGCTACGCAATACTACTCACGCGTAGTAAAACTCACAAAATGTCGCTAAATTATCCTGGTAAAAATTCAAATAAAAAGTTGAGCTTTTTAACAAAACCCAACCATACATTCAAATATCAAAAGCAAAACAACTTAAAAGAACCATTACTTCTAATTTATCATAAAAAATAAAATCAGTAGGTTTAAAAAACGCAATATCAGTCATCATTTAAAATTCTTTTCCATTTCGCAATGGTATTTCGGCTTATCTTAAAATGATCACTCACCTGAAGATTGGTCAGTTCATTTCTTTTCTGATACCTGAGAATTTTCAGAATTGATTCCTTATCATAAGAACGGAGCCTCTGGTTTTTACGTTCCACTGTATATTCTGTTTCTCCAAAAATCAGTTGATTAAATTTCAGAATATCAAAAGCTGAATGCAATGTCTCCAGCTTGAGCCTGATGGTGGTGTCTGATAATTTTTCGGGAAATTTTTCTTCAAGAATGTCGGTATAAATCTGCTTATAATCTGGCATCATCTTATATCTTTTTCATCCATTTATATAAAGTGGTCTTGGGTATTTTATACCTTTTAACCACATCATTGGCCGTCATTTTCCCTGTCTTTATTTTATCAAGAATAAAATCCTTAACCTCCTGCGTATAAATGCTTTTTCTGAAAACCAGGGTATTTTCTTTTTGAGTGAAGACATTATCAATTCTTGCCTGTGGAGCATATAAAATCAGATGTCCGGTATAGAACCGGAAGAAATCGAATTTTAAAAGTTTACACCATTTCAGGAGAACATCGGTATCCATACTTTTTGCATGATACATCTTTTCCACTTCATCTTCCGTACTGTTTAAAAACCGGGAAATTCTTTCTATTGAAATCTGATACTCTTCCACCTTGGATCGGATCAGGCTTCCAATATGAATGTTCTTAATATTCATCACAATGTTTTTAAGTAAAAATATTGACAAGAAAATCAAAAAACACCATCAGAACCTACTCAAAATTACGTATGAGTAACAAAAATCGGAATTCTGTTTAAATTTTAATCAAAAAGCTGTTGATATTGATCTCTGAGGGAATATTCAGTTTTTTCCGGATCCTGTATTTTTTACTTTCTACAGCCCGGATACTGTTATTGGTACACTGTGCTATTTTTTTAGTATCAAAATCCAGCTTCATCAGTGCACAGAAATAGAGCTCGGAATGGATCAGATTAGGATTTATTTGTAAAATATCCGGAATAAAATGAGGAAAAAATACCTGGAATTTTTCAAAAAACATGGGTGAATTGCTTTCTGCTAAATTCAGTATTTCCTGAATATTTTCCTCTGAAAGATGGTTAATCAGCATCTGGTGTTTCATCAATTCCGAATTCGTTTTGACCAGATCCTTGATGGTGGAATCCTTTTCTTTTTTATCGGAAATTAAGCCATGAATCAATGCGTCTTTCTGGGTAATAAATACAATATCCATTAAAAAGGAAGCAACGGAGAATAAAATATTCAGCAGTTTGATTGTTTTAAAATCTTCTTTTTCTATGAATCTGCTCTTTGGCAGGAAATCAAAATCAAAATACAGACATGCAATGAAATTGATACTGATGATGAATGTAATAAAAAAGATCGTAAGGGAGTCCTGTTTGTATTTCAGAAAGAACGGAACAGCAAACAGAAGACAAAAGTAAAAGTACTCTACACCAGCGTTTTTGTAAGTATAAATATGAAAAAAACTTACTATAAATGTGAGTAAAACAAATATCCCGATAATGAAAGGTTTTAAAACCTTTCTGAACCGTTTGGTTTTTCCTTTGATGGCCATGAGCAGCAGCCAGAAGAAAGTAATAATCGTAAGAAATATGGAGATCAGCATATCCCCAAAAAAAGTAATAATAAAAATGGAGTAAAACAGGAATATGAAAAACAATAAAAGCAAATACCGGTTAATAAGATGAAGATAACTACTTTCAAAATCATCATCCATCTTCTCAGTTTCGTCGTTAATCATCTTAAAGAAAAACTTATAAATCATCTTGTTGTTTTTTTATGCTCTCACAAGCTTAAGTTGGCATTTGTACTCCTGAAAGTATAAATTTTCCAATATTAACAGCCTTTCATGCAAAACAGAAATCTACAAAACGAAATGTATCAGTCTTTTTCAGCATTAAAAAGGAGATGATTAAGGTGTTTTTCTAGCTACAATTTACTAAAATTCGATGTTAAAATTATCAAATGAAATACCATTTTTGATAATAAATTAACAATCATTTACCTTGGATCACTTAAAAAGCATGAGCCTGTGTTTTTAAGCAGGCAAAATTATTGATCCCAACGGGAAAGGTATTAGTCTTCCGATACGCAATAATACTCATGCGTAATTAAACTCAAATAACAAAATATACCCTTCATAGCTCAAATAAAAAAGAGAACTTTAAAAGCTCTCTTTTGGTTTTTTATTTACGATAAGGAATTTAGTTTTCTTTCAGTTTGGCAATCACATCCAAACCACCTTTTGTAATATCTCCTATCTTACATATAATTTCAGTATCCAAAGGAAGGAATACATCCATTCTGGAACCAAATTTTATAAATCCGAACTCATGCCCGGCTTTGGCTTTATCCCCTTCATTACAGTAGAATACAATTCTTCTTGCTACATATCCTGCAATCTGTCTGAAGACTACTTTGTGATTGGTCATCGTCTGAACTGCTACGGTAGTTCTTTCGTTCTCTGTAGAAGATTTTTCATGCCATGCTACCAGATATTTTCCCGGGTGGTATTTTTTGTAAATCACTTCTCCTGAAACCGGATATCTGCAGATGTGAACATTCAGTGGAGACATAAAAATAGAAACCTGGATTGCTTTACCTTTAATAAATTCATCCTCTTCCACTTCTTTGATCATAACCACTTTTCCGTCCACCGGAGCGATCACATTTTCTCTGTGGTCAAGAATATTACGGTCCGGAACTCTGAAAAACCAGAATACTAAACTGTAAATAACCAACAAAGGCATAATGATCAGCAGGGACCATATTTCAAGGAAATAAATTGCTAAAGCGCCCAGAATGATAAAAAGTATGGTCGCAACGGTAATCGTTCCTTTTGATTCTCTATGTAATTTCATGAGATTAAATAAATTTTTCTAAAATAAAGTACAAATATACGACAGGAACGCAGATAATAAAACTATCCAGCCTGTCTAAAACTCCTCCATGTCCCGGAATGATGTTTCCACTGTCCTTTACACCGAAGTTTCTCTTCAATTGACTTTCTACCAGATCTCCTAATGGAGCAAAGGCTGCCACCAGAAATCCTACGATCATCCAGTTTCCTCTCAGCCCGGGCTGATAGTGTTCAATAAAATAAGACAACACCAATGTTAAAACAACTCCTCCGGCATAACCTTCCCAAGTTTTTTTAGGCGAAATCTTAGGAGCCATTTTATGTTTTCCAAAGAATTTTCCTACCAGATAGGCAAAAGTATCACTACTCCAGATCAAGATAAACAGGAAAAGAACTTCCAGAGAAAAATTTTCATTATAACTGGAGAACTTGGGCAGTCCTAATGCAAAACTGAACGGGAGAGCCACATAAATAACGGTAAAAATAAGTTTCCCGCTGTCAAAGTATAATTCGTTGGGATATTTGAATAAGGTTACTACAGCTATTCCAATCAAGGCGAGTGCTAATATTTCACTAAGTCTGAAATCAAAAAAGAAATCGTGATTAAAATACCTTTTGGAAAACATGTAGAAAATAAAAATGACCAATGGATATACGACCCATTTTTCATAGCCGTTTCCAAACTTCATAATTTTAACACATTCCCAGGTTCCTACAATCAGCAGAAGACTCATTAAACCGTGATACAGATACTGCTGTTTGGCAAGACCAGGTGCAATACTGTTCAGCAGCTGCGCTCCCAACGGAGTAGAACAAAGAATAATGATGGCTACATAAACGATACCTGATACGGTTCTTTGAATGAGATTTTTGTCCAAAATTTAAAATTTAGAAGTGGTTGCTTAATCTTCAAGCAGCAATAAAAACAGTTTTGTATTGGAATTGGAAGAACTGTCCATTTTCGATTGGCTTCCGCTGATGGAAGTAAGGTTCTTGATATTTCCGTTTCTTTTTATTTTCCCCATGGCATCATTCAGGTTGTTTACAATCTGAGAAACATTGGCAATGATGATAATTTTATCAGGAAGCCTTGAAGAATGATAATGCAGGATATTGTTATGCGAAAGCATGATTCTGCCGTCATAGGCAATGAGATATTCACAGGTGATAAATGCGGCGTCATTAGACGGCTGTAGTTCTGACGTATATGAAGACTTCACAACGTTCAAAAAGTTCTGAAGTTCTTTATCCCAGCAGAAAAGGTTGTGAACACCTTCTATTTTAATAATTTGATTTAAAGTTTGTAGAGCTTCCGCTTCATCTGCACAATAATTAAAAAATCCTCCCGAATGCGTAAATAATTGCGCAAACTTATAGTCAAGATCCGCATTTTTCAGCGAATCCCCAAGTTTCTCCAGGCTCTGTTTGTCCTCTTCTTCAGGCTGGTTGGTAAGTTTGCTTACAATCCTCTTGAATAAATTCAACTTAATCTATTTTTAGTCAACTTTATACAAAAATAGAAAATAAATTACAATAGTGTCCAAAATATCTCCTTAAATATGAAAAAACCTGACAATTTTGCGATTGTCAGGTTTTTATTAATTCTATTTTTTAAGAATCTTAAAGCTGTGTCGGGCTTTCGGGAGCCTGTATTTCGCTTTCTTCTTCTTTCTCTTTGATCTGAGGTGTTTCCTCTACAATGGGCTGATCTTTTTCAGGAATAGTATTGGTTACAGGTTTCTCTGTCAATTCAGGATCCCATGCTCTTTTTCCGAAAATCTCTTCCAGGTCTTCACGGAAAATCACTTCTTTTTCAAGCAATTTACTTGCTAAAGCATCAAGCTTATCTTTATTCTCGTCAAGAATTCTTACCGCTCTTTCATATTGATTTTCGATGATTGATTTGATCTCCGCATCAATTTTTGTAGCTGTTTCTTCAGAATAAGGCTTTCCGAAATTGTATTCAGACTGGCCTGAGCTGTCATAGTAAGAAATATTACCGATATTCGGGCTTAATCCGTAGATTGTAACCATTGCCTGAGCTCTTTTCGTTACGGTTTCCAGATCAGAAAGTGCTCCTGTAGAAATATTATTGAAGATCACCTGCTCTGCTGCCCTACCTCCTAATGTTGCACACATTTCGTCCAGCATCTGTTCAGTAGTGGTAAGCTGTCTTTCCTCAGGAAGGTACCATGCTGCTCCCAATGAACGTCCTCTGGGAACGATCGTCACCTTTAAAAGTGGAGATGCGTGTTCCACCAGCCAAGAGATCGTAGCGTGCCCGGCTTCGTGGTAAGCCACTCTTCTTTTTTCAGAAGGTTTGATTGCTTTATTTTTCTTTTCAAGACCGCCGATGATTCTGTCTACAGCATCAAGGAAATCCTGTTTTGTTACTGAAGTATGGTTGTTTCTTGCTGCGATAAGTGCTGCTTCATTACAAACATTGGCAATATCTGCTCCACTGAATCCGGGAGTCTGTTTGGCAAGAAACTCTCTGTCTACATTATCATCAAGTTTGATCTTTTTCAGGTGAACATCAAAGATCTGTCTTCTTTCGTGAAGCTCCGGAAGGTCTACATAAATAGATCTGTCAAAACGTCCTGCTCTCATCAGAGCTTTATCAAGGATATCCGCTCTGTTGGTTGCTGCCATTACGATAACGTTGGTATCTGTTCCGAAACCATCCATTTCAGTAAGAAGCTGGTTCAAAGTATTTTCTCTTTCGTCGTTTCCGCCGGAGAAATTATTTTTCCCTCTGGCACGTCCGATAGCATCAATCTCATCAATGAAGATAATGGCCGGAGATTTTGCTTTAGCCTGAGCAAAAAGGTCTCTTACTCTGGAAGCTCCTACCCCAACAAACATTTCAACGAAATCGGAACCTGAAAGTGAGAAAAACGGAACTTTAGCTTCCCCTGCAACCGCTTTCGCCAATAAGGTTTTACCGGTTCCCGGAGGCCCTACCAAAAGGACACCTTTAGGAATTTTACCTCCCAGTTTTGTATATTTTTCAGAGTTTTTCAAGAAATCCACAACTTCCTGAACTTCTTCTTTAGCTCCTTCCAACCCTGCAACATCTTTAAATGTCACCTGAATTCTTTCTTTTTCGTCAAAAAGCTTTGCTTTGGATTTTCCGATAGAGAAAATTTGTCCGCCAGGACCTCCGCCTCCACCCATCTTTCTGAAAAGAAGGAAGTAGAATAATCCTAAAATTGAAATCCAAACCAGTGCAGGGATTAAGATATCCATTAATGCGCTCTTCCCTGTACCGTAATCTTTAGTTGTTTTAATAACCGGATTGCTGGCTTTGACCTGTTCAAATTTCTGAAGGAAAAGTTGAAGGTCTCCGTATTTTACAGAAAAATCTGCTTTTGGAGCCATTTCGAAGGCAGAAAGAGGGTTGTTTTCTTTTCCGGCTTTGGAAACCATTGCCGATTTTGCTTCTTTTGTTAGGAAAACATCAGCTTTCTCTATGTCTTTGTATATAATTATATTCTGGACTTTGCCCGCCTGCATTTCTCTAAAGAAACCATCTTCATCAATAGATTTTGCTGCATCACCTCCAAGGAAATTGGAGCCAAAGAATAGCAAAAGAGCTACGATTGCAATAGGAAAGAACCAGTTGAATCCTTTATTATTCATTTAGACTTTTTAAAATTTTTATTATTCATTTTCAATTCTGGTAATGACTGCGTCACCCCAAAGTTCTTCTATGTCGTAGTACTCACGTACCTGTTTCTGGAATATATGAACCACCACTGAAACGTAATCCACCAATACCCACATCGCATTTTCAGTACCTTCTACGTGCCAAGGTCTGTCCTGAAGTTCGTTTCTTACTTTCTTCTCTACACTTCCCGCCAATGCAGCTACCTGTGTATTTGAGTTTCCACTACATATCACGAACGTCTCTGCTACTGAATTCTCGATGTTTGAAAGATCGAAGATCATAATGTCTTCTCCTTTTACATCCTGGATAGCTTCAACGATTTTATCTATTAACGCTTGTTTTTCTGCTGTTTTATTCATTAAAAAAATACTATAATCTGCAAATTTATTGTTTTTTCTTTACTTTAACCTTACTTTTACCCTCTTAATCTCTTAAAGTTTTCTTAAATGAGCCAACTCTTTTACCTGAAAGAATGTTCTTCTACTAATGACGAAATATCAAAGTTTTTACTTTACGGAGATTCAAATTTTATAGGACTTCATACTTTTAATCAAACTAAAGGCCGTGGTCAGTATGGAAATATCTGGACTCAGACCGCCGGAAAAAATCTGGCTTATACGCTGGCAGTGAATACTCAGAACATCCTGTGCTCCGACTTTATGTTCAATTATTATACCGCAATGGTAATCCGGGATTTCCTTGCCAAATTGTCTGACTCTGAGGTAAAAATCAAATGGCCGAATGATATCATCCTTAAAGGTAAAAAAATCGTTGGAATTTTAATAGAAAAGAAAAAAATTAATCAAAATAATTATTTCATCATCGGAGCCGGGATCAACATTCTGCAGGAAAATTTTGATGAAATATCCAATGCAGGATCACTTCTGACGCAGACAGGAATCCAATTTGATCTGGAAGAACTTGCCTTAAACCTTCATGAATATTTGTCTGAAAAGCTTAAAAACATACCTTCAGATCAGGAAATCCTGGATGGATTTAATAAAAACCTTTTCAGAAAAGATCAGATATCGGTCTTTGAAATTGAAAAAGCGCGACAAAATGGCATTATCCGGCGTGCAGACGAAAAGGGTGAACTCTGGATCGAACTGGAAGACGGAATGCATTCCTTTTATCACAAAGAAGTAAAATTACTTTACTGATTAGCTCTCTTGATATACAAATAAAGGGTAAGCGGCAAAAACACCATATTAGGCAGCCACATGGCTACAGCCGGAGACAAACTTTTATTTTCCGAAACCACTTTTAAGGCTTCGAATGAAAACACGAAAATGAAGGCCAATGAAATACCGATGGCTAGATTGACTCCTAATCCTCCTCTTTTCTTCTGTGATGACAGGGAAAGCGCCAGAAATGTCAGAATAATGATTGAAACAGGCATGGAAGTTCTCTGGTGAAGTTCATTCAGGTAAGAGTTCAGGTTGCTGTTTCCTCTTTCTTTTTCCCTTTCAATAAATTTCAAAAGTTCCGGAGTGGTTTTATTTTGTCCTAAAAGTTCATTAGGGAAGAGCTCTTCCGGAGAATGCCCGTAATTTTTCCTTAATTCTATTCCGTTACCGAGTTTTTCGGTATTGTCTTTATTGATTGTTTTTTCCAGATAGTTATTTAAAACAAACTGTTTTTTGGCTTTATCCCAATACACTTCACTTGCCTTCAGCTCATAGGTCATTTTTCTGTCTTTATCATATTTCTGATAGACAAAACTCGACCCTCTTTTTTCTCTTTTATTCCATGAATCGACAAAGATATATTCCGTCTTACTCAGCTGTGAAGAAGCAGGTGCCGTTCCTAAAATCTTTTCTTTATTGGCTGCATTATACGTATACGCTTCCAGTTCATTTTTCTTGATATTGGCCCACGGCAGCACCATATGATAGACTACAAGAGCAATCAATCCGATAAAAATAGAGGTTACCAGATAAGGTTTGGAAAACCTGTGGAAACTGGCTCCACTACTGATAATAGCAACAATTTCAGTATTATTTGCCATCCTGGAGGTAAAATAAATTACCGATATAAATACCAGAATGGAAAGGAAAGTCACCACAAGATTGATGATCCAGAAGGGATAAAAATGGATAAGAAAATAAGTCAGATCCAATTTCGGATCAATGGCCTTGGCATTTTCTATCCTTGGAATCTTCTGCTGAACATCGATTACCAATACGACTATAGACAATAATACCAACATGAAACTGAAAGTTCCAAGGTATTTTTTAATGATATATCTGTCTACAATTTTAAGCATATTTTTTTTACAGTCTTTGTCTTAGAACCGGTACTACAGAGTTTTTCCATTCATAGAAATCACCTGCCATAATATGTTCTCTGGCTACTTTTACCAAATCAAGATAGAATGCAAGGTTATGAATCGAAGCAATCTGTTTTGCCAGATATTCTTTAGATACAAACAGGTGGCGAAGATACGCTTTTGAATATTCACGATCTACAAAACTGGTTCCAAATTCATCCAAAGGCGAAAAATCGCGTTTCCATTTTTCATTTTTAAGATTCATCACCCCTTGCCATGTGAAAAGCATTGCATTTCTTGCATTTCTTGTTGGCATTACGCAATCCATCATATCAATTCCCAGCCCGATCGATTCAAGGATATTCCACGGAGTTCCTACTCCCATCAGGTATCTTGGTTTCTCTTTTGGAAGGATATCTGTCACTTCGTCAGTGATTCTGTACATTTCTTCTTCTGGCTCTCCAACGGAAAGTCCTCCGATAGCGTTCCCTTCTGCACCCGCTTCGGAAATCACTTCTGCAGAGATTTTTCTAAGATCGGAATAGGTAGATCCCTGAACAATCGGGAAAAGTCTTTGCTTATGTCCGTATAATTCAGGATTATCATTCGTCCAATCAATACATCTTTTCAGCCAGCGGTGGGTAAGCTCCATCGATGATTTCGCCTGGTTGTAATCACAAGGGTAAGGTGTACATTCATCGAAAGCCATGAAAATATCGGCCCCGATCTGTCTTTGAATTTCCATTGATCTTTCCGGAGAGAACATGTGGTAACTTCCGTCGATGTGAGATTTGAATCTCGCACCTTCTTCTGTCATCTTTCTGTTGCTTGCCAATGAAAATACCTGAAAACCTCCAGAATCAGTAAGGATAGGAAGATCCCAGTTCATGAATTTGTGTAAACCACCTGCATCCTGCATGGTTTCCATGCCCGGACGAAGGTAAAGGTGATAAGTATTTCCCAGAATAATCTGAGCTTTAATGTCTTCTTTTAATTCTCTCTGATGAACTGTTTTCACACTTGCTACAGTTCCCACAGGCATAAAAATAGGAGTTTGAATCTTCCCGTGATCTGTGGTAATTTCCCCTGCTCTTGCTTTTCCTTCAGAGGTTTTTTCTATATTAAAAAATTTCATCTCTATACTTGTTTATACACTGTTTTACCAGTGATTTTTGTATCGCAGAAACTTCTGTGTCCATTTTACCTTACTATAGGCATTACAGCACCATTCTGTTTCAGCTTATCCTTCACATATTTATCTGCTTTGGGATCTTTTTTCAGCAATATTTCCTGTGCGTCATTAGCGATCCCGTCCATTTCTTCTTTAATTACATAGTATTTAAAACTGTTAACAAAATCATCAGGTGCGACCTTATGTGATTTCAAGACAGCTCTTGTCCCCGCTTCCATATTTTTGTCAGGATAGATAAAGATAGCCTGATCGTTGATAGCAAGATCGGCAATGATTTCTGCCATCAAACCTTTATCGACCAGATTTTTGGGCTTATCAATATAATCGCCACACGAAAACAGGCCCAACAAAACGAAAATAAAGATTAACTTTTTCATCAGTTTCATAATCTGTTGATGATTGATTTCCATTTTAAGTTCAATACTCCGAAAACTGCTTCATGGATAATTCCGCCGTTCATTTTACTTTCTCCTAAAATCCTGTTGGTAAATATAATAGGAACTTCTACAATTCTGAAGCCTTTTTTAAAAGCTCTGAATTTCATTTCAATCTGAAATCCGTATCCTTTCAGTTTTACGTTATCCAATCCTATTTCTTCCAGTACTTTTCTTGAAAAGCAGACAAATCCTGCTGTGGTATCATGAATGGGAAGGCCTAGTACAAACCTTACATATTTTGAGGCGAAGTAAGAAAGCAGTACTCTTCCCATGGGCCAGTTCACTACATTTACTCCCTTTGAATAACGGGATCCGATGGCCATATCTGCATTTCTGCAGGCTTCAAAAAGTTTCGGCAGATCGTTAGGATTGTGTGAAAAATCGGCATCCATTTCAAAAATATAATCATATTTATTTTCGATGGCCCATTTAAATCCATGAATATAAGCCTTCCCCAGTCCATCTTTCACATGTCTTACCGACAAGTGGAGATAATGCGGATATTTCTTCTGCAATTCTTTTACAACTTCTGCTGTTCCGTCGGGAGAAGAATCATCTACTACTAAGATATGAAAGTCGTCCTCCAATGCAAAAACCGCGGAAATAATATTTTCAATATTTTCCTTTTCGTTATAGGTCGGGATGATGACGAGTTTTTTCATTTCAGTTTGCAAAGATAGTTTATTTAACCTTTTTATTTTATACAAAATAATCTATAATTTTGCAAAAATATTTCTCGGGGATTAAGCGGATGAAACAGATCCTTTTATTCAACAGATCTGAACAATACGTAAAATCGATGAGAGCAAATATTTTAACTGCAGATTCATGGATCTGGTGACAGGAAAATCTGTGCCGGCCGTGTTATCTGAAGTTAAATAATAAATAAAAAAATTAAATTTTGCCATCATCACAACACTTCATCAATCACGTAAGAATACCTGAAAATAATGATTGGGTAATCTTTATCCTTGTGGGCTGTATATTTCTATACGTTTTTATGATGAACGTCATAGAAAGAGATGCCAGTCTCAGAGATTTTCTGCTTCAGAAATATTTTGATGCAAGCAACAACCTTCCCAGCTGGATCATCACCTCCTGTGTGACCACACTTACTCTGTCTGTATTAATTTCACAGTATGTTCCTGTAGTACCGAAATATATTGCGGATCTTCAGCTTTTGGGATATCAGCTTAATAAATTGGGTTATACTTTGCTGGCAGTGCTGTTTTTTTATGTAGTAAAATCAACATTAGGCTTTTTATTTTACCAAAGTATAGGGGATGGAAAAAAATGGACTATTTTTTATTTTACCTCCACAAAGTTTTATTTCATTCTTTCATTTTTGTTAATAATTCTTTGTGTAGCCCATTATTACTTCCCGATAGACAGAAATAAAATGTTTTTATATTATTTCTGCTTCTTCGCTTTTGTATTCATTTTCAAAGTCTTTTTCTATTTATTTCACAAGAACAAGATTCTTCCTGAAAAATGGTATTATAAATTTTTGTATATTTGCACCCTCCAAATCGCACCATTATTATTGCTTTGGAAGTTGTTATTTTTTTAATAAAAGTCAATGATGAGAATAAAGTCTATATTGGTTTCTCAACCAGCGCCTAGTGAGTCTTCTCCATATCTGGATATAGCGAAGAAGGAAAAAATAAAGATTGATTTCCGTCCATTTATCCACGTCGAAGGGGTTGACAATAAAGAGCTCAGAACACAGAAAATAGATCTGACGCAGTATACCGGTATTATTTTTACCAGTAAAAATGCGATTGACCATTACTTCAGACTAGCAGAGGAATTGCGTTTTGCCGTTCCGGATACGATGAGATACATCTGCCAGTCGGAAGCAATTGCCAACTATCTTCAAAAGCATATCGTGTACAGAAAAAGAAAAATCAGCTTTGGGGAGAAGAACTTCTCAGACCTGCTTCCTCTTTTCAAAAAATTCCCGACAGAAAAATATCTGCTGCCATCTTCAGATGTTTTGAGCCCGGATATTGTAAAAACCATGGATGCATCGAATGTAGACTGGACAAGAGCAATTATGTACCGTACCGTATGCAGCGACCTTACGGATATCAATGTCAAAGATTATGACATGCTGATTTTCTTCAGTCCGCAGGGAATCAAATCACTGCAACAAAATTTCCCTGATTTCAAGCAGGATGAAACAAAGATCGGAGTTTTCGGAAACACGACTCTGGCTGCTGCGGAAGAAGCAGGATTAAAAGTAGATTTAATGGCACCAACGAAGGAAACTCCTTCTATGACAATGGCCCTTGAAAAATATATTAAAGCACTTCACAAATAGTCTTTAATTATAAAAATACTACCAACCATCTTTTCAATAAAGGAAAGATGGTTTTTTTTTACCTAAATTTGAACAAAAATTAATATTGAATTGATTTTTGCTTAAATTACTTACTTTCAGAAGAAAAAGTACAAGATTCTATTCAATAAAAAAATAAAAATACCCCGGATGAAAGCTCCACAGGCAAAAAAAATTGAAAAAATACTAGAAAAACACGGCGATAGAAGAACTGATAATTACTTTTGGTTGAATGAAAGGGAAAACCCTGAAGTGATCCGATACATTGAGGAGGAAAATGCCTACGAAGAATTCATCATGAAAGATACGGAAGCTCTTCAGGAAGAGCTTTTCGAAGAGATGAAAGCCCGCTACAAAAAGGATGATGAGTCTCTGCCTTATTTCTTTAATGAGTACTGGTATATTGTGCGTTATGAAGAGGGCAAAGAATATCCTATCTTCTGCAGAAAGTACAAAAGCCTTGAGAATGATGAGGAAATTGTACTCGACGTTAATATTCTGGCAGACGGCAAAGAGTTTTTTGAAGTAGGAAGTGTAGCAGTAAGCCCCAATAACGAACTGGCCTCTTTTTCTTCAGATGATGTAGGAAGAAGAATTTATACACTTAATTTTAAAAATTTAAAGACAGGAGAAATCTTGCCGGATACGATCCCTAATACCACAGGGAAAGCTGTTTGGGCGAATGATAACCAGCATATTTTTTACATCAGAAAAGACAAAAGTCTTCGAGCATTTCAGGTATACAGACATCAGCTGGGAACAGATTCAGCGGAAGATGTTCTGATCTTCCATGAAGAGGATGAGACTTTTGATGTCAATGTATTTAAGACAAAATCATTAGAGTATATTTTCATTGCAAGCTCAAGCACTATTTCGGATGAACATCGTTTTATTCCTTCAGACAATGTATTTGCAGAATGGACGGTGATCCAGCCAAGAATAGATGATCTTGAATATTCAGTAGAGCATTATGAAGACGAATTTTATATCATTACCAATGCGGATGATGCGATCAATTTCAAGATTGTAAAGACAAAGATTGATAACTGTGGTATGGAAAACTGGGTTGATGTGATTCCGCACCGTGCAGAAGTTTTACTGGAAGGTTTTGAGATCTTTAAAGATTATCTGGTTCTTGAGGAAAGAGAAAGAGGATTGCTTCAGATCAAAATCATTGACGAGAAAACACAGGAGTCTTACTACTTACCTTTCTCCGATCCTACTTATACAGCTTATATCGGGATCAATCTGGAATTTGATACGGAAATTTTACGCTATGGATATACTTCTCTTACACAGCCTAGCTCCACGTATGAGTACAACATGAAGGAAAAGACGACAAAACTTCTGAAACAACAGGAAGTTTTGGGTGGAAAGTTTGCTCCTGAAAATTATATTTCAGAGAGAATCTGGGCAGATTCAAGAGATGGAAAGACAAAAGTTCCTATTTCCCTGGTTTATCATAAAGACACTAAGAAATCACCTGACACTCCCCTTCTTTTATATGGATATGGAAGCTATGGACATACTGTTGATGCCAGCTTTTCCAATGTAAGATTGTCTTTGCTGGATAGAGGATTTATTTATGCTATTGCTCACATCCGTGGTGGAGAATATCTGGGAAGAGAATGGTATGAAGACGGGAAGATGCTGTTTAAGAAAAATACATTTTTTGATTTTATTGATGCCGGAAAATACCTGATCAGGGAAAGTTATACTTCATCAAAACATATGTATGCCATGGGAGGAAGTGCCGGCGGATTGCTGGTAGGCGCTGTGGTAAATTATGAACCTCAGTTATTCAACGGAATTGTGGCACAGGTACCTTTTGTAGATGTTGTTACAACAATGCTGGATGATACGATTCCTTTGACAACCGGAGAATATGATGAGTGGGGAAATCCTAATGATAAGGAATACTATCATTATATGAAAGACTACTCTCCTTATGATAATGTAGAAGCGAAAGATTATCCGCATATGCTGATCACTACAGGATTCCATGATTCTCAGGTACAATACTGGGAGCCTGCAAAATGGACAGCCAAATTAAGAGAATTAAAAACGGACAATAATATTTTAATCTTCAAAACTGATATGAGCTCCGGACATGGAGGAGCAAGCGGAAGATTTGAATCTCTGAAAGAAGATGCACTGGAGTATGCGTTTCTGTTGAAAATAAATGGTAATTGATAAAACTATGATTAACGAATCCGAATATTGGAAAAAAATAGAACAGTTCTTCGAAGACAATTTCCACACTGAGAAGAACCCACCCATTGAAACCCTCTTATTTCTGATAGGGTTGCAGGAACTGGGAAGCGGCCAGCAAAAATATACAAAAGAAGACAAAGTAAACCTGATTCATATTGCAGTCTGCAGATTGCTTGAGCCTTTTGGATATTATAAATTTACCCACTATGAAGACGGATGGCCCCACTTTGAAACTGTGGAAGAACTTCCCGAACTCAAACCTAATGAGCAGACTTTGCTTATGAAAAAGGCGATTATCCAGTATTTTCAGGAAGAAGAGCTTTTGTAAAAGCAGGAAGCAGGAAGATGGAAGCAGGAAGTTAATCAGCAGCGTGTAAATCTTCTATTTAGAATAAAAAAGTTCGGATCTTTCCTTGGGAAAGATCCGAACTTTTTCTTTATTAAGAATCAGGTTGCGTATCATATTCTTATCCAATCAATTCTTCCAATTGATTAAGCCCCATTTTAAAACCTTCTTCAAATCCCATATCCATAAGCTTTTTCATCACTTCAGGAGAATGGTAATGGATATTGATGGTTACTTTAGTTCCTTCCTCCACTCCGGTAAAGCCAATCAGCCATTTTGACCTTGGGAAGTCTTCATTGATATTGCCTTTTTCATCACAGAAAGCACTCATCCAGTCAAGACTTCTGTGTTCTGTAATTTCTCCATATTGAGTTTGAGCGTACATAGGTCCTTTTTCACCGTTTGGACCTACCATTGTGTACATCCAGATGCCTCCTTCCTTGAAATCCTGACTTACAGTTTCACATTTCCACGGTTTAGGTCCCCACCATTGATCCAATAATCTTGCTTGTGTAAAATAGTTCCATACGGTTGAAACATCAGCCTTAAAAATCTTCATAACATAAGCACTTGATGCATCAAAATCTTTGTTGAAAATGATCGTAGATTCCATATATATTTATTTTTATTAAAGTTAGCATTTTATTTATTGAAAGGACTTTTCATATGACAAGTAAAAGATAATTCATAAATAATTGTTAAAAAACACTCTTTTAAGAAAAAAAAAACAATTTTTTGGCTCGTTTTTTGTTTATGTACTCTTAAAAAAATTAATTTTAACATTCATTTTTCCAAAACATATATATTTTAAATAATGAATAACAAATTCATCCCAATAATTTCAGTGTTTATGACGATCTCACTGATTGTCTTTGTAACGCTCCAATTTTATTGGTTGAAAGGCTATTACGGCGTACTGGAACAGGATTTTTCAAATAAAGTGTATGCGGTTTTGGAAAGTACTTCAAAAAGTATTGAAGAGATAGAAGCTGAAAAATACCTGAATCAGGATTATAAAGATTTCAGAAAAAATATTCTTGCAAACAGCAAACAGCCGTCTTTAACTACCATTCAGCAAGTAGAAGACTCTGGTACTCAAAGACAGATTATTTATTCTAAAAATATTATCGAAAAAACGCAGCTGCCTATTTCTCAAAAAGGAGATTCTATCAAGCTGACGACTTTGTATACAGATGAAGCTGCTTACAAAATAAAAAGAGACACTACGAATCGTGAGCTTCTTACCACAGACATCAATCAGGAGATTGAGACGGGAGATTATTCCATGAAAGAGTTTGTGAAAGTATATGGAAACAACCTTCCTATTACTAAAAGAGTAGACCCGAAAACACTTGACTCCGTTATTGCCAAAGAACTGAAAATAAGAGGTATCACTGCCAAGTTCGGATATGGAGTTCTTGACCGCAACAACAAACTTACAAGCATTGCCAATAAGGCTTATAAAGAAAAGAAAGACAGTAATACCTACAGCTTTCCTCTTTTTGCCGATAAGAAAAATACATTATACAGCCTTGCCCTGGTATTTCCTAAAAAAGAATATTCCCTGGCGATGAATAACTGGCCGATGCTTTTGGGAACATTCCTTTCTCTCCTTACCATTCTTGGGATTTATATTATTTCCATCAATTATATGATGAGACAGAAAAAACTTGCTGAAGTAAAAACAGACTTCATCAACAACATGTCTCACGAGTTTAAGACGCCATTGGCAACCATTTCTGTTGCAACGGATTCATTGGCTAATGATAAAATTGCCACCAATCCGGATAAAGTAAAATACTATTCCGAACTGATCAAGCAGGAGAATTTAAGGATGAAAAAACAGGTGGAAAATGTACTTAATATGTCCAAGCTTGAGCGAAATGAAGTAGAACTGTTTTTAAAAGAGACCAATGTAAGAGAGCTGATCAAAAAAACGACAGAATCCTTCAACCTGATTGTACAGCAAAGAAACGGAACGCTTACGCAGAAGTTCACGGCCACTCAATATAATTTTAAAATAGATGAATTTCACATCTCCAATATGCTGGTCAACTTACTGGATAATGCCAATAAATATTCTCCTGAAGCACCGGAAATACATGTGGAAACAAGAAATGAAGGACACTGGTATGTGATTGAAATTTCCGATAAAGGAATGGGAATGGATACCCAGAATAAAACCAAAATTTTTGAAAAATTCTTCAGGGAAGAAACCGGGAATATACACAATGTAAAAGGACAGGGATTAGGTCTTTCTTATGTTAAGAAAATTGTAGAACTGCACAAAGGACAGATTATTGTAGACTCTCATAAAGGAAAAGGAAGTACGTTTACGATAAAACTGCCGATGAGCTAGAAAAATAAATGATAGATGATAAGCGATACGCGATACAGATCTCTTTCACATCAGTTATCAATGATCATTCATCAATTATAAAGTTAAACCAAATATCAAAATATAGAAGATAGAGTGAGGAAGTTCATTCTTAATTGTTAATTTTTAATTATTAAAATTATGAGCAACAGAATATTATTAGTAGAGGACGATCAGAGTTTCGGGGCGGTGCTTAAAGATTATTTGACCATCAATAATTTTGAAGTGACTCTTGCCACTGACGGGGAGCAGGGACTTAAAGAATTTACAGAAAATGAATTCGATATCTGCATATTTGACGTAATGATGCCTAAAAAAGACGGATTTTCATTAGCGGAAGACGTAAAAAAGATTGATAAAAATACACCGATCATTTTCCTTACTGCAAGAAACATGAGAGAAGATATCCTGAAGGGATATCAGTTAGGTGCTGATGATTATATTACAAAACCTTTTGATACTGAGCTTCTATTATACAAAATAAAAGCAATTCTTCAGAGAAGTTCTACCTTGGAAAATGAAGAACAGGAGCAGTTTAAAATCAGCAATATTTTCTTCGACTCTATGCTGAGACAGCTGAAAGTAGGTGATAAAGAATACAAACTTTCGCCTAAAGAAAATGAATTATTAAAACTTCTTTGCATCCACAGAAATGATTTCATGCCGAGAGACCTTGCTTTAAGAAAGATCTGGAAAAAGGAAAATTATTTTACAGCAAGAAGTATGGACGTTTATATTGCCAAGCTTCGTAAGTTATTAAAAGACGACGAAGGATTGGAAATCATCAACGTTCACGGAGAAGGATTTAGACTTTTGGTAAAAAATTAATCCAAAAATCAAATTATAAGTATAAAATTAGCAAAACAATTAAAAATGTTTTGCTAATTTTGTTTCATACCCATGGATATGAAGAATACATTTATAGGTTTGATCGCCGTATCACTCTTAGCCGCATCCTGTAAAAAGGATGAAAGAGCTACTTACTTAAAAGAAGAAGCCAACGCTGGCCAGCCCAACGTAGCTCTAAATACCACCTCAAAAACCGCTCTGATGGAACAGGCAGGCATCCAGTCCAACGCTGCTCCTGCTCCTATGACAACCGCTCCGGGAATGAATCCTCCACACGGGCAACCGGGACACCGATGCGATATTCCGGTAGGACAACCTTTGAATGGGCAACCTGCCGCAGCCACTCCTGCAACACAAAATGTAAATATGAGCGGGGGCAATACCATCCAGATTGATCCGAATGCTGTATCACCAGGAAAAATCACCCTTGATAATAACGGGAAACAGGTAAAAACCGCACCAGGAATGAATCCTCCACACGGACAGCCTGGACACCGATGCGATATTCCCGTAGGACAGCCCTTAAATAGTAAGCCAGCTCCTGCGCCACAGGCAGTGCAAAATGCAGTTCAAGCAACTCCAGGTCCGGCTCCTGCACCTGCAGCACAGAATCTCGCAATGGGAGAAAAACCGAAATTGAATCCCGCTCATGGTGAGCCATGGCACAGCTGTTCTCTAAAAGTTGGTGATCCTTTACCATAAATTTTGTATTTTTGCAAAGATGAAGCTGTTTCAAATACTTGCCATAGTTTTTTGTCTGGGAGTCTTTCTGATTCCCAAGGATTATTTCTATGCACAGGAAATGCAGGAAACATGCTGTAAAGCAGAATCTTCCAAGAAAATGGACTGCTGTAAAAATCATTCTTCAAAAAAAGACAGCAAACATGATAACACAAAATCATGTAATGATGACTGCTGCTCATCATGCATTGCCTGCTATACTTTTATTGAAACCCCTTTTTCAAAAAATCTACGTCTGGAACTGTCTTATTACAAAGCGAATAAGAATCCTCAGTTTCAATATTCAGATCCTTATCTTTCAGACCGTTTGAAGGAAATCTGGCAACCGCCCAAGATAGGTTAATTAAATACCATGGGTTCATTATGCCTTATAATGAACTGTTTTTTAATTAATTAAAACTTTAAACAAAATGAAATTATATATTTCCAGGTTCATACTTGGTGCATTATTCCTATTTACACAATTTATATCTGCTCAGACACTTTCAAAAAATCAGTTCAAGGTAAAGGGGAACTGTGAAATGTGCAAAACAAGAATTGAAAGTGCTGCAAAAAAAGCGGGCGCAAAAACAGCAGTGTACTCCATTGATCTTCAGACATTAACCTTTGAAACAGACAAAGCATCCGCTGATGATATTCTGAAAAAAGTAGCAGAAGCAGGGCATGACAATGAGAAATTTAAGGCTTCTGATACAACCTATGAAGGACTTCCGGGATGTTGTCATTACGATAGAGATCTGCAGCCTTCACAGTCAGAAACCAACCATGAGCACCATGCGGATGCTACTATTTCCCCTAAAAAAGAAAATGAATTCTATGTAAGAGGAAACTGTGCTTCATGTAAGGCCAGAATTGAAAAAGCATCCAAAGATGCCGGTGCCGATACTGCAGAATGGAATGCGGGGAAACAAACGGTTACTTTACATTTTGACCCTTCAAAAACCTCATCAGATAAGATTTTAAAGGCTATTGCTGATGCAGGACATGATAATGAAAAATACAAAGCTTCGGATGCTGTTTACAATGGCCTTCCGGGATGCTGTCTTTATGACAGAGAGTTTACTTTCGGGCAGCCTAATCCAAAGGTTCATTACGAAGAAGCAACAAAGCATGAAGATCATAAAGACAATGAGACTTCACCAGCTAAAGAGGATCATTCCCAGCACGAAAAAAGTATTGATGGTGTTGTCGTAACAGGTTCTAAGGCAGCAACGGCTTTAAGCAAGAAAGAAGCCGGTCTTGTTTTTAATATTGATAAAAAAGAGCTGTTAAAGGCAGCTTGCTGTAATCTGTCTGAAAGTTTCGAAACCAATGCAACGGTAGATGTTTCTTTCAGTAATGCGGTTACAGGGACAAAACAGCTGAAAATGCTTGGTTTGGATCAGAAATACACGAGTTTGACAAAAGAACAATTACCTGAAATCAGAGGTCTGGCTTCTGCCTATGGCTTAAATTTTATCCCGGGAAGATGGATTGAAAGTATTCAGCTTACCAAAGGAGGAAGTACCGTAACCAACGGCTATGAAAGTATCACAGGACAAATCAACACTGAACTTCTGAAGAATGCAAAGACTCCTGAAACATCATTAAATCTTTTTTCTGATTTTAATGGAAGAGCTGAAGTGAATATCACCAATGTTTCTCCGATCAACGATAAATGGTCGCAAACTTTCCTTCTTCACGGCAACGGAACTTTCGGGAATACGGATATGAATGATGACGGCTTTCTGGACAGACCGAAAGGAACACAGATCAATGCAGCGTATTTGCTTAATTATAATGATCTTGAAAAGTCGGGATTCGGGTCTCACTTTGGAATTAATTTTATCAGAGATGAAAGAACGGCAGGACAGATTGGTTTTGATAAAAAACTTGGTCAGGACAAACAGCCTTTTTATGGGGTAGGAATCGATATTTCAAGATTCCAGGTCTGGAATAAAACAGGATATGTTTTTAAGGGAAAACCTTACCAGAGTATCGGCTGGATGAACCAGTATGTGTATCACCAGCAGGACAGCTTTTTCGGATTGAGAAATTATGCGGGACAACAGCATACGTACTATTCCAATTTAATTTTTGAAAGCATCATCGGAAATACCAACCACAAGTACAAGGCTGGTGCAAGTTTCTTATATGACGGATACAAAGAAACGTATTTGCTGGACGATATGAGAAGAAATGAAATTGTACCGGGAATTTTTGCCGAATATACTTTAACAGGTTTAAAATATACTTTAGTAGCAGGTTCCAGAGTAGATTTTCATAATCTGGCAGGAACACAGTTTACCCCAAGACTTAACTTTAAATATGACTTCACGCCTCAGACGATTTTAAGACTTTCTGCGGGAAGAGGATTCAGAACGGCGAATGTATTTGCAGAGAGCCAGCAGTATTTTGCATCAAACAGAGCTATTAATATTTTACCTAACGGAGGAAATATTTATGGATTAAGACCTGAAATCGCATGGAATTATGGAGCGAGTTTACAACAGGAATTTAAGTTATTCGGAAGAAAATCGAGCATTGTTGCAGACTTCTTCAGAACAGATTTCCAGGATCAGGTATTGGTAGATCTGGATCAATCTCCTCAACAGCTGACATTCTATAATCTGGATGGTAAATCTTTTGCCAATTCATTCCAGACCCAATGGGATTTCATGCCTGTCAAAAATCTTGAAGTAAGATTGGCTTATAAATATTATGACGTGCAGGCTGATTATATCGGCGGAAGAAGAGAAGTTCCTTTTATGGCGAAGCACAGAGGGTTTGTGAATCTGGCCTATTCAACCAATAAAAATGATAATGGCGGATTCTGGAGTTTTGATACGACTTTAAACTGGGTTGGAAAGCAAAGACTTCCTGATACTTCAAGCAATCCTGCAGAGTTTCAGTTACCGATGTATTCAGAATCTTATGCGGTTCTTAATGCTCAGATTTCAAGAAATTTCAATAAAAAGATCAGAGCTTATGCAGGAGGTGAAAACCTTACTTCTTACTATCAGAAAAATGCGATTGTAGATTTTAAAAATCCTTTCGGAAATTATTTTGATGGCGGAATGGTGTATGCGCCAATTATGAAAGCCAATTTCTATGTGGGACTGGATGTGACGTTTTAAGGGCGGGAAGCTGGAAGAATGATGCTGGAAGTACTTTTAGCCTATAAAATTCTTATATGGGATAAACTACTGGTAAACTCTTAATAAGAGACAACGTTTTAAAGGCTGGAGGCTGGAAGAGTGAAGCTGGGAGTACCTACAAGCGAGTAAAGTTATTATGTGGGATAAACTACTGGTAAACGCTTAATAAGAGATGACGTTTTAAGGCGGGAAGATGGAAGAGAGAAGCTGGGGGGTGCCTACAAGCGAATAAAGTTTTATTTTATTGAGGATAAAATCTGAATACACAAAAACCTTATAGGTTTCAGAAACCTATAAGGTTTATTTTTTGCCATTAGCAGATAAAATTCACCAGTAATAACGAAGGAAATCCAAGAGTTATGAAAACTTACAGAGACTTCCTTCTTCCAGCTTCAAGCTTCCTTACCAATAAAAAGAATCGGCTTCAAAAATTGAAGCCGATTCTTTTTATTTTATCTTCCAAAGTCGTCCTGTACTCTTACGATATCATCTTCGTCTGAAGGATTGGACGCATCGGTGTGCTGCCAGATTTCAGCTACAATTCCCCAGCCTGCAAGACCAATTAATCTGTGTCTTTCTCCCTGCTGAAGTTTCACCTGATCTTTCGGACCATATTCTTTCAGTTCTCCTTCTTCATCGGTATTGCTTCTTTTGATGCCTACCGTTCCTTCCACAACCTGCCAGATTTCAGCTCTTCTGTGGTGATATTGCCAGCTTAATCTTGCTTCCGGAGCTACGATAAGGATTTTCGGGCTCAGCTTTCCTCCTATTCTCAGGTTGTCTACATCAATCCCATCGAAATATTGGTTGGCAAAATCCTGTGCCTGCGTTTCATCAATCACAAAGAATCCTCCCCATGGTCTTGTATCGTCTTTTGCTGCGATGTTAAAACCTTGTCCTTGCAACATGCTCTCTACTCTATCGAATATTTCTTTTTTTTCTGTACTCATACAGCTATATTTTTAATTTAAAATTTATTTATTTGATTCTTCTTTTGACATTGAATAAGGAAAATCTTTTTCCTGCGAACCTCTTTCTTTGTTGGGTTTGCTGTCCATTTTAAAGTCTAAAACGGCTCCCTTCATCAGTTCTTTATGGCTCAGCCAGTTTTTGGAATATGACTGTTGGTTTACATTCAATGATTTTACATATAGATTTTCTGCGTTGTTTTCCGGAGCTTTTATTTCAATTTTCTTACCATTTTCCAAATGAATGGTGGCTTCTTTAAATAATGGTGCTCCCAACACATACTGATCTGTTGCCGGCGTTACAGGATAAAACCCAAGGGCTGAGAAAATATACCATGCAGACGTTTGTCCGTTATCTTCATCACCGCAATATCCGTCCGGAGTGGCATGATACAATTTGTTCATCACCTGTCTCGCCCAATATTGCGTTTTGTATGGTGCTCCTGCATAGTTATACAGATAAATCATGTGTTGGATAGGTTGGTTTCCATGGGCGTACTGTCCCATGTTCATGATCTGCATTTCTCTGATCTCGTGGATCACGCCTCCATAATAACTGTCATCAAAAACCGGTGGCAATGAAAATACTTCATCTAATTTGGCTTCAAACTTCTTCTTTCCACCCATCAGTTCTGCCAGACCGTCGATATCCTGGAAAACGGACCATGTGTAATGCCAGCTGTTTCCTTCTGTAAACGCGTCACCCCATTTGAAAGGATTGAAAGGCTTCTGGAAATTACCATCTTTATTTTTACCACGCATTAAGCCTGTTTCCTTATCAAATACATTTTTGTAATTATAGGCTCTTTTCTTATAGATATCAATTTCTGAAGCGGGTTTTCCTAATGCTTTTCCTAACTGATAGATTGAAAAATCATCATAAGCGTATTCTAATGTTCTTGCTGCATTTTCATTGATCTTTACATCGTAAGGAACATAGCCCAATTCATTATAATACTTTACGCCTGCGCGGCCCACAGCTTCTATAGGACCTTCATTGTTTGCTCCGTGTTTTACGGCCTGCCACAGCGCTTCTGTGTCATATCCGCGAAGTCCTTTGATATAGGCATCTGCTACTACGGATGCAGAATTATTTCCAATCATAATATCAGAATATCCAGGGCTGCTCCACTCCGGTAAGAAACCTCCTTCTTTGTAAGCATTGGCCAGTCCTTCCTGCATTTCTACATTGATGCTTGGATAAACAAGATTCAGGAAAGGGTACAAAGCACGGAATGTATCCCAAAATCCGGTTCCTGCAAACATTCTTCCATCAACAATTTTACCGTTGTAAGGACTCCAGTGTTTGATTTTATTCTGAGCATCAATCTCATATAACTTTTGCGGGAAGAATAAAGTTCTGTATAAAGAGGAATAAAAGGTTCTCATCTGCTGATCGGTTCCCCCTTTTACATCTATTTTTCCTAATGTTTTATTCCAGATATTTTTAGCATCAGTTTTTACCTGTTCAAAGTTTCTGTTTCCGATTTCTCTTTTAAGATTCAGTTCTGCCTGTTCAAAGCTGATGAATGAAGAGGCTACTTTTGCATACACCGTTTCTTTATTTTTAAGCTTAAACCCTACTACAGCACCTGTATGATCACTGGTAATTTCTAATTGGTCATTCACCAGTTTATTGTCTTTCCAGGTTTTTGTCAGTTCAAAATCTTTATCAAACTGAATGACAAAGTAGTTTTTAAAATTTTCGTATTTCCCGGTAGAATATCTTGTGGTATATCCCAGGATTTTTCTTTCTTTCGGTAAAATTTTGATATAAGAACCTTTGTTTAGAGCGTCGACAACTACGTAAGCGCTGTCTGTCTTTGGAAAATCAAATTTAAAATAAGAAGCTCGTTCTGTAGGCGTAAATTCTGTTGTGACATTGATGTCAGCAAGATAAACACTATAGAAGTAAGGCGTGGTCACCTCAGCTTTATGGCTGAACCAACTTGCTCTTTCGTCTTCTTTAAATTTCACTTTTCCTACTCCCGGCATGATGGCAAATGCGCCATAATCGTTCATCCATGGAGAGGGTTGGTGGGTTTGTTTAAATCCTTTTATTTTATCTGCATCGTAGGTATAGGCCCATCCATCGCCCATTTTACCGGTCTGCGGTGTCCAGATATTCATTCCCCAGGGAAGTCCGACTGCCGGATAGGTATTTCCATTGGATAATGAAGGTTTGGATTGGGTTCCCATCAAAGGATTCACATAGTCTACGGGAGATACATTCTGACCTAAAGCCCAGGCCTGTAATAACAGTAAGCAAGTGGAAAATATAAACTTCATTGTATCTTTTCGTTTGTTAATTTATATACGCTTTTTTAATGCATAGCTGGCAGCTCCAAGAATGGCCGCATCTTCAAATATGGCCGAAATTTTAACCTGCAAGTTAATATTATTCTTTGTTAAATTCTGAATAAATCTTTGCTCAAAATGAGGATAAGTCTTGGCAATATTTCCTCCTATAACTAAAACTTCCGGTTTGTAATGATCGACATATTTCACAATAAATTCTGAGAAAGAGTCTGCATATTCATCAAACATTCTTTTTTGTATTTCTTTGGGTTTATCCAGAAGGTCTTTGGTTCCTGAAATTTCCTCTCCGGTAAGTTCCTTATAATGATTCACAAACCATCGGGTGGCCAGATAGTCTTCACTGATGGAATCTCTGAAGGGAGAATCCCATAAGTCTTCATCGGTAGCAAATTCCCCGTTGAAAAAAGTCGTTCCCAATCCTGTCCCAAGAGTAACCCCAAAAATCCTGTTGAAACCTTGGGCACATCCTCCGAATACTTCTCCTTCCATAAATGCAGCCGCATCATTTACAAAATGAATCTGCTCCTGAGAAATGGCCAGCCTTTTTGCCAGTTCTTCTTTAATATTGACCTGATAGATATCTATAAATTTTCCCTGCTGCATAAGAGATATTCCATTCTCATAATCGAAAGGTCCTGGCATTGCGATACCGATTAAAAGATCTTCTTTTACCAGATCATGAGCCACCTTATTAATGGCTGAAACCCAGGCGTTGAAAATAACTTCTTTGTTTTCGAAAGCATCTACATGTTCTCTTACATAGGTGGATGAAATGATTTCACGTTTTTGCGGATCTACCTGAGCCAGCGTGATGTGCGACCCTCCAATATCGATTCCTACTATATTCTGCATTATTTTTTTATTTTAAATTCAAGTCTTCCTGTGACTGAAAAAACAGACAAACAGAAGTACACCTCTGTCTGCCTGCTTTGTATTTCAGACTCTATTTCATTATCTGAATTTTACTTCACAATAATTTTACCGGTTGATATTACTTTACTGTTTGCGGATGTAATTTTGTAAATATAAGTACCACTGATTAAATCCTGCGTATTCACTGCGTTATTATTTTGATTAATATTCTGTTTTTTGAATAATTTTCCTGAAGCATCATACAATGCTACCTCAGTTGCCGAATTATCACTAATAGCAAAGTGAATGTCATTTCCTCGTTTCACGGGATTCGGATACACTGTACTGTTCTCTTTTACTGATTCTATATCTTTTACTGCAAGGGATGAAGCGCAGGCAACATCTGTTCTCCAGTTGGCATCTGTCATATTGATCAGGGTTGCAAAATGGGTATTGGCTGTAGCATCCAAAGCTCCCATTCCGCTTCCTTCATCCATTTTCCAGTTGGCTTCAAGACCAGTGGCGTTGGCAGGAACATTACAGCTGTTATTCAGGATTTCCTGTGGTGTCAGTGCTCTTTTCCAAACTCTGAATTCATCAAGAAAACCGTTGATTGTACGGGAATTGTCATAGTTTCTTCCCAGATAAAGAATTCCGTTTGCTGTAAAATTACCCGTCACCGAAAACGTTGCATCAAGATTACCATTAACATAAATTTTCATGGCTGCTCCGTCATAAGTAGCTGCTATATGATACCATGTATTGGTGTTGAATGCTGTATTGGTATTCAATTTCACCTGTGATGAACCGAAGCTCAAAATGAATTGAAGCTTATTATTCGCGAGGTTTCCGTCTCCGAAACGAAGCATCGCAGAGTTATTATCTCCTACTTCCACTCCTAACACTGATGAAATGTAAGGGAAAGCTGTTTTGAAAGCATTTACTTTTACCCAGCCCTCAAAGCTCACTGCATTTCCGCTCAGGTTAAATTGTCCTGCATTAAGATAGTGTGTGCTTCCGTTAAAAGAAAGTGATCTTGCTCCGGGACTTGTAACCGGTGCGAAGCCACTATTAAATGATCCTTCTCCTGAATAGGTACTTGTAGTTCCTCCCGCACATGAAGCCTGTACTTTCCATACATAACTTGTATTAGGTGTCAGGTTTTGTAATGAATAGGAATTGGTTGTAATATTTGGAATTTCAGTCCAGGTTGTTGCTGAAGCCGTTTTATATTGCAGTGTATATGAAGTGGCGTTGCCTGCATCCCATGACAGTTGGGTAGTATTACCAAGGAAACTTCCGGAAGTCAATCCTGATGGCGTAGTGCAGCCACTTCCGGAGTTAAACCTTGGTGCAAAAATATAAGTACTTGTTAATGTCGGTGAGCAGTTAGACTGTATTCTCCAATCGTAATTGGTATTCAGGGTAAGGTTGCTGATGACAATATTATTTCCTGAATAATTATTGGCAACGTTTGTCCATACTGTTGAATTAGCTGGTTTATAATCAATATTGTAAGACTGAGAAGCATTGGAAGTCCAGTTCAGTTGAGCTGAAGTTCCTGTCACGTTGGAAACATCCAGTCCCAATGGCGGATCACAAGCCTGTCCCTGTGACCATGAATACAACTGACCGCTTAAGAGTGTATTTTCATTATACAGAATATTGGATCCTGTACTCAGGTAGCTGGCTACATTGGTTCCCGGCAGATCGTACCACATAAACACGCCGTATTGGTCATTTTTTGTGCTGGTCGCTAAGCTTGCCAATGTAGTGGCAGAAGTTGAATTTGGATTCGAGTTTTGTATCCAGGTTGCAGCTGCAGAAATTTTGGATTTATCAAGAGGCGGAACAACCGGAGCATTGTACGTACTATACATCGCATTCCATGTATAATTGATATAGTTTCCGGCTAAATCTCCATTATACGTTTGTCTGGTTGTGGCCGGACCATAGTAATAAAACGTAATCAGTTTATCCGGCATTGCGGCTTTCAGTTCCTGTAAAAGCATGACAAAAGAACTGTTATTAGGCTGTCCTGTTCCGTTATTTCCGTATCCTGCGTATTCATCATCAAGGTCTACTCCATCCAGACCGTAGGTGTAAACGGTGTGAGCCACCTGCAAAGCGAAATCTTTAGCTGCTTCACGGTTAGGGAAATTGGAAATTCCGGCTCCCTGGTGGTTTCCTAAAAGATCCAGCAATACTTTTATTCCTTTTTGCTGTAAAGGTTTTACGTAGGTATTAACATCATTCAGAACTTTGGTAACGTTGTTATTGTTTGAGATATAAGCACGGTTTTTAGAAACATCATAGTTGATATTGGCTGCAAAAATAATCGCTACATCAAAAAGCTGTCTGTTGGTATTCTGTAAAGTATAGGAACCTGCATTCAGCATATTGTTGTTGTTCACTTCCACATAGCAGACTCCCAAAGGATCAAGCTGCTGTGCTTTGAGTGCCGGAGCTGACTGAAGCATCAGGGCTATTAAGGGAATAAAAAAGGATTTTTTTCTCATAGTATATCAATTTTGTAGTAGAAAAAATCATTGGGCCGAAGCCCAATGACTGGGTTTGTTATTTTACAATTAGTTTTTCGGATTGTTTTAAGCTTCCATCATGAGATTCAAAGTGAACAATGTAGTTTCCTGCTGAAATTCTGCTCAATTCGTATTGATTATCTCCTGAGTTCAGTGATTTTGTGTCTACGATTCTTCCGTTAAAATCATAAACTGTCAATTTTCCTTTGCTGTATTCATCCGGAACAGAAACTGTCAGTGATGAAGATTTGCTTACCGGATTAGGATATAATTTGATTTGATTTTTAATGTTAGTCTCTCCCGTATTGATCGCCTTTTGCCCCGCAGTTCTTGCTAATGCTGAACTTCCTGTTGTACATGGTAGATCTGTACCCCAATTAGAAGAATCAACACCTGTCAAGGTTAGGGTCACTCCGTTTCCGGAAGTATCCTGAACTGTAGAACCACTGCCTTCGTTAAACTTCCAATACGCAGCCAGTGAAGTTGCCGGAACGGATACATTACACATATTCTGACTGATTTCCGTCTGGCTCAATGCACGTTTCCATACTCTTACCTCATCTATTTTTCCATTGAAATTTCTCGACGTGTTGTATAAATATCCTACATTGAATGCTCCTGTTGAATTCACACTTCCGGTTTGCGCTTTGGTGGCATCCAGAGTTCCGTTGATGTAAATTTTCATATTGGATCCATCATAAGTAGCTGCTACATGATACCAGGTATTGGCATTCAAAGCAGTTGCGGAAGCCAGTTTTTGCTGTACATTATTGATGCTTACGACAAACTGAAGTTTATTATTCGCAAGACTGGCATCTCCTAATCGTAAGAATGCGGAATTGCTGTCGCTTACCTCCGTTCCCATGATAGAGGAAATATATGGAGACGCAGATTTGAATGATGAAGGTTTGATCCATCCTTCAAAAGATAAAGCAGAACCACTTAGATTCATACTTCCGGCTGCTCCTGATTCAGTACTACCATCCAGAGATAAAGCATAAGAACCTGTAGGCGTTGTTCCTGAAGTGCTTGTAAATCTTGGTGCAAACATATAGGCGCTTTTCACACTGCAGTTGGTTCTGATTCTCCAGTCATAATCAGTGTTGACTGTTAACCCGGAAATAGTTACAGAAGTAGAACTTGTTGCAGATACTGCACTCGTCCAGGTTGTTGAAGAAGCTGGTTTATAATCGACATCATAGGTATTGGTTCCTACAGCAGACCAGTTCAGTTTTGCGCTTGTCCCTGTAAGATTGCTTGTGTACAACCCGATAGGGGCGTCACAATTCGTTCCCTGTGTCCATGATTGTAAAGGGCTGCTTAAAACAGTCTGTTCGCCATATAAAGTTTGGGTTCCTGCTGAAAGCTGTGCCGTTTCATTCGTTCCATGTAAATCATACCACATGAATACGCCGTAGCCGCCATTTTTCGTTTGGGTTGCCAGGCTGGTGGTGGTAGAATTAGAAGTATTTCCCATCCATACGGCTGCAGGAGAGATTTGTGCTTTAGTAAGAGGTGGTACATTGGGAGCAGAGAATGTTCCGTACATGGCATTCCAGCTGTAGTTGACATTATCTCCTACTCTGGCTCCGTTCCAGAAAAGTCTTGAAGCAGCAGGGCCGTAGTAATAGAATGAAATAATTTTATTCGGCAATAAAGCTCTAAGCTCCTGAACAAGCATTACAAAGGAACTGTCATTAGGCTGCCCTGTTCCGTTATTTCCATATTCTGAGTATTCATCATCAAAATCAATTCCATCAAGACCATAGGTATTCACTGTATTGGCAAGCTGCAGAGCAAAGTCTTTTGCAGCTTCACGGGTAGGAAAATTACAGATCCCGGCCCCTTGGTGATTCCCTAAAATGGTTAGTACTACTTTCATTCCCTTTTGCTGAAGTGGCTTTATGTAAGTATCTGCATTGGTAAGAACCTTGGTTACGTTATTATTGGAATACAGATATGCTCTACCACGGCTGGTATCATAATTAATATTGGCCGCAAAAATATTCACCACATTAAACAGGTAGCTGTTCGATGTCTGCAGTTTGTACGCTCCCGCATTCAGGAGGTTGTTATTATTCACTTCCACATAGCATATTCCGGTAGGGCTAAGCTGCTGTGCGTTAATCAGAGAACCAGACTGAAGCATGATGGCAATCAGTGCGGTAAAGATGGATTTTTTTTTCATTGTATAATTTTTTTAAGGTGTTTTGGTGTGTGAATTTTATATAGCATTCCCCTGACACCTTCTTTTTCGGGAAGGAATCTCAGATGAAAAAGCCATATAAAAGGGTGTGCTATGTCAGTAGCTCCGGGTTTTCGTTAAAGGTTTTCCATAACAATTCTCCAAATAAAGTATTTGCCCATGCAAACCATTCTCTGGTGAACTTTTTGGAGTCGTCTTTATGGAAGGATTCATGCATAAAGCCTGTTCCTCCGTGCGTTTTCTGTAAGGTATCTATACACCATCTGATCTCACTTTTGTCTTTGGTAGTGAGAGCCTTCATTATGATACTCATTGGCCAGATCATGTCAAGTCCGATATGCGGACCTCCTATTCCTTCTGCCAGCTTACCTTTGAAGAAGAACGGGTTGTTTTCTGACCATACGAATTTTCTTGTATTCAAATACACAGGGTCATCAGCTTTCACCGCATCCAGATAAGGCAGTCCCAGCAGGCTTGGACAGTTTGCATCATCCATCAGGTTATAGCTTCCGAAGCCATTTACTTCAAAAGCATAGATTTTTCCAAATTCAGGATGATTGTAAATTCCGTATTTTTTGATGGCTGCTTCTACCTCATCAGCAAGGCTGTTCAGTTGTTGAGCCAACGTTTTTTCATTTTTAATCTGAGCAACCATTTCCGCAGCCTGGCGTAAGCTTACCACTGCAAATAAGTTGGAAGGGATCAGGAATCCGTAAATGGTAGCATCATCACTTGGACGGAACATAGAGCTGATCAATCCCACAGGTTTTGTTGGATAACCATATCCTCCCATAGGAACTCCATCTGTTGCCCAAGCCGTTGTACGCTCGAATTTGTAAGGACCCAGATCATGTTTTCTCTGCTGTTCTGTAAAGGTCTGCAGGGTAAGTTGAATTCCTTTCAGCCAGTTCGCATCGAAAGGCTTTGTATCTCCGGTTGTTTTCCAGAAGTGGTACGCAAGGCGGATAGGATAGCAAAGCGAGTCGATTTCCCATTTTCTTTCATGGGTTCCTGGCTTCATATCAGTATGGTCATATTCTTTCCATTTACTGATCTTCTGATCATCGTTATAGAAAGCATTGGCATAAGGATCTTTCAGGATGAAAGTAGTCTGTTTGTGGATTACTCCTGAGATCAGCTTATGTAGTTTTTCGTCTTTTTTTGAAAACTGCAGATAAGGAAAAACCTGTGCGGAACTGTCACGAAGCCACATGGCATCAATATCCCCGGTGATCACGTAGGTATCCGGTGTTCCTCCAGTTTCCGTATAATAAACAGTAGTATCCAATGTATTCGGGAAGCAGTTTTCAAAAAGCCAGCTCAGCTCTTTGTTTTTTACTTTCTTTTTAAACGCGGCAATAGCACTTTCTACAGATTCGCTGGTAAAATGTCTTTTATCTTTAGGAACACGGACAACAGGAAAGTCATCCAGCACTAAATTTTTAGCAAAAACATTTTGAGTAAACAGCAATCCGGCTCCTGCCAGTGCACTTGTTTTAATAAAATTTCTCCTTTCCATTGATACTTTGTTTCGTTATTTTTATGAGTCTTATTTTACTGGTTTGTTTCCCATTACGAATCTCAATTCACCACCGTTCATAATATCGCTGTGATTCAGTTCCCAGCTTTTATATTCTTTTCCGTTCAGGAACATTTTCTGTACATAGATATTCTTGTCGGATATTTTGTCTGCAATTACGGTGAACGTTTTTCCATTCTCCAGTTTTAAAGAAGCTTTCGGGAATTGTGGTGCTCCGATGGCATAAACAGGTTTCCCAGGTGTTACAGGATAGAATCCTAATGATGAGAAAATATACCATGCTGACATTTGACCACAGTCTTCATTGTTAACGATTCCATCAGGTTTTGCTGCATACATATTGTCACGGATATATTTTACCATTTTCTGAGTCTTATAAGGACTTCCTGCATAGTTGTACAGGTATGGAACATGATGACCTGGCTCATCCCCGAATCCTAAAGATCCGATGAATCCTGAAATATCTACGTGCTGTTCTCCTTCCATATGAAGTGCTTCTGTAAAGGTTTTATCCAGTTTTTCTTCAAATCCTTTTTTCCCTCCGTACAGATTCATCATTTCATCAATCTGGTGAGGAACAAAGAAATCATAGGCCCAGATGTTTCCGGAAACCCAGTGTGGCTGAAGTTTTTTCCAATCGTTAAGGGTAAAATCTGCTAAGAATTTACCGTCTTTTTGTCTTGGCCAGAAGTGATTATTTTCTTTATTGAAGGTATTCAGGAAGTTCATAGAACGTTTTTTATATACTTCCGATTCTTCTTTTTTACCTAATTTTTCTGCAAGCTGCTGAATACACCAGTCGTCATATGAATATTCCAATGTTGCAGAAACAGAAGCTCCGTTTTCTGATGGAGTGTAGCCTAATTTGATATAATCATTAAGACCTCCGCCACCGTCGCTACTGCTCATTTTATCTGTTAAAGAAGCATCTTTCATCGCAGCAAATGCTTTTTCGGCATCAATACCCGGAACTCCTTTTGAAATAGCATCCCAGATTACCGAGGCACTGTGATAGCCCAGCATACAGAAGTTATCATATCCACAAAGCTCCCAGATCGGCATATGATCTTTACGATCTGTATATCTGCTGATCAGGGAATTGGCAAATTCTTTTGTATGCTTCTGATCCATAATGGTTAACAGAGGATGCGTTGCTCTGAATCCGTCCCAGTAAGAATACGTACTGTAGTTGGTGAACCATTTGGTATTCATGTTTTCCTGAGCGGCCACATAATCTCCATTCACGTCCATGTATAAATTTGGTGCAATGAAGGTATGGTAAACTCCCGTGTAGAAAATTTTTCTCTGGCTCTCTGTACCTCCTGTCACCTGGAATCTTCCTATCAGGTCTCTCCAGGTCTTTTGAGCGGTTTCTTTTGCTTTGGCAAAATCAACATTTGTTGCTTCGGTATCAAAATTTTCCTGTGCATTTTCTGTACTCACCGGAGATAATGATACTTTTACTTCAATACTTTCCTGATCTTCGGTTGAAAATCTTACAAAAGCTTTGGCATCTTTGGCAAGGGCAATTTTTTCATCATTTTTGATTTTTCCGTCAGCATAAACACCGTAAGACTTAAACGGTTTGGAAAACTCCATCACAAAGTAAGCAAATCGTTTACCTCCCCAGCCATTGCTGTAGCAGTATCCTTTGATTTTATTATTGCCTTCCACACTTACTAAAGTATGGTAGATATTTCCGAAGATTTTGTTGGTAGGATCAATAATGATATTGGCTTCACTACTTTTCGGGAAAGTATATTTATGAAATCCTACTCTTGGGGAAGCAGTAAGCTCTGCTTTAATCCCATAGCTGTCCAGCATTACGGAATAATATCCCGGAGACGCTATTTCTTTATCGTGCGTAAATTTTGAACGGTATCCTGTTTCCGGTTTATCTTCTGATCCCGGAACCATTTTAATCTGTCCTACGGTAGGCATTACCAGAATATCTCCAAGGTCTGCCCAACCCGTTCCACTCAAATGGTTATGACTGAATCCCATGATCGTTTTGCTGCTGTAATGGTATCCGGAACACCAGTCCCAGTCGCCACTTTTTGTATTCTGATCCGGACTCAGCTGTATCATTCCAAATGGCGTGGTTGCCCCAGGAAAAGTATGCCCATGTCCTCCTGTGCCTATGAAAGGATCTACCCAGGATAAAACATCGTTTTTATTTTGCTGGGCACTGGCTACAGAAATCAGGGTGGTAAAAAAGCAGATTAACAGTTCTTTTTTCATGATAAGAGAGGTATCGGAGATTTTTTTATTTAAAAGTTGGTTTAAAAATAGGAAAACCATTATAAAATTCCCAGCAAACGGAAAAATTAAGATGATTAACCTATTTTCCTAAACTTTATATTACTGTATTAAATTGAATTCTTTTTCATAAAATCAATGATTTCTGAGATATATCCAAAGGCAATCGCAACCACGGTATCGGCAGCACCGTAATATACTGTTACTTTGTCTCCTTCAGTCAATGCTGCACAAGGGAAAACCACATTGGGTACATCTCCTGTCAGTTCATACAATTCAGCCGGAGCCAATAAATAAGGCTTCGTTCTGTACAACACTTTTGTAGGATCTTCAAGATCAAGCAAAGCAGCTCCCATTGAATATCTGAATCCTCTGCAGGTATTGATCACACCATGATAGAAAAGCAGCCATCCTTCTTCTGTTTTGATAGGAACCGGCCCTCCTCCGATTTTGGTACACTGCCATGCACTGTCTTCGAAAGGCGTTACTTTCATCACGCAGCGGTGTTCACCCCAGTATTTCATATCAGGGCTATAGCTGATATAAATATCTCCGAAAGGCGTATGTCCGTTATCACTCGGACGGCTCAGCATGGCATATTTACCATTGATTTTCTCAGGAAACAAAACCCCGTTTCTATTGAAGGGGAGAAAGGCATTTTCACACTGAAAAAACTCTTTAAAATCAAAAGTATATCCGATTCCGATGGTAGGACCATTGTATCCGTTGCACCAGGTGATCCAGTAACGGTCTTCAATAAAAGTTACGCGGGGATCGTATTTGTAATCGGATTCAATCATATCCGTATTTCCTGCCTGCATTTCAATAGGATCATGATTGATATCCCAATTGATTCCGTCTTTACTGAAACCGGCAAAAATATTCATCTGCACTGCCTTGTTATCACAACGGAACACTCCGGCAAATCCATCTTCAAAAGGGATTACCGCACTGTTGAATATACTGTTGGATGTTGGTATCGCGTATCTGTTAATGATCGGGTTTTCGGAAAACCTCCACATGATATCATTGCAACCTTCCGGGCGATCCTGCCAGGGGATCATTACTGATTGAGCTGTCATAAAGTATTTTTTACTTTTTTATTTTTAATTATTATGAATTGATTTGTTGTTCTTTCTGATTTTCCGGATGAGGGAAAGGAACGAATAAGGTGGCCAAAAATGCAGGAATGGTAGCAATCAACACCCAGATAAAGAACATTTTGTATCCGATCCAGTCACTGATCGTTCCACTGATCATTCCGGGAATCATTACGCCAAGATTCATAATTCCTGTTGCAAATGCGTAATGAGCCGTTTTATGTTTTCCGGGAGCAATCTGCTGCATCATGTAGAGCATAAGCCCCACAAAACCAAAACCATATCCGAAATACTCCACGACCACAGCAATTCCTACCGGAAGAAGATCTGACGGCTGGTAATGTGCAAGTAGTGCATACACCACAAACGGAATATTGAATGCACAGCATAACCATATCAGAGATCTTTTCAATCCGCGGGCTGAGATAAAATATCCTGCCAGTACGGATCCTAAGATAAATGCTGCCGAACCGTATGTTCCATAAATAAGCCCGATATCTGAAGTAGATAACCCTAATCCTCCCGATGTTCTTGGAGCTTTAAAAAATAAAGGAGCAATTTTGATGGCAAATCCTTCTGCAAAACGGTACAGAATAATGAAGAGAATACACCACAGAATTTTCTTTTTGGTGAAGAAAGAAGTAATCACTTCCAGTAGTTCCTGACGAACGTTTCCTGCCGTTTTTTCTTCTTTATTTTCTTCCTTGTTTTCTTTCGGCAGAATGAAATAGTGATAAACTCCCAATACAAAGAACAATAATGCATAGATCACCATAATGATCATCCAGGCATGAGTAACTCCTTTTGTTTTTTCTAAAGCACCTGCAAAATAAACGAGTGCACCACTGCTGATAATCTTCGCGAGATTGTAAAAAGCACCCTGCCAGCCAATATATTTTGCCTGTTCCTTATTGGTCAAAAAGCCAATATAGGTCCCGTCCGCTACCACATCATGGGTAGCACCACAAAATGCTACAACCGCAAAAAGGGCAATACTGTATTTAAAAAAATCATGTAAAGGCAGACTTAATGCAATAAGAGCAAACAGAATTCCTATCGCAAACTCAGTAAAAACAACAAAGAATTTTTTGGTTTTATAAATTTCCAGGAACGGACTCCACAGTGGCTTCAGGGTCCAGGAAAAAAGGATAAGAGCTGTCCAGAACGTGATCTGCGAATCCGACACACCCATATCTTTATACATGATTCCCGAAACCGCATTAATGGTTACAAAGGGAACGCCCATTGCAAAATATAATGTGGAAATCCAGAGAATTGGCTGGATCCTACGGGTTCCGGAGTTGTTTTTTCCCATATTTAAAATAAGGTTCTAAATAAAAGAGAACATCTCAAAAATACATTCAGGCTAAAAAAACGAAACTATAAATTTTTTGGAGATTCTACTCTATTCTCCCGCCTTAATGAATGCATCAAATAAAAATCTGATGTTGAGATGTCTCTTTACTAATGAGTGATTCTGAATATTTTTATTTCTTATCCCACCAAAGTTTTGTTCCTCCGGTATCAGGACCGTTCAGCATTTGAGCGGCCTGAGGATAATTTAATGTATTGTTTCTATATTTAGTTGGGATGGGTATTCTTCTAATCATAGTATTAGTATTGATTGTCCCCTGACTATCATTTAGAACATTTTTGAATATAATTGGATACCCGGTTCTTCTCTGTTCTGCCCATGCCTCAGAACCGTCAGGATAAATGGCAATCCATTTTTGAGTTATGATTCTTTCCAGCTTTCTCTCAAAAACATCACCATCATTCCATTTTATAGTAATTGTACTTAACATTGGGCTTCCCGTTAAAATATTATTTGCTGAATTTTTAGGATCTATATAAGGAGCTTCTGTAGAACTTGCATCAGCAACATATGTTGCATAAGCACTACTTTTCCCCCATTCTGCAAATGACATCTCAATACCTTTATTATAATTTGTCCCTGCGTCTCCGGCACCAACATAGCCTCTTATAGCTGCTTCGGCTTTAAGAAACCAGATTTCTGCTGCAGTAAATATCTTATTTTTACCATTACTTATTGAAAAATAATCTCCTGTTGCAGCTGCAGCTATAGGCTGAGAAAAATCTCCGTAACGATCTTTACTTCCGTTCAAATCAACCCCTTGTCTTACTCCTATATATTTCCCAAATGCTGCCGGGTCTGTTGCAGGTTTTGCATAAGCAGAAATTCTTGGATCAGAATATCCATTCATAAAAGCCATCAATGGCGCTCCGATCTTACAATCCCCCCAGGAATAAATGATATCATTAAGAGGTGACGCCCCTCCATAACTTACTAATGCATTTGTTGAATTATCATCAATTAATCCTACAGGAGAGGTTAAAGCTTCCTCCGCGTATTGTTTTGATTTCACAGGATCAGCGTAACTCATCCTCATTGCTAACCTCAATTTTAAAGAATTGGCTAATCTTGACCAATTTGCCAGATTTCCTCCATATATAAGATCTGATTTAGTAACTACAGTTTTGTCTTCTACACCTGGTGTTTTTTGCAAATCTGAAATAGCAGAAGTGAGATCTGCAATAAAATTATTATAAGCCTCCTGTTGTGAATCAAAATCAGTAATTCCATTAGAATTTGGAGTTTCAAACTTACTATAAATAATAGGACCATGGGCATCCGATACCTTACTAGCTGAGATTACCTTAAGAATTTTAGCAAGCGCAAAAGTTGCTGTGAAATTTATTCCCGAATAGTTTTGGTGAATAACTGTATTGATGGTTTTCGATTTATCAAAAACATCTTCAAGTTGTGTCATCATAATTCTTTCGTTCCAACCGTCCATCATAAAATAAGTAGTATTATTTCTACCTCCGTTATATGGGGTGGCTGTACTGAATAAACCACTGTACATATCTGCATTAAGGTTAGTTTGTAATTGATAAATCCAGTTCGTAGGACTTTGTTGATTTCTTTGCATTAACTTCAAAGGATTTACTATTTGTGTAAAGTCCGCATTAAAATTTTCGGGTCCTCCAAGATATTCTTGATTATAATTATCGAAATCATTAGTACAGCTCAATGAAGAAAACGAAATCAATACACTGAAAGCTATAAGTTTAATATTATATATTTTCATTTTTTTAATTTTAGAAGTTAGCTTTTAATGATAAACCAACGGATCTGGTAATTGGCATACCAAACATATCAATCCCCACACCTCCTGGATTAACTCCAGATACCTGTTCTGGATCAAAAGGAGCATCTTTGTAGAAAAAGAACAGATTGCTCCCAATTAAACTTATAGTTGCATTTTCCATATATTTTGAATGTACATCAAATGTGTATGAAATAGAAGCTTGCCTTAAACGGACTGCTGTTGCTTTATACATATAAGGTTCATCAATTGACCCTGCTACCTTGGAATAATATTTTTCAGCATCGGTTAGCCCTGTATAGGGTGTGCCGTTTTCATAAACTGCATTTGAAATAGATACACCTCCCTTATCACGTGCATCAGCTGTTGCTTTACTTACTCCAAATTGATCATTTTTAGCCTGAGTATATCCTAATACTTTTCCTCCAAACTTACCATCAATAAGGAAACTAATCCCTAATTTACCTATATTGAAAGAGTTATTAAAACCAAGAATAAATTTAGGATTTGGATTTCCAAGATATTGTACCTGATTTTCATCTCTCAATGGCACTCCGTCTGCATCTACAATAATTCTTCCTTGATTATCTCTTTTAAATACAGACCCATAAATGTCCCCAAATGAGCCTCCTACTTTTAGCCTATTGTAACCACCTCCATTAAGAACAAAGGTTTTATCCGAAGAAATCTGCAATCTCGATGGAAATAATTCTTTGATTGTATTCTTATTTGCAGAAGCATTAACCCCTGTAGTCCACCCAAATTTTCCTCCTGAAAATACTCTGTATGATAAACTAGATTCGAAACCTCTGTTCTGAATTTTTCCTGCGTTAACATCAAATCTTCCTGTTCCAAATCCTAAGTTGGAAGAAATCTCTACTGATTGTAACAGCTGATTTGATACGACTGAGTTATAATAAGTAAAATCAAAAGTTAAACGATTATTAAAAAATCTCAATTCTGTTCCAGCTTCAAAAGTTCTATTTAGCTCTGGTTTAGCAAATAATTCAGAGAATTCAGGATTGGTAACTGGAGAAGAAGTAGGAGTAATTACTGTACCAGCATTTACCTGGTATCTATAAATATTAGGTGCTGTTAAATTAGCATACAATCCATTCCCCACTTCTGCATAAGACGCCCTTACTTTCCAGAAATTGAGAGCCTTGGAAATATTAAAAATCTCTGTTAGAATAGCGTTCAATCCAATAGATTCATAATCAAATGAGATTCTATCTGTTCCTGATAATGTAGAGTCCCAATCATTTCTGAAAGTAAGATCAAGATATAAGAATTTTTTGTAGCCAAGGTTTGCACTGGCAAAAACCGATTGTGTCTGTTTTTTTGTACTGTAATAAAGGTTACTTACACCATTTCCATTTTGGCCTGGCCATTGTAGATTATTAGGTGTAAAAAGATTAGGTACAACCAGAAGATTATTTTCTATACTACTGGATGTATATCTCTGTGAATTAATACTTCCACCCACAGTAAAGTCCAGTGAGATATTCTCATCAATTTTTGGACTTCCTATTAATAAAAAGTCTCCATAAGTAGAGGAACTTTCTATAACATCTTTGTAAATTTTTCCATTATTATTGCCCCCTAAGAGAACTGGTAAAGAAAATACAGCAACATCTCGCTGGCTATCGGATGTCGTATAATTATAATTTCCTCTTATCCTAGCAGATAGCCATGGATTAATCTGGTAACTCAGTGTCATCGCACTGTAAAGATTTTTATTTTTAGTAGTAACAGGATTTTTGTTAAGAATCCAGTATGGATTTTGAGATTCCACACTAAAGCTACCATCAGGTTTTATTGCCCACCAGTGTTGAGCTGGCAATAATCTAGTTTTATCTTCATATGCATAATTCTCTCCACTAAACTGATCAAAATCAATTCCTCTAGGTAACCAATAAAGATTTACCAATGGTGAATAATATGAGCCTGGTGTTAGCCTATTCTTACTATTCTGTAAGGATCCCATGAAATTGGCATCAAGAGTTAATTTATCATCCAGAAATTTACTTGAATTTCTAAAGTTGATATTATATTGATCAAATGATGAAGTAGGAATTACACCCGAATTAGTTGTATTTCCAATAGAGAAAAAATTATTTGATTTATCGTTTCCAGACTGAAAAGATAGATTATTTACCCAAGTAGTTCCTGTTTGGAAGAAATCTTTAACATAGTCTTTTGACTCACCCTTTATACCCCAACTTTGTTGTGATCCTGTCTGTCCTTTTGTAGGATCATACGGAATTGTCTGCAAATAAGAATTTTGCAACTTGGGAAGATCATATACATTATCTAGGGTAAGACTTGTAGAAAAAGATAATTTACTTTTACCAGCCTTTCCTTTTTTAGTAACAATCAACACCGCTCCATTACCTCCGGCTGCTCCATATAATGCAGCAGCAGAAGCACCTTTCAGAAAGTTGATACTTTCAATATCTTCCGGATTAATTGTACTCAGTACATCTCCTGTATCTGGCATAGAAGAGTAAAAGTCTACGTTGGGACCTTTTGTATTATTAACAATAGGAATTCCATCAATAACATATAACGGTTGACTGTTTCTTGTAGACTTATCTCCACGCATTACTATTCTTACAGAACCTCCTACACCACCATTCGTTTTGTTGATCTGTACATTGGAAACTTTTCCGTTAATCGAATTTAATAGATTGGGAGTTTTCACTTCTGTAAGCTCATCCCCGCCAATCTGCTGACTGGAATACGTCAAAGAGCGGGCCTGCCTTTTTATCCCCAAAGAGGTGACCACGACCTCCTCAATACTGGTTGTCTTCGTAGTGTCGGCTGATTTTTTCTCCTGTGCATTCGCCGTGAGTGAAAAAACGAACAGAACGGGTATAACTGCTTTTCTCATAAGGTATAGATTCGTTAGATTTAATTGAGAATCAGTGACATCACTTTATTTTTCAATACAAAATAAATTATTGGTTTTTCAGCAAAATTTTGCTGTTTATGTATTAAATTATTTAAAGTTTTGTTAAGATTTGATTCACATTCACAAATCTAAATTTTGTAAACAGTCTGATATAATACTATTTTATCATAAAACGATATTATTTTTTCAGTGTTTTTATTTTAACACAATTAATAAGCTATATATCAATACAATACACCAATTTATGAACAATCAGAAAAATAGGATTTATCTTAGTTTTCTCCAAAATAAAACCAAATACAAATACCCGGTTTTCATTACGTTTTATGCTGAAATAACTAATGTCTAAAAGCAAATTCCAAAAATCATTCGATTTTTTTCACTCCTTTAAATTGTTCTTTAAATTCAGTTGGCGTTGTTTTTTTGATAGATTTAAATACCTTATTGAAGTTTGCAATATTATTAAAACCTGCTTCAAAAGCAATCTCAAAAACAGTAAGATTTTTCTCCATCAGCCAGCGTGCAGCATAGCTGATTCTTATTTCATTCAGGTAATTGACAAAGGTTTTCCCTGTTCTTTTTTTGATAAACCTGTTGAAAGTCACATTGCTCATATTTACCAATGAAGCAACTTTATCCAGTGTTATTTTATTTTCAAAATTCTTGTGCACAAAGTCATGTACAATCTTCATCTTGTCATTATCATCAAAAGTTTCAAGCTCAATACTGTATGATGAAAGCAGAGTTTTATTTTCTGCAATAGCAAGTTCATTCAGAATCTTCATAATTTCTATGAAAGATTCAAAACTGTTCATCTTCGACAGGTTGAGAAACGAATCTTTTAGTTTTTCAGCTGTTTCCTCAGAAAAAAGAATGCCTCTGATAGAGTCTTTCATCAGATTATTAATGGGCTTCAGAATATTTTTCTGCATCATAGACTGATTAAAGAAATCCTGATTGAACTGTATAGTGATTTCGTGGGTTTTTCTGTTTTTACATCGGTAGTTTGCCCAGCAATGCGGTAAATTGGGACCCACAAGAACCAATTCCAGATTACCAATTTCTCTTGTATGATCGCCGATCATCCTGCGATAGCCCTTTCCTTTATAAACAAAATTAATTTCAATCTCCGGATGGTAATGATAAGGAAAGTCAAAAGAAGCTTTAATCCTGTCAAATACGAGAAAGCTGTCCTCAGGAGATAGTGGAGTTATTTCTCTCAGAATATTTTCTAATTCGCTCATACAGGCAGTTTTGAAAAAAGGGTTTACGAATAGGGATCACAGTACAAATCTTTGTAAAAATGATAAAATAATATCAATGTAAAAACTTATTTTCGATTTATTTTTGTTCCAAATTCTGTAGATCAGATACCAGAAATTTGGGTTTCAATAATTTAATACCGTTCAAATCCTGCATTTTTGTATCTTTAATCTAAAGTTAAAGTATGCTGCAACCGCTTATTTTTGAAGATCATTATAAAAGACTGGGGCTCGAAGTCTTTTCAGAGGAAAGCCTGAAGAACTTCAGCGGAGATCTGTTCAGAACAGATATTAAAATATTTTTTATTCCTGCCGGATATGAGCTTACGGTTGATTTTAACCATTACAAAACCCAAAAATCTTCCCTGTTTTTTCTGACCAACCAACATCTAAGCATACAAAAAGGAAAAGAGGAATCAATTCTTCTTTTTTATAACCGTGATTTTTATTGCATCCAGATTCATGATAAAGAAGTGGCTTGTGACGGGCTACTCTTTCATAATGTATTTGAAATTCCTTTTGTGGAGCTTGACCATTCTGAAACGACTCTTATAAAATCCCTGTTTCAGAATATTCAGGATGAACTTGAATGGAAAGATTCCTCAGCAGAAGAAATGATAAGAACCTATGTAAAACAGATTATCATCCGGGCTACGCGGAAATGGAAAAAACAAAATTTAGACAATGATACCTTAAGAATTCCTGGCAGTGAACTTGATATTTTCAGGGATTTCAGCAGGCTTCTTGAAATTCATTTCAGGGAAAAGCATAACGTCGCTGATTATGCAGAACTGCTTCATATGGCTCCGAAAACTTTAACCCATAAATTTAAACATTTAAATCTCGAATCTCCCAATCAGTTTATCATCAACAGAATTTTATTGGAAGCAAAACGATTGCTTTTTTATACAGACAAGCCTGTAAAAGAAATTGCCTACGACCTGGGATATGAAGATCCTGCTTATTTCAACCGTCTTTTCACCAACAAAACAGGAAATACACCTGCCAATTTTAAAAAAAATTACACTTCGGGAAAAAAGTACAATATTTAAGCCTTTTTATCTATTGAATACGCCTAACCTCTGACCTACCTTTGTAACATCAAAATCAAACAATATTAAAAATAAAAAACAAACATTATGAGACGTAACGCAACAGCCGTTTGGAACGGTACTATCAAAGAAGGAAAAGGACACTTAACTACTCAGAGTACAACTTTAAACCAGACTCAATATTCTTTCAACAGCCGTTTTGCAGATGGTGTTGGGACAAACCCTGAAGAATTGCTGGCAGCAGCCCATGCAGGATGTTTCACTATGAAACTGGATGCAGAGCTTTCACAAGCCGGATATAACCCTGAAGAATTAAAAACAACTTCTGTCATCACTTTAGATCCCAACATTGGAAAGATTACAAAATCTGAACTGACATTAACCGCTAAAGTACCGGGAATCTCAGAAGAGGAGTTCCAGAAGTTCGCGAAAATTGCAGAAGAAGGATGCCCTGTAAGCGCCGCATTCAACTTTGAAATTACTTTGAATGCTACTTTGGAAAACTAATTTAAGTATTCATTCAATATCAATAGAAACGGGCTATTATCCTGAGCTTAGTCGAAGGGAGCCCGTTTTTTAATTTAAAAAGAATCCATTGGCTTCAGCCAAAACTTAAATCCAAAACATTCAAATTAATTATTCTTTTCCAATAAAATATACCGAGTGGTATATTTTTGTATATTTGCATCATATTTAAACATTTATAATGTCAAAGGCAGAAAAAACAAAACAGCATATCATTGAGAAAACAGCAACTCTTTTTAATACCAAGGGTTATATTTCCACTTCGCTGTCAGACATTACCCAGGCAACCGGACTGACGAAAGGCAGTATTTATGGAAATTTTGAAAACAAAGATGAAGTAGCCATTGAGGTTTATAAATACAATGCCGCCGTGTTGAGTAAAACCCTCAGCCGCTCCTTTGGCAATGAATTTCCTACTTCACTGGATAAGCTCTATGCATTTGTCGACTTTTACCGAAAAAACTGGAAGTTTGTCTTTGCCAACGGCGGCTGTCCGCTGATGAATGCTGCTACGGAAGCTGATGATTCTTTTCCTGCTTTAAAAACTCAGGTGAAAAGGTCTTTTACACAATGGATGACAAAAATATCAACTACTATCGCTGAGGGCCAAAACAAAGGTGAAATTGATCAAAAAGTCAATGCTGAGCAATATGCTTCCCTGTTCATCATGCTTATTGAAGGCGGAATCCTGCTTTCAAAAACAATGGGTGATCAAAGTTATCTCAACCATGCCTTAGATAAGGTGGCCCAAATGATTGATCATGAACTCAATATTCTTCCATCATAAATAATACCATATGGAAACAAAAAAAGTGGCTATTGTAGGATACAACAGAATTCCTTTTGCCAGAATGAATACCGCTTATTCAGAGCAGGGAAACCAGGACCTTCTGCTTGCTTCTCTGAACGGATTAATAGACCGTTATCACTTAAAAGGAAAACGACTCGGAGAGGTTGCCGGCGGCGCAGTCATTAAACACATTTCCGAAAGCAACCTCATCAGAGAAACGGTGATGAATACAACGCTGGATCCCGCTACTCCTGCTTGTGATCTTCAGCAGGCTTGTGACACGGGAATTGAGGCAGCTGTTTATATCGGAAATAAAATTGCTCTGGGTCAGATAGACTGTGGTATTGCATGCGGTGTGGAAGCCATGAGCAACATTCCATTTGAGTCTTCACCAAGGTTAAGAAAAGCACTGCTCAAAGCCAATAAAGAAAAATCAGCGTTTGGAAAAATAAAACAACTGCTAAGCCCGAAGCTGAAAGACTGGATGCCCATTCCTTATAAAGGGCAGGAACCCAAAACAGGTCTTGTCATGGGCGAACATACAGAAATCACTGCCCAATATTACAATATACCAAGAGAAGAACAGGATCAACTGGCATTAAAAAGCCATCAGAACATGGCAAAAGCTTATGATGAGGGATTTTTTGATGATATGATCACTCCAGCTTTTGGACTGGATAAAGATAATAATCTGAGACGTGACAGCAGTATTGAAAAATTATCGCAGCTGAAACCTGCTTTTAATAAGCAGAACGGAACCTTAACGGCAGGAAATTCAACTCCATTTACAGATGGTGCTTCTGCAGTTTTGCTTGCCAGCGAAGAATGGGCGATAGCCAATAACCTTCCCGTCTTAGCTTATATCACTTTTTCAGAACTGGCAGGAATAGAATATGTTGAAAATAAACAGGATTTACTTCTAGCTCCTGTTTTTGCAGCAGAGAGAATGCTTAAAAAAGCAGGTATGAATTTGTCAGACTTTGATTACTACGAAATTCATGAAGCATTTGCAGCACAGGTCCTGGCTACCATAAAAATCTGGGAAAATGATGAGCTGGCCAAAAAGTTCGGATTGGAAAAAGCGCTGGGAAAAATAGACAGAAATAAACTGAATGTAAAAGGAGGAAGCCTTGCTGCAGCCCATCCTTTTGCTGCAACCGGAGGAAGAATTATCGCAACACTGGCAAAATTACTTCATGAAAAAGGCAGCGGTAAGGGATTCATATCCATTTGTGCAGCCCGTGGACAGGGAGTAACGATGATTTTGGAAAAGTAATAAAAGCCTCATCCTATATTCAAAAGAGCAGATTCTTTTATTATGCAGTAAATAATATGATTGATTATTCGTCTGCAGAGAAAGAAAATTGATAATATTGCAGTGCAAAAATTAGCTGATAAAAGAAGTAATTAAAATAAAACATGGGATAAACAGGGTTTATCTTATGAAAGTCTAATCTATTAAAAAATAGTAACTACATATGAAGAGAGTTGTCATTACAGGATTAGGTGCTTTGACACCTTTGGGAAATAATGTTGAAGATTTTTGGCAAAACAGTATTAAAGGAGTCAGCGGAGCAGGACTCATTACCAATTTCGATACGGAAAAATTTAAAGTACATTTTGCCTGTGAGGTAAAAAGCTTTGATCCAAAAGTATATCTGAATCATAACGAAATCAAGAGAAGTGATCTGTTTACACAATATGCCATGTATGCTTCTGCAGAAGCGATTCAGGATTCAGGCCTGGAGCTTGAAAAAATGGATCCCTTCGACACAGGAGTCATCTGGGGAACAGGACAGGGCGGAATGTGGACTTTTGAAAAAGAAGTAATGGATTTCGCTGCTGGAGATGGAACGCCACGTTTCAATCCTTTCTTTGTACCGAAGTTTATTGCCAATATGGCTTCGGGAATGATTTCCATGAAATACGGTCTTCAGGGAATCAATTATACAACAGTTTCTGCCTGTGCTACAGGAAATACGGCATTGATGGATGCATTCAATTATATCCGTTTGGGAAAAGCCAAAGTAATCATCAGCGGTGGTTCCGAAGCAGCTATCACTCCGGCTTCTATCGGAGGGTTCTCTATTATGAAGGCCATGTCGACAAGAAATGATGATTTTACAACGGCCAGCCGACCTTACGATGCAGACAGAGACGGATTTGTAATGGGTGAAGGTGCAGGAGCTCTGGTACTTGAAGAATACGAACATGCTGTTGCCAGAGGAGCAAAAATTTATGCAGAATTAGCAGGAGCTGCCATGACAGCAGACGCTTACCACATGACAGCACCTCATCCTGATGGCGTTGGAGCTATCAAAGCAATGCAGCTGGCAGTGAAAGAAGCAGGAGCCAATATGGAAGATATTGATTATATTAATCCGCATGCTACTTCTACACCCATTGGAGATACGATTGAATTAACAGCTATCAACAAAGCATTTAAGGGAAGTAAAAATCTTGATATCAGTGCCACAAAATCCATGACCGGCCACTTATTGGGTGCTGCCGGAGCGGTGGAAGCCATTCTTTCGATCAAGGCTATTCAGAATGGAATTATTCCTCCAACGATTAATCTTCACAATATTGATGAAAGTATTCCTAAGGATATCAATATTGTTTTCGGAGAAGCGAAAGAAAAGAATATCAATTTTGCGTTGAGTAATGCTTTTGGATTTGGTGGACATAATGCCACTGTAGTATTTAAGAAATTCAGCTAATCAGATTAAATAATTGAAAATCCCTGTATGAAAACCATGCAGGGATTTTTTAATCGGATTAAAAATTAAAAAGCAGTCAAAACTGACTGCTTCAAATATAACGAATTATATACCCCTTATAAAGAGATTGACTTGTAACTATTGAGCATCCGGGATAAAAAAATCATCCGCATTTTCAGCAATCGGGATATAGAGTCTCTCCCATTCTTTGCTTTTCACCATATCCCAGCTGTGGCCGGTTCCTTTAAGGTCTTCTGCAAGAAGAACTACTCCCGGTTTAATCATAAAAGTAGAACCATCTGTTACTTTAAATCGTATATTGCCCTTGATGGTAATCACATATTGTCTTCGGGGAGCCGGATGTGCATTTTTTTCCCACTCCTCCGTTTTATTGCTCATCCAGAACGTTGTGGTATTCATATGTTTAAGAGTAGGTATTTTCCCTTTCTCAAAAGAGCATGAGCCGTCAGGATTATTAATTAATCTTATGGCAGGAATAAACTCAGTGGAGCTCTCCGCAGTAACGCTCACATGGTTGTGTTTTTTATGTTGTGCATTCATAAATCCTACAGTACTTACTACTAAAACAAGGCTTAAGCCCTTAATGATGTTTTTCATTATAAATTTAATTTTTTATTTTTAATTATAAACAGTATCATAAACCAGCATTCTCTCAAAGAATGGCTTATATTTCTGAACCAAAGCAAGATGCTCAGGAAGTTTTCCATAAGCTTCAAGTTCTTCCAGGCTATCGAATTCCATAGAAGCATTATAAGTAAATGTGCTGTCTAAAACACTTCTCGGGCTGGAAGCTGCCGGTTTTCCGTAACGGAGATTCTTCTGATAAGGAAGCTTTTTAAGGCCTTCAAAAAAATTTTCAAATTCTTTTACCTCAGGTCCGGAAAGGTCTTTTCTAAGCCAGAACAACAAATAATGGAAGTACACTTTTTTCTTTTTTTTAGGATTAAACATGGGTAAAGCAGACGCAAACATATTTCCTGAGATCAGCAGCAAAGCAGAAGCCTGGACTGAGCGGAATAAAAATTTTCTTCTTTCCATTGTCATTTATTTTAATTAAAATCTATTCTGTATTTAAGGACAAACTGCCATTTCCGGTCTGAAACTACGGCATTGTTTGAAGGGTCATTGGTGTAAACGGGTCTGTTCTGAGCGTCAAAGGTTAAACGGGAAGACATTCCGTTCATCAGCAGAGATATTCCTGCATCATAGATCACAGCATTATCATGAAGTCCTTTCAGATCTGACAGCTGCATTCCTACGGCAGGCTGAAGCTGAAGACTTTTCTTTTCTTTGTCCAGATAAGGCAGGGTTCCTCCCAGTTGTACATAATATGTATTTCCGGTTCCGATAACAGGCATTGCATTTCCTGCTCCATTCAGACTCGCTTGTGTAACATCTACAGAAGTCGCAGGATTATTGGTACCTACATACCGGATATAATTGGGTCCGTAGTCGTTATGCATCGCCATCCCATAAGCGCTTATTGACGTTCCTTTTTCTTTATTCAGTGGTGCATCATAAAATAAATCTACTGCAAAGCTTTTCATATCATCATTCACTGTATTTTTACCGGAATCCAGATGCCATAATGCATTGTGAATATAATCAAACCCCGCTCCCAGACTCAGTACATTCTTCTTCCCTACATAAGTTCCTGCATTAAAGGGAGTAGAAATATTTTCCTTATCCAAAAAAGCATATCTGAAATATCCTGAGAAATCTTTTCCGGGAGAGTTTTTACTAAAGGAAGCGACATTCAGTTTCGGATCAGAAGTTGCCATGGTATAAGGATCAGCCACTACCAGACGATAATCAAATCTTCCGAGCTGTCCTTTAATATAGGCACTCAATTCCCTTACGGTATAATCTGTTGCTCCCGCATTGGAGGTTGCGTAAGCCGGCAGGTCGTATAACAGCGTATTCAAAGGTCCTGTAGTAAATCTTGAAAGGCCGCGCCATGTAGAACGTCCTGCCCCAAAAGCAATTTTATCATTAAAAGCGTATTCAGCATAAGCATCCAAAAGGTCAAAATAGTTACTTCCTTTTGCATTGACATTCACGTTGGTAGTTCCACCCTGCAATACAAACATCAGCTTTTCTGTTGGCTTATAAGTCATTTTTACACGAACTCTTCTAAGCGAAAGGTCAGACAGGTCTGATTTTGCTTCGTTATTGACAAGGCTTCCAGGGTTAAGCTGGGTATATCTGGCCCACAATTCTGCATATCCGCTAAAGGAAATATATCTTGAGTGATCTTCATTGAAATAATGAGTCAATCCGGGATTATTAAAATCATTTTTTTTCTGGGCTTCTAATTTCCCCATAAGTCCTAATAAGGAAAACAACGCAATTGCTGTTTTGAAAGAGGTAGTCTTCATATTTTTCTATTCTTATCTTTTGTTGATTTCAACGGGACAAAATTAGATTGCTAAAAGGCCGACAGGTATTAGAAATCTATTAGAAACCTTATAGAAAACTATTAAAAGGGGGAATGTTTTCTGATAAAAGAAAAATATAAAATACCTTTGTACAGTGCTTTGGGAATAAATGAAGGTCAGGCTTTTAAAATCAAAAAAAACGTTTGAAAAACCAACACCCCTATTCATCGTATTTCTTTATGAAAATTTTAATTGTAGAAGATAACTCACGTGTTTCAAGCCTTTTGAAAAGAGGGCTGGAAAGCCAGCAATATCAGGTTTATATTTCGGAAGATGCAGAAGATGCGATTATCCTGCTGAATAAAATAACATTTGATCTCGCCATTACGGATATTATGCTCCCGAAAATGAGTGGCATTGATCTGTGCAAACTGATCAAACAGCAATATCCTGACCTCCCCATCATCATGCTTACCGCTCTGGGAACGATTGATGAAAAAATTGAAGGATTTGACGCCGGAGCAGATGACTATATGGTGAAACCTTTTGAGATTAGAGAGCTCTATGTGAGAATCAAAGCCATTCTGCAGAGAAGATCAATTAAAAATAAAGAAGCCTATCTGAACGATCTGGAATATTATGACCTGAAGATCGATAAGAAATTCAACAGAGTTTTCAGAAACGGAGCGGAAATAGAACTTACTCCCAAAGAATTTAAACTCCTGGTATTTCTGGTAAGCAATGCCGAAAGAATTCTTACCCGTGAAGAAATTGCCGAAAATGTATGGGGGAATCATTTCGACACCGGAACCAATTATATTGATGTCTATATTGCTTATTTACGGAAAAAGATTGATAAAAATTTTGATCATAAACTGATTCACACCAAACCCGGAGTAGGATTTATTTTTGCTTCACAATTATGAAAATAGCAACCCGAACAGCACTCATTTATTCCATCCTTACGGCAGGCATCTTATTTTTGTTTGCTTACGTTCTTTATTTTGTTTCTGAAAAAAACAGAGAAGATGAATTCAATGACCGGCTGGGATACAAAGTGATCTGGCGTTCAGAATTTATATTTGATGCCAGAATCAGTGATGAAAAAATCCGTGAACTCCACCAGCGTAACCAAAAACTTCTGAATGAAGCAGACATCAGCGTTTATAACAGCAAAAAAGAGCTTACCTTCACAGATCTTCCTCCTCTCAAAAGCAATGAAAAATATCTGGATAAAATGATCAGATCCGATAAAAACAGAATATTCTGGCAGCGGGGTGATCGTCAGTATATTGCCATTCAGCTCTCCTCCAACGGAGAAAAATATTATATTATTGGAAGTGCGGTAGACGTCACGGGAAAGGCCCATATTTCTGAGTTTAAAAAAGATATCATCATCATCTACATCAGTTCGATTGTTATCATTTTTATTATAGGATTTCTTTTTTCCTATTATACGCTTAAGCCTTTAAAGGATATCATTCTCCAGATCCGTGATATTTCAGAGCACAACCTTAATAAACGGCTGGATATTCCCAAGGCAAAAGATGAGATTTATGAACTCACAGAAACTTTTAATTCTACCTTCAACAGGCTTGAAAAATCCTTCAACAATCATAAGCAATTCGTGACCACTATTTCTCATGAATTCCGGACTCCTCTTTCTACCTTAATTGCAGAACTTGAGCTTGCCAAGGAACTTAACGTGACCCTGGATGACTATAAGCTTTCTATTGACAATGCTCTGCAGGATGCCAATGACGCTTCGGAACTATCTTCTGCTCTTTTGGATTTTGCCAGAGCCAGCTATGATGTATCACAAATCAGTTTTACCAATCTACGTCTGGATGAGATTTTGGCAGAAGCCAAGCTTGCATTGCTGCAGAAAAATGCCAGTTACAAAATCGGGATCAATTATATGAGCAATGCCTCAGATGATGATGAAAACAATTATGATTTTTATGGCAATCCTTACCTGCTGCAGGTTGCTTTTTCCAACTTAATAGAGAATGCCTGTAAATATTCGGCAGACAAAAGCTGTCATATCGAGATAGAAACCCAACAGGAACATATCAAAATCCATTTTATTGATCATGGGATCGGTATTTCAGAAAAGGATCTTTCTAAAATTTTTGATCTTTTTTACCGCGGTTCCAATAAGAGTTTCGAAAAAGGAAACGGAATCGGTCTTTCCATTGTAAAAAGAATTGTAGAAATACACGAAGGAAAATTGACTATCGATTCTGAAGTAGCCAAAGGAAGTATATTTACTGTAAAATTTCCCTCCAAAAATTAAAAAGCAGTCATTTTTGACTGCTTTTTAATTTATGCTTTCAACCATTCTGAGGAAGAAAGATAATTCTGATCAGGATAATAGATGAACAGACAGTTTTTGCCTTTAATCGTATTGATTATAGATTGTGTCAGTTCTCTTGGGACGGCAGGGCATCCCCAGCTTCTTCCGATTCTTTTGTGCATCGCAGCAAATGCATCACTTACATAATCCGCACCATGCATTACAATTGCTCTTCTGTATGCAGCATCATTAAAGCCCTTATCCATTCCCAATAATTTCAGAGAGTATCCGTTATCACCCTGATAGGTTGCATCCGTGATATAAAATCCCAGGCTGCTCTGCAGCGAACTTTCCTTGTTAGAAAAATTCGTCGCAAATTCTTCGCCGGTATTTTTTCCGTGTGCTACCAATGAGTTGAACAGAACTTTTTTGTCTTCAAGGTCAATAATCCAAAGTCTTTTTGTATTAGAAGACATAGAAAAATCGCAGATAGTCAATAAATGCGAGTCCTGGGTAAGCAATCCTGCTTTTTTTAAATTTTCATAGCCAGTCAATGCTTTTGAGAACACATCATAATTCAGTTCATGCCCCGGCTCAAATGCAATAGATTGGTACAGTGCTTCTGATGAAGACACTGCTGCAGTGTTCTTCTCAGATTTCGTTTCAGCTACTTTTTCAGTTTTCGTTGTTTTCACATTCTCACTTTTCGCCACCACTTTTGGGGAAATGTAGAATGAAGTCGTCACCATGTAAACAAGGCCTAATACGCTATAAAATCCTTTCATTCAATACTATATAAATCCAAATTAGTGGGGCAAAATTATAAAAACATAATTACCAAGGGGTTATAACTCTACAAAGTTTAACGCTATTTAAGAAACTTTAACGTCCTGATTTTGTGAATTAAAGTGGTTATTTTTGAGAATCCGGAACAAATTCCAGGCTTACAGAATTCATACAATATCTTAATCCGGTAGGTTTCGGACCGTCATCAAAAACATGTCCCAGATGGGAATCACATCTTTTACAAAGTACCTCTACTCTATCCATACCGTACGACTGATCTCTTACATAGTACACGCCTTCTTTATCTGCTTCAAAGAAACTCGGCCAGCCACAGCTGCTGGAAAATTTTGATGTCGAACGGAACAGATGATTTCCACATACCGCACAATAATATTCTCCTACCTCATCAAATTCGTTATATTTTCCTGTAAAAGCTCTTTCTGTTGCCGCTTCTCTGGCTATTGCGTATAGATCCGGAGCAAGGATTTTTTTCCATTCTTCATTGGAAACATTGAGTTTTGAAGTATCTGTTCTGGAGTAATATGGATTGCTTTTTGCTTGTGTATTTTCCATAGGAGTTTTTTTAATAGGTTCATATTTCTGCGTACATGCCTGCAGAATAATTAATAGGGTTATTGAAATTAAAAATTTCATAGTAAATTTTAATTCTTTAACCACGAATGGTTTCATAACCAAATTTAGTAAATTTGAGAATATGAATGACGAAGCAAAAAGAAAACAACTTAGAAAATATAAAGCATTTGCCACCGGATTATTTGTCCTGATGGCTGTTATTTTCATTGTTACCACTATTTTACAGAAGTCTGATAACTCTCACTGGATTGGCTATGTCCGGGCCTTTTCCGAAGCGGCAATGGTGGGTGCGCTTGCGGACTGGTTTGCTGTAACGGCATTATTTCGTCATCCTCTGGGGCTTCCTATTCCCCATACCAACCTGATTGAGAATAGTAAACAGAGACTGGGAGACAATCTTGGAAATTTCGTGGTGGGAAACTTCCTTTCACCTCAGAATATTCGCCCTTACATCCAAAAGCTCAAAGTATCAAATTTTGTAGGAGAATGGCTGGCCAAGGAAAAAAGCCAGGACATTTTGATTAAAAACCTTTCGGATATTGTTCTTGATATTCTCAATAAACTGGATGATTCTACAGTAAGCCAGTTTATCAGCAAAAAGGTGTCTGAAATGACGGATGATATCAAGCTTAATAAAGTAGTAGGAAACGGAATCGGTTATATACTGGAAAAAAATGATCACCAGAGAATCATCACCAATCTTTCAAAACAGATCAAAGAATACATCATTGAAAACGATGAAATGATCCAGGAGAGAGTAAAAAAAGGCAGTTATTCGTTCATTCCATCTTTTGTAGATAACAAAATTGCTGATAAAATTGCCGACGGACTTTCTGATTTTTTCAAAGAAATAGAAGAAAATTCTCAGCATGAAGTAAGAGCATTGATCACTCAGAAGATTCATGAATTTTCCGTTGATCTGAAAGAAGATCCGAAATGGGATGAGGAATTTAAAACGATTAAAAACGGTCTTCTCAAAAATGATAAACTGGATGAATATTCCAATGATATCTGGGTTTCCATTAAAAAAACATTGATGAAAGAACTTCAGGAGGAGGATTCTGCTTTGAAAAAGTACCTTTCAAAAAACCTGAATGAGTTTGCCCAGAATTTAAAAACAGATGAAAACCTTCAGAACAAAATTGACCATTGGGTTCGTGTGACGGCTTATAAGTACATCCTGAAAAACACTCATCAATTCGGAAACCTCATCAGTACTACCGTTGGGAACTGGCAGGGAAAAGAGCTCAGTGAAAAACTGGAACTGGAAGTAGGAAAAGACCTGCAGTTTATCCGGGTCAACGGAACGCTGGTAGGAGGCCTGGTCGGTCTGATCATCTACACCATCGCACACTTCTTCATTTAAAAAAACTAAAATCCACGATCACTCAGCCATGAAAAAAATTTTCAGTGTCTTCTTTTTTTGTTTTCTCACATTTGCCCTGTGTCAAAAAGTTGAATTAAAGAAAGTAACGGATTCTTCCCAAACGTTTACGGGAGAAATCGGAGGAATACCGATTACCATTGAACTCAACTATACTGGAATAGTAGATTGTGATCAGTATCAGCATTATGTTGATGGATGGTATTATTATAACAAGTACAAAAAGAAAATCCCTCTTACCGGAATATATGATTACTATGGAAACCTGTATTTGTATAATTTTGGAGCAAAACAAAAACAGAATTCAAAGCTTTTGAAAGAGCAGATCACTTCTCTTCAGAAAGTGGAAAAGACGGATGAAATAGCCCAAAAATTAGCACCAAAGGAATCTATTGTATTTGAAAATAGCAGCCAGAATACCAACCCTGTTCCCGGACATTTTTATCTGGACAAAAAATCCCAGCCTGCAAAATTATTTACAGGCAATACGATGATCTACCGTCTCAACAATTATCTGTACTTACCCAATAATAAGAAAATCAACACCTATGATTTCATCAATAAAGCAGGTGGAAACGAGCTAATCTCCTATTCTTCAGGAGAAAATGGGAACAGGATTTTACTGTATTTTGAGGAAATATCAAATTTTAATGCCTGCGGGCAATGCGGTGCAAGCAATGGAGAGAAAGGCTACCGGATTCTTTACTTCACAAAAGACTGGAATTATAAAAGCTATGAAGAATTCCTGACTGAAAGCTGCCGCGAAAATATATATGACGTTACCAAAACAAAATCCAAAGACAAACAAACGATTATCTATAAAATCGGTAAATCCGAAAGCACTCCGCCCCATACGCTTACAGTAAATATTAAAAACGCATCTGTTGTAAAGTCAAAATAAAAAAGAGAGTCATATCAACTCTCTTTTATTTTATCTCGGCAACCTGCTGGCTCTTTTTAGCAATTCCTGATTGATGTCGTTGATCAGTTGCGGGCCTTCATAAATAAATCCGGTGTACAACTGAACCAGCGTAGCTCCTGCATCCAGCTTCTCCATCGCATCCTTAGCAGAGTGAATCCCTCCTACTCCAATGATTGGAAATGCCCTGTTGCTTTTATCGGAAAGGTATTTGATCATTTTTGTACTTCTTTCACGGATGGGCTTTCCACTTAATCCACCATTTCCTATCTTTTCTAAAACTTCCGGAGAGGTTTTCAGGCCTTCTCTGTTCACGGACGTATTGGAAACTACAATACCATCTATTTTTGTTTCAGCGATCAGATCAATGATTTCGTCTAACTGATTGTTATTCAAATCCGGTGCAATTTTCAGTAATATAGGTTTCTGTACAGATTTTGACTGGTTTATTTTTTTCACTTCCGTAATCAGTTCTCTCAGATAGTCTACATCTTCCAGTTTCGCGTGGCTTCCTACATTCGGGCAGCTCACATTCAATACAAAGTAATCTACATGAGGATGAAGACCTTCAAAACAGTCTAAGTAATCCTGCGTATAATTTTCCGGGCTTGTATCTGTATTTTTCCCGATGTTTCCACCGATGATTATTTTTCCTTTATTGGATTTCAGTTTTTCAATAGCTGCTTCAAGACCATCATTATTGAATCCCATTCTGTTGATGATTCCACCATCTTCAATGAGACGGAACAATCTTTTTTTAGGATTTCCGGCCTGCGCTCTCGGGGTAACGGTTCCTATTTCTACAAATCCGAAACCAAGATCTCCCAATTCGTTAAATAACACTGCATTTTTATCGAAACCGGCAGCCAGTCCTACAGGATTTTTAAATTTTAACCCGAAAATTTCTCTTTCCAGACGTTTGTCTTCAATAGGTTTTGGTAAAAACAGTTTGGTAAGAAATCCAAAATTTTTAAGCATTGAAAATGTAAAATGATGAACTTCTTCAGGATCAAATTTGAAAAGGATCGGACGAATGAGCGATTTGTACATTGAAAAAAAGTTTTACAAAATTACTCATTTTAAAATTAATGCTAGATTGATGTATGATATTTTATCGAAATATCTCATATACAGCATCTATAAGATATACATATTGGTGAGATCATTTTTTTAAACGCTACGATCGAAAAGAAAATAAAAGCTATTTATCAATAACTTTGCGAGCATTGCGTTAAAACAATATGTACAGAGAAATCTGTGTTATCTGTTAAATGGAATGGGATACTTAGAAATCCCATCCTTGTCAAGGTTTAAAACCTTGACAAGGATATTTAAAATCTTGATGTTTTAATTAAGAGTACGCACTCAGATCAAATTTCAGAATGTCTCCTACTCTTTTGAACTCTTCATCTATAGTAGCATTTATTGTAATTCTTTCGTTAGAAACAGGATGGTTAAAAATCAACTGATGGGCGTGAAGTGTCATTTTGTTGATGTCAAACGTCTGAAGCCACAACTTATTTTGTTTGTTGCAGCCATGTTTGCGACAGCCCAGAATCGGATGGAGAATATGTTTAAAATGTTTTCTCAGCTGATGAAATCTTCCCGTTTCAGGAATGGCTTCTACCAAAGAGTATCTTGAAGTCTGATGTTTTAAAAAAGGTAAATCTATTTCTGAAGTCTGCAACCGGCGATAGTACGTAACAGCATTTTGCGTGACTTCATTTTCATTAACTAAATCATAATCAATGGTTTCTTCTTCTTTTGTCCAGCCACGAAGAATAGCCAGATATTTCTTCTCCACATCACGTGATGCAAACTGCTCGCTCATGATTCTAAGAGTATCTTTATCCAGAGTAAACAGCAGAACCCCCGAAGTTTTCCGGTCCAACCGGTGTACGGGATACACTTTTTGCCCGATCTGTTTCTTCAATTCCTGAATAGCATAGGTATCAGCTTCTCCGGCATAAAAAGATTTATGAACCAGTAACCCGCTGGGTTTGTTGATGGCAATAAGATGCTCGTCACGATAAAGAATTTCTAACATCCGGCAAAAGTAAAGATTTTTCGATTGATATTATATGCTGCCATTTTTGTAAACCTAACAGGTTTTGACATTCCTTTATCAATAGCCCCGATCTGAGAGAAAATCCCGCAGTGAGGCGGCGGCGCGAAGCAGAGCCGCCGAGCGAGGAATTGCAACGGAGAGCGGGTTCCCGGCTCCTGAAAAATTAAATTGTCAATATTTGTCTGTTTATTAACTGCTTTTTTTATTGAATCTCATGATTTTGGATCCAAATTGCTATTTTTGCATTTCAGACGTAAAAAAATTATGGCAAAGCAAGAAGATGTTTTCAAGAAAGTGATTTCTCACGCTAAAGAATATGGTTTTATTTTCCCATCGAGTGAGATCTATGATGGTTTATCCGCTGTTTATGATTATGGACAGAACGGTGCCGAACTAAAAAATAATATCAAACAATATTGGTGGAAAGCTATGGTACAGCTTAACGAAAATATTGTCGGCATTGATTCGGCGATCCTTATGCACCCAACAACATGGAAGGCATCGGGCCACGTAGACGCTTTCAACGATCCATTGATTGACAATAAAGATTCCAAGAAACGTTTCAGAGCAGACGTTTTGGTGGAAGATTACTGTGCTAAAATTGAAGATAAAGAGAATAAGGAAATCGAAAAGGCTGCGAAAAGATTTGGTGAGGCTTTCGATAAAGATCAGTTTGTAGCTACCAATCCAAAAATTATTGAATACAGAGCCAAAAGAGAGGCTATTCTTTCAAGATTGGCAAAGTCTCTTGAAAATGAAGACCTTGCTGATGTAAAAGCTTTGATCGAGGAGCTTGAAATTGCAGATCCTGATACAGGTTCTAAAAACTGGACGGAAGTAAGACAGTTCAACCTGATGTTCGGAACAAAACTGGGAGCTTCTGCTGACAGTGCAATGGATCTTTATCTGAGACCTGAAACGGCTCAGGGTATTTTCGTTAACTTCTTAAACGTACAGAAAACTTCACGTCACAAGCTTCCTTTCGGTATTGCACAGATCGGTAAAGCATTCAGAAATGAAATTGTTGCAAGACAGTTTATCTTCAGAATGCGTGAATTCGAACAGATGGAAATGCAGTTTTTCGTAGCTCCGGGAACAGAACTTGAATTCTATGACCAATGGAAGCAGAAACGTCTGAACTGGCACAGAGCTTTAGGTTTAGGAGATGAGAACTACAGATTCCACGATCACGAAAAGCTTGCTCACTATGCGAACGCGGCGGCTGATATTGAGTTTAACTTCCCATTCGGATTTAAAGAGCTGGAAGGTATTCACTCAAGAACGGATTTCGACTTAAAAGCGCATGAAGAATTCTCAGGAAGAAAACTTCAGTTCTTTGATCCTGAGAGAAACGAAAACTATGTTCCTTATGTAGTGGAAACTTCAGTAGGTTTAGACAGATTATTCCTTTCCATATTCTCTCATTGTTTAAGAGACGAAGTGTTGGAAGACGGTTCAGAAAGAACGGTTTTATCTTTACCTCCGGCATTGGCACCCATTAAAGCAGCTATTCTTCCATTGATGAAGAAAGATGGTTTAGCAGAATATGCTGAAAAGATTTTCAATGATCTGAAATATGATTTCAACTTATTCTATGAAGAGAAAGATGCGATCGGAAAACGTTACAGAAGACAGGATGCCATCGGTACTCCATACTGTATCACGGTGGATCACGATTCTCTTACAGATCACACTGTAACCATCAGAGACAGAGATACGATGCAGCAGGAAAGAGTTCCTGTTTCAGAGTTGAGAAGAATCATCGATGAAAAAACAAACTTCAGAAATTTACTTTCTCAATTATAGTTACAAAGCCCTGGTTTCAGGGCTTTTTTATTTTTCGCAACATATGGGTTAATTTATTACTTTTATACCTCAAATTCTAACCATGAAAAAAATAACTCTGATGATGTTTGGGCTGATCCAGACATTTGCTTTTTCCCAAACTCAGGACCTTACAACATTAGCTGCAGGTGATCACGTAGGAATGAATGCGCTATTCGATGATAAAGATAATCTGTACGGTTACGTTTCTCTCTATTCTTATGGTAAATCCGGTGACAAGACCAAGAAATTTGAGTATGTAATTCTTGATAAAAACCTCAACCCTGTTGCCAATAAGGAGTTTGAAGGAGATATCACGGCAGCCTCTTATCTGGGATATGTTGATTTTAAAGGTCAGATTATCTTAAAACCATCCATGATGGATTATTCTCTTGTAAAAAGTAAAGAAGTATTTACTCCGGTTTCTATGGTAATAGATCCGAAAACCAACTCCATTACCCGGAAAATATATTACGACTATCTGGAAAACGGTACTTTCAAAGAGATTAACGAACCTAAGAGCTGGAAAGAACAGCGTAAGGAAAACCGTGATGAGAAAAAAGAAAAAGGCTACAACTATGTTTCCGCAGTAGGAGAACTGAAAGAAGGCGGTTATTTTGCTGTTGAATACAAAGATTACGGTAAGTATGAAAATAGCAACAGCCTCATGAGGTTTGATGAAAACAAAAAGGAAATCTGGAGGTATCAATACAACACAGACGGCAGCAAAAAACTGTACACTACCCTTTCTGTTCTGGAAAGGGATGAGAACAATATGTACTGCATTATGAAAAAAGTGAATGACAAGCAGAAAACATTCAGTCTCATGGTTCTTGATATGAAAACCGGAAAAGAGAAATCCAGCAAACCCATTACCGGATTATCTGATGATACCATAGACAATATTGAATCCTTCTACTCCAATTACAGAAAGCTTGATAATGATAAAACCTTTGATGATAAAGTAGTTTTGCTGGGAAGAAACTATGATAACTCAGAATCAGTAGGGTTTGCAAGAATGCTCCTCAACAAATCCGATTTCTCTGTAGATACGAAAACGATTAATTACGAGCCCAACATCTCTGCTTTTCTCCCGAAGCTCAATAGAAATGGTATGGTAGAAAGCGGATACATGCTTCAGACTAAAGACATGTACTTTATGAATGATGGAAGTGTGGGTATTTTATCAGAAAAGTATAAGCCGGCCGGTCAGTATAACGCACCAAAGACCACGGATCTTGTATATATCTACACGGATAAGGATTTTAAAGTGAAAAATGTTCAGGTTTTTGAAAAGGAAAAATCAAAATGGGTGAACAGCGATTATCTGTTTTCACAGTACCTCAACGGAGGAAAAGACGTGGTATTTTTCTATCGTGACTATCAAAAAGATGAAGTCACCAAACAAAAAAGATGGAATCTGTTTATCAATACCATTATTGATGGAAAATTCAAACAGGAGATTATTCCAATCTCTGAAAAAGATAATTATGCAGTAACGCCATATGTAGGAAAAGAAGGTTATATCCTGCTTCGGGAGTATAACGAGAAAGAGAAATTCAATAAGATCCGTTTGGAGAAATTAAATTACTAAAATAATAAGAACCCTGACGAAACATCAGGGTTCTTTCTTTATGTTTTGGCCTAAGCCAGCGGATTTTTTATTATTTCAAAAACGGGCTCCTTCGACTAAGCTCAGGATAATAGCCCGTTCCTATTTTGAGATTTCAATCATTTATAATTAAAATCAGTTTACTTTTGCCAGCGTCTCATTCGTCTGATAAAAGTCTGCTATATTCTTTATTTCATCAAGGCTTAAGTTCCACATAAAGTTCAGAAACTGCTGATAGCTTTCACTTTGATTTTTAGGTTCTATTCTGTCCAGATACCGGTTGAGATTATAATTTTTTCTCGCCTCATATATTTTGGAGAAACATCTTCCCAACCAGCTCTTATAATATTTTTCTTCCTCTTCATCCTGTAAAAACTGCATGGCAGTATAGATTCCCAGTCCATAATCTTCCGAATGGAAATAATTGGGTACAATCTCCATCCTTGCAGTTTTTCTTAATGTTAAAAACAGATCTGAGGGTTTTTCCGGACCCACAGGAGTACCAAGCTCTGTAAAAGTCTTTTTAAGTGCTTCTATTCTTCTGGAAACTTCAGGATGCGATGCCAGAGAATCTTTGTTCAGCTTTTCTTTATAAAAGTTATAATTGTACAGGGAAAAATCTTCCTTTTTCATCCATTTCTCATTGAATGCCTGCCTGGGAAGATTAAACAGTTTTTTATAGGTTTCCACCTTTAATTCCCTTGGAGAGATCGTATCAAAATCCTGTAACCTCTGAAGAGCATTGACGAATTCTGTTTTCCTGAAATCACTGTTTTTAAAAATAACATACCCTAAAGAATCTGCCTGTATTTCATTTTGTCTTCTTTCCACGCTTTTCTTGTAGACTCTGTTTTTAAAAATATCGAAAGCCTTCTGGTTCTGGCTCTGGCTTCTGCTTGTCGTAGTGGATTTGATATTCTCAACCACCAGTTTATCCTGTTTATCCTGTTCTATAATTTTCAAAAAAGTCTTCAGGGAGTGCTCCTCTATTTTATGTCCAAGCTCATGGGAAATCACTGCAGCAATTTGTTCCTCATTATTCAGCCAGCTGTAAAGCCCCATATTGATGACAAAAGTTCCGTCAGCAAGGCAATAGGCATTGGGAGTGTTGTCTTTGGCAATCAGAATTTTCAGATCGTGAGGAATTGTAGGATTATTCTTTTTAAGACGTTGAATCATAGACTGTATGCTGGTTTCAAATTCAGATTTAAAAATAAAATCCTTATTCTTCACCTGCTTTTCAAAATCAGTTCCGAATTCTTTATAAATTTTGGATAATTCAGAGCCTGTTTTTCCGGAATATTGGGACTTTAATCTCTTTACAGTCGCTTCATTATTCCCTTCAAAGCTCTTTAAAAATGCTTTTCTTTGTATATAATCTGCAGTATCTATCGGTTTATAAATCTGGGCTGTTCCCAGGATTGAAAACAGGAAGTACCCCAATACAAAAATTTTTCTGGTCATAGTTTTCATCAATAAGAACAAAAATAACTTATTTGCTGATTCATTTTAAATTTTATAACCAAATTATTTTAAATTTGTTAAAGACCCATTCATAAAAAATGAGAATACTAAAATATATGATAGGCGGGGCTGTAGCCGGTGCGGCAGCAGCTTATTTTCTGGGATATGATTATTTATTCAATGGCATTTCCAAAACCTATCTGAAAGGAAAATCAAGTGCCCATATTGATGATGGAAATCTTTTCCCGAGCAATCCTGTTGCAACAGAAGAACCCAAACTCTGGGAGGAAGATCCGGACTACAATAAAACAGAATTACCTAAACATTTAGTTGAAAACTTAAAACACTCCAGAACAGCTGCTTTGGTAGTGATAAGGAATGGAAAAATTCTTCATGAACAGTATTGGGACGGCTACAATCAGCTATCACAAACCAATTCTTTTTCTATGGCAAAAGCAGTGACGGTGATGCTTCTGGGAAAGGCACTGGAAGAAGGAATTATTCCAACTCTAGATGAAAAGTTCTCAGATTTTTATCCCGAATTTAAAAACAAACCCTTTGGAAATCAGGTTACCCTTAAAAATTTAGCTCAAATGGAAGCCGGGCTGGACTGGAATGAAGATTACAACAATCCTTTTCTTCCCAATGCCAAAGCCTATTATGGAAAAAGCCTTGTAAAAGCTGTATTTTCCCGAAAATTTAAAGAAGAACCCGGTGTAAGATTTGAGTATCAAAGCGGCTCGACACAGCTTCTTGGTTTTGCACTCCGAAAAGCATTGAATCAATCACTAGCCGCCTATTTATCTGAAAAATTCTGGATTCCTCTGGGAATGGAACAGAATGCCAAATGGAGTACAGATGATCACGGTATGGAAAAAGCCTATTGCTGTATTCATTCCAATGCAAGAGATTTTGCCAAACTGGGACAGCTGTTTCTGGATGATGGGAAAGCCGGAGATCATCAGATTCTCAATGCAGACTTTATTGAACAGATGAGAACTCCCACACAAAAGTCTGAAAATATTTACGGAATGGGACTTTGGATCAATCATGACAACCCCATCAAACATTATTATTTCCTCGGATTACAGGGACAATATATTATCATGGTTCCGGAGCATAATATGGTTATTGTAAAAACCGGGAGCTATTCCAATAATCCTAAGAATGACAGAGGAAGACCTGACCAGGTAAAATTCCTTGTGAATGAAATTGTAGAACTATTCTGATAAACAGTATGGAAAAACATAGCGCAAAAGTTGATGAATACATTGAAAAATCTCCCGATTTTGCAAAACCTATCTTAGATTATCTTCGTGAAATCATTCATGAAGCCTGCCCCGATGCGGAAGAAGCCATCAAATGGAAGTTTCCCACTTTCATGTATAAAGGGAAGATTTTATGTTCCATCACCGCTTTCAAGCAATATTGCAGCCTTGGATTCTGGCTGCATCAGGAAATGAAAACTTTACAGGAAATAGAAACAAATACTGAAAAAAGTTCAATGTTCAGTTTAGGAAAAATAACCCGTCTTGAAGATCTTCCATCCCAACCTCAGCTGAAAAGAGCGATTAAAGAAGCCATGGAGCTTACAGATATGGGTGTAACGATGAAAAAAGCACCTCCATCGAGGATAGAAATGGAAATTCCTGATTATTTTCAATCTGCCCTGAATGCTCAGCCGAAAGCAAAAGAAATTTTTGAAAAATCTTCACCATCTTTCAGAAAAGAGTATATTGCATGGCTTACAGAAGCCAAAACAGAAGCTACCAGAAATAAAAGATTGGAACAGTCTTTGGAATGGATAGCCGAAGGTAAAGGCCGCAACTGGAAGTACCAGAAAAAATAAAAAAACACACACAATGAAGAAAAAAATTATTCTCTTTTTCTTCCTGATTATTTCAATTTTTACATTCGCTCAGGAATTTGATTTTGAGGGACAATATAAGTATGCCCGAACACTATCGTCCAAAAATCCGGACAGCTCAGAAATCGTTCTGAATAAGATTATAGATTCTGCACGGAAAAGAAATCTCCCGGAATTTTTAGCAAAAGCTTATTATTTAAAGTCTTTCAACAGCTATCTGAGATCTGATGCTGAGAAAAGTCTTGATTTTGCAGATAAGGCGCTTACAATAGCGACCCAAAGCGATTACAGCATCGGAAAAGCTCTCGCATACAGAATGCAGGGAACTCAATATGCAAAGCTCGGGCTGCTTAAAGAGTCTTCTGCCAGCCTCCGGAATGCACTTGCTGAAGTAAAAAATAATAATACCGAAGAAGGACATGAGCTGAAAGGAATGATCTATAATTCTTTTTTGATCCTTCTTAACAAGGAACAATATAAAGAGAAAGCGTATTATTCCAAAAGTGCCATTCAGGAATTTCAGAAGCTTAAGAATGTCAACAGAAGAAATGAACTGCTGATTTCCGCTTATACCAATATGGGATATAATTTATCTGAGGTAAAAAAATTCAGGGAGGCTAAACCTTATTTTGTAAAAGCCCTTTCGCTGGTAGGGGAAAACAATTATTATCTTCGGGCAAACATCCTGAATGATATCGGATTTTCTTTTTCAAAACAGAATAAACCGGACAGTGCGGTGCTTTATTATCAGAAATCCCTGGCCATCGTAGATCGGTATGGATTCAATGAAAAAAAGATTGAGGTTACTAAAAATCTTGAAGAAGCCTATGCCCAGCTTCACGACGACACCAATACCGAAAAATATAAAATTGAAAACCTTACATTAAAAGACAGCATTGCTTACAACAAGGCCATGGCCGTCAACAAAACACTTTCTAAAAAAGAAGAAAGCTTTCATCAGCAGCTCAATGAAAGCCATTCCGTCTCAAAAGGGCTTATTATTGCGTGCCTTGCATTATTAATTGTTTCAGGAGCTGTGATTTTCAATAGCCTCCGTCTCCGTAAAAAACATAAAGAAGCTGTTTCCAGAATTTACAGAGAAGGCATTTCTCCTGTTATTTATGAGGAAGATCCACAGGAAATTTCTGAGGATATTCAGGCAAAAAATACCTCTACTCCATCAGAAATAAAAATTTCGCCGGAAGTAGAGGAAAACATATTACAGGGATTAAAAATATTTGAAGAAAATCTTGAGTTTAACAACAAAAACATTTCGCGTTACAATCTTGCCAACACATTGAATATCAATACAAAATACCTTTCAACGGTTATTAAGAAACATAAGAAATTCAATTTCAACCAATACATTAATCATCTGAGGATCAATTACATTGTTAACCAGTTGAAAAATGAACCTCAATACAGAAAGTATAAGATCAATCACCTTGCAGAAATTACGGGATATTCCTCCCACAGTGCTTTTTCTCTTGAGTTCAAAAAGATTACAGGACTTCACCCGTCTGCTTTTATCAAAACCCTTGATGAAATCTCCTGATTACTGTTCTGCTATGGTAAGATTATTATAGCCGCCCGTATTGTTGAGCGAAAAATTCGCGAGGTTTGAATTATTTAAATTAAACCAGATGTAAGGCATAAGCCTCTGCCCTGCTGTCATGTAGAATGAAGCGGTACAGTTACTTCCTGCATCAATATTTCCTACGCTGTTTGAGGACATGGTATTGGCACATTTCACGGTATTGATAATATTGGTAACAGCCAGTCCGGCCGTATTATCGTAAAGCTGCCAGATGGCTTCTATCTGAATAGGATTTAAAGGATCCGTTGTATAATTAATGGCCAGCGGAGCCAGATCTGTAGTGAAAGTGGCTACATAAATTCCATTTCTGGGAGCTGTAAAAATACCTGTCGCAGCATTAAAGCTCGTACCGGAATTGCTCTCAAAAGTTTTACTCCAGTCTACAAGATAATTACTTGCTCTGTTCTGTAAACCCGCAGTTATAGTGGGAGCAGCAGGAGTTGCCAGTTTTACATTATTGGTCGTTTTGGCTGCAATAACGATTACTTTATTACTGGCAGACTGTGCTGTGAGCAAAGGAAGCCATTCATTTCCATTGGAATATTCCACACCGTTGTTATACCGTACGGCACCCTCATCTGCGGCTGCGGCTGTAAGGGCAGATGTTCCAAAACCAATGGCTCCGTTTCCGGAATTTCTGGCATCCACTTTTACTGCCGGGTTCAAAGTTCCTGCTCCTATTTTCCCTGCACTGTTCACAAGGATATCATTACTCTGCTGGGCTGGAGTAAATACAGCCCCTGAAGCAGGATTATCTTTTTGTCCGTCAATATGCAAAATGCCCTGCGGATTTGGGGTATTGATTCCAATTTGTGAAAATGCACACTGGAAGCTTAACGTCATTAAAATCAGTAAACAATTTTTTTTCATCATGTATGTTTTTATAATCCGAAAATACTTAAAGAAGTTAGCGTAGAATCCGTGTCCAGGGTTTTTGAACTTCCCAGTTTCTGATTCAGGCTTACGGTAATATTATCACCCTGATTCAGGTTGAAAATACCTGAGCAGTTTCCTGCAACGCGGTTTCCAATTGTATTGTTTCCGGGATAACTTCCTACACATTTGAAAACTTTACCGGTTGCGGAAGAGGTAGAATTGGTCTGGATCAAGGTTTCATATCTTGAATCGTCTGCAATACTTCCGGAAGCCAGTGAAAAGGTAAAGGATACAATATATACCCCTGTTTTTGAAGCTGTAAAAGTACCTGTACCGGCATTAAAGCTGCTGTTCACATCTGTTTTTTTAGTCCAGCCCGTAACGGCAGTCTGTACTCCATTGCTGAAACTTTGTATGGAAGCATTTTCAGCATCCACAAAATCATTGGGAGCCTTATGAGCCAGTGCTACCCAAGCTGTTCCGTTGGAATAGCTCAGATCCTGAGTTCCGGAATTATACCTCATCGCTCCTGCCTTTGCTGCAGATGCAGATTGTGAAGTTCCTCCGATGCCAATAGCATTCAGGCGTTCCCCTGATCTCAGATCCAGTCTTGTTTTGGGAGTTTTTTTTCCTACTCCTACATTTCCGGAAGAAGTAATGACTACATCATCATAATAACTGGAAAGTATTGAGGTATTTGTATTTTTCTGTCCGTCAATATGTACTGCTCCTTCCGGGGAAGACATATTGATTCCTATCTGGGCCTTCATCGCTATGCTGCTGCAAATGATCAGGGCCAGTCCTAATTTTTTTATCATATCCAATGTGTTATTGTTCCAGAATAGAAAGATTTACAAAGCCATATTCATTGCTTGCAGAAGAAATATCGGTCCTCAGACTCAGGTTGCCATTATAAACAGACTGATAGATATACGGCTGAAGCGTGTCTCCCTTATTGAGCTGAACGCCTGCAACGCAAGATCCTGCCACCTGTGCCTGTTTTGAGATATTGGAGTAAGATTTCACGCATTTTTTTACCGTAGTGCTTCCGTTTACAACATATCTTGCTTCTGAAAAATAGCCTGAAACAATAGGAATTCTTACAAAGTCATACGTAAAAGAAACAAGATATACTCCTGTTCTTGGCGCTGTAAAAACACCTGTTCCGGGAGTAAAATTTCCTGTCGGATCGGAAACCTCTGTCCAGCCTGTAATACCTGTAGCAGTCTGATAGGGAATTTTAACGGTAAAGTTCGCAGCCTGAAGGTTGGCTACCACTACTGCCTTTGTTGGGGAAGAAATAAGATCCTGCCATACAATACCATCCGAATACTGCATCTTTCCACCATTCAGCGGATTATACCGTACAGCACCTCCGCCTGCAGCCGAGGCTGTCTGACTGGTTTCTCCAATTCCGATTGCATTATCAGTATTGTTAGCTGAGCGCGTATCGATTCTGGTGGCCGGTGTTAAAGTTCCGATTCCGATTTCTCCGGCAGAAGTGATGGCAACATCATTGGAAATTTGGGTAGAGGATGGAGCTCCGGATGAGGGATTATCTTTTGCCCCATCCACATGGAAAATAGTTTGAGGGCTTGAAGTATTAATACCTACTTGAGCTTTTGAATAGCTTATGGTAAAGCATAAGGGAACCAGAATTCCCTTCATCAAAATACTTAGATTTTTCATTTAATTTGTGGTTTTAAAACGAGTACATTTCTTGGTCAAAGATAAATGTAAAAGCACATCCCACACAATAGCCCCGCTTAAGACATAAACACTTAAAACATTGATAATAAGTCAAATATAGTATTATTTTACATTATCAAAATACGGAATTTTATTATTTTACCATAAAACTGAACCTTATTTCGTAAGAAATTTTAAGGATTTATATTTTTGATGAAAAAGATTATTTCAGAAAAGATACTATTTAACTATCCTATGTCTTGGCAGCCCAATCTCATGTGCCTGTGGATAAGGTTTTCGAAAAGTCATACTCACATCTTCCTTAATCTGCCTGTGGATATCATATTGTTTTTCTTTATCATAAGCGTATCTGGGGTCTGGGATCATTGGCATTTTGGCCATCTTATGAATCGTTATAGTTGGAAAATGAAAATCTACTTCTACTGTTCCCAGTAATAAATAGCAGCCGCCACCCTGAAAGTCATAATTTTTCAGGCTATCCGGAAAATGGGCTGTATCAAAGTAATCTCCATTTGCATCAATCCAGGTTCCGAAATACATCGTTCCTTTTTTGGTTGGAACATGTTTCCTTGAAATAAGATAGGCGAGCATCTTTACCTGTTTTTTATGATATTGCAGCAGATCTTTAACAAAAACAGAACCTCTGTATTGGGTCTGCAGTAAATCAAAAGGGCTGCATGAAACCGGAAAACCAATCAGTTCGATTTCATCGAAAGCATCTTCAAACTGTTCTCTTTTTAATTGCGGAAGTTTAAATTCCTGCACAGGTTCTTCAATCAGCATAAGTCCTCTCTGTTCCGGTTTAAAATTGACCAATAGTAATCGGGCTTCCACCAATAGTTCATTTTTAGGTTTACCTGTGAATCTGAACGCGCCAATAAAAATAAGAATCTGTATTGTTTCAATACCAATGGGAATTCGTCTGATAAAATCTTCCAGCGATTTGTATACTCCGTTTTTTTCGCGTTCTTCAATAATACCATGTGCGACTCTTGTTTCGAGCCCTTCCAAAAGCATCAGCCCCAGGTAAATATCTGTTCCTTTAAGCGTTGTCTTATATTCACTGGTATTCACACAAGGAACCTGAACATTTCCTCCGGACATTTTTGCTTCATGGATATAGACTTCGGTGCGGTAAAATCCACCTTGATTGTTAACCACAGAAACCATAAACTCCAACGGATAATATACTTTCAGATAAAGACTTTGGTAACTTTCCACGGCATAAGAGGCGGAGTGAGCTTTGCAGAAAGAATATCCGGCAAAAGATTCAATTTGTCTGTAGGCTTCAGCAGTAAGTATTTCCGAATGCCCCTTTTCTCTACATTTTTCAAAAAAATTAGCTTTTACCTCCTGAAGCTTTTTGATTGATCTTCCTTTTCCGCTCATTGCCCTACGTAAAATATCACCGTCTGCAAGAGACAGCCCTCCAAAATACTGGGCAATCTTCAGCACATCTTCCTGATAGACCATAATGCCATAAGTTTCCTTTAAGTGCTCTTCAAATATGGGATGAAAATATTCAAACTGCTCAGGATGATTATGTCTGAATATATACTCCCGCATCATACCGCTTTGTGCTACTCCAGGTCTGATAATAGAGGACGCGGCAACCAATATTCTGTAATTATCACATTTTAATCTTCTTAAGAGTCCTCTCATGGCCGGAGATTCAATATAGAAGCATCCGATAGTTCTTCCTATTGCCAAATATTCGTTAGCTTTCTGTTCATCTTTGGAAATCGTTGTATCCCAGATATTAATATCAATTCCTCTTGTTTTTTTTACAAGGTCTACGGTGTCTTTAATAGTACCCAGCCCACGTTGTGAGAGAATATCCAGTTTTTCCATTTTTATATCTTCTGCCACGTTCATATCAAACTGGGCAATCGGAAAACCTTTGGGGGGCATTTCTAATGCTGTGTAATGGGTAATGGGCTCTTCCGAAATAAGGATTCCACAGGCGTGCATACTTCTTTGATTAGGAAACTTTTCCAATAACTTACCATATTTCTGCACCTGTTCCACTACTGAATTCCGGTCATGAACTTCCATTGATTTACCTGCCAGATCATCCAACTCTTCCTTGGGCAGACCAAATACCTTTCCAACTTCCCTGAAAATTGATTTGTATTTGAATTCAACATTAGTTCCGCAAAAGGCGACATGGTCTTTTCCATACCTGTTGAAGATATACTCCAATATAGCATCTCTGTTCTGCCAGCTCCAGTCGATATCAAAATCGGGTGGTACCTGGCGGTTAAGATTAAGGAATCTTTCAAAATAAAGGTCAAGCTCCAGAGGGCAAATGTCTGTAATTCCCAGGCAGTAGCTGACAATGGAATTCGCTCCGCTTCCCCTGCCAACATGCATAAACCCCATGCTATTGCTGTAACGGATAATATCCCAGGTGATCAGAAAATGGGCGCAGAAATTCAGTTCATCAATAACTTTCAGCTCTTTTTCAACTCTTTCTTTTGCCGTCTCATGATCTTTTCCGTAACGTTTTTTCAATCCTAAATAGGCTAATCTTCTGAGAAGTTTTACATCAGACTCTTTGGATTTTTTATAGTGTTGCTTATTCTTTACTTTTCCAAAATCAAATTCAAAGTTACATTGTTCGAGGATACTTCTCGTATTTTCAATAATCCGGGGATATCTTTCAAATGCCTTTATAATCTCCTGTTCGGAAATAAAATACTCAGATCTGCGGCAAACTTCTCTTTTGGTCAGCTTAGACAATAAGGTATTGTGGTCAATAGCCCGCAGAATTTTATGCAATTCGTATTCTTCATCAGAACTAAAGGTAACAGGATGAAAAATAACCATTTTAGCGATGTGTTTTTCATATTCGGGACGTATCAGAAAATTTAATTCTTCTATTCTTACTCCTATAAATTCATTGTCTTTCAATTTCGGAGGAATATTACTCATGGGATAAACAATAAATACATCTTTGAATTCAGGAGCAACTTCAGTCAGTTCTTTACCATTACAATTATGATCTGTAATCATTTTGTTGATCTCACCAATTCCTGAAAATTTTCTGGCTATGCCTACATAAAGAAGTTTCCCCTCGTTTCTGACCTCAACACCGGGAATAGGTTTTATTCCCAGGTCTTCACATGTTTTTTTAAAATCATAAATTCCCGTCACGGTATTGATATCAGTAAGCACCAGCTCTTTGATCCCTAAAGCCTGGGCTTGTTCTGCTACTTTCTGTATGGATAATGTTCCATAACGAAGGCTGTGGAAAGAATGACAATTAATAAACATGTTGAAAGATTTAAAATTATTTCCCGAAGTCAAAACCGGAGGCACGCCCTACCGCATCAGACCCGAAGCGGTTTTTTATATCATCCATTGTCTGATATAAACTCATTTGTTCCTCGGTGTCTTCAAATAGATTCATCTGATGGTTTCCGTGTACTAACCCTGTAAATCTCAGCCCTACCAAACGAAGCCTCATTCTTCTTGTATATGCTTTATTGAACAATTCTAAAGCAACTCTTGACAAGGTGTGATCTGCAGAAGTATAAGATACTTTACATTGCCTGGTCTCGGTATCGAAATTGGCATATCTTATTTTTACCACCACTGTAGATGTCAGCCATTTTTCCTGTCTCAACTGATAGGCCAGCTGCTCTGCCATTCCCGATATCAGCCGTTTTAACTCGATAATATCCATGGTATCATTGGTAAAAGTTCTTTCGGTTGAGATAGACTTTCTTTCGGAATAAGGAACAACAGGATTTTCATCAATTCCATTGGCCTTTTTCCAGAGTTCCTTTCCGTTAACGCCGATCATTTGCTGCAGAACCAGTACCGGCATTTCAGATAAGGTATGAATCGTCCGGATTCCGATTCTTGATAATAACTGAAAGGTCTTGTCACCCACCATTGGAATTTTTTTGATGGATAAAGGGTTTAAAAATGGCTTCACTTCCATTTCTCTGATTTCTAGCCTTCCAACAGGCTTTGCTTCTCCGGTACCAATTTTTGAAACGGTCTTATTGGTTGACAGCGCAAAACTGATCGGAAGTCCTGTTTCTTTGGTAATTGTCTCTGCAATTTCTTTGGTCCATTGATAGCAGCCAAAAAACTTATCCATTCCTGATAAATCCAGATAAAATTCATCAATACTTGCTTTCTCCATCAGTGGAACTTTTTCCTGAATAATTTCGGTTACAGTATGTGATAAATTGGAATACATTTCATGATCGCCTTTAATAACTTTTGCATCAGGGCAAAGCCTCAGTGCCATACGAATTGGCATGGCTGAACGAACCCCAAACTTTCTTGCTTCATAGGAACACGATGCCACGACTCCACGGTCTCCACCTCCTATAATAAGAGGAATACCCTGAAGCTGCGAGTTATTACGTCTCTCGCAGGATACAAAAAATGCATCAAGGTCCATATGTACAATTGAACGATTCACGTTACAAAATTAGAGACTATTTGTCCCAAAATTATTATATTTGCTGGTACAATTTGTCCCAATGTCAACTTTTGCAGATAACATAAGGTTTTTGAGAGTTAAGCGAGGATTATCCCAACATGCTTTTGCCAATGATATTCTTATCATCAGCAGAGATCGCTACTCCAAATATGAAAGTGGCCGTTCGGAAGCTCCTTACGAAGTTTTAATAAAGATTTCGAAGTACTTCAATATAAGCATTGATTTACTTCTGACAGTTGATATCCGAAAGTATCCGTTGGAAGATATTTTAAAACTTCCTGACAATCGAATTGTCTTACCCGTTGTTGTAGACCAATTGGGAAACAACAGTATCGAAATCGTTCCGCAGAAAGCATCAATGGGATATTTATCCGGTTATAGTGACCCGGAATACATTGAAAGTCTGCAAAGAATCACACTTCCTTTTTTAACCAATGGAAAATATAGAGCTTTTCCAGCGCAAGGAGATTCAATGCCTCCTTTTAAAGATGGATCTTACATTATCGGAAAGTATGTGGAAAATATTGATGACCTGAAACCGAATAAAAGTTATGTTTTTGTGACTTTGAATGATGGTATTTCTTACAAGAGATTGAAGACTAAAAAGAAAAAATCAATCACAGTGGTTTCTGACAATGCATTTTATAAGCCTTATGATATCCCTTTGGGAGAAATTATAGAGATATGGCAGTATGCCTCAGGTATATTTCCTGAAGATTTTGATTCAACCAGTTTTGAAAATTATAATTTTAAAGATATATTTTCAGAACTAAAAAATAATATTACCGAATTAGAAAACAAAATTCTTACTATAAAAAATCAAACCATGTAACTACTTATAGATTAAATCATCCTCAGCCGTTCTTCCTCGAGGTCGAGCTGATAGAGCTGATGGCGGATAATTTCTTCATTAACGGAAATATCTTTATTCAGTTCTGAAAGAAACTGTCTCTGGCTTTCCAGCATTTCAAAAAAGATATCTTTGGTCTTTTCATTCATCCATTCGGTATTATTGGTCTGTATTTTTTCTTCCCATTGTTTCAGCATTCTTTCCAATCCTGCATGGCTGTTCAGTTCAGTTTCGTGCTTGGCTTTAAGAAAATGGTAGACATGCTGCTTTAGTTTATATTTTATTTCTTCCCGTGTCTTTTTATCTTTTTCTTCATCTGTGAAATCATCAAATACATGTCCATATTTTATAAAGTAAGGCAAAGTAAGTCCCTGTACGAGTAAGGTAAGCAAGATTACCACGAAAGTAATGAACAGGATAAGGTTTCTGTTGGGAAAAGGAAGTCCGTTTTCAAGGGTAATCGGAATGGCCAGGGCAGCAGCCAGTGAGACAACACCTCTCATTCCTGTCCATCCAAGCATCAAAGGCATCAGGAGACGTCTTCTTGCAGAAGAAGCACGGGGAGCGACACTTGGCCGGAAAATCAATGTAGCCAGCATAGCGGCATAAGAACTTATGATTCTGGCGGCAATCAGAATACCGGTCACCAACACTCCATATTGGATAGCAATTCTCAAAGGAATTCCTTCTGACCGCAGCCCTCCGACAATTTCAGGAAGCTCGAGTCCTATTATTAAGAATACTATGCCATTCAGAATAAATACGAAGCTTTCCCATACGCTATACCCCATGATACGGCTGGTACTGTTTAGAAATATCATTCGTTTCCCAGACATATACAACCCACCACAAACTACAGCTAAAACTCCTGAACAGTGAAACTGCTCTGCAACCCAATACATCAGATACGGTTCAATAAGGGTCAGGGCAATATCAGAAGAAGCTTCTGTAGGAAGCCGTTTGTGAGCCTGTACAAAAATCCATGCCAGTACTAACCCGATTCCTGCGCCTCCGATTACCATCCATAAAAAATCCAGAGAAGCTTCCTGCCATACGAACTGTCCGGTTCCTACAGCAATCAGAGCAAAACGGAATATAATAAGAGAGGAAGCGTCATTCAACAGACTCTCTCCTTCCAGAATCGCAGATGTAGTGGATGGTATTTTTACAAACTTCATAATGGCTCCCGTACTTACGGCATCCGGTGGAGATACAATGCCTCCCAGCAAAAACCCGAGAGCAAGTGTAAATCCGGGAATAAAATAATTCGCTGTCACCGCTACTGCCAGCGCCGTAAAAAAGACCACTAAAAAAGCAAAGCTTCCGATAATACGCCACCATCTTTTCATTTCTTTAAAGGAAATTGACCATGCGGCCTCAAACAAAAGAGGAGGCAAAAAGATAAAAAAGATAAGATCCGGATTAATCTTTACCACCGGAAGACCTGGCACAAAACTAACAAGCAGTCCGAATACAACGAGTAAAACAGGATAAGCAATTTTTAATTTTGTAGCCCACATATTGAGCAGTACAATAGCCACAATCATGGCCAATAAAAAAGGTAGGATGGTATGCATTGATATTGTGTTTTATCCGTCATATTTACTACTTCTATTTGATTTTTAAAAATTTAAAAACAATTTTTTCTTATTTTTTTGTGTACGGATGAATTTATCTCCTTCTAAATCTTTTTACTTTATGTTTTTCACCTCAGGTTGAATATTTATAGAATTTTAAATAAAACACGTCAAGTTTCGTCGCATCCGCGCTATACTTTTGTTCTACAAGAAAATAAGAAATATGGACAAAGTAACCTTAGAACGGATTCAGAAACTTCACCCGTTGGTAAGAGATGAAGTGAAGCAAATTATACAGGAATGTGATGAAGCACTTACCGGAAGAGCCAAAGTGCGGATCACTCAGGGATTAAGATCTTTTGAAGAGCAGGAAAAGCTTTATGCAATCGGAAGAATTACTTCAGGAAAAAAAGTAACCAATGCCAAGGCAGGGCAAAGCATTCACAATTATGGCCTTGCGGTAGACATCTGTCTTATGATTGACGGAAAAACAGCAAGTTGGGATACGGCAAAAGACTGGGATAATGACAACGTTGCAGACTGGTACGAATGTGTAAAAATCTTTGCCCGCCACGGCTGGGATTGGGGCGGAAACTGGAAAACATTTAAAGACCTTCCCCACTTTGAAAAAAAGACAATTCCCTCTAAAAAAGGACCTGTAAAAACCAGCTGGAGAACGCTTTTGAAGATGCCAAAAGACCAGCAGAATTACGTTATTTTTTAGTTTCATTTATTTGAAATTAAATATAATACGACATGTTCTGTCGCTTCCCCAGACTACCTTTGCTTTATAAGAAAACAACAAAAAAAGCAATGAAATCTAAGTATGGAATCTCCACAATTTTTAAAGTATTCAACAGATTCTGTACATGTAAGATTGCATGTGTCCTTTTAACAAACCATTAAAAATATCACATGAAAAAGACAACCATTCTTTCTTTGGACGGAGGTGGAATAAGGGGAATCGTAACCTGCATTATTCTGCGTTACATAGAAGAACAGCTCCAGTATTATGATAAGCCCACCGCCAAGCTGGGAGATTATTTTGATCTGGTTGCTGGCAGCAGCACCGGAGGTCTGATTGCTTCTATTATTCTCTCTCCTGATGAAACCCGAAAAGCAAAATATTCTATTCAGAAAGGATTGGAATTATATGCTGAAAAGGGCGGCGATATCTTCCAGGTTTCCTTTTGGGAAAAACTGGTTAATCCATTCGGATTATTGAATGAAAAAATTTCCCAGGAAGCTCTGGAAAAAAATTTACATGATTTCTTTGGAAATTTAGAATTAAAAGAATTAATAAAACCCTGTTTGATAACAAGTTATGATATAGAAAACAGAAGAGCAAAGCTTTTCAACTCCTGGAAAGCCAACCTCAGCACAGACAATTTCTATGTAAGAGATATCTGCAGAGCGACTTCAGCGGCTCCTACATATTTCAGTCCTGTTCAGATCAAATCAATGTATGGCCAGATTTTCAGTCTGATTGATGGCGGTATGTTTGCCAATAATCCCGCATTGTGCGCTTATGCAGAGGCCAGAAAGATTCCTTTTGCAGAAGTTTTAAAAAATCATCAGAAAGCTAACCGTCCCACGGTAAACGATATGATAATGGTTTCTATCGGAACAGGGATCGAAGCAAGGCCTTACTCTTTTAAAAGACTGGAAAAAGCAGGAAAAATTGGCTGGGTAAGCCCTATTGTTGACATTCTGATGTCTGCCAATGCAGAAACAGTGGATTACCAGCTGGAACAGATGTTTCAGACACTGGGACTTAGAAATCAAAAAAATTATTACCGTTTGAATCCTTCACTAAAAAATGCTTCTCCCGCCATGGATAATGTAAGAAGATCCAATATTGAGAATCTGATACAGGCCGGACTCAGCTATATTGATGATAACAGAGAAACTTTGAACCAGATTGTTCAGAAACTCATCAAAAATAAAATATAAGCTTTTTGCCTTATAACTACCTTATATAAGTTATTAAGATTATATTTAAAAATTAAAAAATCTTTTTTAAACACGTCAAGTTTTGTCGTTTCGCCCCACTACCTTTGGAGTATCAAAAAGACACAGAACAACAATCTAAAAAAACTTTAAAAAGCCTTTGAATTCAACATTTCCCTATGCTGAACAGCCTGAAATATGTTCAAAAAAATATAACCAACACCTTATCACACAAAACATGGAAACACCAGATCACAATACAGATATACTCATCGATGAAGATCTCTATACGATAGAATGGAGTGATATCGAAAATGCTGAGATGGATTATGAAAACTATCTCAACGACATTGAAAACTTCTTCAGAGAAGATTTTGAAAAAGGAATACCTGAAGAAGATATTTTTTAAATAAAATTAAAAAAACACGACAAGTTCTGACGCTGTCCGACATTACCTTTAAATCTCTGTAATATACGCACAGCAATCTCATTAAACAACCTCGAACACCTTTGAATTCACCATTCACAAAATGCTGGACAGCCAGAACTATGTCTTAAAATATAGCAATCATAAGCCTGTTATACCAAAATACAGGACATATAATCAATTTATTAACCAACAAATCACACAACGTTTTATGAAAACAAAAGAAGAACTCAGGCTCTATTTTGAAAATGGAGATATTCCAAAACAGGAAGACTTTTGGGAATGGCAGGATTCTTACTGGCATAAGGATGAAAAAATTGACATGCAGAAAGTTGCAGGTCTGGAGAATGGTACTTTCAACATACTCTATGCTGAAATCGATGCTGATAAAAATGCTTCACTGGCTTTCTTTTCAAAAAGAAAAATTGTGATAAAAGAAGGAACACTCACTATTCCCAAAAATTTCACCGCAGGTCTGCAGGTAACTGACGTAGAAATCCCTGACTCTGTAACAACTATCCAGGAAAGCGCATTTAGTAACGGCGGCTTAACGACCTTTACAATTCCTCCAAAGGTAACCGAAATCCCCAATTGGGCTTTTTACAATAACAGATTAACGTCTTTATTTATTCCGGACAGCGTTATCAATATTGGAATACAGGCATTTACAGCCAATCAACTGAAAGAACTTCGTCTTCCCAAAGGAATAACGATTATCTCACAAGGAGCCTTCTCTGCCAATAAGCTGACATCTGTTGAGATTCCCGATGGAGTAACAGAAATTCACTCGGATGCTTTTGTCAGTAATCAACTCACCTCAGTAACCATTCCGGCCAGTGTACTCAAAATTGAAAACAATGCTTTCAGAGTTAACCAGCTTACAAAAGTAACATTAGGCCCTGAAACGACCTATTTACCTTATTCTTTTGACAGCACAGTGGAAATCGTGGGAGGAAAACTCATCAATTAAAATTTTTAGAAAAATGAAAACAAAACAAGAATTAAAAAAATATTTCGAAAACGGAGATATCCCGGTACAGGAAGATTTCTGGGCTTTGATGGACTCTTACTGGCATAAAGACGAGAAACTAAACAACACTTCACTTGATCTGCCTGTTTATACAGAATTTGCCTATTCGCCAACGGATAGTACAGAAATTATTGGAACTGATAACATCATTGTTTTTCCTGAAGGTATAAAAACTGTTGGAGGATTTATCTTTTCAGTATCCGTACCACGCATTTCAAAAATTATTTTTCCTAAATCTCTTGAAAGGATAAAAGCTCGAGCATTTAACTCTCAATACCTAAAGGGAACCATAACAATTCCTGGTTCATGTAAAACAATAGAAACATTCGCTTTTGCAAGTGGTAACGCCCGGATATCAAAAATAATATTAGAAGAGGGAGTAGAAACTATTGAATCATCAGCATTTCAGTTATCAACAAGCAGCGACCTAACAGCTTTATATATTCCAGATTCAGTCAGCTCTGTAGGAGAAAATGCATTTGCCATTCCTTCACTACAAACAGTTTCTGCACCACAAGGTTTAGATCTGAGCAGATCAGGTATTCCAATCGGAATTATTACATACAGATAAACCAAATCAGTTAAATTTTTAAGCAAATGAAAACAAAACAAGAATTAAAAAAATATTTCGAAAACGGAGATATCCCGGTACAGGAAGAATTTTGGGAGTGGCATGATTCATACTGGCACAAAGATGAAAAGATTCCTGCAGCTCAATTAGATTATGATCTGTCACAAAAAGCAGATGCAAATGCATCCAATATAAATCCGCAGAATGCTCAACTTTGGAAAGAAAAAATTGAAACGCAGACAGCTATTCAGGTTCCGCAATTAAATGGAAATATCTTAACGGTATTTTATACGGGTGAGAATGGGGTTCAGCAAAGCAAATCCGTAGATTTAAGCAGTTTGGTAACCCGTGATATCAGCATTCAAAACGCAGTATATGACGCCTCTCAAAATATCATTACCATTACCCAGAATGACGGCTCTGCCTTTCACATCAACCTTTCTGAATTCAGTATTATTCCCACCACCAATGCAGATGGAAGTGTTACATTGTCACAGGAAGGACAGGAAAAAGTTATCCTGAAAAAAGTAGCTGTAACAGGCAGCTATAATGACCTTTCTGACAAACCCACTTTTAGCGGGAATGATAATTTACAAAATGTCATCGACAGAGGTAACGGAACAACCAAGCCTATTATTTTTCAGCCAAGCCAGGGCAGAGCAGGCGAAATCAATTTCAGTCCTACAACGTATTCCTTCTGGTTTGGAAATTTGAACACGGATCACACCGGAGCTTACGGACTGGGAATTGGTTATAATACATTATCAAAATTAACCACCGGAGCAAATAATGTAGCACTTGGTTCTTATGCTTTAAATGAAACCACAACAGGAAGATGGAATACCGCAACCGGTGTTTCAAGCGGAGCTAAACTTACCACGGGTAATTTCAATGCTTTTTTCGGAACACAGGCGGGAACTGAAACAACAACAGGAAACGGAAATACGTATATCGGAGATGAGGCAGGAAACAAAAATATTGCCGGAACCAATAACACCGCGCTGGGTCTTGGAGCTGCTTATTCCTTAACTAATGGAACCCAGAATACTTTTTTAGGTGCTTTTGCAGGGTATATTCATGGAAAAGCGACGACTTCAGGTGCATGGGGTTCCAATACTTTCATCGGATACAATGCAGCGTCTACTACTCATGCAATGGGTGTTTGGGGAGATAACAACGTCGTTATCGGCTGTAATGCCCCGTTAGGAGGTTCAATATTTAACAAGCTGGTGATTGAATCCAATCCGGTAGCAAGACGTCACGATCTTGTCACTCCATTAATTGGTGGAGATTTTGCCGCAAGAACATTGGATTTTGATGCTGTAATCAGTGCAAGAAGAACTCCACTGGCCGATAATACCTATACAAAAGTAGCGGTTCTGAATGCCGGTAATGTATTGGGATATAAAAACCTTTCCGACTTCCAGAACTGCATTCCTCTCACAGGAACAGAAGTGAACAATCCCGTTTCCGGTCATATTCAGTTTGAGAATGCCGAAGCACCGGAAATTGAATCTCTTCTTTATAAAATCAATACTCAGGACGGAATTAAAAACCAGGTAGGTTTCTTTCCAAGCGGAGTTTTGATCACATCAGGCAGTGTAGATAATTCTATACAATCAAATTTAGATGTCAGTAAAGATTACGGTGTATTGGCTAGAGCTTATGGTGCAAAACTTAGTTTAAGTAATGCCGGAGCCTCTTTAACGAGTTTTACAGATCATTCTGACGGTAAAGGAATTATGGTAAGCAATTATCCTGATGAGCCTGTTATGGTAGAACATCAGGTATCAAATGCCAGAGGATTAAGTTCTAAAACTTATTTTGGAGACAACGCACAGGAAAATGATTACATCCAGAAACAATATGCAGACAAACAGCATTCCTACAGTACCAAAGAAGAGCTGACAGGCGGAAAATGGATTAACGGTAAGCCTGTTTATAAAAAGACCCTGTATCTGAATCAGATTCCGAGAACAGGTGAAATCGATTTAACACCTGAATTCCCGGATCTTGAAACTATTATCTCCAACGAAATGTTTACAGAATGGGATGATCTTAAAGCAGCATTTGCAGGCAACCAATGGAGAACAAAAGCCTATATCACAATCGAAAGAGAAAGAGCCATTATTGAGCTGTTGAATGTCCCTGATTACAATTATTCTCTTATCAATTCATTTACCCTAACCCTTGAATACACAAAAAAATAAGCAACCATGTCAACAAATAATACATCAACAGTAAAATCCGCATTTACTGTCGGAAAATCCTTAATAGGAGAAGGAATTATTAACTACAAAGAAACAAACCCTATGAATACCAATAACGCATCACAATCACTTTTCAGATTTGTAAGTCTGAGAAACCCTCAATTAACAGAAATTAAAGACAAAAACTTAGGATTTATCCACAGACCTAAAGGAGTCACCGGTGTCTTTGATACAGCAGTCGTTGGAAGACCTGCCAAAACTTTAAAATTTACAGCCATGAAAAGGGCTGCCGGTGAGTTTAACAATTCCGGATTCGAAAGCGAGAAGAAAATCGAAGAAGGAGCATTTAAAGACCTTCTGATGATCGGAAGAAAGCTTTCTAAAAAAGAAACATTAGAAAGCGCTGACTGGACGTTCGTTACGGATTATTACAAAAGCCTTATTAATACCAACAGACAGCTGAACGCAGAAGGAATTGCTATATTTTCCCAGCTTTGGAATAATTATATTTATCAGATTGTTACCCAGGGAGATTTCTATATTAAAGAAGCCATCAGCCACATTTTAATGGCTATTCAGCTTGGTTTTGCCAGCAACCAGGACCTTACAGATCAGGAAATCATCAAAATTAATGGAGAAAAACCATTGGAAAAAGCAATGGATGGAAAAATTATACTTCCTACCATTCTATTTTCAGAGGATACGGAAACGGCTTCTTTAGTTTCATCTGCAAACGCTGAAGGTTCCGAACCGGCTTTGGCAGCAAGAACGGTTCAAAGATTAGAGTCTGAAGCAAGAGCTTCTTTTGTATCCAGCAAAGCGATCCACAGAAAAGAATCTCTGAACACACTGAATTCCGAGCTGGAAAAGCTTCAGAAAAAGTTCTATAAATCCAGATATCAGGCCTACCAGGACGAGTATTCCAAATATATGGCAGAAAACAAAGAGCGTTTGGAACTCTATGACAGAAAGCTGGCCGAAGTAGACAGTAAAATCACTCCGGACATGTCCGAAGAAGAAAAAGAACGTCTTTACAGCACTTTGAAAGAATATGAAGTTGCTCCTTTCGTATTTACGTACAAAAATGAAATCAATTTGGAAGATTTGCAGGCAAAGCTTTCTCCAGAATCTTTCGACCTTTTTGTAGAACTTTTCGGTGAATCTACAACCAGCTTAACTTCTGTGGCAGAAGATACAGACAGCCTTCAGATCCTTTCGCACGACACCTTAAGAATGGGTGCTCAGACCATTGTTCTTGATGATGAGATTGAAAGCTATGCTGATGCTTTAGTTGTTGTAAGAAACAATATCTCTGCTTCCATGGAGACGGCACTTCAAAATAGTCCTCTTCCGGAACAACAGTATGCCAATATCGGAGGAGCTTCAATACCTCTTATTCAGAATACAGCCAGAACACCGATGGCATACAGCTTATATGCTCACAGTGCTTACGTAGTAGCAGGCAGCAGAGGATTTGTTAATTTTTCTTTTGAAGTTGAAGATGTTTCGTGGAGCGTTGCCAATGCTAAAATTACGGCTACAACAGATGCTGCCGGAACTTTCGAAGAAAATTACAGCAATATTTCTGTAGTTGATAATAAAATTACCTTACCTGCGGCTTTGGTAAACAGATTCAGAACCAGCTTTAGTTTCAAAATAGAAATTATTTTTGATAACGGAAGCCAGGCCTATGGAGAAATTGCCACACAATATCTGAAAGAAGACTTAAATCTTACCGGAATGCTGACTCTGAAGCGTGCAGCAGTTGAAAACCCGGGTACACCTGAACCAGGTACAACCCAAAAACGTAAAAACTTCGGGATCAAAAGATTGGGCGTAGCAGATTATATGAAAGTCGTGCAAAGTGTTCATGCTTATGTTCCGGGAGAAGTGTCCAATATTGAGAACGTTATGGCAAGCGAACTGAGACATAAGTCTTCCGTTTCCAGAGAGTACTCTGAAATTACGGATACAACTTCCAAATCTCAGGAAACAGAGAAGATGTCAGACACTTCCAAAACTTCCAGAACGGATATGCAGACAGAAGTTGCGAAAGAAATTGAAAAGCAGCAGAGTATTTCTGCCTACACAAGATTCAGCTATGGAAATGACAGTGCCATGAAGTTTGAAATCGGAGCAGATTATGCCAATAACTCAGCACAGCACGACAGTACAAGACAAGCCGTAATGAAATCTCAGGAAATCACGGAAAGAGCAATGGAAAGAGTTCTTACTAAAATTTCAGAAGAAAGAGTTCAGAAAATCATCAAGGAATATACAGAAACCAATGTTCATGAATATGACAACAGAGGAAAAGTAACCAATACTGATAATGCTGAAGTAGCACAGCCTAAGCACATTACCGGAGTTTACAGATGGATCGACAAGAAAATGAAAAACCAGATCTACAACTATGGCAAGCGTACGATGTTTGAATTTATGGTTCCTGAACCTTCAAGATTACACCGTCTGGCTCTTACTGTTGCCAAAGCTCAGGTACTCAAAGCACCTGTAGATCCTAGAAAAGCACCGGAACCATGGTTAATGGCAGATCCAAAATCTGCAACGATTGTACAGATCCAGCATTGGGCTCAGGAATATGGAGTAACTTTAGAAGCTTTCCCGGAAGCAACCAAACAGGTTATCCATACAGCTTCCAGTGTTCCTCAGCAAAATGACGATTTCGGAATTGATTATACACAGTTTACCATCCCGGACAATTATGCCGGAAAAAATGCAAGCTTTGCCTGCAGATCAACCAGAAACAGAGGTGGTGGATGGTCAGGGTCACGTTATTCTGAAGTGATGTTCTCTAACTTAAAAGGAGATATGATTGGCCGTTCTGAACGTGGTGGAGACCTTAATTTTGACGACGGGTCATCTGGTTTCAATATCACAGGTAATGTATCTTTTCAGGTGAAGGGCCACAACGTAAGAAGTTATACCATCAAAGTTGTTGTGAACTGTGAGCTGAGCGATGCCTTTATCAACAAGTGGAAAACAGACAGTTTTAATGATATTATTAAAGCCTATGAAGCTGCTTATGCCAAATTCCAGGAAGATCAGGCAAGGCTGGATGCAGAGCAAAAAGAAAAAGAAGCTCAGCTTAAAGAAAGACAGGATACTTTCTACCGCTATATGGAACATGATGTCTTAAAGCACAACTGTATCGCTTATTTATTACAGGATTACCTTTATACATTAGGTCAGGAAACAACCAATGGTGCTGATGAGAAAACAACCATGGATAATTTCCAGGTATACCTGAATGAAAATCTGGACAGATATACAGCCCTTGCCAAGTTCATGGAGCAGGCATTTGAATGGGAAATCATGGATTATACCTTCTATCCTTACTATTGGGCCAACCGTAAGAGCTGGCAGGAATTCTATATCAGCGAAAGTATGGACCCATTGTTCAGAAGTTTCCTGCAGGCAGGTATGGCAAGGATTATCGTTACCGTAAAACCAGGTTTCGAAGCAGCTGTTCAGTTCTTCCTTGAAACAGGATTGATCTGGAATGGCGGTTCTGTTCCGGTAATCGGAGATCCAATGTACATGAGTATCGTGGACGAAATGAGACAGCCAACCGGAGAGCCTCAGGGTAAATACTGGATTACCAGAATCCCTACTACCCTAACGATCCTTCAGGATAAATCTACAGGACTTCCGGTAAATCAGCCATTACCGATTTTCCCTGAAAATGCCCCTGAGAATTGTGAAAACCCATCAGAACTGGAGTTTGAAACAAGTTTCAGATTAGATGAAGATGCACAGTTACAGCATGGAGAAAAAGACACCAGCACTTTAGGCTAATATTTATTCAACAAAATGGCGGTTAATCCGCCATTTTATTTCTCATAACATTAAAAACTAAAAAGATGAGCACAATAAAAGCATTAAAAGTTCCAAAAATACAGGATATTTCCTCTCCATCTCAAATCATAAAAGCAATTCCTCCGCTAGGGCTACCCCCAAAAAAAACTGGTAAATATTCAGAAGATTTTTATGGATTAGAAAGAAATGAAAAAATTGATTTTTCTAAGATAGTTAAATACTTGAAGACTGGCACAGAAGAACCTTTAGACTGGACTAACTTTATTGCCCCAACAAAAATAATTAATGAAAGTGTTGTAATTGGTACAGATGGTGTGGTTGATGTAAAGAGAAAAGTTAATGAGACAATTCCTTTTTCTTATATCAACTCTTATAAACAGAAAATTACAACATCGATTAGCTGTGGTATCAATAGAAAAATAGATAATATTGACAGTACAATATCAATATCTTTTCAAATTGACAGCAACCAAGAACAAATTAAGTGTAAGGCAGCATACTTTTATAAAAATACAGAACATTATCGGAATTCTGTACAGTCAACAACTTCAGAAAATGCATTTAGCATTAATGATAAATATGTTGGCATTATGTTTTTCAGTGAAAACATTACGGATATATATTACTTAATCAAAGAGATCCAAGGAGATACCCCTGAATGGTTTCAACAATTAATTAACAACAAATATATTCCATTAATTGAAAGGACTACAGATATTAAACAACTTATTTGGTTATATGAAAACGCCCCTGATTTCACATTATCCAGCTTAAAACCTGAAGTCTTATGGAAAAACATTTGTTCTTTTTACAGCTATGATGTAAACGGTTTTTTCAGCTTTGTAAGAGATGCCAGTCCTGCGTTAATGAAAGCATTATTTGCATTTAACACTCCTCAACGAATCTCATTTTTGATGCAACAATTCAATAAAAACCAAAGTTTTGTAGTTAACCTCTATCATGCTTTGGATGATGAGATAGCTTTTATGGGCCAGGAGGTTCCTTGTAGAATGGCCTTTATAAGTATCATTAATTCATTCTCTCATATCGCAAAAGATAATTTCACTTTTACTAATCATCTTTTTTCAGTTGGAAAAAAATCTTTTGTAAGTCTGGAAAAAATAGAGTCCAATCTAAAAGAGGATAAAAACAAATACTATGTTCAACAAAAATATATTACAGACGAACAATTAATAGATACCGGAAGTGTTATCATGGATATTGGTAGTAATACCATTACAACAAGAGCAATAAAACTAAATCCACTTGATATTGTTATTGTTATAGAAGAAGAAACTCAAAGTCTCTTATTTGTACCTGCATTGTTTCTCTATGATAAACAGCATCAGAAAAACATGGAAGGACTGGCCAGTGCAATCAGAATTGGAATAAACATGCTGGCGATTGCATTAGCTGTAGAAACCCTTGGAACAAGTTTATTAGCTGCTGAAGGAGCCAGCTCTATTACATTTTGGGGAATGTTAGTAGCTGTAGACGGAGCCATCGCCTTAGGAGATTTGGGAATTCAATTAGCCAAAGATAACCTAACGAAAGAATTTCTGGATATATGGGAGAAAATTTATAAAACAGCAGGTTATGCAACAGCTACAACAGCCGTAGTACAACAATTATACAAAATAGGGGGAAAGATATTAGCCGAAGAAACCAGAGCAGAAGTAAAGAATTTTGTAATGAGCTGCATGGTAAAAGTAATGCTTGAAAGAGAAATTTCTAACTTTACCAAAAATACATTTAAGGTACTCCTGACAAACAAGGAATTAATAGATGCAACAAGAGGTCTTGTAAACGAAGCTAAATCAAAAATGCTAAATAAATATGGCATGTTCCTTATAGAAGGACAGTTCAAGACTCAAAGAATTGTAAAAAATAAGGTTGTAGAAGAAGTTAATAACGAGATTGCTATAGTATATAAAGGTGAAATAATTACAAGAGCTCAAAAATCCGAGTTTTATAAAGAGGCCAACAAGCTGTTGAAGCACCTTAATAACCCAAAGGAATTTATTAAAGCAGCTGAAGAACTTCTTACATATGGTAAAATATATCCTACAAGTAATTTAAAAGATTTACTTACTGAAGCAGAAGCTTATAATAAATATGGGGATTGGGGTAGAAGCCTCGTAGAAAAGGTGAATATAGATGCTGCCAAAATTCTTTCTACTTTTGATGCTGGTGTTATTTTCGAAAAAACAATGATAAGTGGTTTCATTTATGTAAAAAATGGAATAAGGTATATTTCAACTGAAACCAATTTTTTGAAAGCAGAAATAGGAAAAGGAAAAGGTGAAGTATATAAAAATTTCATTGATAATATCCACCCTACTCTTAAAATAAGGTTGGAAAAGCATATTGCCCGTTTAAAAATGAAAGGGGTTCCTGCTGAAGAAATTGACATATTAAGGGCTGGTGCAATGGGGTCTCATGGAGAGATCAGAGCATTAGATAGGCTGTTAACTACTATTGATCCTGAAGGAAAACTGGGAGAAGCAGTCTTTCATGATATTATCGGATACAACAGATATTTAAGAATTGCCGATAAATTACAACCTCCATGTGTCCATTGTTATTATTTAACCTCAGGAATTAGATTCATGGGATTTTAATAAATTTGTTTAATACATTAATCGAATAATCATGGCATTAAAAATAAAAGAAAGCGAGTTAACATGTAACCGTTTAGATGGCGGAGGAGTTCCTATATATTATCACAATGGCAGCCCTTTTACAGGTATTGTTTTACGGTACTATGACACTGGCGAGCTTTTTTGCGAAGAGGAATATAAAGATGGCTATCAGGAAGGATGGTTCAGATCTTATCATAAAAATGGTAAAAAATACACAGAATACAAAGCCCATAACAACGTAGAATACGACGGAACTTATAAAAAATGGGATGAAAATGGTAATTTGACGGCATCCTTCTGATAAGAATATAATAGATAAAAATAAAACACGACACGTTTTGTCGCATGAACCGCATATATTTGTCCTATAAAACTTTACCATGAACGCAGCACTGCTGCACCCTAAAAAATAGAGAAATGAAGAAAGATTTTTATCTGACAAGATATGCCTTAATTATTAAAAGATTAGAAAGTTCTCCGGCTACCTATTCACAGCTGGAGGACTATCTTTTAAACTCTTTTGAATTCCAGGATGCAGGAATCAAGAGCTACTCTATCCGTACTCTGCAGAGGGATATCCGGGAGATTTCCGATCTTTTCAATCTCTCCATTCATAACAAAAAGAAGGGAGACAACCGGTATTATATCGAGAGCCGCCCGATTATGGAAGTGGATGAATACAACCAAAAACTTCTTGAATCTTTCCAGGTAAGCAACGCCCTGAATCTTCATCCGGACTTTTCAGATTTTATCTTTTTTGAAAGCCGTAAACCCACCGGTGTAGAACATTTTTATGATCTGTTCTTTGCGATCAGAAATAAAAGAGTTGTAAGTTTTGAACACTACAATTACAAGAACAAACTGATGACCTCCAGAAAAGTGCATCCTTTGGCTTTAAAAGAATCTAAAGACCGATGGTATCTTATTGCTATTGATACCAAAGACAAAGTTTTAAAATCATTCGGGCTTGACAGGATCAATTATCTGGATGTAGCCAAAAATCAGTTCAGGGAGAAGTATAAATACAACTTCAGAGAGCATTTCAAAAATGCATTCGGAGTGATGAACCTGACAGAACAGAATCCGCAAAACATTGTATTGAAATGCAGCCGCCATCAGGGAGAGTACATCAGAAGTTTCCCACTTCATCAGTCACAGAAAGAAACCAAAGAAACGCCGGAAGAGATCTATTTTGAGTTCTTCCTCCACCCTACTTATGATTTCATGCAGGAGATTCTTTCTTACGGAAAAGAAGTAACCGTTCTGGAACCGAAAACCTTAGTTGAAGAGATTCGCAATCATTTGCAGGAATCTTTGAACCGTTATCTTGAAAGCTGATCATAAAGAACTTATTTCATATTTTTTGTTATATTTACATAAATATACCCTTATTGAAAACTTTATTCATTGGCATCAGCTGCTTTATCTCTTCCTTTTTTCTCGCACAGCAGAAAGAAGAGTTCAGACTCGTAAAGAGTTATTATAACCAGCACAGAAATATGCTGAATAAAGAGTTCAAAAAGAAATTTGATGCAGAATCCAATACGGTAAAAAAAGCTGCGATAAAGGGAGACTTCCTTTTTTTCATGAAAAAAATGGATAGCATTGAAAACAATGCCCTGATCGGAGCTTTATTAAAAGTCAGGAATCTGGAGGACCTTCAAACCATCAAAAATCCCAGGCTCACCTCATCTGAAAAGTTTGCAGATGCTGAAAAGATTGCGGATTATCCCGGAGGCATCAATTCTTTGAGGCAGGAAGTCGCCAATCTGCTGTATGTTGACGGAGTATATTCTAAAGAGAAGATGATAAAAACGGATGTGGATTTTATTGTTGAAAAAGATGGAACAGTCAGCAATGTTCATGCACAGGGAGATAATTTTACCTTTAACAGACAGGCAGAAATTGCTTTATATTCTCTGGCGGAAAAATTTTCCCCGGCAATGCTGAAGGGCGACCCTACTATTTACCGCTTTAAACTTCCTTTAACTTTAACGATAACAGATTAATGTTTACCGACGAATATTACATGAAAATGGCGCTGCAGGAGGCAGAGGCCGCTTTAGAAAAAGATGAAGTTCCTATAGGATGTGTGGTAGTCTCCAACAACCGGATTATTGCAAGGGCCCATAATCTTACTGAAACACTGAACGATGTGACTGCCCATGCAGAAATGCAGGCCATCACCTCTGCTGCCAACTTTCTGGGAGGGAAATACCTGAAAGACTGTACGCTTTACGTAACGATGGAACCGTGTGTGATGTGCTCAGGAGCTCTTTCCTGGTCTCAGATTTCCAAAGTAGTGATTGGAGCGCGTGATGAGCAGAGAGGTTTTATCAATAAACATCTTTCTCTCCACCCTAAAACAGAAGTTATTACGGGAATCATGGAGACGGAATGCTCTTCTATTGTTAAAGAATTTTTTAAAAGTAAAAGATAATTAAAAACAAAAGCCGGAGGATAGTGATATTCTCCGGCTTTCAATTTTATAATAGTAAGACAATTTCTTTAGTCTTTTAAGATACAATATCTCACCAGATCAAAATATTCTCCGTCCTTTTTCACTTCTTTTATCAGAACAGCCTCCTGCTCCATTCCTACTTTCTCCATAATTCTTCCGGAAGCAGGATTGTGAGGAAAATGAGTAGCAAAAATTTTATTCAGTTTCAATTCTTTAAAGCCAAAATCTATTATTGCTTTTGCAGCCTCGGTTACATACCCTTTGTTCCAGTAAGGAATGCCTATCCAGTAGCCAAGTTCAGCTTTATCATCATCTCTGTCATGCAGCCCGATAGCTCCTATGATCTGATCCTCTTTATTCCGGATAGCAAACGTATACCCTGTATTATTTTCAAAAGCTTCTTTTGACATCTTCACCCAGGATCTGGCATCATTTTCCACATATGGATAAGGAATATTGGAAGTAAGATCAGAAAAAATCCTATGCTGAAGAAGTTCAACGATAAAAGGAATATCCTTTTCTTCCAGCTGTGAAAGGATCAGTCTTTCGGTTTGTAGTATGGGAAATTTTTCCATTATATTAATTGTAAGATTGAGGAACTAAAGTATCAGCTGGATTCAACCTCAACCTTAATCATTTAAATTTATAAATCTTTTCCGAGGAAATAAAGACCTTTCAATGTATGGAGCCTGTCCATCACATGGATCTTATCCGTAAGGGGTTTGTAAACATGGGAAACACCTCCCGTTGCTACTACGAAACAATCGTCATTCACTTCTTCGTTGATACGGCTGACAAAGCCTTCCACCATTCCGAGAAAGCCATATACCATACCACTCTGCATACAGGTTACCGTATCCAGTCCCAAAACAGATTTGGGTTTCTTCAGTTCGATATCCGGAAGCTGTGCAGTCTGGTTGATCAGTGAGTTCAGAGACGTAACAATTCCCGGTGCAATAATTACCCCTAAGGTTTCTCCTGTTTCAGCTACACAGCTTGCTGTAAGGGCTGTTCCGAAATCTATGACAATTTTCTTTCTGTTCGGGTACAGATTGTGTGCAGCTACAAGGTTGGCATAGATATCTGTTCCCATCTGCTTGGATTTAGCCTGCACTCCGGAAGGTGTATTTCTGTCAACAATCACAGGATTTGTTCCATGTATTTTTTTGATCCCGGAGCTCATTACTTTGGTAAGCTGAGGTACTACGGATCCGATAATTACCTTATCAATCTCTTTCGGATCAATTTTATAGGTTTGATAGAGCATCAGCATCTGTACATAAAGTTCATCTGCTGTTCTGTAAGGTTTTGTATTGATGACCCACGAAATATCACAATTATCGCCATTGAAAAGACCAAATCTGATATTGCTGTTTCCTACGTTTATTACGATTGAATTCATTGACATATTTTTCAGAAGAAATTCATTATGTATAATTGAAATCCCGCTTATTTTTGAGGCACTAAATTTAATAATTTTAAAAAAAAGAACCTGTCATAATCAGACTAAATTACAATGGCTCACTTATTTTTTCTTTCTCCGGAACAAATCAGTATATTTAATAACACATTATAATTATTCTGATTAACTCATGAAAAAACTGATCTTCGGTACTTTACTATGCCTCAGCGTCTCCATTTTTGCGCAATCCGGCAATTCAATGGCAAGCATTTTACAAAAAATAAAGAGTCAGTCGAAAATTGATACTCAGGATAAAACAGTTTATGATCTGATGGATGAGTTTTATCAGAAAAATCTTCAGGCTGACAATGATGAAATGACTCCCGAGTTTACCCACAAACTTCAAAAAGCAGTTTCGGATTCAAATACCAAGAATATACACCTGCTTTATCTTTTTCTGATGTATCAGCAGCATATCAGCCAGGCCGTGGCAGAAGGGAAAAAACCAAATCCCGTGTTTCAGATTGAAACCATGAATCTTCTGGAAAGTGAAACAAAAGAAGTATATGGAAAGCTCCCGGCAATTATTTACATTTTTAAAGCGGAGGCCTTGGAGAGCGGCACAAGAAAGGAAGAAGCACAAATTACAGTTGCAAACGGCTTAAAAGAATATCCGGATTCTGTTCCTTTAAAGGTTTACAATTATCTAAATACCAAAGATGAAACTTTGAGGAAAGATCTTATCCAAAATCATCCTAATCACTGGATGGTACAGCAATTTGGAATACAATAAAAAAATCCACAGATGAGTCTGTGGATTTTTATGTGATATATTTATAGTTATTTTACTTCAACAAAATTATTTTCCATGTTTACATCTGCTATTCTCTGGCTGAAATCGATTCCCAGTACAGACAATTGAGATTTTGAGTAAGGAATAGTAAGGGTATATTCTTTTTGAGTCCATGGCCAGTAAGGCATTGTTTTAAACTCACCATAAATATCCTTTTCTTTCCATGTATGGGTCATATTCATCGGAATCTGATAGGTAACAACTTTCTTATCGGTAGTCATCACACCAAAATCAATCGGCATCGGAACCTGACCATTATTAATCAGGGTAATGGTGGTAGACTTCGCATCATACTTTACATCCTTAATTCCGTAATCGATAGTTTTTGTCGTATTGATCCAGTAATTATGGAACCATTTCAGATCCATCCCTGAAACTTTCTGTGCAATGTGAAGGAAGTCCCTGTCTGAAGGATGCTTCATACTCCACAGGTCATAATATTGCTTTAAGGTTTCGGCAAGGTTCTGCTCTCCCATAATATATCCAAGCTGCACCAGATACAATTCACCTTTTACATAGGATGCATAGGTGTAAGATGTACCGTTATCATGATGATCTCCCAACCAAACGGCAGGTTCTTCAATTCCTTTTTTAACGAAGTTTCTGTAGGCATCCAATCTTTCAACAAAAGGATTCGGAAGATCTTCAGGGAATAACTGATACATGGTATAGCCTTCCGCATAGCTTGTAAAACCTTCATCCATCCACGGACGTACAGATTCGTTAGTGGCAAGCATCTGCTGATACCATGAGTGGGCTCCTTCGTGAGCCATTAATCCCATCAAATCTTTAACACTTTTAGCTTCTCCTAAAATCATGGTACACATCCCGTATTCCATTCCGCCGTCTCCTCCCTGGATAAATGCATAGGTAGGATATACATATTTTCCAAAATGAGCATTCATGATCTGGAAATACTTCGTGATATAAGGCTGAGATTCACCCCATGCTTTCGTTTTATCATTTTTCTGATACACCAGGTATACTTTCGGGCCTTCCGGAACATTGAAGCTTTCTACAGAATAATCTCTGTCTGCACTCCATGCGAAATCAAGGATATTTTTTGCGGTCCATTTCCAGACCACTTTTTTGTCTTTTTCTGTTTTTATTTTGGCATTGGCATCGTAGCCTTTTACTTCTGTTGGATTTTCCAGAATTCCTCCTGCTCCTACGACATAATCTTTGTTGATTTTAATGGTAACATCAAAATCGGAGAAAGGTGCATGAAATTCTCTTCCCAGATAATCGAAAGTGGCCCAGCCATCATAATCGTATTCAGCAATTTTCGGATACCACTGCGTCATGGTCATGTCTACTCCTTCTCTGTTGTTTCTTCCGCTTCTTCTGATCTGCATAGGAATCACAGCATCCCAATCCATTGTAAAAGTAGTCTTAGAATTAGGCTTGATTGGTTCTGCCAGATACACTTTCATAATGGTTTCCTGAACCTCAAATTTAAGGTCTTTCCCATTTTGCTTAATCCAGTGAATATTCTGAGCTCCTTCCTGATCTTTTGGAATGGAAGCGAGTCTTGAAATACCATCTTTCTGCAGTCTTCCGTCACCATTTTTTCCCTGGGAAGCCACTCTCTGATCCATCATGGAATTAGGTTTGAAAGCATTCCAGTATAAGTGGAAATAAACCACATTCAGCTCATCGGGTGAATTGTTGGTGTATTCTAAAGTTTGTTTTCCCTGATAGGTAAATTTTTCAGCATTGACATCTATATCCATCTTGTACTTCGCAGCCTGCTGATAATAAGCTCCTTGCTGAGCCTGAAATTGTGAAATGATAAACGCAAAAATGATTGCAGCCGATTTTCTCATTTAAAATTTTATTTTTTCTAAAGGTAGGTAATTTATATAAGAACCTCAAATAGGAGTTATCCCGAGGTTTTATTCTGTTTATTATGGTTTTAGATGGATATTAATCTGAATTGTTAAATTCTTTTTTGAGCTTTCTTTCAATAATCCGATTTACAGTTTTTAAAAGTTGCTTCTCCTATTTTCATATGTTTTTAATATTTTTTTGATTAAAGTAATCTGTCCCAGATGATAATAGCTGTGTTCAATCATTCCATCAATATTCCTTCGGTAGGTTCCATATTTTTCATCAACGAAAACCTCATCAAGTTGGGAATCCGGCATTTGTTCCAATAATGCGGCAAACCTTTCAGAATCCGTCCAGAGTTTACTCAACAAGGCTTCCCATTGTTGCTGAGATTCTATGGAAGGAATATCAAAACTGAATTTATCTTTAATCTCAAGATCTCCTCCTTCAAAGACATTGACAATTCCTGCAATATAATAATCAATGTGAAAAGTGAGCATCGCAATGGTGTTTAAAGAATCAATCTTTGTCACAGCCTGCTGCCAGGTCACATCTGAAAGCTGATCTTTAAAATTGGTATTGGCGATCCAGAGACCATCCAGCAAAACTTCTCTGAATCTTTTGGCAAGTTGTGAAACTGAGCTCATGGATATTTTATTTATGTTTCCTAAAGATAGGTTTTTATTTAAACACAAATATCACCAATGAAAACCACTATTTTAAACACAATAAAATAGTGTAATTTGTGCAAATAAACTTGTGATACTCGTGTTTAAATAATTACAAAAAAACCTCAAATACAAAAGTATCTGAGGTTAATATTATAATGATTGAACTACAATTATTTTTTAGTTGAAGCTTCTTTCTTTCCACTTCTTAAAATCTTCTCAAGGATTCTTAAAGTGATCAGATACGTTGGTTTTACTCCTGTAAGACCTAAGCCTCCTGAAGAGAGTGTACTTCCTGTTTCCAGTGGATTATCCGATGCATAATAAGCATACATGACAAACAGATCCGGTGAAATATGGTGTCTGATCTTGGATGCTACCTGAATAGCTTTCTGGTAGTGTGCCCCTTCCATTTCAAGACCAATAGCTTTCCATGAAGTATTCATAAAGTAAGAAAGGATATCTTTATTCTGTAGAGAGGTTCCCAGCACCGTAATCATTGGACCTTCAAAAGCTTTCAATTCATCATCGTTGAAATCTTCCAGTTTTAAAGCATTTTCAAAAGGATAATTATCTGCAGTTCCTTCAAAAATATGAGAAGTAGGAATCATGATATCTCCCTTCGCTCCGGTAAGAATACCTGCTTTACCCATGATGGAAACGGATTTTACATGCATCATGTATACTTCTCCTTTATGTTCAAAAGGTCTCAGCAATTCGTCCATTACTTCGAAAGCCTGCTCTCCGAATGCATAGTCAAAAACCATGACCACATCATCACCTGAGAACTTGATGTCTGCAAATGGTGTATTTTTCAGGTCTGTTTTGCTGAGGTCTATAATCTGAACGTCAATATTACTTCCACTCTTGTCAGCAATATGGATCATTCCCTCCTCCAAAGCATATTTTAAAACTTTATCACGAAGTTCTTTTTTGTTCGAGATATCTTCGTACAGCTTATAATCCACTTCATGATGCTGTTTCTTTTTAAGGGCGTCATTGGCATACAGCATATTTTTCACCGAGTGCATATTGGCTGAAATAATATGCAAAGGACGCATGTGAAGATTGTTTTCAAATAAAACCTCTTTCACTTTGTTTGCCCATTTTTCTCCAAAATAATGGTGTCCTACTCTTTCTTTCAATATAGAACTGAAATGAATTTCTCTTTCCCTGCTACCTTTTGCATCATCAAGACTTACTTTTCCTAAGTTGTAAATGATTTTGAACAGACGGTCAGGATTATGATCGTCACCAAAAGTATTATAAGCTCTTAAAGTTTCATCAAAAGATCTTCCTATTAAAGAAGAAAGATGAATAAGTGCCACTTCTTTTTCTTTTCTGCTGAATTTCTTTTCTCCCTTCACTACTTCTTCAATAATTTTGAAGGCACGTGTCGGTTTCCAGTTTTCATCCTGGATGAAGGCCAGATTACGGATTTTATCCGCTTCTATAAACAGGAATGTAAGGTGGGTAAGAATGTCATAAATTTCGGAACGGCCCAAAAGAACCTCAATATTCATCTGGTGTTCGTCTATTCTATAACAGTTTCTTCTTCTTTTCTTGGGAACAATAGGTTCGAAACTTCCTTTATCAAACCCTTCATCAGATGTAAGATGAATAAAAGCACATTCTTCAATTCCTTCCGGAAGTCTGTCCAGTACATACATCAAACCGTCCAATTCCAATTTGCTTGGAATATTCATGGTTCCATAAATTTCCGGATTGATGGTCTTTAACAAACTTCTGATACTTTCTCCTGAAACTCCGCCCGGCTTGAAAAATCCTCTATAAAATAAGTGTCTCATAGAGATGTATAGTCTTTCAATAGCCTCTGTTGTTTCTCTTGCTCTAGAATTTGTCATAAAATAAATTTCACACAAATATACAAAATCTTTACCCACTTTATTTTAACTGTCTTTTAACAAGTCGTTTAATCCCATCGTATTATTTTAATTTGCACAATATATAGTATATTTACATTGACATCTATAAAACAGGCGTGAATTCTCACATCCTAAATATTAAATCACAAAACACCCCTGTTAAAAAACACCAAACAATTGTTTAAATTATATAAATTTCCTAAACACCCCTAAAATTTTCAGGGTTAAAATATTTTCAATTCATTTTTTTTGTAAATTTGCGCTGTAAAAAATCAACCCAATTATGTCAACCTTAAGATTCAAAGCATTAGAAACCCTTCCATTTAAGGATTTCAGAAAAGACAACTCTGTTGAGATCCCTGCGAAATTATCAGAGCTATTCTGTAAAAATGTTTTCTCAGAAGAAACTATGAGAGAATATTTAACAAAAGAAGCATTCGGTTCTATCATGGATGCGATTAAAAAAGGAACTAAAATTCAGAGACATATTGCAGATCAGGTAGCTGTAGCGATGAAAGACTGGGCAATGAGCAAAGGTGTAACACACTATACGCACTGGTTTCAGCCTTTGACGGGTACTACTGCAGAAAAGCACGATTCTTTCTTCACTCCAATCGAAGGAGGTAGAGCAATCGAAAGATTTAGCGGAAACATGCTTATTCAGCAGGAACCAGACGCATCGTCTTTCCCTAACGGAGGTATCAGAAATACTTTTGAAGCAAGAGGTTATACAGCTTGGGATCCTACGTCTCCGGCATTCATTATGGGAACTACATTATGTATTCCTTCTATCTTCATTTCTTATACAGGAGAAACGTTAGATTATAAAGCACCTCTTTTAAGAGCTTTGAACGCTGTGGATGAAGCTGCAACGAATGTAATGCAGTATTTCGACAAAAATGTAACGAAGGTAACTCCTACTTTGGGTTGGGAGCAGGAATATTTCCTTGTTGATTCAGCATTATACCAATCACGTCCGGACCTTGTACTAACAGGTAAAACATTATTAGGACATTCTCCGGCAAAAGGACAGCAGCTGGATGACCATTATTTCGGTTCTATTCCGACAAGAGTAATGAACTTCATGAAAGAGCTGGAAATCGAATGTATGAAATTGGGAATTCCTGCAACAACAAGACATAACGAGGTTGCCCCTAACCAGTTTGAGCTTGCTCCAATGTTTGAAGAAGTAAACGTTGCGGTAGACCACAACTCTTTGTTGATGGACATCATGGCAAGAGTAGCACACAAACACCATTTCCATATTCTTTTCCACGAGAAACCATTCGCGGGAGTAAACGGAAGCGGAAAACACAACAACTGGTCTTTAGCAACAGATACTGGTGAAAACCTTTTAAGCCCTGGAAAAAATCCTAAGAAAAACTTACAGTTCCTGACATTCTTTGTTAACACCATTAAAGCGGTTCACGAATATGCAGATCTTCTAAGAGCAAGTATCGCTTCTGCAAGTAATGACCACAGGCTTGGTGCCAACGAAGCGCCGCCGGCAATTATTTCCGTATTCATCGGAAGCCAGCTGTTCAGTGTATTGGAAGAACTTGAAAAAGTAACCAACGGAAAACTATCTCCGGAAGAGAAAACAGAATTAAAATTAAATGTAGTTGGTAAAATTCCTGAAATCCTGTTGGATAATACAGACAGAAACAGAACTTCACCATTTGCATTTACAGGAAATAAATTTGAGATCAGAGCGGTAGGTTCTTCTGCAAACTGTGCAGAGTCTATGACTGTAATGAACACGATTGCAGCTAAACAGCTTAATGATTTCAAGAAAGAAGTGGATGCTTTAATTGAAACCGGTCTTAAGAAAGACGAAGCGATCTTTAATGTATTGAGAGAATACATCAAGCAGTGTAAAAACATTATGTTTGAAGGTGACGGATATTCTGATGACTGGGCGAAAGAGGCTAAGAAAAGAGGATTGAACAACCTTAAGACGACTCCTGAAGCTTTAAAACAGGAAATGGACAAGAAATTCTTAGACCTTTATGAAGAGATGGGAATTTTCAACCACAGAGAAGTTGAAGCGAGAAACGAGATTAAATTAGAGAAATACTCTACTGTAATTGATATTGAGGCAAGAGTGTTAAGTGATATCGCCAGAAACCACATCATTCCATCTGCATTAAATTATCAGAACAGATTAATTGAAAACGTAAAAGGTCTTAAAGATATCTTTGGTGATAAAGAATTCAAAACGCTGGCAAAAGAGCAGATGAGTTTAATCACAAGCATTTCTGAAAATGTTTCTAAAATCAAGCTTGGTGTTGAAGATCTTATCAAAGCCAGAGAGGCTGCAAAAACTATATCTGACAGCCAAAAACAGGCAGAAAACTATTGTAACAAAGTAAAACCATTATTTGATCCTATCAGAGAAGCTTCTGATGCTTTGGAAATGATGGTGGATGACGAGCTTTGGCCAATGACAAAATACAGAGAAATGTTGTTTACCAAATAACACCTGTAAAGTTCCATATTAGTTTAAATTCCCCGGAAAACCGGGGAATTTTTTTGTTTTTTTAACAGCACTGAAAATTAAGATTTGAATCACAAAACATGATATATAGAAGAAAATCGAAGAAGTTTGTTAAAGAATCTTAATAAAAAAAACCGCACACTTACCAAAAACAGGCTGTTGCGGTTTATTTTTCTTTAACATATGTAAATTATATGTTAAAATGTGTTAAAATAAGATCCTGACAATTATCATATCAGGGGTCTTTTGCTTGGAATCTCTACTTTTGTAATGCTTTTGAAAATAAATATTCCTTTTTAACACGGATAATCAAATATATATGAAGAAAAGAGTTTTGTTTTATTTAGTTGCTTTAGTCTCTACAGTTTCATTGCAATCGTGTGCTACAAATTATGTGGTTTCAAAACCAGCAACTTACACAAAAGAATACAAAACAGATGCCAAACTAGCTTCTATAGATAACAAAAAAATGGAGCAGGATAAGCAAAAACTTATCGACTCATTCCTTGCAGAAAAGGCGGCATCTATCGCTAGTGCTAAAAAAGCAGTTAAGAATTCTGAGATTGCAAAAGCAATCAAACATAATAAAACCATTGACGGTATCCTTGAAGAAGCTGAAACATACCTTGGAACTCCTTACAGATATGGAGGAACAACCAGAAACGGTATAGATTGTTCAGCTTTTGTTCTTTCTGTATTCGGAGCAGCAGCAGGTCTTAGCTTACCAAGAGTAGCGGCGTCTCAGGCTCAGGAAGGTGAAAGAGTAGAAAGAGGAGAACTACAGAAGGGAGATTTGATTTTCTTTTCTCATGGAAGAAGAATTTCTCACGTTGGTATTGTAGAAAGTGTTTCTGAAGATGGTGAGATTAAATTTATCCACGCAGCAACATCAAAAGGAGTAATGATTTCTTCACTGAATGATTCCTATTGGGGACCTAAATTCAGATTCGCAAAAAGAGTGATCAACGAAGAAGGAGAAGCTTACAACAACTTAGCAGCAGCTACTCTTCCTACACCCGCAAATTTTTAATTTTATAAATAATTGATTTAAATAATGAAGCCATCAGAATCCTGATGGCTTTTTTATATACGCTATTTCGGCTAAATTCCGGCTAAGCCAGGTTAAATATTTCGAGAAGGAGAAAAACGGGCTAAAACCCACTCCTATTATTTTAATATTGATAATTTATAAGCAAACAGAACTTAACCAAAGATATCAGCTGTTCTTATCAATTTCAATATCCAGTTTATATAACAGTCCATGGATCTCAGAAATCGAAAATCTGGTCTTTTTAAGCCTGTTTAAAGCCGGATCTATCGAATAGTTAACAGAAGTCCTGAAATCTGCTTTTTCCAGGTTTGTGCCGTCAAAAACAGCGCCTGACAGATCGCAGTTACTGAAGACTGCATTGGACAGATTACACTCACTGAAATCTACCTCAATTAGTTTTGAATTTTTGAAAACAGTTTTTTTAACGGATGTCTGATAAAAAACGGAATTGTTCAATGAACTTCCATCAAAAGTAAAGGATAATCCGAATGCATTGCAGTCATCAAACTGAAGCCCGAACATTTTACATTCTTTAAAGACAACCCGGTGAAAAGCTGTTTTGATCAGTTTTACCATACTGAGATTGCATCCGATAAATTCACAGTCTGTAAAGCTGAAACCGGATAGATTTCCGTATTCAAAATTACAGTTTCTGAACGTACAGTTTTCGTACTCACTTTTTTCTAAAGGAAGTTGCGTGAAATCTTTGCTCTCGAAATCTTCGTCTGAGAAATAGCATTGTTTCATAAAAATTGTTGATGAAGTTAATTTTGAAGACGAATGATCAGCAGAACAATGATAAACTTCCATCATCCAGCTCCAACCTCCCTCTTTTAGACCAAACTGTTCTTATCAGAGTAATTAAGTTTAAAGAAAATAAAAGTCATCATAGAGAATGCCAGTAAAGAACTTCCTCCATAACTGAAATAAGGAAGCGGAATCCCAACTGTCGGGAAAAGCCCCATCACCATTCCCAGATTGATCGAAAAGTGCATCAACAGAATCGAGGCAAAGCAATATCCGAATACACGGTTAAAAGTTGATTTTTGCTGTTCAGAAAGATAATAGATCCTTCCTATGTACACCACATAAGCAAGCACCAGAATAGCACTTCCGATAAATCCCCACTCTTCCCCTACCGCGCAGAAAATATAGTCTGTCTGCTGCTCTGGTACAAATTTCCCCTGGGTTACAGATCCTTCACGGTACCCTTTTCCCCAAAGCCCGCCGGATCCGATCGCTGTTTTGGAATACAAAAGATTGTATCCGGAAGTATCTCTGAATGCTTTTTCACCTTTGTAAAGAACCTCAATTCTTTCTCTCTGGTGCTTAGGCAGTTTTTCTAAAATATAAGGAGACCCGAAAGCCAGCCCGCACAATAAAAGAACAGAGCCCGCAATTCCTGAAATAGAAATTACATCCCATGACATCCTATGATAATTCATTGCTATCAGAACACCGGCAATCACTAAAACAGCAATCACAACATAAACAGGAGGAATAGCCAGTGAGATCAGGAAAACTCCGGCAAAAATAAATCCTATACCGAATAAAAGCCCGCTTAGTCCCTCTCTATATAAAGCAATGAAAAATGCAATAAATACAAGCATGGAACCCACATCCGGAATAGCAAGAACCACTACTGCCGGAATACCAACGATGGCTAAAGTAGTCCATAAAGACTTTTTGTTTTTAAGATTAAAATCAGGTCCTGAAACATAATTAGCCAGCATTAAAGCGGTTCCGATCTTAGCAAACTCCACGGGCTGCATGGTAAAACTTCCGAATTTATACCAGTTCTTCTGGCCAAGGATTTCTTTACCAAACGGAAAAAGCCCTATCAGCAGCAGCACACCGCCAATGTAAATAATTCCTGCCATATTCTCGAAGAATTTACTTCTGCTGACAAAGATGATAAGCCCCACAAATAATGAGATACAGAAAAAGATCAACTGTTTCTCACCCAGTTTCTGGTCCACACTGTAAATATTTGCAATCGCGAAAATGCAAAGCAGGAAATACAGCCCAAGGCCAAGTTTATCTATTCCTTCTGTCCATTTCATTGCTTCGCAGTTTTTTTAGCAGTGTTATTTTTTTTAGTCTCTTCGTTTATTTTCTTTTGCAGCTTAGCCTTTTGCTGTTTTACCTGTTCCAGGCTATCTTTTATTCTTTTCTGTCTGATTGAGTCAGGTTTAGGATCAATATATAAACCTTTACGTTTCAAATCAGCAATCCACTGCCTTTTGTATTCAGGCATGAAACTCGAGGTAATCATTTTTTTGTAAAGATGTTCTCTTTTCAGATCACCTGTAATATATTTTTCAGCAATCACGGTACAGGCTGGTCCTGCCCATGTAGCTCCAAATCCTGCATGTTCCATTACCGCTACTACTACAATTTTAGGCTTATCAGCAGGAGCAATCAATACAAAGATGGAATTATCTTTTCCTTGCGGAACCTGTGCGGTACCTGTTTTTGCCAGTTGGGTAAAATCATTGGATTTCAGTCCTCTTGCAGTTCCTCTTAAAACTACAGCTTCCATTCCTTTTAAAACAGGCTCAAAATGTTTTGGATCAACCAGAGTTTTGTGTTTCACTTTAAATCTTGGGTCAGGATTTGGCTTTCCATCAATTGCTTTTACGATATGAGGAGTATAATACCATCCTCTGTTAGCAATCGCCGCTACATAATTGGCCAGCTGAATAGGAGTTACCAGAACATCTCCCTGTCCCATTCCGTTATAAATGGCACCCGTAGACATTTCATCCCAGTTTTTAAAATCAGTTCTCTGGGAACCGCTTGCCTTCATGATCGCTTTAAATCTTCTCTCGTAAAAATCTCCTGAAGGTATTCTCCCCTTTGCCCCAACAGCAAAGTCATTATTCAAGAATTCTCCAACTCCGAAACTGCTCATGATTTTTTTCCACTCATCAACACCTTTTGAAGGGTTTCCCGGATATTTTTTGATAATGGCAATAAATGCATAGGTGAAAAAACAGTTACTCGAAACCTGAATGGAAGGGATAAGCGGATCTGCTCCACCATGGCCTTTAATTCTTTTTCCTTTGTAGAAAAATCCGCCGCCACAAGGGAAGATCGTTTTCTCATCCATCACGCCCATCTGCATGGCCGCTAAAGCAGTCAGCAGTTTGAAAGTTGATCCCGGAGGATATCCTGCTTGTAACGCACGGTCAAAAGTAGGTTTATTTTCATAAAGCGTATCTTTTGATAGGGCATATAGGTTTTTTGATTTATTAGGGCCTGTAAAAAGGTTCGGGTCAATGTCCGGTCCGGTTGCAGCGACTAAAACTTCTCCGTTATTAGGATCTAACGCTACAATTGCACCATGTTTGTTGACCAGCATTTCTTCAGCTGTTCTCTGAAGATCATAATCAATGGTTAACGTAATATCTTTACCGGTAATCACATCTTTATCTAAAGAACCGTTCTTATAGGAACCAATATTTCGAAGCTTGATATCTTTCTGGATATATTTCACACCTTTTACTCCGCGAAGTTCTTTTTCGTAGGATTTTTCAACCCCTGTTTTTCCAATGAAATCTCCCGGTAAATAGTAGAGTGAATCTTTTTTAATATCTCTTTCATTTACCTCACTGGTATACCCCAGAAGGTTCCCGGATGTGGAAACTTCGTACTGACGCTGAGGTCTGGATACAATGTTGAATGCTGGATACTTAAAAATAATTTCCTGAACTCTGGCAATATCTTCTCTACTGAGGTCCTTAATGAAAGTCATCGGGGTCAGCTTTGAGTAATATTTTTCTTTTTTGATCACATTGATTTTATTGATAAAATCCTGTTTTGTAATTTTCATTAAACTACAAAACGCCAGTGTATCAAAGTCAGGTTTCATCAAAGCCTGGGTAAACGAAATTTCATAAGCAGGCTGATTACCCACCATGATTTTACCATTTCTGTCAAAAATTACCCCACGCTGTGGAATTACATATTCTGTTTTGATGGAGGTGTTAGCCGCATTCAGCGCATAACGGTCTGTAAACAGCTGTAAATAAGCAAGTCTCGCCACAAAAATAAGGGCGATGACAACAAGAATGGAAAAAATTTTTAAATAACGTGTGTTCAAACTTTTTGTTTGATTTTAAATATTAATGCGTAGATGACTATAAAGATAAATGAAATTACACTTGTTACCAACACATTAAATAATATTTCAAAAAACCTGCTGAACTTAAAGAACTCGATATATTGTACTAAAAGCTGATGCAGGAAAATACTTGAAAATAAAAACAGCAAAAACTGCGCCCATTGAAGGGACTGAAATGAGAAAAAGTCTGTAGACGTATCTGTGGAAGTCCTGAAGATCAACGTTCTGAAATAGGCAATTAACGTTGTTGCAAATGCATTGATTCCCCACGAATAAAGAAAACCGTCAATAGACAATCCTATTAAAAAGCTCAATGCCAGGAATTGAAATTTGTTTCTGAAAAACGGATAGAACATGACAAATACAGGATATAATACCGGAGTATATTTCCCGAAAAGAGTAATCCTGTTCAATACAAATATCTGTAATGCAACAAGAAAGATCATGATCAATATATCGGTAAATAAAGTCCTGCTAATCATTTTCCTTTTTTATTACAGCCTGCATAGTGTCCTGAATCTTCTGCACTTCTGCTTTCTTAAGATTCTTCACTACATACACTTTATTCAACGCTCCCATTTTTTCACTCAGCTCTACGGAAATATCCCAGAAGCCGGTTTTATTATCTACAGAGTATCCTGCAATGGTACCAATGGTAACTCCCTTAGGGAAAATAGCAGATTTACCGTCTGTAACAACAGTATCGCCTACTTTCAGGGCCACATATTTTGGAATATCCGCCAGGTGCATTACCCTTGAGTTATCTCCATTCCATGTTAAAGTACCAAAATACCCCGAGTTTTTAAGTGCTGCATTAATTCTGATCTTGTTAACACTTAACACGGATTGAACCAATGCATAACTATCTGTAGAATTGATTACAATTCCCGCGATACCTCTCGGCGCCATTACTCCCATTTGAGGAAAGACCCCGTCTCTGCGTCCACGGTTGATTGTAAAATAGTTGTTTCTTCTGTTGATACTGTTGAAAACAATCTCTCCATCAACAAAGGTATAGATCTGCCCTCCACCAATGGTATCATGAACTCTTTTGAAAACCGGATTCTTTGACCCGTCTTTTCCATAGAGCTCAGTCATAAGGGCTTTATTCTGAACCACAAGATCTTCATTGATCTGTTTTAGCTTCAGATAAGAAACTCCTTCGTCAATATATCCGGACACCCATGAGTTGAACGCAGCCGTCTGGCCCGCAATCCAGGATCTCTGCATGGCATTTCTTGAGAATATCAAAACCAGAGCAATAATTTGCAGGAATATAAAGAAGACGAAAAGAGTATTCTTCGAAAATAATCTCAGCAAAAATCCCATTCAGATATAAAGTCGTAAAAAGTTAAAATTATTTAATTAAGAAATTGAACTTATCCATATTCTTAAGGGCAATACCTGTTCCGCGAACTACAGCTCTCAACGGATCTTCAGCTACAAATACAGGAAGACCTGTTTTCTTGTGAATTCTGTCCGCAAGACCTCTTAATAACGCTCCTCCTCCTGCAAGATAAATACCTGTTTTGTAAATATCTGCAGCCAATTCCGGTGGAGTAAGAGATAATGTTTCCATTACAGCATCTTCGATTCTGATGATCGATTTGTCTAATGCTCGTGCAATCTCTTTGTATCCAACCATAATTTCTTTAGGCTTACCTGTAATAAGGTCTCTACCCTGTACCGGGATGTCTTCGATGTCTACATCAAGATCTTCTACTGCAGAACCTACTTCAATTTTGATTCTTTCAGCTGTTCTTTCCCCGATATAAAGGTTATGGTGAGTTCTTAAATAATAAGCAATATCATTGGTAAATACGTCTCCTGCAATCTTCACAGATTTATCACATACGATACCTCCTAAAGCAACAACCGCAATTTCCGTAGTACCACCACCTATATCGATAATCATGTTACCTTCAGGTTTCTGTACGTCGATCCCAACCCCAATTGCAGCAGCCATTGGTTCATAGATCAATCTTACTTCTTTTGCATTTACTTTCTGAGCAGAGTCTCTTACCGCTCTTTTTTCAACTTCAGTAATACCAGAAGGGATACAGATTACAATTCGTAATGCCGGTTGAATGAATTTACCTTTGATTCCAGGAATTTTCTTGATGAATTCCTTGATCATGTGTTCAGAAGCGTGGAAATCAGCAATAACCCCGTCTTTCAAAGGACGGATGGTTTTGATATCCTCATGAGTTTTACCCTGCATATGCTTGGCCTGCTCTCCGACGGCAATCGGCTTACCCGATGAACGTTCAATTGCAACAATTGAAGGTTGATCAATAACAATTTTATTATTATGGATGATTAGGGTATTAGCAGTTCCAAGGTCTATCGCAATTTCTTGCGTAAACATATCAAATAAACTCATATTTTTCTTCTGATTTTAAGATTACAAAGATATAAATTTAACACTAGTAAAGAAATTTCCCACCAACTTAATTTGGTTAAAATTTTATTAAAATTTATAATTCTTTATTAAGTTTTAGTTTAGACATTTACAGAGTTTGATTTCAACTAAAATTCATGGGATGTTAAAAGGGCTGAAAAGCGAATTAGCAAAAGGGTAAAAAGCCTGAGAAGGCACCACAAAAAAGGCATCAATAAAACTTAAAAAGTGTAACAGCTTTTATACAACATGCCATTTTTGACTTTTTTACAGTTTCGCCTTTTGCAGCATTCCCTTTTATAGTTTTTTACGATAATTATCATATACACTATCTGAGAAAGGTTAATGAAAAAAATCGTAAATTTGCCACTGCTTATGTTACAGTATTCCAACATTCATCGAACGTCAAATTTTGCCGTGCTTTCAATAAGCTACGAGAAAGCCGACGTAGAAACGAGAGGAAAGTTTGCATTCTTTGATGAGAACATCAAAAACTTTGTTTCCAGAGTCCATCAGGAAGATCTGGGTGATGCATTTGTGGTTTCCACTTGTAACAGGACCGAAATTTATACCACTTCTCCCAATTATCTTTTAGTAGCGGAAGAGTATTGCAAAACGATTGGAGTACAACTTACCGATTTTCTTCAGTTTGCGAATATTCTTACCAAAGAGGAAGCTTTGATTCATCTTTTCAGAGTAGCGGCAGGCCTTGAAAGCCAGATTATCGGAGATTTTGAAATTATCGGGCAGATTAAAAAAGCATACAGCCGTTTCAAAAAAGAAAGACAAAATTCGAATCCTTATCTGGAAAGAGCCATCAATGCTGCGATTCAGATTTCGAAAAGAATAAAAAATGAAACCGGCATTTCGAATGGTGCAGCTTCGGTTTCTTATGCTGCCGTTCATTATATTTTAAACAACCAGAAAAGGATTACTGAAAAAAACATCCTTCTTTTGGGGGTAGGTGAAATAGGACAGAATACAGTTGAAAACCTGGTAAAGCATGTCTACCAGCCGAAAATTAAAATTGCCAACAGAACTCAGGAGAAAGCCGAAAAGATTTCCCAGAAATATAATATTCCTCACGTTGATTATTCTGATTTTGACCAGGAATTAAAAAATACAGATATTCTTATTGTGGCAACAGGAGCCAAACATCCTATTGTCAACCGGTCTCATTTCCCTAATGGAAAAGAAACACTGATCATTGACCTTTCCATTCCTCATAACGTTGAAAAGAATGTTACTGAAAATAAAAACGTAACTCTGATTGATGTGGATGAGCTTTCAAAACAGATTCAGGAAACGATTCAACAGCGCGAAAGAGAAATCCCGAAAGCTGAAAAAATCATTAAGGAACTGATGAAAGACTTTATTGAATGGGAGAAAAAGAGAAAGCTTGCCCCTAATATTCATCATTTCAAAGCCGTTCTAAAGAACATGGAACGTAATGAAATGCATAATTTCTACAAAAAAAATAAATACATAAACATCACGGACATGGAACTTTCTGATAAAATGATCCAGAAAATCACCAACCGTTTTGCAAAATATATCATCGATAATCCTTTAAAAGCCGAAGAAATTAGTAAATTAATGCACGAAATATTAGTTGAACAACCAAACAACGAATTCAATGAAAAGCATTAAAATCGGAACGAGAAATTCCGCACTTGCACTTTGGCAGGCTAGAGAGGTTGCGAGGCACCTTCAGAACAACAATTATTTAACGGAAATTGTTCCTATCGTTTCTTCTGGCGATAAGAACCTTAATCAGCCGCTTTATTCTTTAGGAATTACCGGGGTTTTCACAAGAGACCTTGATATTGCCCTGTTGAATGATGAAATTGATATTGCCGTACATTCTTTAAAAGATGTTCCCACTCAATTGCCTCAAAATATTGAGATGATCGCTTATCTTGAAAGAGATTATCCACAGGATATCCTGATCAGAAAAGAATCTTCAAGGAATAAAGAATTCCATGAGCTTAAACTTGCCACCAGCAGTTTGAGAAGAAGAGCTTTCTGGCTGAGAAATTATCCTACCGCTGAGTTTTCGGATATCAGGGGAAATATTCAAACCAGACTTCAAAAACTGGAAGAAGGAGATTTCGATGCTACGATTTTATCTTTGGCAGGCATCAAAAGAATGAAAATGGAAATTGATTATGAAATGCTTCCATTAATGATCTCTGCCCCATCACAAGGCGTAATCTCTGTAGCCGGACATACTGACAAGCCGGAGGTCAATGAAATTGTGCGCCAGATCAATCACCAACAGACACAAATCTGTGTGGAGATTGAAAGAAACTTCCTGAGCACTTTAGAAGGAGGCTGTACTGCTCCTATCGGGGCATTTGCAGAAATTATCGGCGACCAGATCCGCTTCAAAGCAGCACTTTGCTCTCTGGACGGTAAAAACTGTATTGCTGTAGATGAAAACTTTGTCCATACTCCAAATGAGAATTTTGGAGAAAAGTTTGCAAAAGTTGTTCTTGAGAACGGAGGAAAAGAATTAATGGCAGAAATCAAAAGCCAGATCTGATAGTTCAGATTTACATACATTCCTTTAGCCACACTTTTTCATTTTCTTAATTTTACAGACATGAAAATCTTATTTACCAAAAATATAGACCCATCTATTATATCCAAAGAATTAGGAGAGGATATTTTGGTTGACTGTGTTGAGGTAATTAAGACCAGCCCTATTATGATCAATCCTTTTGATCTGAAAAACTACTCTCTGATTTTTACCAGCGTCAATGGAGTGGCTTCTTTTTTTAAAAACAGATTCAAACCCAATGAAGATTTTACCGCAAAAAACTACAACAAAATCTATTGTGTAGGTGAAAAGACTAAAAGAGAGCTGAGAAAGCATGGTTTTGGAACATTTAAGGTACTGAAAAATGCTGAAACTCTTTCGCGATTCATTATCGGAAAATGCCAGCACGAGCAGTTCCTGCACTTCTGTGGCAATCTTGCCATCAATGTTCTGGACAAAGACCTTCCGTTACAAAACATTAAGTACAAAAAAGTTACAATTTATAATACTGAGGAAACTCATCCTGTAATAACTGAAAAATATCATGCTGCAGTATTTTTTAGTCCGAGCGGAGTTCGTAGTTTTGCAAGGCGAAATTCTCTGGAAGGCATGAAGCTTTTTTCAATTGGCGAAACCACTTCCGGTGAACTGAGAAATTATACGCAGGAAGAAATTTTTACTTCGGAAGAAAATACTCTGACATCGATATTTGCATTGATCAGAAAAGAAATCGGAAGTAGGATTTAGAATCTGTTACCGGATGCCGGTAATATTAGTTACAATAGATTATGATAAAAAACGACCTATATTTAAAAGCACTTCGCGGAGAAACCGTTGAAAGACCTCCTGTCTGGATGATGAGGCAGGCTGGAAGATATCTGCCGGAATTCATTGCTTTAAGAGATCAGTATGATTTCTTTACAAGATGTCAGACTCCTGAACTTGCCGCTGAGATTACTCTGCAGCCTATCCGCAGATTTCCTCTGGATGCCGCGATTCTGTTTTCTGATATCCTGGTAGTTCCTCAGGCAATGGGAATTGATTTCAAAATGAAAGAATCTGTTGGCCCTTGGCTGGATACTCCCATCAGAACGATGGAACAGGTTCAGAATATTGAAATTCCGGATGTGAATGACACTTTAGGTTACGTTTTTGATGCTATTGAACTTACCCTTCAGAAGTTGGACAATGATATTCCATTGATCGGTTTTGCCGGTTCTCCATGGACTATTCTTTGCTACTGTGTAGAAGGAAAAGGAAGCAAAGCTTTTGATATTGCAAAATCTTTCTGTTTCCAACAGCCTGAAGCAGCACATTTATTATTACAGAAAATCACAGATACTACAATCGCTTATTTAAAGAGAAAAGTAGAAAAAGGAGTTTCTGCCGTACAGGTTTTCGATTCCTGGGGAGGAATGCTTTCTCCTACGGATTATCAGGAGTTCTCATGGCAGTACATCAATCAGATTGTTGAAGCATTAAGCCCGCTTACTCACGTTGTCGTATTTGGGAAAGGATGCTGGTTCGCACTGGAAGATATGACAATGTCTAAGGCTTCGGCTCTTGGTGTAGACTGGACTATTAAGCCGGAATTCGCAAGAACTTTAACAAACCATACGATGACTCTACAGGGAAATTTTGATCCTGCAAGACTTCACTCAACACCTGAAACGATTAAGAAGATGGTGAATGAGATGATCAACCGTTTTGGAAAAGACAGATACATCGCCAATTTAGGTCACGGAATTCTACCGAATGTTCCTGTGGAAAATGCGGAAGCATTCATCAGAGCAGTGGTTGACTGGAAACCGAATGTATAAGATTATTTCTTTTGAAAATATACAAAACCCTTATAGGCATTCTATAAGGGTTTTTTGTTAGAATTACTTTTTTAATGACTATTCCTTCATCACTTTCTTTTTAACAACTTTTCCATCAGGACTACTGATCATTATAATATAGACTCCTTTTGGCAGATCTGATAAGTCATAGGAATCAGATGCTTTATTAAATGTTTTCACAAGTTTTCCTGACTCGTCAATCACAGAAATCTTTTCAAACTTACTTTGAGAGCTTTGTTTAATATAAAAATCCCCCTTAACCGGATTCGGATAGACATCTATATGATCTGTATACGAAACTTCTGACGTTGCTAGGAGGCCGCTTGTAATCTTTACATTATCTATTACAACACCGTAAGAATAATCTCCGGCATCATCATAAACAAATCTTAATTTAAAAGCTGCGTTAGCATAGGGTGTCAGATCTATATTGACGGCAGTATCATAACTGGTTACTACAAATGTAAAGGTATTAAAATCAAGGTCCCATATTCCTGCGTCACCTGAAAAAGTAAAAACCTGAATCCAGGAAGTTCCATTGAAAACCTCAACTTTTAAAGTAGAATCAAGATTATCAATCATATTGGCATAATTAAACGAGAGCTTTGGATTTACTACTCCGGTCAGATTAATTACAGGAGAAATCAGTCTGGCATTCGTATTAACTACGGATGGTCCTGCATCATCATCATCAAAAAAAGCTGCTCCATCGGGAAAGCCAGCGAAACCATTCTGGGCACCCACATTCCAGTTAAATGAATTATCTGGATTCTCTACCGTCCACCCGGCCGGCAAAGCATTTCCGTTGAAATTTTCAGAAAAGACTTGTGCATCACACAGACCACAAATCGACAATAATAGAATAAAGAATTTTTTCATAATAAAATATTTGATGTTTATATAAAATTAGCGAAATATTTTTCATAAAACATTAATAATTATATATAAAATCAATACATTACATAAAATTATTAGAAAATATCAGAATTTTATGTTTAACCATTAAATCACATCATATGAAAAAACTAAACAAAGAAAAGATGAAAAGCATCATGGCAGGAGGAGAAATCTGCCTTGAGTGCGCAATCGGTTATTACCAGGTTATTATTGATGGCAGATGCTATTGTGTTCCAATAGACTAATAAAAAAAGCAGCTCAACAGCTGCTTTTAATTTTATATGATTGACATCCAATATTGATTAGCTCAACATTCTCTGTGCTTTTTTAACGCCTTCTACCAGAGCATCAATTTCTTCGAAAGTATTATAAACAGCAAAACTTGCTCTCACTGTTCCGGCAATATTAAAGAAGTTCATAATAGGCTGTGTACAGTGGTGTCCTGTCCTTACAGCGATCCCCATTTTATCAAGAATCATTCCTACATCGGAGGCAATTCCTACTCCTTCCAGATTAAAAGAAACAACCCCGGTTCTCTTCGCTTTTTCACCATAAATTTTAATACCATCAATTTCCAAAAGCTGCCTTTGCGCATATTCCAATAAAGCATTTTCATGATTCTGAATATGGGTATGACCTACTCTATTCATGAAATCAACAGCAGCACCTAAAGCAATATTCCCGCCTACATTCGGTGTTCCCGCTTCATATTTGAATGGAAGACCTGCATAGGTGGTACCATCGAAAGAACAGGTTGCAATCATCTCTCCTCCTCCATGAAAAGGTGGTAAAGCTTCTAATATTTCTTGTTTTCCATATAAAATACCTGTTCCCATCGGAGCATACATTTTATGACCTGAGAATACAAAGAAATCACAATCCAGCTTCTGCACATCAATATTGAAGTGCGGAGCAGACTGAGCTCCGTCTATCACAACATAGGCATCCGTATTTTTTCTTGTTTTGGCAATAATTTCTTCAATCGGATTCACAATACCTAATGCATTGGAAACCTGGTTTACAGAAACAACCTTCGTTTTTTCACTCAAAAACTGATCAAAATAATCCATCTGAAGGATTCCGTTTTCATCAATAGGAATCACGCGTAGTTTCGCTCCGGTTCTTTCACACAGCATCTGCCATGGAACAATATTGGAATGGTGCTCCAGATATGAAATAATGATTTCATCATCTTTCTGCAGTTTCTGTGTTAAAATATAAGCGATGAGGTTCAACCCTTCTGTTGTTCCCTTGGTAAAAATCACCTCAAAGTCATGTTCAGCATTGATGAATTTCTGAATTTTTCTTCTTGAAAGCTCCATTTCTTCTGTTGCCAGCTGGCTCAATGTATGAATCCCTCTGTGAACATTAGCATTAAGTTCTGTATAATATGCGTGACAGACTTCCAAAACTGAATTTGGTTTTTGGGATGTAGCTGCATTATCCAGATAAACCAAAGGCTTACCGTTCACTTCTCTGTCCAATATAGAAAACTGGTTTCTTATTTCCTGAATGTCAAACATTTATTTATTTTTTAAATTAAAACGTCCTTATTTAGAACTCTTCAAATTTACGGCTTTTTTTCCGAAAGGAAGCATGGGGTTGGGTACTGATCGCTATCTGTTGATAGAAATATTCAATAGGGTAAGGTGAAGAAAGCCAATAAAACAAAAGATGAAATTACTAAAGGGCAAAAAGACAAAATTGAAAGCAGCCTACCAGATTGTTCAGGTATCCTGCTTACTCGTTATCAAATAAAAAACCCGCCATAACTGACGGGTTCTTATATTGTTTAAATAAGCAATTCTTATTCTGCTGCAGTTTCAGCTGCTGCTTCAGGAGCTGCACCTTCTTCAGTTGCAACTTCTTCATCCTCATCATCATCCTGCATTGCTGCACCTCCTTTCATTGCATTTCTAGACATCTTAACAGCAACTACTACTGCATTGTCAGGGTGCATGAAAGAATATCCTTCTGTTTTGATACCACCGATGTAAAGTTTGTTACCAATTCTTAATGGAGTAACATCAACTACTACTTCGTCAGGTAGGTTAGCAGGGATAGCTTTTACTTTTAGTTTTCTGAAAGACTGACGTAAAACACCACCAGCTACAACACCTTTTGAACGTCCTGTAATTCTTACCGGAACTTCCATGATCACTGGCTTATCATCAGATAACTGATAGAAGTCAACGTGAAGAATTTTGTCAGTAATCGGGTGGAACTGAATATCCTGAAGAACAGCTGGAATTGTTTTTCCGTCAACCTCAATAGATACCGTGTGTGCTTCAGGAGTGTATACTAATCCTTTGAAAGCTCTCTCTTCAGCAGAGAAGTTCAAAGGTGCTTCACCTCCATAAACAACACAAGGAACTAATTCAGCATCACGTAAAGCTTTTGTAGACTTTTTGCCCACGCTTTCTCTTTTTGTACCTTGAATTGTAATAGATTTCATTTATAAAAAATTTAAAAAATTGTTCTAATTTTAATTTGCAATTTATTTAAAATCAATTAAATAACAAATTTACTACTAATTGATTTATGTTCATGAACCATTGTCATAACGTCTGCAAATAACGGGGCGCAAGATAGCACTTTTATTTTAGATGACAAATTATTTTTAACAGGAATTGAGTCAGTTACAATAACTTCCAGCAATTTTGAGTTCTCAATATTCTCGTAAGCCTTTCCAGAAAGCACTCCGTGAGTAGCCATAGCTCTTACTGTTTTTGCTCCTTTTTCAATTAAGATATCTGCAGCTTTGCAAAGTGTACCTGCAGTATCAATCATATCATCAATAAGGATTACGTTTTTACCTGTAACATCACCAATAAGGAACATTTCTTCTACAACGTTTGCTTTTTTTCTTTCCTTATAAGCAATTACTACTTCAGCACCCAGGTGACCGGCATAGTTTTTCGCTCTTTTCGCACCTCCCATATCCGGAGAAGCAATGGTAAGATTATCAAGATTCAAAGACCTGATATGGTCTACGAAAATAGTAGAGGCATACAGGTGATCTACCGGAATTTCGAAGAATCCCTGGATTTGATCTGCATGAAGGTCCATTGTCATGATTCTTGTTGCTCCTGCTGCAGTAAGAAGGTTGGCAACTAATTTTGCACCGATCGGCGCTCTTGGTTTGTCTTTTCTGTCCTGTCTGGCAAGACCAAAGTAAGGAATTACTACGGTGATGCTCTTTGCAGAAGCTCTTTTTGCTGCATCAATCATTAGAAGAAGTTCCAAAAGATTGTCTGCAGGAGGGAATGTAGATCCAATCAGGAAAACTCTTCCTCCTCTTACAGATTCGTCCAAAACAGGCTCAAATTCCCCATCGCTGAACTCCTGAAAGTTGATTTTTCCTAATTCTTTCCCATAATTCTGGGCAATTTTCTCTGCCAAGTCCCTGCTGGTTCTTGTACAAAATAGATAACTTAACTGATCGGCCATTTTTACTTTTTAAAAGATTTTGCAAATTTAAAAAAAAACCACAAGATTTACTCCTGTGGTTTCTAAGTTTTTATTTTATCAATTATTAAGGGAATTTAACTCCTGAATATTTGTTCGGATCTACCTGTGGAAGTGTAGAATTGTATTTAGCATTGATAGATTTAATAAATTCATTAGCAACAATACCATATCCGCGTCCTGTCAGGTGAACTCCGTCTAAAGAGAACGCTCCGCCAGTTACAAATGTCGCCGTATATTTTACTCCATCCCAAATAATTCCTGATTTAGAATTCAATTCCATCATTTTTGCATCCATATCCACATAGGCAAGACCTTTGTCCGTTGCGGCTTTTTTTATCGCTGTGTTATACCCTGCAGTAGCAGCAAGAACTTTTGCAGTCTCAGCTTCAGTAAGGACAAGCTTATCTTCTAATGGTACTGAAGTACCTCCTCCAGCCTGTGGAGTTAGCACTTTACTAGCTGGTAAAAGAATTAAATCCTTGGCTGTTGTTTGTCTGTATTTTGGAAGTCCTGGAACAGTTGACAGATCTTTATCTACAATTACAGCTCCGTTGACTGCTGCTCCGGCAGTAAATTTAATTAACCTTCTCTGATATTCCGCATCGCTGATCGCTCCTAAGGTTTTAGCCTGAAGCAATCCTGCGTTATACTGAGCATATCCTGTATTCAGCTGAGTCACCTGAGCATCTGTCAAACCCGTAAGAGGCATAGCAGGAATTCTCGTAAAGTAAGGGACATTGGTAACTGTAGGAATATTAGCAATAACACCTTTTCTTTTTGTACCGGCAGGGAATAGTTTATCTACTAAATAAGCATAGGTATTACTGAACCCTACCCCTACAGCACCATCTACTGGCGTAATCGGAACATTTGGATCAGCTCCTCCTGAAGTTGCATATAATAAAACATCATTATTTCCTATCCATAAAGAAATGAAGGTTGGGTCTTGTTTTAGGGCATCTTCTACTACTGAAGTTGTTGTTGATGACGCAAACCTTACGAAATATGGATTTGCAGTAGCAGGCGTAGAGATTAATCCGGCTGGATTCCCATATCCCGGAGCCAGTAAATGCGCTACTCTTGCTCCCGGAACTCCCATATTCTGGTAAGGACCACCAGCAGAAACATTATCTAATGCTGCTCCTGGAGCTGTTGGACCGGGAGTTAATGCTCCGTTTACCACACTTAACACATATTTACCTGCAAAATCTCCTGTTGCTGGGTTAAATAAATTGGTAAACCCTCCTGTGTCATTAGGCATCATTGGCTGTTTAAAAGCTCCTCCACCTGCTAATTGCATTTGCGCTGCAATCATGCTTGGATAAGATTCATTCTGTCCACTGCTGTAAAGTGCTCCATCTCTATAACCAGCAGTTAATGAGTTTCCTAACGATATATATTTTGAAAAGTCTGCGTCTCCTTTTGTTACCGGGATATCTTTCACATCCGTATCGAAATCCGTATTACAGCTTACTGTAAAAAGAAGTGCAGAAACTGCCATTGTCGATATTATAATTTTTTTCATAGTTCTTCTAAAATTAAAATGGATTATAAGAGAAACCTAGACCAAAGTAGAAAGCAGTTGCTTTTGACTGTCCGTTAAGCCCTATATTAACATTATTCACCTTTCTGTACTGAGGCATTGCATATCCTCCGGCAACATCAATTCCGAACTGCTTCAGCTTGAAGCCTACCCCACCTGTAACCACATAGGTATCGTATGAAGGAGTTTCCGGGATAAAGTTATCCGTAGTATAAGGTGCTTCATCATAATAAGCTCCCAAACGTCCGTAGATCATATTGGTGAATGCATACTGGGTTCCCAGTCTGAAAGTTTTGGAGTTTTTGAAGTTCTTAGGATTGGTAAGAATCGTTGGGTCTGACGGATTGTTTCCGATAGGCGCATTCTCGAAATCCAATGTAAGTTTGCTGTATCTTTCCCATCCGTGATAGTTAAAGTCTGCAGAAACCTGCCACTTCGGTGTTATCTTATAAGTCAGACCAATGGTATATTCTTCAACCAATGGCAACGTTGCTGAGAAACCATCTTGTCCTGCAGCATTCAGTTTTAGCTGATTATAAACAGATTGAGAAGGGAACTGGAATGTAGCAGTTCCTGATTTAGCTTTCATATCGATTGCTGAACGGTATGCAATACTCACATCTAATTTCGGGTCAGGCCTGAAATAGAAACCGAATCCATATCCGTGGCCGGTTGCATTATCGTCATTAATATTAACCTTTCCGTCAAATTGAGTCACAGCCTTGTCCCAATCTACTTTTCCTCTTGCGTAGATATAGCTGGCACCAAAAGATACCCATGGAGCCAATTTTACAGAGACCATTGGCTGGAAATAGAAACTTTTCAGCTCCATTTTCTGTACCAATTCCTTACCTTCCCAGTTATCAGGCCATTTGATTGTACTTCCAAAAGGCGTTGAAAAACTGAACCCTACGGTAAGTTTCTCTATGGGTCTATAAGTAATTGCAGCATATATAGGTGTTCCTATAGGGTTATCTGTTTCTGCACTTTGTAAAGTATTGAAGTTTTGAAAAGTAACTTTATTACTTGCACCAAACCCTCCTGCCACTACACTCAGCTTGGAAGGGATAAATGACATACCCGCCGGGTTAAAGAATGTCACACTCGCGTCTTCGGCATGAGCACTAGTATGCGCCATTGCCAATTGTTTTACCCCCTGCAGGGAAACTCTGAAGCCTCCTGCATAAGATAGAACTCCCGCCAATAAAGCAGTTGATACTAATATTTTTTTCATAGACTATTATTATATATATAAGCCAAATATAAAATTATTTTGAATACGTCTGTTAATATTTCCTAATATTTTAAACAATATTGCAAAAGAAAACTATGTTTAAAATAACACCTCGAAGAAAATAAAATACAAAATAATCATTATTAACTATTTAAAGCAGTTGATAAACCAAGTCATATTCATTGTTTAGTTTTAAACGGTTGTTTAAAACTAAACAATAATGCTATAAAAAAGCAATACAGAAAAGTAAAAAGATAATAAATGTTAAAGGAAACAAAATAGAATAAATATTAGCATCTGGTTAAGTCTACAGTCATCATTCTTAGTCAAAATGTGAAAATGTTTTATGCCGAATTCAGCTTATTTAAGTATTTTAGAATCGCATAAAGATAAAAATACATAAATTTGCAGATTATAAATAATAGAAAATATGAGTTGTGGATGTAAAACATCCGGCGATTCTGCACATTCTTGCGGCCCTAAAAAAACCGCAAATGGCTGTGAAAATGTAAATACCTGCGGGAATAGTTATAAATTAAGTGTTTTTGACTGGCTTTCTAACATCAACAATCCGGCACCGAACAGGTGTGATTTTGTAGAAGTTAGGTTTAAAAATGACAGAAAATCGTTTTATAAAAATGTAAATAATATTCCTTTACATATAGGTAGCGTAATTACAGTAGAATCAAGTCCGGGACACGATGTAGGCGTAGTAAGCCTTACGGGAGAATTAGTAAAGATTCAGATGAAAAAGAAAAAGTTTTCTGAAGAATCGGCACTCAAAATATACAGACAGGCCAACCAAAAAGACCTTGAGGTATGGCAGGAAGCAAGAAAAAAAGAAGATGGCGTAAAGCTTGAAGCAAGAAAAATTGCACAAAGATTAGGCCTTGAAATGAAAGTTACTGATGTGGAATATCAGGGGGATGCTTCAAAAATCACCTTTTATTACACCGCTGATAACCGAGTGGATTTCAGACAATTAATCAAAGATTACGCCGGAGCTTTCCGTACCAAGATCGATATGAAACAAATCGGTTTTAGACAGGAAGCCGCCAAAGTGGGCGGAATCGGGTCTTGCGGACGTGAACTTTGCTGCTCAACATGGCTTACAGATTTCAGGTCTGTAAACACCAATGTTGCAAGATATCAACAGCTGAGCATCAACCCTCAGAAACTTGCAGGACAGTGCGGTAAGCTTAAGTGCTGTCTTAACTATGAGCTTGACAGCTATCTGGATGCGTTAAGCAATTTCCCTTCTTCTTCAACTACTTTGGAAACAGAGAAAGGAAAAGCATTCTGTATCAAAATTGATGTTTTCAAAAAGAAAATGTGGTTTGCTTACGTGGATAGTTCAATCGCATGGTATGATTTCGATATTGATCTTGTTAAAAAACTGATTTCAAAAAACAAAAGAGGTGAAAAAACGCTTCCTCTTGAAGATTTGAAACAGCCGGAAGCCTCTACTCATACTATTGACCTGATCCAGGAAAATAATGTGGACAGATTTGAGAAGAAAAACAGAGGAAACAGAAACAGGAATAAGCAGAATAACGGACAACAGGGATCACAAAACCAAGGTCAGGGACAAGGACAAAAAAGAAACAGACCGGAGAAAAACGACAGGCCGGAAAGATCTGAAAAAACCGAAAACCCAAATGCCCAGTCTGCCAATCAGCCAAAACCTCAAAAGCAGCACCCACAGCAAAAAGCACCTGTGGAAAAAGCAGTGAATAATTCTGATGCTGATAAGAAGCCACAGAGCAATCCAAACAAGAAGAAGTTCAAAAAGAGATATCCTCCAAAAAAAGATAATAATGCATAAAATTTTAGGATTACTGTCACTTATCCTTTTCTTTAGCTGTAACTCTTCCTCAGGAGGAGACATCATCATGAATTCCGTTGATAACAAATGGAATAAGAAAAGTGAACAAAAATTTAATCTTGAAATTTCAGATCCGCAGAATCCTAAAAATATTATATTTGTTGTAAGAAATAACAACAATTATCCTTACAGCAATATAAGGTTTATAGTGAATTTCACCAATCTCCAGAACAAAAAAAAGGAAACAGACACCTTGAATTATGTTCTGGCAAAACCCAACGGAGAATGGCTTGGTACAGGGTTTGGTGATACGAAGGAAACTTTATTTCAGTATAAAGTAAATTACCAGTTTCCGGGAAAAGGAAAATATGAAATCGGCCTTACCCAGGCGATGAGAAACGACAACCTTCCGGGAATTGAGGACATTGGGGTAAAAATAGAAACGGCTAAACCGTAACCATAAATGGAAGAAAACAAAAAAAATGCAGGAAATAAGGGGAAAACATTTCCTCTGCCTCCCAAGAAAAAGAAAGATACCTCCTGGAGAAAATGGGTTTCATTTATTTGGATAGGACTCATTGCGGTAGTTCTTGGAATTTCAGGACTTTTCTTTTCGGTTTCCCAGGGATTCCTTGGTGAAATGCCTGATGTAAAAGAACTTGAAAACCCGGACATCTTTGTTGCTTCTGAGATCATTTCTTCAGACGGAGTAACCTTGGGTAAATTCGAAAAAGAAAAAACTCAGCCAATTGTTTATAAGGACCTTCCTCCTTATCTTATTTATGCTCTACAGGCTAAAGAAGATGAGCGTTTCAAAGAACACTCAGGAATCGATTTATATTCCGTTGCCAGAGCCGTAGCTTATGGTGGTGGACGTGGTGGAGGTTCTACCATCACCCAGCAGCTTGCCAAACTTCTTTTCACAGGAAATGCTTCTCAGAATAAAGTTCAAAGAGCATTCCAGAAGCTGAAAGAATGGGTTGTAGCAGTAAGCCTTGAAAAAAGATACACCAAAGAAGAGATCATCACTCTTTATTTCAATAAATTCGATTTTCTTTTCAATGCCAATGGTATTGAAATGGCTTCCAGAGTTTACTTTAACAAGAAAACTTCCGAGCTTACATTACCTGAAGCTGCAACCTTTGTAGCCATGCTTGAGAACCCAAGAAAAAATAACCCTTACAGGTATCCTGAAAAGGCTAAAGAAAGAAGGAATGTAGTATTGGATCAAATGCAGAAGACCGGATATATTGATGCGGCAACCTATGAAAAAGCAGCCAATACACCAATAGAAGTGGATTTCCACCCTATTAAAAGTATCACTGACGGATATTCTGCTTATTACAAATTTTATCTGAGAAAAGAGATTGATAAATATCTTGAGGCTCATGAAAAAGAAACCGGTAAAAAACTTAACCTTTATAAAGACGGTTTAAAAATATATGTAACCCTTGATTCTAAAATGCAGAAATACGCAGAAGAATCAATTAAGGAACATTTAACAGATCTTCAAAAAAGATTTGATGCAGAACAGCGAGGAAGAAAGAACAGACCTTTCTACTATCTGAACGACAAACAAATCAATGATGTGATGGTTCAGGCTATGAAAAGAACCGGCCGTTACAAATTGCTGAAAGCTGACGGAATGCCTGAAGATTCTATTATGATGGAGTTCAAGAAACCAATCAAAACTTCACGATTCACATGGGCCGGAGAAGAAGAGGTTGAAATGTCTCCATGGGATTCTATCAGATATCACAAACAAATTGCACAGGCAGGTTTGATGTCTATGGTTCCGGGAACCGGGGAGATCAAAGCCTGGGTAGGAGGTATAGACTGGCAGCACTTCCAATATGACCACATCAAGCAAGGTAAAAGACAGGTGGGATCTACATTCAAGCCTTTCGTATATGCCACTGCGATTATGAAACTGGGAATGACCCCTTGTTCGGCTGTTTCTAACGGAACTTACGATCATAACGGATGGCATGTACCGGGAAGAGGCGGAATGCTAACTTTAAAAGATGCATTGGCACATTCTCAAAACCCTGTTGCCGCAAGACTTATTGAAATGACAGGAGTAGATGCTGTAATCCAGACGGCAAGAGATCTGGGAGTAACAGAAGATATTCCGAGAAACAATACCATCGCCTTAGGTTCATCAGACATTACAATTTATGAAATGCTTGGTGCTTACAGTACTTTTGCCAACTATGGTAACTATAACAAACCAGAAATGATCTGGAGAATTGAAGATGCCAATGGTAGAGTTATCAAGGAAGTAAACGTGGAGCCTAAGGAAGTAATGAACCCAATGTATGCTTACACCATGATTGAACTGATGAAAGGTGTTGCACAATACGGAACCGCTTCCGGAGAGCTGGGAAGAAGAGGAATCTCAAAAGCAGTAGAAATTGCTGCCAAAACAGGAACAACTCAGAACAACTCTGATGGATGGTTTATGGGAATTACTCCAAAACTGGCAACCGGAGCATGGGTTGGATGGGAAGACAGAGCAACCCACTTCTTTGGAACAGGAGAAGGTCAGGGGGCAAGAATGGCATTACCGATCTGGGCAATTTTCATGAAGAAAGTATGGGCAGATAAGAGCCTGGGAGTTACTCCTGATGACAAGTTCGTAAAACCTTCAGACTGGAAAGACGGATGTTCAAACCTTAAAGGATTAAGCGGAGGATATGGAGATGAAGGAAGCCTTCAAACCATTGATGAGATCAAAAATCCAAGGCCAGTAGATCCAACGCCTAAAAAACCAACAGAAAAGAAAGAGGATAATATCAATGAAAACCTTCATTCTAATGATGAAGTAGATTTCAATAAATAATTTCTCTTTTAGAAATATACAAGACCTTTCAATAATCTGGAAGGTCTTTTCTTTTATAATTAATACCTTTGAAGCATGAATATCGAACGCATCAGACAGCCATTTATTGAAACTTTTCCCGGTGATTTTTCCAACAACCCTATGCAGAGAAACACTCCAAAGGTTTTATTTGCCACCATTAAACCTGCAGGCTTTGATAAACCTGAACTGATAGCTTTTAACGAAGCACTATCAGAGGAAATAGGCTTGGGAAAATATGAAGATAAAGACCTGGACTTTCTGGTGGGAAATAACCTTCCGGAAAACGTTCGAACCTATGCCACGGCTTATGCAGGACATCAGTTCGGAAACTGGGCAGGACAGCTTGGAGACGGAAGAGCCATTCTTGCCGGTGAAATTATCAATGAGGCAGGAAAAAAGACCGAGATTCAATGGAAAGGAGCCGGAGCAACACCCTACTCCAGACATGCCGATGGAAGAGCCGTATTAAGATCGTCTGTACGTGAATACCTGATGAGTGAAGCCATGTATCATATGGGTATTCCTACAACCAGAGCGCTTAGCCTGGCTTTCACAGGTGAAGATGTAATGCGTGACATCATGTATAACGGAAATCCAAAACTGGAAAAAGGTGCAGTGGTTATCAGAACTGCTGAAAGCTTTTTACGTTTCGGGCATTTTGAACTCATGTCTGCCCAAAGAGAATACAACAATCTTCAGGAGCTTGCCGACTTTACCATTGAAAACTATTATCCGGAAATTACATCAACTGACAACAAAAAATACAGAGACTTCTTTGAAAATATATGTACCCGGACTGCCGACTTGTTGGTTGAATGGTTCAGAGTAGGCTTTGTACACGGAGTGATGAATACAGACAACATGTCTGTTCTCGGATTAACGATTGATTACGGCCCCTATTCCATGATGGATGAATATGATTTGAATTTTACTCCCAACACTACAGATCTTCCAGGAAGAAGATATGCTTTCGGAAAACAGGGACAGATCGCTCAGTGGAATCTTTGGCAGCTGGCCAATGCTATTCATCCATTAATCAAAGATGAAAAGTTTTTGGAAGATACTTTAAATAATTTTGGCACCTATTTTTGGGAAGCCCACGACCAGATGCTTTGCAGAAAGTTCGGATTTGATCAGCTGCGAAAAGAAGATGAGGATTTCTTCACCAACTGGCAAGGTCTTATGCAAGAGCTTCAGCTGGATTATACCCTGTTTTTCAATCAACTGGTAAAAACAACACAAGAAACCAATATATCAGAGCATTTTAAAGAGGTCTCTTATATTATTTTGGACGAAGGAAAGGTGGCAAAACTTAATAATTTCATCAAAAGTTACAGATCAAGATTAGAATTAAACTCTATTTCGAAAGAAGAATCTTTAGCCATGATGGAAAAATCAAATCCAAAATTCATCCTTCGAAATTATCTTCTTTACGAATGTATTGAAGAGATCAGCAACGGTAAAAAAGAAATGCTGGAAAAGCTTACCAAAGCTCTTGAAAATCCATATCAGGAAATCTACCCTGAATTCTCCGTCAAAAGACCGTCGGGATATGATGATACAGCGGGATGTTCCACACTTTCATGTAGTTCATAATTGATTATTATTCATAAAAAATTAAAAAACATGTAATTATTTTCATTTTTTTATTACTTTTACTGTCAACTTTAAACGTAAACCAAATGAAAACAAAATTACTATTCATCTTCTTAGTCTCTTCTATATTGGGAAATGCGCAGATTCTCTCAGAGACTTTTCAGGGCACGACATTTCCTCCAACAGGATGGACAACGGGAACAAATGTGGCTTCAAGACCTTGGGGATTCACTACCACAATCTTCAACGCAACCGGACAAGCAACATTTAATATCACAGGTGGAAAATCTGCAGGTATTGGATGGATTGCCCAGGCACAGGATGCTCACTTAACAAGTCCTTCTTTCAGTTTAGTGGGAACAACAAACCCGGTCCTGAAGTTTAACGCAAAAATAGGATACGAATACATGGTTGATCCTAATCCTAACGGAGATTTAAAAGTAGAAGTGTCCACTGACGGAGGAACCACATGGAACCAGGTATGGGTTGAAGAAAACTATGGATTATTTATCGATTATGAAACACTCGCGATTACGGTGAGCTTAGCTTCCTATGCAGGACAGGCCAATGTTAAATTCAGATTCCATTATGTAGCTAATGACGCAGATAGCCTTTCAATAGATGATGTACAGGTATTGGCAAATGGCACATTATCTACTCAGGAAACCAATGCCAAAGTAAAAGACATTACTAATATCTATCCGAATCCGACAAAAGGAGAAATCAACATCAGAGCAGATAAAAAAATAAAATCTGCCACAGTGATTGATGCGAGCGGAAAATCCGTGCTTAACAATTCTTCTGACAAATTAGATATTTCGTCACTTCCAAAAGGAACTTACTTACTAAAAGTAGACTTCTCTGATGGAACATCCAAAACCGAGAAAGTAATCAAACAGTAAGAACGTTTATACAAACTTTTACAACCACCAATTTTGGTGGTTTTTTTATTTTACTTTTGCAAAAAATTTGACACGTGTCTTATATCAAAACAAAATTTATCCATTTTTTAAAACTGGTTTTCCCATCCACCTATACCGAACTGGCAGTATTTCTGTTTTTCATGATCTGTTATGGAATATTAGGATCTTATATAGCCCTGCATTACAGAATTATTTTTGACAGCAGAATTCCATGGGACGCTTATTTCAGTTTTGATAATAAATCGATCCTTATGACAGGAGGCAGTTTTGAAAGACATCCTCTGTCCTACTATTTTTTTAACTGGGTAAGAGAATTTTCATTATTTGTTTCAGGAGGAAAAATGGATGCCAGCTTCAGACTCACGCTGGCATGGTTCAGCAATATCATCATCACATTGAATATTGTTCAGGTATTTAAATATGTAAAGAACATCATTTGCCTTCCTTTATGGTTAAGCCTTTTAATCATATTATTCTTTGGAGTTTTTTCCACTAATATCATCTTGTCATTCACTCCGGAAAATTTCACCTACACGTTATTTTTACTCTCATTATACAACCACTATGCAGCAATAAAACTAAAGAAGGAAGAGAAAATACCTGCAACCGCCTTATCACTGGCTGGGATTACTATCGGAGGGCTTACCATTACAAACATTGTAAAAGTTTTCATCCCACTTTTATTTGAAAAAGGACTTTTCAGAAACTGGAAAAAATTCGGAAATGCAGCGCTTAGAGTGACAGTCTCTATGATCTGTTTTGTACTTCTTTATTTGAACAGAATTGATTTTAAATATCAGACTATTTTTTCAAAAACCAATCAGCAATATGAAAAGTTCTCCAATGTAAAGTCGATGCCGACATGGGATATGATTCTTTCGTTCTTTTTCGGAGGTAATATTCTTTTCCCCGGATTTATTATGTCAGACAAGCATAATATGAAAGGCTTTAATTTCAAGGGCCTTTACATGGACCTTTATTCATCAGTGTTTCCTTACTTTTTTGTAATCCTGCTGTTGATTCTGATCATTTGGAGTTATTGTAAAAATTTCAAAAATAAATGGGTTCAGGTGATTGCCATTTCATTTTTCATTGACATTGCGATCCATTGTGTGATGAGGTTTGGTCTTCATACTTCCTACATTTACGGAGGACATTTTGTTTTTGTATATCCTTTGCTTTTAGGATGGCTCTTTTTTGCTTACAGATCATCACCTAAAATCATGTCATTGCTAACATTAACGGTTGTAGTGTTATTCACTTATCTGCTCGCCACTAATATTTTCAGAATGACAGAATTTTTCTGGTTTATGGAACATTATTACCAATAAAAAAGCTGAGAAACATTCTCAGCTTTTTGTTTTTTTATGTTGAAATAAATTCTTCTTATTTTGCTTCGGCACAGAAAATTCTATACTGTACTGCTACTGCAGATTTAAAGTATTCTCTGATTCTGGAAAGATCACTGGCAGCACTTTGTTTTGTGAAATAACTTCCGGCCAAAATCTTATAATTGGGTCTTAAAGATGCATCTGTTTCCACTTTCAGGTTGGGAAATCGTTTTCTGAAATAAGACTTCACCTCATTGGCTTCTTCATTACTTTTCACTGTTGTAATCTGAATTTTAAACCCTAAAATTCTAGGATTTTTCTTACAGATTTCAGCATTGGTAAGTTCTCTGCTTGGCACAAAGATCTTAGGTGGTTTTGTAGTTATTCCTGTAGAAATTCCACTATCATTATTACTGAAATCTCTGGAAGAATTTGTTGGCGCAGCTTTAGCACATTTCCCTTCAATTCCTTCCAAAGCAGCATTTATTTTGGAATCCATTGTCATTACAAGCTCTGTTCCTGACAGGGTATCCTTTTTAACAACTTGCTGTGCTTCAATATTATAAAATCCGAATAATGATAATATCGAAAATATTTTGATTAGATTTCTCATTTAAACTTGTTTCCGCAAATTTATACAAATTAAAAAACTATACCAAACTGGTTATTTAGAATCAATACAAATTAAACGTAAATGATATTTTCCCTTTTCGATATACCGTTAAATTCCTGTTAAAAATATTATTTTTGCGGAATTGATTGAATGTTCAATAATTTACTAACATAAGATAATTTAAATGATTAGTTGGAGAAAGCATTATAAAAAAACGTTGATCGCGATAGGCTTATTGCTATCAACCAGTGCTTCATTTTACGGGCAAGACGGCGATCCTAAAAACGGAGAGAAACTTTTCAAAGCGAATTGTACTGCATGTCACGCGCTGGACAAACAAGTTGTAGGACCACCATTAAAAGGGGTTGTAGAACGAGTAAAGACAGAAGGTGGTGTAGACAAAGATTGGCTTCACAAGTGGATCAAAGACAACAAAGCTCTGAGAGCTTCTGGGGATAAATACGCTAATGAGATTTTTGAAAAGTTTAATAAGACTGAAATGCAGGTCTTTCCGAATCTTACAGATAAGGATATTGACGACATTTTAGCTTTCACAACTAACCCTCCTGCTCCGGAGGAGAAAAAGCCGGAAGCAACTCCTGCAACTGACGCTACTGCGGCAGCACCTGCAGACAAAACTACAACAAACGTTGTCATCATTTCACTTTTAGCGATCGCAGGTTTACTGGTTTGGATCTTGGTAAAACTAAGACAATTGGTAAAACTAGGTCAGTCTGAAGATTTAGCCGGACTTAATGAAACAAGAGTTCGTTCTTTCAGTGAAATGTATGAGAAGTTCCACTTCATTGGTAAAGGTTTATTGGCAATCCTTGCTATTTTGGCCGCTTACGGAGTATGGAACTGGCTAATGTGGATCGGGGTTTACAAAGGGTACAAACCTGAACAGCCTATCTACTTCTCTCACAAAATCCACGCCGGAGAACAGAAAATTGACTGTCAGTTATGTCACTCCAGTGCTAAATACGGAAAAGTATCTGAAATTCCTTCTATGAACGTTTGTATGAACTGTCACAGAACAATTTCTGAATACAACGCAGATCACTACATGGAGCCTGGAAAAGACAAGGCATTCTATGACGGTGAAATCCAGAAGATCTACGCAGCAACAGGTTGGGATCCTGCAAAACAACAGTACACAGGAAAAACACAGCCGGTTGAATGGACAAGAATCCACAACATGCCAGACTTCGTTTACTTCAACCACTCTCAGCACGTAATTGCTGGAGAACAGGCGATCATCAATTCTTTCAACAAAAAGAATCCTAACAACAAAATTGATGTTGTATGTAAAGCTTGTCACGGTAAAATTGATACAATGAATGTTGTTCAGATGGCTAACGACTTTACTATGGGATGGTGTATCGAGTGCCACAGAACGACTGAAGTTGATATGAACAACGGTTATAATAAAGAGTACTTCAAAAATCTACATGACAAGTTGAAAAAACAATATCCACAAGATGGAGGTAAGATCACTGTAGATGCAATTGGAGGTCTTGAGTGTGGTAAATGTCATTATTAATAACTAAAAAATTAGAAGTATAAATGGCTTCAAACAAAATACAATTCAGAAGTATTCATGAACTTAAAGATCCGGCTTTGAATAATAAGCTGGCTCAGAAAGAGTTTCAGGAAGAAATTCCGGTAGAAGATTTCCTTGGAGATGCTGAGAAAAACGGATCAAGTACTTCAAGAAGAGATTTCCTTAAATTACTAGGATTCTCTACAGCAGCAGTTACCTTAGCTGCCTGCGAAGCTCCGGTAATCAAAACGATTCCTTACGTGGTAAAACCGCATGATATTATTCCGGGAATCCCTAATTATTACGCTTCAACCTATTTTGACGGTTTCGACTTTGCTAGTGTTTTAGTAAAAACCCGTGAAGGTAGACCTATCAAAATTGAACCAAACCCAGCTGGCGGCGATTTAGGTAAAACTAACGCAAGAGCTCAGGCAAGTGTACTTTCTCTTTATGATAATGATAAAGTAAAGCAGCCTAAACTGGATGGTAAAGATGAAACTTTCGATAAAGTAGACAGTTTTGTTATTAAAGGTTTGGAAGAAGCTAAAGCGTCTGGCAAAAAGATTGTGGTTTTATCACACTCTTTTGCTTCACCAACTTTCAAAAAGTTATTCGCTGAATTCAAAGCTAAATATCCTACAGCTGAATTAGTAACATATGATGCTTTCCCTTACTCTGCAGGATTAGATGCAGCTCAGGAAGTATTCGGACAAAGAGCATTACCTGTTTATGACCTTAAAGGTTCTGAATTGGTAGTTTCTTTCCAGGCTGATTTCTTAGGAGACTATAACGCTTCAAGCTTAGAAACTTCTTATGCAGCAGCTAGAAAGCCAGGACCAAACATGTTGAGACACATTCAGGTGGAATCTAACATGTCTTTAACCGGTGCTAATGCTGACTCAAGATACAGATTAAAACCAAGTGCTGTAAACAAAACTTTAGTTGAAGTTTACAACGCAATCGTAGGTGGCGGTACTTCTGATAAGACTGCAACTGAAATTGCTAACGAATTGAAAGCAAAAGGCAGCAAAGCTGTTGTTTTTGCTGACGGTTCTAAAGGAGCTCAGGTTTTAGCACACTTAATCAACCAGAAATTAGGTTCAGTAGCTTTCACAGGTAAAGCAAACTTCCTTAAAGAATTTGACGGAGCAAGATACCAGGAATTCCTAGGATGGGTAAACGGTGGACAAGTTGGTGTATTGGTTACCAACAACGTAGACCCTATTTATTCTCATCCAAAAGGAGAAGATTTCAAAAAATCTTTATCTAAAGTTCCTTACGTAATTGCTGTAGCAGATAAGAAAAATGAAATGTACAAAGCAGCGAAAGCTGTAATTCCTGTAGCTAACTGGCTGGAGTCTTGGGGAGATATCGAACCACAGACAGGAGTATATTCATTAATGCAGCCTACAATCCAGAAAATCTACAAATCAAGACAGATCGAAGAATCTCTATTGGTATGGAAGAATGGAAAAAACAATGCAGCAAACAATTACTACGATTATTTAAAAGCAAACTCTGCTTCTCTTCTAGGTGGTACTTCTTTCAACAAAGCATTGTATAACGGTATCAACGCTTCTACCAACGCAACTACTTTAGCTTATGCAGGTGGAAACGCTGCTCAGGCTGTTGCTGAACTTGGAAACTTTAAAGCTTCTGAATTAGAATTAGTATTATACACTAAGACTTCAATGGGAGATGGTACTCAGGCAAACAACCCTTGGTTACAAGAATTACCTGATCCAATCACAAGAATGTCTTGGGATAACTATCTGACAATTTCTCCAAAAGACGCAGAAAAGTTCGGAATTGATAACGATCTTAACGCTAGAATGCAGCTGGATGGTTCTATCGTAAACCTTACTGTAAACGGAGTTACAATAAAAGATGTTCCTGTATTCGTACAACCTGGACAAGCTGAAGGATCTGTAGGTCTTGCACTTGGTTATGGTAAGAAAAACTCAGGAGCAACTGCTGATACCGGTGTAAATGCTTATCCTTTATTTGACGGTTCTAACCTTGTGCTTTCAGGTGTTAAAATTGAGAAAACAGGAGAAGATCACGAATTCGCAGGTATCCAGCTTCAAAATACATTGATGGGTCGTTATGAAATCGCGAAGGAAGTTCCTTTGGCAGATTTCATCAACGTAGCTTTCGATGATGAACACAAAGGATGGAACAAACCTTTGGAATACCACACGATCAGCGGAGCACTTCCAGCGAGAAAAATCGACCTTTGGGATGCTTTTGATGATACAGATGGTCCTCACTTCAACTTATCTATCGACCTGAATTCTTGTACTGGTTGTGGAGCATGTATCATTGCTTGCCAGGCAGAAAACAACGTTCCTGTAGTAGGGAAAGAAGAAGTAAGAATGTCCAGAGATATGTACTGGTTAAGAATTGACCGTTACTATTCTTCAAGACAAACGGTAGAAGTATACGAAGGATTGAAAGAAGGAATGGCTGTACCAGAATTATACGGTACTGCATTCAACAAAGAAGGAGGTGCATTGAACCACCCTGCTGATAATCCGGATGTGATCTTCCAGCCTGTAATGTGTCAGCACTGTAACCACGCTCCATGTGAAACTGTATGTCCGGTAGCGGCTACTTCACACGGTAAGCAAGGTCAAAACCATATGGCTTACAACAGATGTATCGGTACAAGATATTGTGCAAACAACTGTCCATACAAAGTAAGACGTTTCAACTGGTTTACTTATAACCTAAATGACAAGTTCGATTTCAACATGAACAATGATTTAGGAAGAATGGTACTTAACCCGGACGTAGTTGTAAGAACTAGAGGGGTAATGGAGAAATGTTCAATGTGTATCCAAATGACTCAGAATACAATTCTTGAGGCTAAGAAAGAAGGAAGAAGAGTGAAGGATGGAGAATTCCAGACTGCTTGTTCTAAAGCTTGTTCTACTGGAGCAATGACATTTGGAGACATGAATGATAAAGATTCTTCGATCAGAGAGCAATATGCATCTAACAGAAGATATTATTTACTAGAGGAGATCGGAACAAAACCAAACGTGTTCTATCACACTAAAGTAAGAAACAGAGTAGAAAAATAAAGTTTAAATAATAAATAGGTAAAAAATGTCAGGACATTACGAAGCTCCGATAAGGGAACCTCTAATTATTGGTCACAAAACTTATCACGATATTACAGAAGATATCGCACGACCTATCGAAGAAAGAGCAGGTAAATTATGGTGGATCTCATTATATGCTGCGCTAGTTCTATTCCTCTATGGATTCGGCTGTATCGCTTACACTATCGGGACAGGTATTGGAGCATGGGGGCTTAACAGAACTATTAACTGGGGTTGGGATATTACCAACTTCGTATGGTGGGTAGGTATCGGTCACGCCGGGACCCTAATCTCCGCAGTATTATTATTATTTAGACAGAGATGGAGAATGTCTGTAAACAGATCTGCAGAGGCGATGACGATCTTTGCGGTTGTACAGGCAGCAATCTTCCCTGTAATCCACATGGGTAGAGTTTGGGTTGGATACTGGGTATTCCCTTTACCAAACCAATTCGGTTCTCTTTGGGGGAACTTCAACTCTCCTCTACTTTGGGACGTATTTGCGATCTCTACGTATTTCTCAGTATCAACTGTATTCTGGTTCATGGGACTAATCCCTGACTTTGCAATGATCAGAGATAGAGCGAAAACTCCTTGGACTAAGAAAATTTATACATTCCTTGCATTCGGTTGGGGTGGTAAAGCAAAACACTGGCAAAGATTCGAAGAGCTTTCTTTGGTTCTTGCAGGTTTGGCAACTCCACTTGTATTCTCAGTACACACTACCGTATCTTTTGACTTCGCAACTTCGGTAATTAAAGGATGGCACTCAACAATCTATCCTCCTTATTTCGTTGCCGGTGCGATCTTCTCAGGATTTGCAATGGTACAGACCCTATTGTTGGTTGCAAGAAAAGTATGTCACTTAGAAGAATATATTACAATGTATCATATCGAAATTATGAACATCGTAATCATCTTAACAGGTGGTATGGTAACTGTAGCTTACGCAACTGAATATTTCATCGGATGGTACTCAGGATCCAGATTTGAAGATTTCACATATCTTTCTCCGGGTGCTGCTGTGGGACCTTACTGGTGGGCATTCTGGTCATTGATCATCTGTAACCTTGTTATTCCTGCTTCTTTCTGGTTCAAGAGACTAAGAACGAACATTATCTGGACATTCATTGTTGCATTGATCATCAACATCGGTATGTGGTTCGAGCGTTTTGATATCATCGTTATCAACCTTTCAAGAGACTACTTACCAGGATCATGGACTATGTTTAAACCAACGATCATTGATGTGGGTGTATACTTAGGAACAATCGGATTCTTCTCTGTATTATTCTTATTATACGCAAGAACATTCCCTGTAATTGCACAGGCTGAATTAAAATCGATTTTGAAAATCTCAGGTGAAACTTATAAAGCAAAAGAAGGAGATGAGCACCACTAAAATTGTATACGGACTTTATGCTGACGACGACGATTTAATGAACGGCGTTAAAGCATTCAACGATAAAGGAATCGCAATCAACGAAGTTTATACTCCGTTTCCGGTTCACGGACTAGACAAAGCTTTAGGTCTAAAGAAAACCAGAATTTCTGATGCTGCTTTCATCTATGCTTGTTATGGTGTAACGATCGGTGCTACTCTTACCTGGTATGTGATGAATCACGACTGGCCTCAGAATATCGGTGGTAAACCAGCTTTTGACTGGGGGCACAACATGCCTGCATTCGTAGTTCCAATGTTCGAATTAATGGTATTCTGTGCAGCTCACATGATGTCTTTAACTTTCCTGGTTAGAAACAAAATGTATCCAGGAGCTCCTGCTCAGAACCCGGACCCAAGAACTACTGATGATAAATTCATGATGGAATTCGTAACTGAAGATGTAGAATCTGTAAAACAGTTGCTTATTGAAACTGGAGTTGAAGAAATAACTGTTAAAGACGCTTAAAATGAAAAAGAATGTATTAAAAATTACAGCGGTTTTAGGTTTAACAACAGTTTTACTTAACTCTTGCGGACCAAAGGAGAATACTCCGTTGGTATATTTCCCGGACATGTATTTTCCGGTAGCTTATGATCCGTTGATGAAAGCTCAGGATGCTTATTCAGATCATGAAAATGAAATTCCTGCTTTTGTTAAAAATAATGGTGCAACAGGTCTTTCTCCGGTAGAAGGATCAGTTGCTCAGAATAAAGATGGAGTTTTTGAAGAAAGCTTATTACCTAAAAATGTTGACGAGTACAACGCAGGGTATGAAGCCTCTAAAAAACTTACAGTATCTCCTTTGAACCCAGCTAATGCAGCGAAGGATCTTGAAAGAGGTAAAATATTGTTTGATCACACTTGTGCTGCATGCCACGGAACAGGAGGTGACGGACAAGGACCTATCGTACAAAGTGGAGCATTCTCCGGAGTGCCAAACTATGCTGACAGAGAACTTACTGTAGGATCTGTTCATTATGTATTAACAAACGGTAGAAATGCCATGGGATCTTATGCGGGACAATTGAACGCAGGAGACAGATGGAGAGTAGCAATGTATGTGATGAGTGCTTTCAAAAAAGGAGCAGCAGCACCGGCAGCAGCTACAGCGGCGGCACCAGCAACAACTGAAACGACTACCGAAACTAAAAAATAAGAAAAGAAATGTATAGTTTTTCACCAAAATTAAAATCAACTTCTATAATACTTCTTGTTGTAGGTTTAGTTCTTTTCGGTATTGGTTTCTTTTTGAACAAAGGAATTTCTACTGAGAAAATAGAACAAATGATGGAAGCTGTTCATGCTTCAGGTCATACTGCTCCTACACACTCAAGTGAAATGGTTGGACCTCAGGATCACGCGGCTCACCTTGAGCATGCTACATTGCAGGTACACAACCAGCCTTTAGCAGCAATACATTTTGTAGCTGTATTTTTCTTTGGAGTAAGCTGCTGCGTATTATTCTTCTATTCTATTCAGCACGCTGCACACGCAGGATGGCCGATCATCATTACAAGAGTAATGGAAGCTATTGCTTCTTATATCCCTTACGGTGGTGCAATCCTGGTAATCCTTATGATCTTAAACATCACTCATAATGGTCATTTATTCCACTGGATGGACCCTGAATTGACAAACCCGGATTCTCCGCATTTTGATGTGATCTTATTCGAAAAGAAAAAATTCTTAAATATTCCTTTCTACGCAGTAAGAACTTTAATCTATGTGATTGGTGCTTCTTTCTTCGCTTGGAAATTAAAAGCTCAGTCTAAGAAAGTAGATGAAACGAAGTCTAAAGTAGAGTACCAAATGCTTTACAGATGGGCCGTAGGATATATCGCATTCTTCGGATTTGCTTCTGCAGCTTGGGCTTGGGACTGGTTGATGTCTATTGACCCTCACTGGTATTCTACAATGTATATCTGGTATTCAATGGTTAGCTGCCTTTCAAGTGGTATCGCTGTAATCATTCTATTAAGTGTTTATCTTAAGAAAAATGGTTTCTTACCACAGTTCAATGACAACCACTTACACGATTTAGGAGTTTTCCTTTTCGCTACAAGTATGCTTTGGACATATACATGGTTTGCTCAGTTCATGTTGTACTGGTACGCCAACGTTCCGGAAGAGGTTAACTATTTCTTCGGTAGATTCCAGCACTACTCTCCTACTTTCTTACCGATGTTGATCATCAACTTCTTATTACCATTATTGGTATTAGTAAGCAGCAGCATCAAGAGAAACTACAAAGTAGTTACTACAATGGCAGTAGTTGTGATCTTAGGACACATCTTAGATTACTTCAACATGGTAATGCCTGGAACAGTAGGACCATACTGGAACACTCCTGAAGTATTCCTGTTAATCCTTGGAGCAATCTTATTCGTAGCCGGATTATTTATGTTTACTGTACTTTCAGCTTTATCTAAACTGAAGTTGATTCCTACAGGAAACCCATTCTTACACGAATCTGAAATTTATGAGTATCCTTTCTAAGGACTTGTAACAAAATAAAATGATAAAAGACTGATTGTTAAAACGATCAGTCTTTTTTTATGCACATCAATCAACAAACTTACTATGAAAACAAAACTTTGCCTTTACACATTCTTCCTTTTGCTATGTAATTTTATTCAGGCTCAGACCATCACCTTTGTTTCTGAAAAAAATAACAACCCTCTTCCAAGAGTTTCTGTATTTGGAAAAGACGGAACTATTGTAGCCTATTCTGATATTGAAGGTAAGATAGACAAACAATCCCTCTCGCCTTCCCAGGAGAAATTTCAGCTTGTTTACAACAATTTTCCGGTGGCCACATTATCTTACTCAGACTTTGATCAATCCGTTATAAAAATCAATGATCAGGTAAAGGAAATTGAAACGGTGGTTATCAGAAATAACAAACCGGCAAAGTATATTTCCATTAAGGGAAATTTTAATGCTTATGTTACGGTAAACAATAAGCTTAACAGCTATGCCGATGGAATTATAACTTACATTTTTGACAATAAAACAAAAAAACTGAAAAGCTCCAATGTAGAACAATACAGAGTTTTCAGACTGGCAGACTCTAAAAACGAGAAAAAAGAAACTTCATCATGGGATTATGGGAACTCTCTGCAAATCCCCAAACTTAAAAATGTAGGAAATCCTGAAGAGTATAAAACCAAAAGAAATATCATCAGAGAATTGAAAGGCGACCGTAAAGATCAGATTGAAGTGACAGGCGGCGCACTTCAGGAAAAAGAATTTTCATTCTTCGGATACAGATTTTATGATATCAGAACCATTTTGAATATGTCCTTTGAAAAGGGATCAGAAAAAACACTAAAAGATTTTCTGGAATATAACGAGCTGGTTTTTATTAAACTTAAACATAAAAGTGAACCCGAATACAATCAGATTGCACTTTACACTAATTTCTATCCTGCGGAACTTAGCTTTACTAATGACAACGATATTGAAAAGGTAAAATTCAATAAAGATAACAGCAGTTATCAAGCGTCTTACTGGCAGGATCCTTCATTCCCGAATATGCAGACCATCTTCAGTAATTTTTTTAAAGGAGACTTAAAAGAACAACCCAATAAAAAGTAAAAATAAAAGATTATGGCTCCTGTGATAAAGAAATAAAATAAGTCATAAAACATAAAGTGAAAATAAAATCCAGTATTAATAAAGGTTTTATTAAATTTGCAACAAACCAAATAAAAATGAAAAAGTTTTCTTTTCTACTTGTTTTCAGTCTGTTGCTTTTTACAGCATGCAAGAAAGATCATGTAGATGCTACGAATACTAAAACACTGCAGTCAAGTATCAATGATATGACTTCCAGTTTACCAACCATTAAACAGATTAAGTTTAATGAAGCTCTTTACATCCTTAAAACATTTGGAGTAGAAGCTGATGGTGATATCAATGAGCTAAAAGCCCTTGGAAAACTGATCAACGGGAAGAAAGTTCCTGAAATCATGTCCCTGGCTGACGAAGTTGCACAGAAAAACGGAATTGAATGGGCCAGTACTGCCCCACCATCACTGGGAGAAATGAATATCTTCGGGGATGATAAAGCAAAAGAAAGTGATCCTAATGACGTAAAAGCAGGATCATTAAGCCTTGTGACAAGGCCTACAGGAGATGACGGAACCGGAGCGCCTACGGCCATTCAGATTGTTCCAAGACTTGTAGATGCAGCCGGAAACCCGGTATCTTTCACAGGAGCCGGCCTGGAAGCCACTCTTGAAGTGTTCAGCAATGGTGTAAGACTGGCTACAGCTAAAAACCTGATGCAGGATAATAACTTCAAAGGATTCAACTTAAAGTTCTCATCTATTCCTGCTTCAAAAGTGGTAGATAATAAAATTGACATCACAGTTTCCGTAAAAACTACGGCAAAAACTTTCAAAATGTCAAAAATCGGACTTGATGTGAATGCTGCAGCCTTAAAAGTGCCTGCCATTCCAAAAACCGATTCTACAGCGGTGACAGAACAGCCAAGTGCAGTGGTGGATCCAAACAACCCTACAGCTCCTTCCGGAACAACTACAGATCCGTCAACAGCGGCTCCAACGACACCAGCAGCTCCAAAGCAGCCCACAACAGATCCTAAGAATACGGTAAGCAAGTTTCTGAACAATGTAAGTTCCCAGAATTTAAAAGCAGCTTACGAAACGGCAAGCAATCCAAGCTGGGGAAGCTATGAGTCCTTCTCAAATCCTACTTCAGGTTTTGGATCGGTGAAGAATGTAAGTGTAAAAAATATTACAACTAACGGTACCACTGCCAACAGTGCAAGTGTAAACGCCACTTATGATGTGACGGATAAAAGCGGGAAGACAACTTCTTTAAAAGTAACTTTCGGGCTTAAAAATGTAAACGGTGACTGGAAAATTTCCAGCTATAAAATCAATTAATAAATGGCTTCAGCAGAACTGATCAAGAAATTAGAAGAAACAATTGAAAACATTCCTGATTTTCCGATTCCGGGAATACAGTTTAAGGATATTTCACCCATCTTTTTAAATCCAAAACTTTATGAAGACGTTATTGCAGATCTTGTAGCCTTCAGTAAAGGGAAAATCGATGCAGTCTGCGGAATTGAAAGCCGCGGTTACCTTTTTGGAATCGCTATCGCTGTGGCATTGGAAGTTCCATTCATCTTAATCAGAAAAGCGGGAAAACTTCCTCCTCCTGTCATTTCAGAAACATATGACCTGGAATATGGAAGCGCTATTATAGAAACCCGTGAAGGGCAGATAAAACCCGGACAAAGAGTTTTGATTCATGATGATCTTCTGGCAACCGGAGGAACTACTGAAGCTGCGGCCAAATTAGTAGAAAAGCAAGGCGCAACAGTTTCACAGTTCAGTTTCCTTATCGGTTTACAAGGTCTGAATGGTGATGAAAAATTGAAGAAATTCGGTGCAGAGATCTACCATATTTTAAGTTATTAAGATTGATCCTAACAAGATAAATGCTTCGGCTCCGCTCAGCATGACAATGGCTAATAATTTACTGTGAGATTAAAACAGATAGTATTAGAAGTGTCATGCCGGGCAAGGTCGAAGCATCTTTTTTTAATAAATTCACCATCCACGATTAACAATTCACAAAATTTCATTAATAATACCAACAAAGTATTTTGTAAATCTCTCAGAAACAATTAAATTTGCATTTCAATTTTTAAAAACTTATGGCAAAATTGGGAAAGAGTGCTCAGAACGAGCAAGAAGGTAAAGAAACGGTTGAGTTCTTTAAAGACCTTGACAGAGAGGCTTTAAACACTGAAAGATTTGTTGAAAAATATTCAAAACCTCTGGGTTTTGTATTCGGAGCATTGATTTTGGGAGTTTTAGGATTCTTTGCTTATAAGCAATTTGTGATTGCTCCAAAGAACACTGAAGCTGTAAAAAGTTTCCTTGCTGCTCAAAAAAATCTTACGGAAGGTAAAGATAAAGATGCCTTAGGTGGAAAATCTGCAGCTAATCCTGGTTTTATAGGTACAGCTAATGAATATTCTTCTACTGAAATTGGTAAACTTTCTGCTTACAATGCTGGTTTATTAAAATTCAAAGAAGGAAAATTCCAGGAAGCATATGATCTTTTGGATAAATTCTCTTCCAAAAACAAAACCTTGATGGCAATGAAGTACGGAGCTATGGCTGATGCAAAATCAGGTCTTAACAAAAACGATGAAGCTCTCTCTTTATTAGATCAGGCTGCTACAGCATCTGATGATCCTTATACAACGTATTATTTTACAAGAAAAGCAGGTATTGTTGCTTTAGGATTAAAGAAAAATGCAGAAGCTAAAAAATACTTCTCTGCAATTGACGAGAAATATCAGGACTACGACAACGGAATGTCTGATTCTTATATCGAAATGACTAAATATTATTAAAAAATGGCAACAGTTAATCTATCCGATTACAAGCCACTTCATATAACTAATGCCGAAGATTTTTCTATCGGCATTGTTTTTTCTGAGTGGAATGATTTTGTAACTTACAATCTTCGTGATGCAGCTTTGGAAATCCTTGAAAAAGAAGGGGTAAAACCTGAAAATATCAAACTTTTCCCTGTACCAGGAGCTTTCGAATTAAGCTATGCTAGCATGCAGCTTTGCAAAGAGAGAAAATATGATGCAGTAATTTCTATCGGATGTGTAATCCGTGGAGAAACGCCTCACTTCGACTATGTGTGTTCTGCAGTAGCACAGGGAATCAAAGACTGTAATATCATGACGGATACTCCTACAATCTTCTGTGTATTAACAGATGATACCAAAGAACAATCTATCGCAAGAAGCGGCGGTGACCTTGGAAACAAAGGGGTGGAAGCAGCAGTTACAGCGCTAAGAATGATTGATTTCAAAAAGAAATTATCTGATAAAAAGGGGAATATAGGTTTCGGACACTCTTAACTTTTTATTCACTTTAATAATATAAAGGGACTATTTTTTAATAGTCCCTTTTTTATTAGTATATAAATAATTCATAAATCTTATTAATAAAAAGGATGTTTTTCTTTTTTTCCGTCAAAAGTTCCCTACAAAAACTATCTTTGTGAAAATTAATAAAGACAGTCAATACATGTTTTTAAAGAAAATAAAACCTTTCCTGTATTTAGGAATTTTCTATCTTATTATTTCGTTGATAATAAGGACAGTATTCTTTTTCCATCCCATTACTACCGCTAGTTTCGGATTTTTTGAAGTCGTAAAAGTTTTGTTGATCGGTCTGGTGAATGACATTTTTGTGTTCATATTGGCCAGCTCCATTCTCGCCCTTTACTTCCTCTTTCTTTCCAATTCAAAATATAAAAAGCCTTACGGTTATAGTATTTTGGGAGCATTAGTTCTGTTCTTCCTCTATATCTGGCTTGTTCCCGACAATATTTTCAAGCAGTACGGAGGCTCTATTATGGAGATTGCTCTTGTTTTCGTAGGAATTAAGACCCTTTTCTTCGGATTGATGCTGTTCCTTCCCGCACAGAGAATCAAGATCCGTAATATATTATATTTCATCACATTACTATTATATGTTCTTCTGATCATTTTCAACGGGGTAAGTGAATATTTCTTCTATAATGAATTTGGAGTTCGTTATAATTTTATTGCAGTAGATTATCTTATCTATACCAATGAGGTGATTGGGAATATCATGGAAAGTTATCCGGTTGTGCCGCTATTTTCAGCCATCATGATCGTTACCCTGTCCATCACATGGTTTATTTATAAGAAAACAAAAGATGAACTGCTGGAACTTCCTGATTTTAAACAAAAAATGGTGCTGCTGGGCAGTTTTATGGTACTTTGTGCGTTGAGTGCACTGGCCATACCTTCTTTGATGCAAATCAGATCAGACAATGTTTTCGCAGACGAAATTGAAGCCAACGGAATTCCTAAGTTCTACTGGGCGTTTACCCATAATGAACTGGATTATTTCCAGTTTTATTCACAGATTAACCAACAGCAGGCCGAAAAGAATTTTTTGAGCCAGTACCCACAGCATACGTTATCAAGAGCTGTCGTTGCGGAGCAGCCTGAAGTGAAGAAAAACGTAGTATTGATCTCCATTGAAAGCCTTTCTGCAGATTTCATGGAACATTATGGCAATACCCAAAAAATTACTCCTTTTCTGGACAGTCTTGCTGATAAATCACTCATGTTTACCAATCTGTATGCAACCGGAAACAGAACGGTACGCGGACTGGAAGCTTTAACATTGTGTATTCCCCCAACTGCAGGGGAAAGTGTCATCAAGAGAGATGATAATAAAAATAAATTCACAACCGGAAGTGTTTTTAAATCCAAAGGATATGATGTTAAATTTTTATACGGCGGATACAGCTATTTTGATAATATGCAGGATTTCTTCGGAGGAAACGGCTATGGTATCGTAGACAGAAATAACTTTAAACCTGAAGAAATTACTTTTGCCAATGTTTGGGGCGTTGCTGATGAAGATATGGCCAGAAAAGCTATTCAGGTAATGAATGCTGAAGCCAAGTCAGGAAAACCGTTTTTCAATCACTGGATGACGGTTTCCAACCACAGACCTTTTACTTATCCTGACGGAAGAATTGATATTCCGGGAACGGCAAAATCCCGTGAAGGCGGTGTAAAATATACGGATTACTCTCTTAAGCTGTTCTTTGATATGGCTAAGAAACAGGATTGGTATAAAAATACAGTTTTTGTGATCATCGCAGACCACTGTGCATCCAGTGCGGGAAAAACGGAACTTCCGATGGATAAATACAGAATTCCTGCGATGGTATTTTCTGAAGGATTTATTCAGCCTCAGAAATTTGATGCGCTGATGTCGCAGATCGATATAATGCCGACCGTTTTGGGCTTATTAAATTTCAGCTATCACTCTAAATTCCTGGGTCAGGATGTTTTCAAACCGGAATTCCAGCCTAAAGCGTATGTGGCAACCTATCAGGATCTTGGATTTATCAAAGGTGAACGTTTGACCATTATTTCGCCGGTAAAAAAGGTAAAACAATATTCTTTGGAACTGGAAAAAAGCGATTTGAAACCGGAATTTAAACTGTATTACAACGAGAAATTATTAAAAAATCCAGATCAGAAACTGGTGGATGATGCTGTATCAGCTTATCAGTCTACCTCTTACTGGCTAAAAACAAAACAACTCAACAGATAAATATCTAAATATTTTCGCTTATAATCTGGCGTAAAATATTTAAATTAACCCATAAATTTATTAGTATGAAATGGACAGACGACAGAGGCGGAAACGTTGATGACCGCCGTGGTTCAGGAGGCGGAAGTGGCGGTATGATTGTAGGAGGCGGACTCGGAACTTTAATTATAGCAGCCATCGTATTCTTTTTGGGAGGTGACCCATCCGGTATCTTGAATTCCGGAGGCATGCAGCCTTCAGGAAATTCCGGGGAACAGAGAGAGCTTACTGCCGATGAAAAACAAGTTGGAGAAATGGTTGATATGATGGCCAAATGGAATATTCTTACCTGGGATCAGATTTTTAAGGAAAATGGAATGACTTACAGTGCTCCTCAGGTAGTTCTTTTCGAAAATACAACATCTTCAGCATGTGGTACTGCTCAATCTGCCATGGGACCATTCTATTGCCCGGCAGATCAGAAAGTCTATATGGATATGAGTTTTTTTGGTGAACTTCAGCAAAAATTCGGAGCTAAAGTAACAGAATTTACGGTAGCTTATGTTCTTGCGCATGAAGTAGGACACCATGTTCAGACTCTTTTAGGAACTACGCAGAAAGTGGATGCGCTAAGAAGAAGCGGAAGATATTCCGAAGAACAGATGAACAGAGTATCCGTTGCTACAGAATTACAGGCTGATTTCTATGCCGGAGTATGGGCAAAAAGAACCAATGACAGCAAACATATTCTGGAACCGGGAGATATTGAGTCTGCCATAGATGCTGCCGAAGCGGTTGGCGATGATAATATTCAGAAAAGAGCACAGGGATATGTGAATCAGGAAAGTTTTACCCATGGATCTTCTGCTCAGCGTAAAGAATGGTTTATGAAAGGGTACAACACCGGAGATATCAGACAGGGTGATACTTTCAACCAGTTGTTGAAATAGTTTTATCAAAATTAAATGATACAAAAAGCGGTCTTAAGTCAAGACCGCTTTTTTATTTATTGCAATTCGATCGGATTTGAATTTTTCTTAGCCTCTTCTTTCACCCTTTCTTCCATTCTTTTTCTCATATCAGCAGGATTTTGGTTTCCGCCGCCAGAGCCTCTTCCACCGCCACCTACTCTCATCGGAGCACTGATACCTCCTGTACCCTGACTCATGAATGACATCGGATCAGCTTTAAATTTTTGCTGCTGTTTGATATAATCTGTTCTTTTTACTTTCAAAGTATTTCCAAACTGATTCAAAGTTGGAAACTCAGCAATTTTATAGTTTTTCATGAGATCAAAAGAATAATCTCCTTTATCATCTTCCACTTTTACAATCAACCCCGGAAGTCCTCCGAATTTATAAGGTCCGTCCTGATAAGGAAGATCTGTTGTAAACCATGCTGTCCATTTTCTTCCTCCAAAATCGGTTTCAGCTTTCTGAACTTTATACTCGCCGATTTTTCTCGTTTCTGGCTCTATTTTCCAGTTCAGAGGTCTGTCTTCTTCGTACGAATAGATATCACGCCCAATTCTGTCTTTGAAATAGGTCTTTTGATTGGTTTTATCTTTTTCAATGGAATAGCTGATATTCGTTCTCAATCCTTCCATCTGATCTCTGTTGATGCTTACTCTTCCGCCTCCGCTCTGAAATGCTTTTTGCATAATAGAATCTCTTTTGATTCTGTTTTCAGAATAAAACACAGATTTTTCCGGAGAAATATCCAGATAAGCATTTTCAGTCTTGATATCTGCTTTATTTTCAGCATCAGGCTTCATCGTCACCTGATATACAAATCTGTTGGTTTGTGCAGAAACATTTTGTATGAAGAGCGCCAATGCGATAATACCTATTTTTTTCATTTATATTTTTATTTATTGAGCATTATTAAAAGAAAGATTTATTGTACCTTATTTTTGACAAGTTTTCTCCCTTATTGCTTGATTATATGTCTTCCTTATAGATTTAAAATACGATTCAAGGTTAAAATTATGAATAAAACCTTAACAGAAAACGGCTCAATTTATCTTTTTTTAACATCATTTATCCTTTGATAAATTGCTATTAATATCATAATCATTAAAATAGACATCTTCGATTTGAGATTGCGGAAATTAGTTTGTATTTTTGCATCATTAAATCATTCTAAATAAATACAATGATAAAAGTATCAGACCATGCAAAGGAGAAAGCCATCCAGTTAATGACGGAAGATGGTTTTAACCCTGCTGAAGATTATATAAGAGTAGGGGTAAAAAGCGGCGGATGCTCTGGTTTAGAGTATGTTTTAAAGTTTGACAACGAAAAAACAGACACAGATCAGATTTTTGAAGATAATAACATTAAAATTATTATAGATAAAAAATCCATCCTTTATTTAGCAGGAACAACTCTTGAGTATTCAGGAGGATTGAACGGAAAAGGGTTTGTTTTTAACAACCCGAATGCATCCAGAACATGTGGATGCGGGGAATCATTTAGTCTTTAGAGAAAAGACATTAGATCCTAGATTTCAGACCTCAGAGTTATTCTGACTTCTGAAATCTAATCTGAAACCTAAAAAAAAATAATGAGTAAATATACAGAAGACGATTTAAGAGTCGATCTAGAAAATAAAAAATATGAATTCGGCTGGGAGACGAAGATTGATTATGAAGACTTCCCGACTGGTTTAAACGAGGATATCATCCGTGCCATCTCTGCTAAAAAAGAAGAGCCGGAATGGATGACTGAATGGCGATTGGAATCTTTCAAAATCTGGCAGAAAATGGTAGAGCCTGAGTGGGCTAATATCAAATATGAAAAACCAGATTTTCAGGCAATCCGTTACTATGCTGCTCCAAAAGTAAAGCCTGAACTGGCAAGCCTTGACGAAGTAGATCCTGAACTATTGAAAACATTCGAAAAGCTAGGGATTAATATCGAAGAGCAAAAAAGACTTTCAGGAGTTGCTGTAGATATCGTAATGGACTCAGTTTCTGTGAAAACCACTTTCCAAGATACACTGGCAGAAAAAGGAATTATTTTCTGCTCGATCTCTGAGGCTATTAAAAACCACCCTGATCTGGTAAGAAAATATCTTGGAAAAGTAGTTCCGAGAGGAGATAACTTCTATGCAGCATTGAATTCCGCAGTATTTTCTGACGGAAGTTTCTGTTATATTCCTAAAGGAGTAAAATGCCCGATGGAACTTTCTACTTATTTCCGTATCAATCAGGCAGGAACAGGACAGTTTGAAAGAACGCTTCTTGTAGCTGATGAAGGAAGTTATGTTTCTTATCTTGAGGGATGTACAGCACCGTCAAGAGATGAAAACCAGCTTCACGCAGCGGTTGTAGAGCTTATCGCTTTAGACAATGCTGAAATTAAATATTCAACAGTACAGAACTGGTATCCTGGTAATGAAGAAGGAAAAGGAGGTGTATTCAACTTTGTAACGAAGAGAGGACTTTGCGAAAGAAATGCAAAAATCTCCTGGACACAGGTTGAAACAGGTTCAGCTGTAACATGGAAATATCCTTCTTGTATCTTAAAAGGAGACAATTCTATCGGAGAGTTCTACTCTATTGCGGTAACCAACAACCACCAATATGCAGATACAGGAACAAAAATGATCCACATTGGTAAAAACACCAAATCAACGATTATTTCCAAAGGTATTTCTGCAGGAAAATCCCAGAACTCGTACAGAGGACAGGTGAAAGTAATGCCTTCTGCAAAAGGAGCCAGAAACTTTTCACAATGTGACTCTTTGCTGATGGGTAATGAATGTGGAGCCCACACTTTCCCTTATATTGAAATTAAAGATCCTACGGCACAGTTAGAACACGAGGCTACGACTTCAAAAATCGGGGAAGACCAGATTTTCTACTGTAACCAGAGAGGTATTGACACAGAAAGAGCTATTGCTCTGATTGTAAATGGTTTCAGTAAAGAAGTTTTAAATAAGCTTCCAATGGAATTTGCTATTGAAGCACAGAAACTACTTGAAATTTCATTAGAAGGTTCGGTAGGTTAATCTTTTAAAAGGATTTTCAGATAAAAACCAACTGATTTAAAGGCAAGGTTTTCAGAGTTTTTATCAGATGACCAACCGTTATCAACGGGAAATAAATTATAATCTTCTCAGAAGATTACTAGTAAAATAAAATATAAAAAGCTTCTATCTGTCCGCTGAGGAAATACTTCAGTTAAAGACAATGTGAATACACAATGAGAAGCTCACACAATTATAAAGCAAAAGTTAGCAAGAATGTTACAAATTAAAGACCTTCACGCCAAAATTGAAGATGGCGCAGAAATATTAAAAGGGATTAATCTTGAAATAAAGCCGGGCGAAGTTCACGCTATCATGGGGCCGAACGGAGCCGGTAAATCTACCCTTTCCTCTGTAATTGCGGGAAAAGAAGATTACGAAGTGACTGGTGGAGAGATCCTTTTTGACGGACAAGACATCAGCGAAGATGCTCCTGAAGACAGAGCTCACAAAGGAATTTTCCTTTCTTTCCAGTATCCTGTAGAAATTCCGGGAGTTTCTGTAACGAACTTTATCAAAGCCGCTTTAAACGAAACAAGAAAAGCAAACGGACTGGAAGAAATGCCGGCAAAAGAAATGCTTGCACTAATCCGTGAAAAATCTGAAAAACTGGGAATCAAAAAAGATTTTCTTTCAAGATCATTGAACGAAGGATTCTCCGGAGGTGAAAAGAAAAGAAACGAGATCTTCCAGATGATGATGCTTAATCCGAAATTGGCTATTCTTGATGAAACCGATTCAGGACTTGACATTGATGCTTTAAGAATCGTTGCAGATGGAGTAAACTACTTTAAAAATGAAGGAAATGCAGTTCTTCTGATTACCCACTATCAAAGATTGCTTAATTATATTCAGCCTGACTTCGTTCACGTGTTAGCAGACGGGAAAATCATCAAAACCGGTGATAAATCTTTAGCATTGGAGCTTGAAGAAAAAGGTTACGACTGGCTTTTAAATTAATTTGAAATTTACTATTTGAGATTTGAATTTATTGCAACATTCATGAAGTGCAGCAAACATGAATCTCTAAAGTAAAAATTGGATTCCTATTCCTCGGAATAACAATATTTTAGTTCAAAAAAAAGAAAAAATGGTGCGAACCACAGATATACCAGTAATGGCATTAAAAGAACAAATTATAGAGAACCATAGTGAATTTTTGGAGAGTCTTCGTCACAGATTTCTGGATGAGGAAAGAAAAACAGCGCTTCAGAAATTTACAAACCTTGGTTTTCCTACTAAAAAAGACGAAGAATATAAATATACCAATCTAAAGGAGATCACGGAAAAAAGCTACAACTTCTTCCCGAAAGAGCACCACAATATCACTAAAGAGCAGTTTGATGAACTGCATCTTGGTGAAGAGAATTTTGATTGGATTGTTTTTGTAAACGGTAAACTTCACAAAGAACTTTCTAAAGTTTCTATTGAAAATGTGGAGTTCCTTTCATTCAATTATGCATTGAATGATGAGAAACATAAGGAGGTTTTTGAAAAATATTTCAATACCATTGCTTCTAAAGAACAGGCTTTTACGAACCTGAACCTTGCTTACTGCAAATATGGCTTCTTCCTTAAAGTTCCTAAAAATGTAGTGATTGAAAAGCCAATCCACGTTTTTTATATTTCTCAGAATCAGGAAGAAAACACATTCTACAATACCAGAAACCTTTTGATCGTAGAAGAAGGAGCAAAAGTAGAAGTGATTGAAAGCCACCATAATTTTGACAGTACTTATGTATTGACCAACTCTGTAACAGAGATCTTTACATACCCGAATGCGAAAGCTGACTGGCACAAACTTCAGAACGATAACAACACAACCTATCTTATCGATAATACTTTCGCAAAACAGGAGAAGGACAGCTTAACTACGGTAAACACATTCTCTTTCGGAGGTAAACTGGTAAGAAACAACCTTGATTTTATTCATAACGGATCCAATATCAATTCATTCATGAACGGGATCACCATCATCGGAAAAGATCAGCTGGTAGATCACCATACAGCGGTTCACCATAACTTCCCGAACTGTGAAAGTTATCAGAACTACAAAGGAATCTTTGATGGGAATGCTCACGGAGTGTTCAACGGAAAAGTTTTTGTGGACAAAATTGCTCAGAAGACAAATGCTTATCAACAAAACAACAATGTATTGCTAAGCGAAGGAGCAAGTATTGATACAAAACCTCAGTTAGAAATTTTTGCAGACGATGTTAAATGTTCTCACGGATGTACAGTAGGACAATTGAATGAAGATGCTTTATTCTATCTGAGAGCCAGAGGAATTTCGAAAAAAGAAGCTCAGGCATTACTTTTATATGCTTTTGCTAATGATGCTATGCAGAATATTGATATTGAGCCTCTAAAAGAGAAAATTTCAAAGCTGCTGGCTGAGAAATTAGAAGTTGATATAGAATTTTAAAACTTATATATATTGATAAAAAAGCACTTCAAATGAAGTGCTTTTTTATTGTATTTACAGATTGTGTGTCTCTTATTTTTTCAACCAGCTTTGGTTATCTTTATTTTCTGAACGTTTCTTACCGTTATCAAAATTATAAGCCAATCCTACGCCTAATGTCTGCTTCAGCTGGGTCTTCCATATCTGATTATGGTCATACAAAAGGTCAAGGGTAACGTTGGTAGAAATATATTTATTGATTTTCATGCTCAAAACTCCGCTATATCCAAGGACAAGCCTGTCCGGGTGATCAAGGTAGTTTGAGAATACAGAAGCCGTATTCAGTAAGGTTATATTCTCCATAATCTTCAGTTTGTACATTGCCGTTCCCAGAAAACCGAATTGGAAAAGAGAAGAATCTCCATCGTTTTTAAGACCGTAAGTTCCTGCTTTCTGAAGATCTTCGTCTAAAACAAAAGTCCATCTGGCATTCGCAGGCCGTAAAGTAACTGTAAGATTATCATTGGGACGGTATGTAACCCCTGCTCCTACACTCAGATATCCGGGAGCCATAAAATTGGAAATCTTTTTTGCATCAGGATTATTTCCATCTTCATAACCCGGAGCAAACTGAGTCTGAAGCCCCGCCCCTGCAGATAAATACCAATGTTTTGCAAATTCTCTACCATAGTTTGTAGAAAGATTAATGACATCCTGCGTTTTTCTAACTCCTGTTCCTTGTGTGTTATTTTGTCCGTACCCCAGAATAATAATATTTTCCCAAAGATCTTTCCCTTTTTCATAGGTCAGGTTGTAATTAACGCCGGCAAGCCAACCTACGTTGTTGGCTCCTCCACCTACCCAGTTTGAAAAGGCAGCCTGATTAAGCATTAATGTATTTTGTCCCTGAATAGACCATGCTTTAGCTGTGTCTGATACCGGAGCTTCCGTCTTAGCCTCCTGAGCGAGTGCTGCAGCCCCAAAAGAGATAGAACTGATCAATAAAAGTTTTTTCATAATGTTGATTTATTACAAATGTATAAATAATAATTTATGCCGACATAAAATTCACTTTAAAATGAATTTAACATAATTAAAAAATACATCATTATCAACTGAAAACAAACGACTTAAAAAACAAAATTACGACTCACAAACTTAAGTCAACTTAAAATTCAGGCATTTAAAAAACAATAAAACACCTCATTTCTGAAGTGTTTTAATTAAAATATAAATATTCTGACTATTTTTTGATCCACCACTGGCTGTCTTTGCGATCAGAACGTTTTACACCATTTGCCAGCGTATAGGCAAATCCGATTCCAAGAGTTTGTTTCAGCTGTGTTTTCTCTATCTGATTATGATCGTATAGCAAATCTACGGTCACATTGGAGGATATGTATTTATTTACCTTTAAATTCAGCAAAGCTCCATAGGCAAGAACTAATCTGTCCGGGTGGTCAAGGTAATTCGAGAAGACAGACGCTGTATTGGTTAAATAAATATCTTCCATTATTTTCAATTTATACATTGCTGTACCCAGAAAACCGAATTGTAATAAAGAAGTATCTCCATCATTTTTTAGACCATAGCTCCCTGCTGTCTGAAGGTCTTTATCCAGTACAAATGTCCATCTGGCGTTGGTAGGACGTAACGTTACCGTGAGATCATCATTGGGCCTGTATGTGATACCCATCCCGACGTTCAGGTAGCCTGGCGCCATAAAATTGGATATCTTTTTTGCGTCAGGATTATTTCCATCTTCATATCCTGCAGCAAACTGTGATTGAAATCCTGCACCCATAGAGAAATACCAGCTTTTTGAAAATTTTCGCCCATAATTGGTAGAAACATTAATAACGTCCTGTGTTTTTCTGATTCCCTGGCCTTTTGTATCATTCTGCCCATATCCAAGAATAATGATATTTTCCCAAAGGTCTTTATCTTTTTCATACGTCAGATTATAATTCATTCCGGCAAGCCATCCCACGTTATTGGCCCCACCTCCTACCCAGTTTGAAAAGGCAGCCTGATTAATCATTAATGTGTTTTTTCCTAAAACCGACCAGTATTTTATGGTGTCTACCACTGCGGAATCTTTTTTCAATTCTTCTTGTGCACTTGCATACATTCCCATAAAACAGGAAAGAATCAATAAAAACTTCTTCATTACTCTAAATAATTTTCAATGCAAAAATATTAATATAATTTTTTTAAAAGCTAAATTCAGCTTTAAAAGAACCAATTTCTATAAAGTTTAATTACCTCATAACAAGATATTTCTATAAAATCAATGCCAAATAATGAGTTCAAAAGTTAAATTTAATACCTTTTGTCTTAAAATCAGGCCGGTAGAAACTTATTCATCGACAAATTTTCCGAAATTTATCATTGGCTTTTGATTTGACGTAAAATCCACATGTTCAAAAATGTAATTTCCAAAAGAGCGGTTATCTATCCATTGCTGATGCTTTCAGCAATGTGGTTCGGGTACTTTTTACAAATGCAGGGCTTCTTTCAAAGCTGTTTTGGAGCCATTATTCCCCTCTTACCCGAGGGATTGCTTGGCATTATTACCTCTCCCCTTTTACATGGAAATATCGATCATATTATAGGAAACTCTATTCCGATAGCAGCCCTTATGTTTTTGCTGTATCAGTTTTATCCGGTAGTCGCCAACAAAGTCTTTATCATCGGCTGGCTGGCAACAGGACTATTAGTGTGGCTTCTTCCTCCTATTGATATTCTTACCGGTGAATATATGTACACCTGCACCATTGGGGCCAGCGGTGTGGTATATGTGCTTGCCTTTTTCCTTTTCTTCAGCGGCGTTTTTAAATGGAATACAAAACTTCTTACGATTTCAATGCTTGTTGTGCTTTATTATGGCAGTCTGGTTTGGGGAATGCTTCCTGAGGAACTGTTCTACAACATGCAGGAACCGAGTAAAATTTCATGGCAGGCCCACCTTTCCGGAGCTGTGGTAGGCAGTATCATTGCATTTGCTTTTAAAAATGTGGGAGAAAAGAAGAAAAAATTTATCTGGGAGTTTCCGAATTATTACAGCGAAAAGGATGATAAATTATGGCAGGAATACAGGGAAAACCATCCTGAAGATTTTATGGAGCTTCCCTACAAGAAAAAAGATGACATCTGGGATCATTTGGATGAATTAAGAAAAAGATAAAACTTATTTCATTACATTTGAAAAAAAACACACATGAATTCCGAAGAATACTTCTATGCCATCGCCCTCCGCGAGTGCAGCCAGATTGGTGATATCCATTTTCATAAGCTTGTCCATACTTTCGGAAGCGCCCAGGAGGTCTGGAAAAGAGCAAAAAAAGAGTATAAACAACTTGATGGAATAGGACAGAAAACAGTTTCAGATATTGGAAATACATCTCATTTGGAATTTGCAGAAGATGAATTAAATTTTTGCAAAAAAAATAATATTCAAATCAGGCTGAAACACCTTAAAGAAACGCCCTCCCTGCTTAACGAATGTAATGACGCACCGGCTATCCTTTATCAAAAAGGGAATATTGAAAATATACAACCTAAGGTAAGTATTGTAGGAACCCGGAATATGACAGCGTATGGGAAACAATTCCTTGACGATTTTTTCGAAGCGACACAATCTTCAAAATATGTAACGGTGAGCGGCCTCGCTTTGGGAATCGACAAAGAGGTTCACGAACAGTCTATTCGTCATCAAAAACCTACGGTGGCTGTTCTTGCCCATGGTTTTAAATATTTATATCCTGCCAAAAACAGAAAACTATCTGAAAAAATTTTACTGGAAGGTGGTGCATTAATCACGGAGTTTAGTTCATCCAGAAAACCGGATCGGGAAAACTTCATCCAGAGAAACAGAATTGTGGCAGGAATATCTCCGGCAACGATTGTAGTGGAAACCGGTTTTGGAGGAGGTTCTGTAAGCACCGCAGCTTTTGCTAATGATTATAACCGTGATGTTTTTGCCCTGCCCGGAAAAATTACGGACAGCTCCAGCCAGGGTTGTAATCAGCTGATTTTCCATAATAAAGCGACAGCCATTTCGACCCTGAAAGATCTTATCGGACTCCTTGGATTAAATGAACCCAAAGAAAAAATGGAAGAGTTATTTCCTTATAGCGAGACTATTCCCCAATTATCTGACAATCAGAATTTAATATATCAATCTATTAAAGACCAGCCTCAGATTTCTTTAGATGATCTGGCACAGAAAATTGATCTTCCTACCCACAAAATCTTACCAATAATTTTGGAATTGGAACTTTTAGGGAAAGTAAAATCATTTTCCGGGAGGCAATTCATCGCAATTTAAGATTTAACGATTTCTTAATACTGCATTATTTCACACATAACATTTCATTTTTAATAAAATTTGAACATAAATTATTAATTTAATAATATTACGAAACATTATTATTTAATTTTTAACAATGTTAAAATATAGTGTTGTGAATCTTGAAAAAAAAATTAAATTTGTTGACAATAATATTCAACCTTAATATATGGAACAATATAATATTGACCAGAAAATCCAAGAGTTTATTGCAAAAATTGAAGCAAAAAATCCTAACGAACCGGAATTTTTACAGGCTGTAAAAGAAGTTGCCGTAACCGTAATTCCATTCATTGCTACTAAAAAAGAATATACCGGAATGAAGCTGCTTGAAAGAATGGCTGAAGCTGAAAGAATTATTATTTTCAGAGTTCCATGGGTTGATGATAAAGGAGAAATTCAGGTTAACAGAGGTTTCAGAATTCAAATGAACTCTGCTATTGGACCATACAAAGGAGGAATCCGTTTCCACCCTACTGTAAACCTATCCGTTCTTAAATTCCTAGCTTTCGAGCAGGTATTCAAAAACTCTTTGACAACTCTTCCAATGGGAGGTGGAAAAGGAGGTTCTGATTTTGATCCACAAGGAAAATCTGATATGGAAGTAATGCGTTTCTGCCAGGCTTTCATGACAGAATTATGCAAGCACATCGGTCCTGAAACAGACGTACCTGCAGGAGATATCGGTGTTGGAGCAAGAGAAATCGGATATTTATTCGGACAATACAAGAAAATCAGAAACGAGTTTACAGGAGTCCTTACAGGAAAAGGCCTTGCTTATGGAGGTTCATTAATCCGTCCTGAAGCTACAGGATACGGTGTAGTATACTTTGCTGAGCAGATGCTTAAAACAATCGGACAGGATTTCAAAGATAAAATCGTAACGGTATCAGGTTTCGGAAACGTAGCGTGGGGAGTTATCAAAAAAGCAACAGAATTAGGTGCTAAAGTTGTAACAATCTCTGGTCCTGACGGATATATCTACGATAAAGATGGTATCAGCGGAGAAAAGATCGATTATTTATTGGAACTTAGATCTTCAGGAAACAACAGAGCTGAAGACTATGCTAAAAAATATCCATCTGCTGAGTTCCATGCCGGAAAACGTCCTTGGGATGTGAAGTGTGATGTTGCCTTCCCTTCTGCAACTCAAAACGAATTAGATTTAGATGATGCAAGAAAATTAGTTGAAAACGGATGTATCTGTGTAACTGAAGCAGCTAACATGCCTTCTACACTAGATGCAATCAACTATTTCTTAGACAATAAAGTATTATTCTCTCCTGGTAAGGCTTCCAATGCCGGAGGTGTTGCGACTTCAGGATTAGAAATGACTCAGAACTCTATCCGTCTTAACTGGACTTCTGAAGAAGTTGATGCAAGATTAAAGGAAATCATGATCGGTATCCACAAAGCTTGCAGAGACTACGGAAAAGACGAAGACGGTTATGTGAACTACGTAAAAGGTGCAAATATTGCAGGCTTCGTAAAAGTAGCAGAAGCAATGTTGGCTCAAGGAGTTGTGTAACAAAAAAACAAAGGTTGGGAAAAAATCCCGACCTTTTTTGATATAGCCTGTTCCCGGGATAATGGGAAAAAAGTAAAAAGTGAAAGGAGAAAGCGCTGCTATATGCAGTGCTTTTTTTATTTTTATATTATGCAAAACACCTTTACCAATATTGATGAATATATTCTTCTGTTTCCGGTAGAAGTACAGAAGAAACTTCAAGAACTTAGAAAAGTTATTCATGTACAGGTTCCGGATATTGAAGAATATATTGGGTATCAGATGCCCGCCTTCCGGTACGAAGGAAAACCTTTGATTTATTTTGCCGGATATAAAAAACATATCGGATTCTATCCGGGAGCTGAAGGCATCCGTACTTTTGAGACAGATTTTAAAGATAGAAAATATAAATTCTCTAAAGGAGCCGTACAGTTTCCAATTCATGAAAGTCTTCCGCTCGATCTGATCATTAAGATCATCCTGTTCAGAGCACAAGAAATTGAACAAAAAAAATCCTGAAATACAAGATTTCAGGATTCCGACTAGTGTTTGCTAAAGTGCTTACTTTTTCTTCTTTTTGTCTTTCTTTTCCTCTTTAGGAGTATCTGCAGGCTTAGTGGCATCAGTAGGTGTTGTACTTACTGACGGGTCAGTTGCCGGTGCAGTTTCCATTGTAGTGGCAGGTGATTTGTCCTGTTGATTCTTTGGATCCGCAGGACTTGTAGTCTGCGTATTCGGTTGTTGGGTTTGAGTTGTCGTAGGGTTATTAGTAGAAGTATCGGCTGGCTTTTGTGGTGTTGACTGTGCTGATACTGCGATTACTCCGACTAATGTAAACGCTGCCGTTAAAAATAACTTTTTCATAATGTAATATTTAAATGATTGTTTAACTTAAACGAAGCATCATTTAGAAAATTATGTGTAAAAAGTTTATTTAACGTACTTTATAATTATTTAAGAGGAATTTGCAAAAACGAGCCCGGTTGAATTGGCTGGAAGAGGGATGTTGGAAGTTGGAAGTTTATTAGAGTAGAAATAACAGGTTTTATGATCAACGATAAGAGCTTCCTGCTTCCATCATCCGGCTCCCCGCCTTAGGCTTACTTTGTCACATTCTTCATCATTTTTTCTACAAATTCAAATGCCGCCGGGCAGATTACCGTATTTTTCAGCATCAGGTTATTGATCTGATAAATCTTCTTACGGTCCGTATGAGGATATTCACGACAGGCTTTCGGTCTTACGTCGTAGATAGAGCATGTATTATCGCTGTTCAGAAAAGAGCAGGGAAGATTTTGCAGAACTTTGTCATTATCTTCATCCACCCTTAAAAACTTTGCTTCAAAGTCTGCAGACTTCATTCGGAGATGCTTGGCAATTCGCTCAATATCTTTTTCGGTATAAAGCGGGCCTGTTGTTTTGCAGCAATTGGCACACTGCAGGCAGTCAATTTCCTCAAAAACTTCATCATGGGTCTCCTGCACTATATAATCGAGATTTTTGGGAGGTTTCTTTTTTAGCCCGTCCAGAAATTTCTTGTGCTCTTTCTGCTTTTGTATCGCCTGTTTTTTATAAAAATCTAAATCCATTATTCTTTATTTCTCACTGATTCCGGAAGCTCCTCTTTCCTATATTCATTGATTTTATCCAGATCCAGTACTGTTGAAAGGTTTTCCTTATTTGGATAGTACATCGGAACAAATTTGGCTCCATACACAATTTCTCCCGTAGTATATGAAGATCTTTGAACCACAGTGTTTGAAAACACTTCATCAAATGCGCGAACCTGCACAATAAGCTCAATATCCGTATTTTTAAAATCCTCTTCAGAAAAGCCATAAAACGGAGAGTTTTCATCAATTTTATGCACTACAGTCCAGTTGAGGGCCAGTGTATTGATCTTGCTCATCTGTGTTGTAAGCCGGTAAAAATTGCTTTTGGCAACTCCGTTTTCCACAACTTCGATAGCCACTGATACAATTACATCTGCATCCGTCAATGCATTGTTTTTATAGGGAGCAAGCCTGAACATTAATGCTGAAGATTCCTGAAAAGGAGCAATAACTGCTATATCAGAAAATCTAAGATATGCCCGGGGTCTTGAAAATCTTCCGTAGAAAAGCCCTGTTGCAATGGCAAAGGTAAGCAATCCCAGAAAAGCTTCAAATGTGGCTACAAGACTTGCCAAAAAGCCTACAGGAGCTATTCTTCCATATCCAACCGTAGTAAATGTCTGGGAACTGAAGAAAAAGACATCGATAAATTCATTGAGCGGATCACTCTTATCAATTCCGGTAAGATGCTCTACCCCAATCAGATAATAGATCATTGCAAACAAAAGATTAATGATAATATAAGCAATAACCAGATAAGATATAAAACGGAATGAGGAGAGATTCAGCATGGTGTGGTACCAGCTTAGCCTGTTAAAAACATTCACTCCCCTTCTCTGAACATTCGGGAGGCCGTCTTTATTGATAAATCTTCCGGATGCATTGGTTCCGAAACCACTGTTTTCCGCATTTTTCTGACGGATTTTTTTTCTGAATCCTCCTGTCATTTTTTAATCATTTTGACTTTGTTATATTATGATTTTTCCTCTACAATAAGCCAGTTGATGATTAGCTCTTTCTTTCAGCATACAGATATTTTAAAAGGCAAAGTTAAGCATAGAACGCATTATGATGCTTAATTTTTTAAGTAATCATTTTTTTAAATTACTCCCTTCAGATGATAGATAATCTTACCACGGATTTTCTATAAAGCTGTTTACTCAAAATGAATAAAAAAACAGCAGAAATTCAAAGTTTTCTGCTGTTTATATCATTTATTAAACCCCATTTACACAATAGCGTTTTATGCGGGGACAATTGGGTAATCTCAAATTCCGGCAAATTAATTACCTATATTATTCTTTAATAATCTTAGATTGATATTTATTGGTTCCATTATTTATGGAAATAACATAAATTCCAGCTTTAAAATCTTTTATTTTATCGTTAATTTCCTTATTGATATCACTTAAAGAGCCTTTTGCTGAAATCAATAATGTCCCAGCCATATCATATAATTCTGTGTTCAGATTTTCTCGTGAATTTTTAATATGAATAATCAGTTTTTGTCCATTTTTTAAAGGATTCGGATAAACAATAAAGTCATTATTATTTGTCTTGCTATCCTTAACAGCTAAAGTATTTGCCGGATAAACAAGAATTTTTTGCCCGTTATATCCTACCGCATACACTTTCAAAGCATTGGAAGGGAAATCAACATAGGTATTAGCCAATGTCGTATCTCCTGTTCCTACAATAGAAACGCTGATGAGCTGATCACCTGCATCATAAGTTTCAAATGCAACAGCATTATTCCACTTAGAATTATTTACCAATAAAAATTGACCTTGTGCATTGTTCACAATCTGGGCCCCAATTCCTGTAATCCCTGAAACAGGCAGAAGATTTTTAAATGCATTCACACTATTTGCCGAAAGATAATTAATTACAGGAGATACTGGTTTTGCATATCCCTTCATTAAGACATAGGCTTTCACATCATCAATCATACTTTGTGTAATCGTAAGCTGACCGTTTGAGTAATCTGAAATTGTAGCATTAATAGGTTTTAAAAAACCTGTATTGGTAAAGAAATCTGTAAGGTCTTCCTGCACAGCGTCACAGGTATTTTTCACAAAATTCATGACCATTTGTCCCTGGGTAAGCTGGGTTTCGTTTGTATTTCTTACTTTCTCAGCTACTGTAGCAAACCAATGTGCATAATCTATTCCCGGAACAGCAGGTACAACCGGAGGTGTATCTTCATCTGACATATCCGAATCAAATGCAAGCGTAGAAGCACTTTTTGAAGCACCCGCCAATTGATAATACAATTCTAATTGCCAAAACGGAATAAGGCTTCTGAAATTTGCATCTGCAGGATTCACATAATCTGTTCTGAACTGATCCATAATACTCTTCCCGTTAATTTGGGTTTGAATAATAATTTCTCCAAATCTGTTTCCTGCCACTTTAGGGAAAGCCGTTTTATCAGCAATTTCACCTTCCAGTCTTGTAAATCTGTTAGCTCCTGTTGGTGAATACAAATTGTAATATGCCCAAAGCGAGTACATATTATTTGTAATTTCTGTCGTTCCGGTCCATCTTAGTCCAGGCCTAATCTGATTGACATGCCCTAATTCATGAGCTACTCCCCAAAAGTCCAGGCCAGTTGCTGAAGCAGAATTTGAAAGCCCCCAAGTGAGATCTAGATGAGCACCCAGGCCTCCTGCATACCAGCCTCCAGAAGATTCTGTGTAAACAAGCTGTCTGTTTTTAAGATTTTTATTAAACTTAAAAAAGCCCATCATTTCTCTTTCAGATTTAACAATTGCATCGTATTTATCAATTAAAGGCTGAGCGGTGGTGAAATGGAAATTGCTTACGGCAGACTTATCAATCAGCAGTTTTGTGTAATACCCTTCAATATCAATTTTTGGATATACATCATTAGTTAGCATTTCAATCCATTCTGCAGGCGTTGTACCCTTTTTATATATACCATTTACAATCCCTGCTGTGATATTTACTGATATAGGTAGTGCATTTACATCATCAGTGTAATATGAAATATATCCAAGTCCGCCATTTGTAATATTAAGAATATTCAGTCCATTTTTCAATTCATAAGATTTTTCAGGAGAAGCACCTTCAGTAGCAAAATCTCGTACTTTTAAATACACTTTGTTTGCCGCCGTAATATCTTTGGCAAAAACAATAGCAGTAGTATTAGCCTGAAATGCTAACCCTGTCGGATTTTCATAGCCATTATAATTCCCTACCTTATACTGGTTGTTTATGGACTCAATTGTTTTATATGCAGTAAAAGTCTGAACTCTGTATTTTCTATTGTAGGTATTATTAAATAAACACTGCGCTAACCCTTTAATGAAAGGTGAGGAAATTGCATCAATATCCTGCTGGGTTACTGTTGGTTTTAAAGTACTGAAAGTAGTATCATTAAAAATATTTGAATAAGCTGAAGGATTAAAACTATTAGGGCTGTTCTGAAAAAATTCCATTTCAGCACAGCTGGCAAAATTATTTTTACCATCAAGAACCTCTATTTTTATATTTAAAGGAGTAATAGCAGAAGGAAAAACTACCGTTTTAATAGTACTCGTTTGTCCAAAATTTTGAGTAGCAATATCAACATAAGCAGGGTTAGAAATGGTATTATAGCTTATTTTTATATTTCCGAAAAGACCATTTGGCCCACCATCTTGTCTTGGGGTGTACCTTAAATAATTCATAGATGTCTGCCCGTCAAACTTATAAATCAGAGAAATGGGAAAAGTGGCTGCCGTTGCATTCCAGCTGCAATGATAAAGTGTATTGACGTCACCATCAAAGGATTTTTCTATATTTTCTCCTGATTGGAAACTTGTAGCCGAAGATCCTGCCACCTGGGGCAACACAGGAATATCCGCATAAGCTGAAAACTCATTGGTGGGAAGTATACATTCTGTCTGTACAGGATCCATCTGTTCTTCAGAATAAAACTCCATCTCTGCACAACTTGAAAAATTATTTTGAGCAGTTAGAACATCAACCCTAATAACATCGGGATGAACAATTGCTATTGGCAAATCTATTGTTTTTGCCGTATTGTCTGATGCCCAGGAAATAATTCCGGTTGCTGTAATAAAAACAGAAGGATCGGATTGCGTAGAATAGGAAACCTTCACACTGGTCCAGATTCCATTAGGACCCGTTGTTCTGGGCTTGTATACCAACCTTTTTACACTTTTTACCCGACTGGAAAATTTGAAATTTAACTGATCCGGAAGTGCTGTACTTAAATTATACCGGGAATGATAAAGTGTATTCACATTATTATCATTACACATTCCTGCTTCCTGTCCGGGTTGTGGTGGTTGTAACGAACTTGCATAAGCTACAGGCATTTTATACTGCTGAGCAAAAACTATCTGTAAAAAGAACAGAAATAAAAGAATAAAATAATTTTTTTTCATCTTGTTGTAATTTTTGATTAATAAAATTTATTCAGAGCTATTGCTATAAAAGCGATATAATTGAAAGATTTTCAGCTAAAAACTGTTTTGCCAAAAAATGATTAATAAAGAAGAAAAGCTTTCAAATTATGTAATTTCCTTTCTAAATTAAGAATTAAAAATAACTGAAAGAATCAATACCTACCTGTTTTCAAAAATACACTACCAGTTGAATTATCTTATCTGATATATCCTACATTAAACTGTTGAAAATGACAAAAATCAAGGCCAATATCATGCGGAACTATTGCTATTGAATTATTACATCTATTTCTGAAATTTGGAATCACCCATTTATAATTGGGTGATTCCAAATTTCAGCATCGCACTTGAACTTTTATGGTAAGTGCAGCTTATATCTTTTGTGCGGGCGACTCCATTACCGTAACACTTACATTGCTGACAGATTTTACGATCCCTGACTCTCCGTGTATATTGGTCAGAAAATCAGGGAAGTTTTCAATGGGAAAAGCCCAATAGTAATGTCCATCTACGGGAGAAGGAAAGTTCGCCTGTAATCTTCCTTTTAATTTCATCGGTACAAAGTATTCAACGGATGATCCTTTCAATTTTGTCAGGACAGAAATTGTTTTTTTAGAATGAGCAGGTACAATGGTCTTGTAGCTGCTGGTTTCGGTAATTTCTTCAGAATTTTCCGTACCTTCCGTTGTATCTCCACCCACCACGACTTTTGTGCTTGCTGAAGCTTTTGCAACCAGCGGAATATCAACAGAAACCGATGCGGCCACCTCAAATGACCCCGATACAGTACGTTTCCAGGACGTAGAGTATCCCTTTTTATAAGAATAGGTTACCGTAATTTCACTTTCTCTGTCTCCATTGTTAATTGCCTCCGTAGTATAGGCATTGTCCGGTAGATCTGCACCGTCTGTTTTTATGGTTACCTCAGGAGTTCCCAAAACAATGGAAACATTAGGGTTTGGAGCTGTATTCCGGGCATCTCCATCTACAGAAAGGTCTGGATTAAATATAATTCCATCCGGAACCTGGCCGGAATAAGCAAAAACGTTTTTCAACCGTGTTCTTTCTCCGGAATAACTTACATCATATCCCATATCCTTCAGGTGATTTGCCTTGAAAGGGATTTCGCGTTCTTCATCAGGCGAAGTAGAGTTCGCACCCAAACTATTGCTACCTGGCAATTTAAACTCGTCTACAATTTTCCAGCCTTGCTGAAGCATCTCTGCCTCCGTCATTTGTGATTTGTTTACTTGAGAATAGTTTACTTTTTCTGAATCATCATTAATAGCACTCACTTCATCCCTTGAACATGATACCGAAAACATCAATAAGAGAATACAGATAGAATTGATTTTTTTGATCATTTTAATAATTTTTTTAGTGTTTAATAATTAAATTTACAAAAAACGAATTCTTTTAAAGTCTTTTTTTGAGAATTAATCAAATTTTAATCTTTCCTAATTTTTCTTCTTATCGTTTCTTGTTTTACTCTAAAACACTGTTAATATGAAATTTATCAATTTCGGGAATGGAATTTTTAATACGAATTATACTAAATTTGAACTATGAAAAAGCTTGAATCAAGAGAAGACATTGAGCACCTTGTCAATTCATTTTACAACAAAGTTGTTAAAGATGAAACCATCGGTTTCTTTTTTAACGATATCGCTAAGGTAGACTGGGATCAGCATCTTCCTAAAATGTATTCTTTCTGGGAGTCTATCCTTTTCGGACAGATGACTTATAAAGGAAACCCAATGGGCGTACACTTCCCGATTAACGAGATACAGGCTATGGAACAGAAACATTTTGACCGATGGCTGCTGCTTTGGCGTACTACTATTGAAGAAAATTTCGTAGGAGAAAATGCAGATATGGCGGTCTATAAATCCGAGAATATAGCCAAACTCATGGCCTTTAAGATGGAGCTGGCGAGAAGGTTATAGTGATACGGGATTCGGGGTACGGGATATAGATATCAAGGTAAAATTCCTGGATTGATTTCACAGATAGACAGATATGTAATTTTGTACTTTTTCTTTTTATGGAACAATCACTGTAAAGATATAGGCTGCCAGATTCACCAGCAGAACAGTTCCGTAAAGGATGTTTGTCTTACCCCGGCTCAATGAAAGCATTACAATAAATACGGATAAAGAAAGCAGAATAATGTCTTTTTTGTCCAATCCCAATACAAGTGGAATATTGTACATGATGCACACTACTGAAACCGCAGGAATAGTAAGACCGATACTTGCCAGTGCAGAACCCAATGCCAGATTTAAGCTGGACTGGATTTGATTGGCTCTTGCCGCACGGATCGCTGCCACCCCTTCTGGAAGAAGAACCACGGCAGCAATAATGACTCCCACCAGAGATTTCGGAGCTCCAAGGCTTTGTACCATTGCTTCTATGGTATCGGATAACCCTTTCGCCATCAGCACGACAATAACAAGACAAATTACCAGAAAAATAAAGCTGATAAGAGTTTTTGATAACGAAGGTATATAATGTTCTTCAGGATGCTCATCAGGAACAATAAAATAGCTTCTGTGGCGAACGGTCTGTACCATCAGGAAAACCCCGTAAATGGCAAGACATGCTATGGATATAAAAATAAGCTGTGCTTCGTTATAGAATGGTCCGTTGACACTTGATGTAAAATTGGGAAGAACAAGGGTAAGTACCAGAATAGAAACAATACTCACCAGATAAGTGGTTGCTGAAGTTCTTGCAAAGAACTGTTCATGATATTTAACGCCACCTACCAAAATACATATTCCAAGAATTCCGTTGAGAATAAGCATTACGGCAGCAAAAACGGTATCTCTGGCCAGCGTGATCGCTTGATCTCCGCCGGCAACCATCAGCGAGATGATAAGCGCGACTTCAATAATGGTGATACAAAGAGCCAGAATGATGGTTCCGAAAGGCTCCCCTACTTTATGAGCTACCACTTCAGCATGATGCACTGCAGATAAAACACTTCCGATTAATAAAATGCCGGCAAGCACATCATAAAGAACACCACTTCCCATCAAACCGGAAAAGTAGTATCCTGCTGCCAGAATAGGAAAAATATAGGTATAATGTAAAAGTTCTTTTAGTCTCATATCGTGACTACAAAATACAAAAAATCTATAATAATTTCAATATTAAAAGAAAATATTAATAATATTTTAATGAGGCCAGAAGTTAAAATCCTGATAATCTGTTAACATATGAAACAGAAGCCCGATTCCTATTATCCTGATATTTCCTTTAAAGAACAACAGCAAAAAATACACCGCAATGGCATAATAAGAATGTAAGAAATGAAAACCTATGCTTCCTCTTGAAGGATCAAAAATTGGATTGGCAAAAAGATGGTCAAGATCTACCAGCATGGTAGCAAGAAGAATAAAATATGCCCTTTTCCAGTTTTTACGATAAAAAATCAATGCAATAAAGACCGGAAAAACAAGATGCAAAAAATAATGGGTAAAAGTTTTGAGCAGTGCGATATCTGATGGAGCCATTTAAGAAAGTTTTATTCGGGTTCTGTGCTTACCACCGTAAAAGTAAGGGTAATTCTCCTTTCTTCGCTTTTATTTTTACCCAATAATTCTGAGCCTTGTTCCCATACAATACGTAATCAATGTCAGAAATGATCTTTTTTTCACTGTCACTCAGCATTTTCAAAGAAGAATACAGCAAAGCATTATTTCTGATCATAATATAGTTTTGCTTTAACCGGCTGGATAATGATATCGGATTCCGGGTTGATTTTATCGTAACACCTTTATTATTTTGCGTGATTTTATTAGGTTGAAAGGGAATTGCAGTAAATTGATTTTCGTTGTTGATCCATTTTTCAGACTGGAAATATTGCCAGGTTTTCTCAGGATCATTACTCAGAATATCGATCATATAGCTGGGCTGGGTGATCTTTTGAACCGTCTTTTTTTCAACTTCATTAAAATTATCATCATATTCATACGTGACGATGGTATCATTGATCTGTTTAAGATCTGCAGCAGCCTTTAAAGATGTTATCTGTGAAGAATCTGCTATACTTTTTTTGAAAAAACGGGTAAAATTCCTGATGTTTTCTCTGTCTAATTCAAGTTCCAGAAAATGATTTCCTTTCTCAAATTTTGAAGCAATTGTATTAAAAATCTCCGGATTTGAATTATTCTTGATTTCAATTTCGTCCTCATTTAGCTCAATGGAAAAGTTTCGGATTTTCTGCCCTGAAATGAATGAAATGCTTCCCACTGTATTTTGAATAAAACGGCCTGCCTCCCAAACAGAATGTCCGGATTGGTGGAGAAGTTTTTTCTGAATGGTTCCAAAAGCAAGGTCAGAAGTTCCTGCAATGCAATGGTTCCCGTTGATCATAAAGAAAAACTGATCTTTCTGAAAAACGTTATTTCCTTTGGCCACAAAGTCTTGTTTCTTTAAACAGGTAATGAATTTTTGCGAATCTTTAAGCTCTAAAACACTGTACCATTCTGAAAATTTAGTGTCTTTAATATGAAATATCTGTAGAAAATCCGGAATTCTGATTCCTGAATCTTTCAGTGAACCGGAGGTTTTACTGTTTGCTTTGCTTCCGGACCATTTTGAAGGATGGGTTACTAAACTGAAGAGGTATTGTCCCGTTAATTTCTTCGTGTCGATTAAGACGACTGCATCTGCGTTATCAGGAATATATTGAAGGCTTTTATCTTTGTAAAAAGCTATAAAATATACTGCAACAGCCAGCAATAAAAATAACGGGACAATAATCTTCTTTTTGTTCATCTATAAAATTTGAGGCTTCTTTTCTGTTTCTTTTGTTTTAAAAACCTGATCGAATATATCAAAGAAATACATTAAGCTGTTTTCTGAAGAATCTTTGATGTTATAATTCATCTCAGTCTGGATGCTTTCTCCTTTTACTTCTGTTTTATAATACAGCTCACCCACATTTTTTTTGATCGCCTCTAATGTTTTTCTTTCTTTCGGAGTTTTGAATTCTTTGTCTAATCCTGTTAAAAGCTTCTGGATATCCAGTCTGCCGGACAATGGATATTTAGCGGAGTCTTTTGCCCATTTTCTGGAAATATCAGATTGGCTTACCGGTAAATTATTATCTGCTGAACTCATAAGATACACTACTCCATCTTTCACAGTAAAGAATAACTGATCAACATAGCCGCCGTTTTTTTCTTCCTTAAAGGTGTATACATTTCCTTTTTTAGAGAATCTTTCAGACAACTTTTTATTGGTGGTCAGCATATCAAAAATACGATTCCAATAGCCTTCATTCTCTGTTGCAAAAGCGAAAGTGAAATTAGGAACAGCAATTTCTTTGGTTTTCTTTACTTCTTTTTCATTGAAATCTGCATCATATTCATAATCGGTATATTCTACTTTTTTGGATTTCAGCTCGTTTAAAACAAAGATTCCGTTTCCAGGTGCAATTTTGGCAATGGCTTCTTCATCCAGCACTATCTTCATAGTTTCCATGATCAGTTCCATTTCTTTTTTGTACTCATTTTCCCCGGAGTTCTGAAGAAGGCTGTACATCATGTCAAAGCATTTTGCTCCATTCACATTCATGGCATAGTAACCGACACTTTTTTCATTGATCAGCTCCAGCAGTTTTTTGTTTTTCTTCCCTTTATAAATGGCAGAAATATTCTTTTGAATCTCAGCATTTTTGTGCTGATAATTATTGACAAGTCTTACTTTATCTTTATCGAAATACAGATTGTATACATAATTGGAGTTGTACATGTTTTTGAAAAACTGTCCGTAGCCATAATACTTCGTCATTTTTCCATAAATTCCTTCATTTACAATTCTTCCATAGTCTGTATACACAAAAACATCAGAATTGGCATCTCTGAAAGCCAGCATTTCTTTTGGAACGTCAATCTCTAAGTTTGAACTGAAATATTGGTCGAAACGATCTTCAGCGTTCTTTTTAACAACCTTGAAGTTTTCTCTCCTGATAGAGTCCTGCTCTTTCTGATAGGCTTTATCTTCTTCCTCATCATATTCCGCATCAGGCATTTCCTCTCCATTTTCAGAATTCTCAGCACTTTCTTTCTCTGCAGGATATTTATGATGTTTTTCCAGGTATTTGATATCTTTCTGGATTCTTGCAATCTCGTTGTTGTTTTCTTTAATACTTTCTTTCAGGTATTTGATATCTTCCTTCAGGTTTTTAATTTCTTCTTTATAATCGAAAGGTTTTTCCGGTTCTTCGGTATACACTGTATCTCCCGGTTCTGCGTAAGCGGAGTCTACCACTGCAACAGCAGTACTGTCTGTAACTGCTTCCTCTGCCCAAAGGTCCTTATAAGGTTTTGTATAGCTGATCATACTGAGAACAGCACGGCTCCCGTTCCACGCTACAAAAATATCATCATTGATATCTACATAAGAATAATTCTTTCTGCCGGAAACTTCCTGTCCTTTTTTCTTTACAGAATTAATGAATTCCTGAAACTTTTCCTTATTATCAATGATAAAATGAGTATTGTAGGTCTTAATAGAATCATTAAAACTTGCGTAATGGTATTGAACAGCGTCATATTTAATTCCTGTTTTGGAATAATCTGTCCACGAAAGCTTTTCTTTACTCTTTTTGCTGAGCTCATGCAGCAAAGGATTTAGTTTATTCCAGTTGATTTTATTATTAAGCTGCTTTCCGTTGACTTCCATATAAAATACAGCATCGGAAGGGATTTTCATACTGTTTTGGCCGAAAACCAATGTAAAGCCAAAGAGAACGAAAATAATGGTTTGCGTTTTTAATAAGATAGATTTCATGACTATAGTTTAGAAATTTATTGAAAAAGAATGGTATTTTGAATTTGCTTTTTTTGAAGGATGAGGTCCAGAATATCAGCTTCCAGTTTAAGAGCTTTTTTGTTGGGAGAAAGCACATAAGTAGTATTCGATTGTGATTTCACTGGAGTTTCAAACTGCATGATGGAAGTATATTTCGCATCAGTAAAAACCTCTTTGTCTGCCTTACTCATCTCGTCATAATCAGCCTTGAAAGTATTGACTTTATTCCTTATCAATGTCTTTTTTTCAAGATTCTGACTGTAAACCTGAGTCGGAACCATTTTACCCAATATTTTCTGGGCTTTCAGTTTTTCCAGACCTGCATTAATGTTTTCAATCTTTTTGAAATTACAGCTCAGCTTGATGATGTAATTATCAAAATCCATGGAGGTTTTCACATTGCTGATTCCGGGAGTTCCTTTAAAAATTCTGGCAGCCTCATTGATTTTAGTTTCAATTTCTGACTTTTTAGGAACTTTTTTTCCGTTGATGGTCTCCATTTTAGAAATTGAAGCAAGTCTTGTTTTGCTCTTGCTTGCGTTAAGAATAATGGTATATTCTCCTGTACCATCAGCTTTTAAGTTCACCTTATCCAGGATATCGAAGCAGCTTGTTAAAAAAAACAGGGGAAGCAGAAGAAGAAATAGTTTTAATATTTTTTTCATGATCAGGTTAAAAGCACAAAATTACTTAATTCTGGCCTTACATCCTTATAATCTTTGATTTTTTGGGCATAAATAGCTGTTTCCCGGTACTTTTTCAGGGGAAAATACGGTATTGCTTCCGTATATTATTTTTTAAACACGCCCTTTAAGATAATCCTGGCGAAGATCTTCATCCAGCTTTTCAATAGCATACCGAAGGCAGGTTCTGGGCATTTCTTTGTAGTACAGATTCAGATAGCTGATCAGTTCTCCTTCATTTTTATTTCCCATTTCTCTTAGCAGCCATCCGTTTGCTTTGTGCATCAGGTCATGGGAGTGTTTAAGATTTCTGGTAACAAATTCTTTGGTCAGATCAAATGAACCTTTTTTTATATAATGCATTGTTCCGACAACAGCAATCCTTTTATGCCACATCTCATCAGATTCCGAGAGTTGCTTAAGAAGGCTTTCTTTCTGATTTTCAAAAGCATATCTGCCTAAAATTTTATAGCAGGTAGAATCTACAAGATCCCAGTTGTTCACATAAGGAAGATGATCCAGATAAAAAGCGACCACTTCTTCTTTTACTGCCTTATCTTTTGTTTTCTCAAATTTTAAAATAAGCATAAAAAGAGCTGTCAGCCTATGTTCATGATATGTTGAAGAAAGTAATGTGCTGAGTTCTTTTAAGCTTATTTTTGAGTAATATTCTTTTGCAACAGAGCGCTGATCCGGAACTTTTACGCCCAGAAACAAATCACCTTCGCCATATTCTCCTTTTCCTGTTTTGAAAAATCTCGGAAAGAATTCAGCCTTTTCAGGAATGGATAAAACAGCAAGCGCTTCCTGTATTTCTTTAACAATGCTCATATGATTTTAAGCGTTTTCTTCTACAGCAATATTTTCCTGCTCCTCTTCTTCTTTGGCAATCTTATTCGGATTGGCCACTTTAGCAATGGTAAGTCCCTGAACAATGATTGAGAATACGACAACACAGTAGGTAATACTTAAAATAATTTCACTGTATTCACTTTTAGGGATAGACATCGCCAATGCAATGGAAACTCCGCCACGAATTCCTCCCCAAACAAGCACTTTCACCGTTTGTGGGCTGAAACTTCTTCTCAGGGAAGTAAATTTTGTAGGTCCCCAGATCGAAATAAATCTTGCCAGCAAAACCACCACAATGGCCACTAAGCCCGGAATCATAAAATGTCTCAGATCTTTAATCATCAAAAGTTCAAAGCCGATGAACAGAAATAGTACCGCGTTCAGAATTTCATCAATCAATTCCCAGAATTTGATCAGATAATCCTGAGTAACGGACTTCATTTTGAAACTTCTGTTGAAATTTCCCATAAACAATCCTGCTGCAACCATCGTCAATGGTCCGGAAATATGCATCTGACGGGCAATCAGATACCCTCCCATTACAACAGAAAGTGTTACTAATACGGAAATAATATAATCATCCACTTCACGCATCAACCTTGAAGTAACCCATCCTAAAAGCACCCCGAGTAAAAGACCTCCGCCCGCTTCCTTAAGGAGAAGCAATCCTATCGTTTCAACACTCAGATCCACTTCTTTTCCGATCGCCAGCTGCAAAATCACTGTAAAGACCACAACTGCCATACCGTCATTGAAAAGAGACTCTCCGGCCACTTTTGTTTCCAGTGATTTGGATACATTGGCTTGCTTAAGGACACTCAGAACCGCTACCGGATCGGTAGGAGAAATCAAGGCACCGAAAACAAGACAGTAGATAAAAGGAAGTTTAACACCCACATAAGGAAGCAGATAAAACATTCCAAATCCTACTACAAAAGTAGAAATCACAACCCCTACTGTGGAAAATATTACTACAGGTCTGAACTGTTCTTTCAGGTCATTAATATTAATATGAATTCCTCCTGCAAAGAGCAGAAAATTAAGCATGGCACCCATCAGAACTTCTGTAAAATCTATTCCGTTCATCAGGTTATGAAGATGTCCGAAAGTTCTGGGAAGAACCGTTTCTCCGAACAGGACCAGAAAAATAGAAACCACAATGGCAATGACCATAATTCCGATGGTACTCGGAAGTTTTAAAAACCTATAGTTAAGATAGGCAAATATTGATGCTAATACGATTAATGCTGAAAATGAATAATATAATTCCACTAAGTGTTTTTATTTTAAGATTAATTGGTGAGTTCCAAATAGAGTATTTTGATATAAATCTGCTTCGCGTCCTTTTCCCATATATCAAACATCGCATCTTTAGAAGCTTTTGAACTCCTGGTATAATCCTGTCCTATATTCAGAATGTTGAGCAGAATATACTCATCTCCTACCGAATTGACGATATAGGCTGTTTTCTCGGATTTTCCGTCTCCGGAACTTCTTATTCCTTCGGTAAGGGTACGGAACTGATTCAGATGGTGTACAAAGTTATTTCCATCTTTTACCGAGTCGTAAGCCCTAAGAAGGATCAACAGAATATCCAGATTGGTAGGATCTTTACCATACAAAGCTTTTCCCTGCTTGATACAGTCTGCAAAATTATTTTGCTTAAAGGCTTCTACAAGACTTTTAAAGCTGTCTCCCGATGTGTTTATTTTATCGCTCCTAAAATTTCTTCCGTAATACAGATATTGAGCTTCTATACTATCCAGAGACTTTGGGTATCCTTTAAATTTGAAAATAAGCTTCTCGTAATTGTACGGCGAATCGGAAGTCCTGAGACTTTTCTCAATAGCTTTTAAATCAATTTTTGATTTCTGGCTGAACCCAAAAACCGAAAACATGATGAATAAAAGGAAAAAGTGATACTTCATTAATTGTTGCTTTCTTCTTCGTCGTTGTCGAAATATTCGAAAAGAAAATCGTTGTATGGGAATCTGGAAATATGAATCTTCATGACCTCATCATAGATCATTTTCTTCATTTCCGGGAAGTTTTCTTTCGTTAATGCAGAGATGAAAACCGTCGGATATTTTGACTTTGCCATCCACGTCTTTTTCCATTCCTCAAGAGAAATATTTTTACGGGTTGAAGGCGTAAGATCATCTTCATCCTTTTTCTCATAGCTGAAATCGTCAATTTTATTGAAAACCATGATCATTGGCTTCTGATGAGCGTTGATTTCCATCAGGATATGATTAACAGATTCTATATGATCTTCAAAGCTTTCGTGAGAAATATCCACCACATGGATCAAAAGATCGGCTTCACGAACCTCGTCCAATGTAGATTTAAAAGATTCTACCAGCTGAGTAGGAAGTTTTCTGATAAACCCTACGGTGTCTGTCAACAGAAACGGTAAATTTCCAATTACCACTTTTCTTACCGTGGTATCCAGCGTAGCGAATAATTTATTTTCAGCAAAAACTTCAGATTTTGAAATGGAATTCATCAGGGTAGATTTCCCTACGTTGGTATATCCTACCAAAGCTGCACGAACCACTTTCCCACGGTTGTTACGCTGGGTAGCCATCTGCTTGTCTATCGTTTTCAGTTTCTCTTTCAGCAATGTAATTCTGTCACGGATAATACGACGGTCAGTTTCAATCTCCGTTTCTCCGGGACCTCTCATCCCGATTCCCCCTTTCTGACGCTCAAGGTGGGTCCACATTCTTGTCAGTCGTGGTAAAAGATACTGGTATTGTGCCAGTTCAACCTGAGTTCTCGCATATGAAGTCTGTGCTCTCTGGGCAAAAATATCAAGGATAAGATTGGTACGGTCCAGGATTTTAACCTCCATTTCCCTTTCCAGGTTTTTAAGCTGTGAAGGAGAGAGTTCATCATCGAAAATTACGGTTCCGATCTCGTTTTCTTTTACATATTCTTTTATCTCGATGGCTTTTCCGCTACCGATAAAGGTTTTGGAATCAGGCTGAGTTAATTTTTGGGTAAAGCGCTTTTGTACGGTTGCTCCTGCTGTGAAAGCTAAAAACTCAAGTTCATCCAAATACTCCGTCAGTTTTTCTTCATCCTGATTCTGGGTAATAACACCCACCAGGACAGCTTTCTCATAGTTATGTTCTTTCTTTTCTAACATTAAGTTCTGTCTATGTTTATGATTTTTACAAGTTAATATTTTTCAGAAAAAAAACAAAATCAATTTTTATTTAATAACATATTTTAATATAAATTTAAGTTTACTGATGAATGATTTATAAAAAATCAATAACTTTATATAATAAATTTCTGATTTTTAATTATTTAAATCAAAAACTAATCTCCGGAATATCATGGTTACCCATATCAAATGTATGATTATTGATGATGATGAACTGGACAGGCTGGTTCTTCAGCATTATATCAGGCAATATCAAAACATTGAAATTGTTGCCACTTTCGATACTGCAGAAAAAGCAGTTCCCTATCTTGACATTCCTGTTGATCTCCTGATTACCGAAACCAATTTAAGGGGGATGAACGGTCTTGAGTTCAGGAAGCTGGCCCATAAGATCCCTGCCTGTATTTTCGTAAGCTCTCATCCCGAACTGGCAGCCGGAGCTTTTGAGATTAATACTTTAGATTTTATTACCAAACCTCTTACCGCAGAACGCTTTCATTATTCCATGGAAAAGCTTTTTGATTTTTTTGAAGTAAAAGAAAAATGTGAATGCTATGATGCCATGGTGGGAGAAAACTGCATCAAAATAAAAGAAGGTGGACATATTTTTCAGATTAAAATGAAAGATATTCTTTACCTGGAAGCTCTGAAAGATTACACCAGAATCATCACACTTGAAAAAAATCATTGTATTTTAAATTCGCTGGGAAATCTTCTGCAAAAAAGTTTTTTTAATTCTTTTGTCAGAATACACAGAAGCTATGCTGTCCCACGTCATCTTATCCGCGGAAAAAACTGTCACGAAATAGAACTTCCGCATCGTATAAAACTTCCTATTGGCCGAACTTACAAGGACAATCTTTCCTTTTTTAATCCTTAAAAATACATCATAACAATTCACCAGTGCCATTGGTCGATTATTTCTGCCGTTGGTCTATTTTCCTGTCATTCAATGGAGATAGGTGGTAATTTAGTCTTCCCAAATTCCCCGACAAAACACATCTATTAATCACCAAAACTGTTATCCATGGAAAGAATATCTATTTACTGTATTATTCTGTCTGTCTTTTCCATCCCCATACTGCACGCACAATCTGTAGTTTTGGCAACCGGGCTGGATGCATCAGCAGCTAATGGTTTTGTTTCTTACAGTGTAGGCCAGACAACCTACCTGGAAAAAGGAACAGGACAGGTTCTCGAAGGTGTTCAACAGCCTTACGAAATCATCACACTTACCACTCTGGAAAATTCCTCTGAACTCAAAGACATTTTGCTATATCCTAACCCTTTTAAAGATTATCTGTATTTGGATTTTACTTCAAATAATTTTAAAGGGTCAGAATATCAGCTATTTGATGCTCAAGGCAAGCTAGTAAAAAAAGATAAGATTTCACAATCAAAATCTGAGCTTAATTTCTCCTCACTTCCTTCTGCTATGTACATTATCAGAATTACCCAAAATGGGGAAAATATCAAAACTTTTAAAATCATTAAAAAATAAAATGCCATGAAAAAAATATTATCACTGTTTTGGATTCTGATAGGTTTCTTTATGGGACTTTCTCAGGCTCCGGAAAAAATGAGCTACCAGGCTGTCATGAGAAACGGATCCGGACAACTATTAGTCAATCAAGCTATTGCTGTAAAAGTAAGCATACTACAGGGATCTCCTGCCGGAGCCGCAGTCTACTCTGAAAGACTCACCGGAAATACGAATGCCAACGGACTTATCAGCCTTGAAATAGGAACCGGAACTGTACTTACAGGAACATTCGCTACCATCAACTGGCCTGCAGGAAGCTATTACCTAAAAACAGAAACAGATCCTGCCGGAGGAACCAGCTATACCATAGTAGGAACCAGCCAGCTGTTAAGTGTTCCTTATGCAATGTATGCCAAATCTGCAGGCGGCGGCGGAAGCTTTGCCATTCCTTACAGCACAACTGTTAATAATGCTTCGACTCTGTTTTCATTGATCAACGATGGAGATGGTACTTCTCTTGAGGGAGTAAGTAATGCTACCACATCCAATATTTCTGCAGTAAGAGGAATTGTAAACAGTGCTTCTCCCGGTGGATTTTCCAGTGCTGTACGTGGTATTAACAATGGTACAGGAGGACTTGGAGTCGGGGTTTACGGAAGCCAGGCCGGAAGCGGCTGGGGAGTATATGGTGTTACTCCGAACGGACTGGGTGTATATGGTAATGCCAGCGCCAACGGAACCGGGGTTTACGCCAACAGTAATACAGGCACAGGTCTTACCGCTACCAGTAATAACGGGATTCCCGCAAGTATTTCAATCTTTAATAATGCGAATAATAATGTTGCCCTTAGTGCATCCAGTGTAGGAAACGGCACGGTTATCAATGTTACCACTTCAGGAAACGGAGCCGGAGTCAGAAGTTCTACAGGAGCCGGATTTGGGCTGCATGGAATAACTTCCTCACAGACTTCCGCCGGTGTTGTAGGTGATAACAACGGTGGTGGTGAAGCAATAGTGGGCAGAACCACCAGTGATATTGCCGGAGCAGTCGTAGGCCGTAATGACGGAGGCGGATATGGAGTAAGAGGATTTGTAGCGACCAATACATCCGGAACGGGTATCGGGGTTTACGGTCAGGTAGGTTTAAATAACAGTACCGGACGTGCGGGAAGATTTGAAAATTTCAACAATACAAATACTGATGCCAATACTTTTGAAGTAGCATCTAACGGAAATGGAAACATCCCTGATAATACCAAAGGCAATGCTGCTTCTTTTGTACTCAATAATACCAATAGTGTTGGAGCTGCTGTAAGAGGGGAAGTCAATACTATTTTTGGAAATTTTGGTGCTGCCGCTATTTTTGGTGTTTCATCCGGAACCGGAGGACGAGCCGGACTATTCTACGCTTCCAATCCTGCCGGAAACGGATCATCACTGATCGCTTTGACAGACGGTAACGGTAACGCCATTACAGCTAATGCGGGTAAAGACGGCAATGGGGTTGAAACCAATATTGATGGTGCCGGAAATGCGCTTTATGCATGGGTTCCTACTTTTGCTACAGGACGTGCAGGAAGATTTAATATTTTCAATGAATCAAACACCAGCGATGTTATCACTGTAACCACTGTTGGAAACGGTATTGCAGGTAATTTCAAGGTAGATAAAGTGACCGGAACCTCTCCTGCAGTAAGAGGAGAAGTCAATTCTCAGTTTGCCAACTTCGGCACAGCAGGAATTTATGGAGTATCTTCCGGTACGGGAGGATATGCCGGGTTATTTTACGCCAGTAATCCTGCAGGAAATGGCCCTGCACTGATTGCCATTGCAGAAGGAAACGGTAATGGTATCACCGCCAATGCCTCAAATTCCGGAGACGGTGTGGAAGCAACAGTAGATGGCACAGGAAATGCAATTTATGGCTGGGTTCCCAATTTCGGTACGGGAAAAGCAGGTAGATTTTCCAATTTTAATACCAGTAACAGCCAACCTGTATTGTATGTAACCAATTCAGGTACAGGATCTGCCTTGTCTGTTAACCATACTGGTTCTTCAGGGGATCTTGCGATTTTACAAAGCGGCGGAGTAAATGTTGCCAGAATCAATAAAACAGGAAAAGGATTTTTTAACGGCGGAACACAAAACAGCGGTGCTGACGTTGCTGAAGCGTTTGATGTAAACGGAAGTATTGCCCAGTATGAACCCGGGGATATTCTGGTCATCTCAACCAGCACAGACAGAACCGTTGAAAAATCATCAACACCTTATTCTGGTCTTGTGGCAGGTGTATATGCTACCAAACCTGGTGTACTTCTCACAGAAGAACATATTGACACTGATATTTCTGATAAAGTTCCAATGGGCGTCATTGGTGTTATTCCAACCAAAGTATGCCTTGAAAACGGAAAAATAAAAAGAGGAGACCTTTTGGTAACTTCATCTAAAGCAGGTGTTGCCATGAAAGCAGATATCAAAAAGGTAAAAATAGGACAGGTAATCGGAAAAGCGCTTCAGGATTATGACCAAAAAGAGATTGGAAAAATTCAAGTATTAGTCAACATAAAATAAACCGTCATGAAAATAGCATACATTATCCCGTTATTATTTTTAAGCACTATTATCTATGCTCAGGAAAATAAAAAGGTCGCTACGACAGAGGAAGATCAAACATTGGTTGTAAAACAGGCACAGGAACAGCAGGCTAAACTGATGCAGGAAGCTAAGGAAAATAATGAAAAGAAAACCGTAAACTCAGGTCTTGCCTCTGATCAAAGCCTTGAAGTAAAAAAACAGGAATCCAAAACCAAAGCAGCTGCAGACAATTCAGGCAAGCTCCTCCCCAACACAGCTAGTCTTGAAGACCTCAAAAAAACAATTCCCAACAGACAGGCATATCACAATATTACAAATTCTAGGAACACAAAAATGAATGTTACCGGGCTGCCTAACACAGCAACTCTGGAAGAAATAAAAAAAACGATTCCCAAAAACTAATAACCCTAAAGGCTAATAACCTCAAAAAGCTGATAACCAAACTAGATTTTTCAAACAAAGAAGTCCGCTGCAAGGCGGACTTTTGTATGGTAAGGGAGCATCATTAATCCCAGTCAGCAGCTACAAATTTCATTGAATTTCCATGATCATCGGATAAAGTAAGAAAATGCCCTTCAATAGAATAATGAGTCATCGTTTCTATTTTCTTCTGAAAAGACATTTCAAGATTCATATCCTGACAGGCTTTCATGGTACTCACTCCTTTTGAGATTTTCACTTTTCCTCCTGTTTTAAATTCAGTCATAAAAGACATCCGGTTACATCCCATATAAGAGCTCGCCTGAATTTTACCCTTTACCTTATTGGCTGTCAGATTGAATTCGGCTTTATTAGCTATTAATTGGTCTTTTGAAAAACCATCAAAAGAAACCAGCATCCATTGCCTTTGAAGAAAGGGATCTTTGGCGGGTACTGAAGAACAGTTCAAAACAACTCCTAAAAGTAAAACTGTAAAAAGTGGTAATAGTATCTTTTTCATGTGAATTATCATCCCATTTTCATACCATTCCAGGACAGAATCTCGTAAAAATTAGTAAATTAGCGACACAAAAATTATTTTATAAAATGAAAAGACTATTTCTACTATTCACTTTCTTACTGGGCTTTGCTCAGATGAGGGCGGATGAGGGGATGTGGCTGCTAATGCTCATCAAAAGACTTAACGGTGTTGATATGCAAAAAGAGGGTCTGCATCTTACGCCTGAAGAAATTTATTCAGTGAACAATTCAAGCTTAAAAGATGCTATCGTAAGTTTCGGTGGTTTCTGTACAGGGGAGATTGTTTCTGATAAAGGACTTATATTTACCAACCACCACTGTGGTTACGGTGCTGTTGCTGCGGCTTCTACACCAGAAAAAGATTATTTGAAGAACGGTTTCTGGGCAATGAAACAGAAAGACGAATTCAATGCAAAGGATCTTTATGTAAGATTTTTAGTAAGAATGGATGATGCTACGCAAAGAATCAATTCTAAGCTAAACAACAATATGACCGGAGCAGAGAGAAAAGCTGTTATCGATGCTGAAACTAAGGCTATCCAGACAGAAAACTCTGAAAACGGAAAATATACGGTAGTCGTAAAAGATTTCTTCAACGGAAATGAATTCTACTATTTCGTATACCAGGATTATAAAGATATCAGATTGGTAGGTGCTCCGCCTTCATCATTAGGAAAATTCGGAGGAGATACAGATAACTGGGAATGGCCAAGACACACTGCAGACTTCACCGTTTTCAGAGTGTATGCTGATGCTGCAGGAAATCCTGCTGAATATTCTCCAAGCAACACTCCGCTGAAGCCTAAGCATTTCCTTCCGGTTTCTCTTAAAGGAATTAAGCCTGGTGACTTCTCAATGATCTTAGGATACCCTGGAAGAACAAACCGTTACCTGACTTCTTACGGAATTCAGCAGATGGTAACTAAAGATTATCCGGCATGGGTTGAAGCTTCTAAACTGGCTATGGATGTTATGAAAAAATACATGGACAAGGATAAGGCGACTCAGCTTAACTATGCTTCTCAATATGCTTCTGTAGCTAACTACTGGAAAAACAGACAGGGAACTATCGATGCTGTAGAGAAAAACGGAACTATTTCTGACAAACAAAAGATTGAGGAAACTTACAATAAGTGGGCTGCAATGCCAGGAAATGATCAATACAATGGCGTTTTAGAAGATATTGGTATCTACTACAAGCAAGTATCTGATAGAAATGTTGAAAGAAACTATGCGACTCAGTTTACAAGAAATGCAAAATATATTACCCTTGCTGCTCAGCTAGGATCTGCTCTTAAAGCGTATGCTGCTCAGGATATGCAGGGAAGATTAGCGATGAAAGCTAAAACAGAAGCTGCTATCAAAGCTGCTTATGAAAACTTCAATCCAGCTTTGGAAGGAGAAATGCTTGCCGCTATGACCAGCCTTTATCAGGCAAGAGTTAAAAACCCGGAAGTTGCTTCTGCTACTATTTTAGGGTTGGATGCTAAAACGGTTTCTAATTTGGCGTATTCTTCAATCTTTGCTAATAAGACTTCTGCAACGAACTTCTTATTGAATCCGGATGCATTGAAGCTTGATGCTGACCCACTTTGGAAGGCAGCTAACGGAATTGTTGCTGATCAAAAGATAAGCACAGACAGATTTGTAAAAATAGATGACAACTTTGCAAAAAACAACCGTCTGTTCTTAGCTGGTTTAATGAAGGCTATGCCTGAGAAGAAATTCTACCCGGATGCTAACTCTACAATGAGATTAACTTACGGTACTGTAGATAAATTACCTATCAGAAATGACAGAAACTATTTCGGAATTACTGATAACTACTATACAGATATGACTGGTCTTGTTGGAAAATACAAGAAAGGGGATGAAGAATTTGATCTTCCTCAAAGAGTGATTGATCTTTACAACCTTAAAGATTTCGGTCAGTATGCTGATGCTGCAGGTTATATGCCTGTAAACTTCCTTTCAAACAACGATATTACAGGTGGTAACTCAGGTTCTCCAGTAATTGACGGAGATGGTAACCTTATCGGTATCGCTTTTGACGGAAACAGCGAAGCATTAAGCGGTGATATCGTATTCGAGCCTGAATGGCAGAAAACCATCAACGTAGACGTTCGTTTTGTTCTTTGGACAATCGATAAGTTTGCAGGGGCAAGAAGATTAGTTGACGAGCTGAAGCTTGTAAGAGATGCCAATACTCCGGCGGATACAAAAACTAAAAATTCAGGTACTACAACAATGCCTAAGAAAGTTAAAAAATAATCATCTTATCTGATATATTTTTGAAACCGTGAAATTTACTTTCACGGTTTTTTTATTTTTGATTATTAAAATATTTATCATGAATCCTGAACGTATCGAATTTACAGCCATTATTCAGCAGAACGGAGCAATGAATGCTGCGTTTGTAGAATTTCCATTCTCTACAGAGGAATTGTTTCACAAAAAAGGACAGGTAAAGATAAAAGCCCTGTTTGATGATAAAGTTGAATACCGCGGAAGTCTTGCCAAAATGAAATCCGACTGTCATATTTTAGGTTTGACTCAGGAGATCAGAAAGCAACTTGGTAAAACCTTCGGAGATGAGGTTTCCGTATCCCTTATTGAAGACAAGGAGGAAAGAGTGGTTGAAATTGCAGATGATATTGCCCTTGTTTTTAAAGAAAATCCGGGAGCAAAAGCCTTATTTGATGCCATGAGCTACACCCACAGAAAGGAATACATCCGCTGGATTGAGGAAGCCAGGAAACCTGAAACCAGAGAAAACCGAAAGATGAAAATGATCCGGATGATTCTGGAGGGGAAAAAGGGAATATAATTGATTTTATTTTTCATTCTAAAAAACTATACCTGAAAAAAAGCTGAATTAAGAAAATATTTTTTGTCAGGATCTGAAAAAGTAGCCGACTATAGTTACAGATATCAATTATAACTATAAAAATTTACTTTTATGAACAGGTTTATTTTCAGAACATCAGTTTTAGCAGCAGCTACTCTAGCTGCATTCACTCTTTCTTCATGCCGTGATTCGGATAATGCCATGATAACGGATATGGCTTTTCAAAGAACCATCACTTTTGAAAACGTTGTAACTCCCAAAGATTTTGTGCAAAGCGGAAGTTTTCAGGGAACAGGAACCCCTCCTGTGATTATGCCCGGGCAATCGGTTTCTGTTACATTCAGTGCAGGAAAAGCTCAGGCTTTAATGTTTGCCACCATGTATGGAGCTTCAAAAGACTGGTTTTTTGCTTCCCAGCAGCCAGGGATCAAACTGTTTGATGCCAATGGAAATGCTATTACCGGAGATGTTTCTTCAAGTGTCCGGTTATGGGATAACGGAACCAAAAATGATACCACCGGACAAGCTGAAAGCAAGCCTGTCATGCAGGTTCCTAATGTCAATGCTTCCCAGCTTATGAAGCTCAATCTCTCTTACAATGATGTAAGTTCGGAGTTTACGCTCACCATTACCAATACATCCGGCGGAACGGCCAACGAAACTCCTTTTTCTCCAGGTGTATGGGCGGTCTCCAACTATGATGGCTCTCAGCTGTTGAACAGCGCTCCGTTTTTTACTCCTAACGCTTTATCGAATCCTGAGATTACAGATATTGCTCAAATGGGAAATATCAGTAAAATGATGACAAAACTGAACGCCAACACAGGAATTATGACGGGGCTTTCTCCTGCCCTGGTGGTGGTTTACCGCGGGGATAAAAATCCAATTTATGAATTAGGAAAATCAGACAGCGGAATAGGTTTGAAAGACATTGCACAGTTCGGAAACGTAACCAAGCTTCAAAATAGTCTGAAATCTCTATCTGATGTGAAAGGTGTATATGTTGCGGGGAGTGCTCCTGTAGTACCGGGAAGCAAAGTAACAACAAGTTTTAATGCTGAGCCGGGCGATAAAATTGCCTACGTAACAATGTTCGGATTTTCCAATGACTGGTTCTATTCCAATGAACAAAATATTGATGCGAATACTAAAGGTGACCTTAGTTCAAAAACTTCACTATTTGATTCCGGGACGGGCATAGACCAATATCCGGGAGCTGGAAATCATCAGGCTCTGTTTGGCGGAACTCCACAAAGTGAAAACATGAGTATTTCCAAAGTAGGAACCCAATATCCTGTTCCTGCTGTACAGCATGTGATTAAAGTAGCCATCAACTAATCTTCAGATAAGAAAAGGTCAGACAATATTGTTTGACCTTTTTTATTATGCTGTTCGGAAAATAAAAGTATATCCGTTTTATTATTGTTTCAGTGCTCCTTCCAGATATTGTTTTCCTCCTCCATTGGTAACGGTTATAAAGCCTTCATAATGGCTTACCTTCACTCCCAGGTCATTATTTATTTCTTTAAAATATCCAGCATTTTCTCTGTTATAGAACGTATCTCCCTGCCAGAGAAATTGTGCAGACTGTCCTGTTTTGTTTTGAATTGTAAGAACTCCCAATGGATTTACCAATCCCCGGGATTTAATATCCACCACTGCACTTTCATTAGCAGCGAAATCTTTTGACAATACAATAACGTCATTCATCTATCCTGTTTGGTTTTCAGTTAATTAAGAAAATGAAATAAGATTTTTTCATTACTCTGATACAAATATCCTGGTCCACTGCGACAAAACCTGACGTATTTGCCGAATAAAAATTAAAAGCCCAAACATATTCTGTCTGGGCTTTTTCAATGATTTAATACTATTCAACCGGAATTCCGAGATATTTTAAGTAGGAGTCCAGCATTTTTTTATCAAATACCGGTTCCTGAATGCCTGATCCCTCCAGATACTGAATAACATTGGAACAATCCCATATATAAGTATTCTGATAAAGTTCTACAGTGGATAAGCCTTCATGAATATTGTCCCTGAAAAGACTTGTTAATGGATACAATCGGTTTTTACTGTCATCTTCCCACTGCTTTCTCCATTCTTTATAAGGAAGATTTTCTAGTGTGAAAGGATAATATTTTTTCAGAAGTTCGAAGAATTCTTCTAAAGTGAGATCGGTTTCCGGACGGGCAATCAGATTGAATTTTTTGCCTATCGCATCTTTATTTTTTGTGATATGAGCCATGGCTTTGGTCATATAATCTACGGTGATAAGACCTTCTCTAAGCTCTGTAAGTGCCGGGTAAGATTTGAACTCTATACAGTTTTTCACCAATCCGGACCACCATTGGTAAGAAGCACTTGCTCCTGTTTCGCTGTGGCACATGGCATATCCGAGACGGTAAGTAATCAATGGCAGTCCTTCTTTTGCTGCTAAATCGGCAACCGCTTCCATCACCCATTTACTTCTTACGTATCCGATATCTTTACTTACAGACATCAGGTTTTGTTCAATATCATCAGATTCAAGCACTACCTTTTTTCCGGTAAAAATGTGTCCCCAGCTGTATACGGAAATGGTTGACAGCAAGGCGAGGCATTTTGTTCTTTCTGCTCCCGCCAGTTTTATGACTTCCCTTAGTCCTTCTACATTGGGAGCTTTCATATAGGAATAGGGTTCGATAAAGTTGACGGAACTTCCGGAATGATAAATCAGATCGGTTTGCCTGGCAAGCTTTGTAAATGTTTCCTGAGACAATCCTAAGGATGGCAGGGTCAGGTCTCCGATAACAGGAATGATCCGTGATTTCTGTTCCGGATTCTGTGGAATATGGTATTGTTTAAAGCATTTGTCAATCTTTTCCATCGCATAGAACTCATCCTGAGCTCTTACAAGGCAGTAAATATCAGCATTTGTAGTATCCAGAAGTTCCTGCAGCAGGTGAATTCCTACAAATCCTGTAGCCCCCGTTAAAAATATAGCGGCAGGATTTTCCACCTGCTCAGGATCAAATCCGCCGGCAAAAACAGTTCCGGGGGCGAGATAAACATCTTTCTGAAGTTCTACATAGGGCTCCACGTCTTCCGTGGGGATGGCTTCTCGGGTTTCTCCGGATCTCTCAATAAGAACTTCCGACAGTTGCTGCAGTACCGGATACTGATAGATATCCCGAAGATACACTTTCACATCCAGCTTTCTTTGTAAAGCTACAGCAACAACTGCGACCAGCAGTGAGTTTCCTCCGATATCAAAAAAATTATCTGTAATATTAATAACAGGCCGCTCCAATGCAGAAGACCAGACTTCTGTAATAATTCTTTCTGTCTCGTTGGTTGGCGGTTCAGATGAAACCAGTTCTTTTACTTCTTTATCGGCCAGATCTATTAATACCTGAGTATCTGTTTTACCATTTGCCGTTAATGGGATTTTATCTATAAAAATAATCTGTGCAGGAACCATATACCCTGGAAGTTCATCTTTCAATGCATTCCGGATTGATGAAATATCTGTTGCGGCTCCGGGATCTAAAACAACAAAGGCAATCAGGTATTTGTTGCTTCCTTCAGTCTCTTTACCAATCACCACAGCTTCTTTAATATTTTCCTGCTGAATCAGTGAACGTTCTATCTCCCCAAGTTCCACCCTGAATCCCCGGATTTTTACCTGATTATCAATTCTTCCTAAGAATTCAATCTCACCATCCGGTTTCCATCTGGCCAGGTCTCCCGTACGGTAGATTTTCTCTGCTTCATTGAATGGATTCGTAATAAATTTAGCATCCGTAAGTTCTTTATTATTAAGGTATCCATTGGCTAAAATACTACCTCCGATGCATAATTCTCCTACAGCTCCCACCGGCAGCAATTCTTTATTTTCCCCAAGAATATAAGCTTTCGCATTGGCAATGGGTCTGCCTATTGAGGAAACATATTTTCCATTGGCATCTTTCACTTTTTTATAAGTAGCGTATACGGTACATTCTGTGGGACCATAATAATCCACCAGCTCATAGCTTAATTCTGAAGTAAGTACCGGCTTTAGCTTCTCACCTGCTGTAAAGAGATATTTGAGCTTCAGGTCATTATAATTGCGGGTAATATCCACTACAGAAGGAGCCAGAACAGTAGGCACAAAGCCATGGGTAATATGATTTTTTCTGTAGTAATCTACCAATGCCTGAGCTTCTGTTCTATCCTCATTGTCTGCAATAAAAACCGTTGCACCTGAAGTAAGAGCCGACCACGTTTCCCACACAGAAATGTCAAATGCCAATCCCGCCACAAGAGTCAGTTTTGAACTGTGATCCACATGAAAATGATGGTTGTGCCATGTTACCAGATGTTGTATGGCCTGATGGCTAACCATCACCCCTTTGGGTTTTCCGGTTGAGCCTGAAGTATAAATGGTGTATGCCAGAGCGTTCTGATGGATGTTAATCTCTGGATATTCTGAAGGTAAATCATTAAGATTTTCCCTGTTGCTCAGATCGAATATTTTTGTATTTCCGGTTTCTGATAAAAGCTCTTTAAGAATTTGATTAGTAATGATAAGATCGGCAGAAGTATCGGAAAGGATATATTCTACTCTCCTCGCAGGATAGGCAGGGTCTATTGGAACATACGCCGCACCTGTTTTGATAACTCCAAGTACAGCAATGATCCATTCTAAAGAGCGGTCCAGCCAGATGGGAACATATTTTCCTTCTTTGATACCATGGCTCAGTAATAAGTTGGCTACCTGATTGCTTCTCTGATCCAACTCTCCATACGTAATCTTCTGATTCTGATAAACCGCAGCAGTCTTATCAGGATGAAGGATTGCCTGTTTCCGGAAAAGAGATTCCAGGGTTTCTTCATGATGATAATCCCAACCGGTTTTATTAAATCCGTTGAGCAATTTTTCTCTGTCTTCAGAAGACAGTAATACCGCTGAACCTATCGATAAGGTTCCTGATGAGGGAATTGTGTTTGACATAATAATTTGATTTGGATTAAAAATTTGTAATTAGCAGCTTAGTGCTTCGATGTTCATTTTAAACTCCTTGAAATGAGAAAAAAGGATGTAAAGCATAACCACAGCTTATTTTACTCAATGTGTTTTCATAATAGTTTTAAAAACCGAATGATACAGAGTTTCACACGATCCTCTCAGTGAGCAGACCGGTAAACAGTGTTCAAACGATGTTTATTGCAGTCGGGAAGAAGAAAGAATACATTGCAGATATTCTTCAGGAATTAGAGACAAGACTCTATTCAGAATTTAAAGATTTAATTTTCATAATGTAATATTTTTAAAAATTTGGTAATCAAACTTATCATAATATTTTAAACCATGTGTTACATAATTACGATCATCTACCACATCCCGAAATAGATATTGTGGAAGAGATACTGGATTACAATACATTACGCAGCCTAAAGCAAAACTTTTCTATATCTAAATTTAACAGGATCAATGTGTGGGAATATTCTCTACATTTGTAAAACAAAATAAAATACACTTCATTCTAGTATGGATCAAAAACTGAAGAGAGACCATGGATTTATACACATTCCATGCAATGAACTGGATATTTTTATACTTTCTGACGGATATTTTGGTATTGGATATCACCAGCCTATCTTAGCACCAGGCATCCCTCAAAACCTTGTAAAAGATGAACTCCGTAATCTTTATCTATCTGAATCTTATTATGAAGCACCTATTAATGTTATGCTTATTAAAAAAGGTGACCGCAACATTTTAGTGGACACAGGAGAAGGGTTTTATGATGAAGAAAACGCGGGGAAATTAGTATACAGCCTTACTGCAGCAGGGTTTACATCAGAGTCTGTTACTGATATTCTGATTACACACGCTCACCGGGATCATATCGGAGGAATTCTTTCTAAAAACGGTGATTTCGTATTTCCGAATGCCCATTATTATATTTCCAGTCAGGAATTTGAATTCTGGACAAGTGATGAACCGGATTTTCAGAAAAGTAAAAACCCGGAAGGAGGAAAGCCAAGCATACCTTTGGTTAGAAAAGTTCTTTCTGCTATAAACAGCCGGCTTACGAAGTTTGAAATGGGCGATCAATTATTCTCATGCATTCAAACAGAAGCTGCTCCGGGGCATACTCCGGGACATATTATTTATACAGTGAATGATGGGGATTTATCAATAACCAATGTAGTAGATCTTTTTCACTCTCCCCTGCTTATTGCAAAACCGGATTGGGGAACACAATGGGATATTGACTTTGAAACCGGTGTTGATACCCGCAAGAAAGTTCTTGAAAACTGCTATCAAAACAGAACACTTATCTGCTCTGCCCATCTTCCCTGGCCGGGAATAGGATATATTAATAAAGTGAATGATCAGTTTCAATGGATTCCTAAAGTATATAACAACCCTTTTTCGATCAATCTTAAAATTGACCAGAAGGCAGGTATAGTATAAATTTTTCTAAGAAAAAGAGGTCGGATCGTTTATCCATTCCAGAATTCACGATCCAGACTTCTGTATTGTATCGCTTCAGAAATATGATGTGACAGTATATTTTCAGATCCTTCAAGATCGGCTATTGTTCTGGCAACTTTAAGAATCCTGTCATAAGCCCTTGCCGAAAGATTGAGTTTTTCCATAGCTAATTTGATAAGACCGAAAGAGGTTTCATCCAGTTCACAATACGCTTCAATTTCCTTAGGCCCTATTTGCGCATTACTGCTGATATTGAGGTTTTGATATCTTTTATTCTGAATATCTCTTGCTTTGAGTACACGGTCTCTGATATCTTTACTCTTTTCACCTTTTCTTTTTTCGGAAAGCTGTTCAAATTCTACTTTCTGAACTTCAATATGAATGTCTATTCTATCTAAAAGAGGCCCTGAGAGTTTGTTCATATACCGCTGCATTTCATAAACAGATGAGGTATTATTAGGATCATCGGGAAAAAACCCGCTTGGGCTGGGATTCATAGAAGCTACCAGCATAAAACTTGCAGGATAGTTGACCGTAAACCGGGCTCTTGAAATCGTTACTTCACGATCTTCCAGAGGCTGCCTCATTACTTCCAGCACCGTTCTTTTAAATTCAGGCATTTCGTCGAGAAATAAAACTCCGTTATGAGCAAGGGAAATTTCTCCGGGCTGAGGGTAACTTCCTCCTCCCACCAGGGCAACATCAGAAATAGTATGATGCGGAGATCTGAAGGGACGAACAGTCATCAATGAGGTTTCTGTTCCTATTTTCCCGGCTACAGAGTGAATTTTTGTTGTTTCCAGCGCTTCTTTCAATGTCAGAGGAGGTAAAATACTGGGAACTCTTTTGGCCAGCATTGTTTTCCCACTTCCCGGCGGCCCGATCAGAATAATATTATGTCCGCCTGCTGCAGCTACTTCCATCGCTCTTTTGGCTGTTTCCTGGCCTTTAACTTCAGAGAAATCGAAAGGAAAATCATTGATCTTTTCATGAAATTCTTTTCTGGTATCCAATGTCACTTTTTCAAGCGCTTTTCCTTCGTTGAAAAAATCGATAACCTCTCTGATATTTTCTACTCCGTACACATCAAGGTCATTTACAATGGCTGCTTCTCTGGCATTTTGTTTTGGAAGAATGATTCCTTTAAACCCTTCTTCCCTGGCCTGTATCGCAATGGGCAAAACACCTTTAATCGGCTGTAAACTTCCATCAAGGGAAAGTTCCCCCATAATAATAAAGTCTTTAACATTCTCTGCCAATATCTGATCTGAGGCGGTTAGGATGCCAATAGCAATACTGAGATCATAAGCAGAACCTTCTTTTCTAAGATCTGCGGGAGCCATATTAATCGTAATTTTCTTTCCGGGAATTTTAAATCCTACATTTTTCAATGCTGCAGAAATTCTGTAACTGCTTTCTTTAATAGCATTATCAGGAAGTCCCACAAGATGGTATCCTACTCCTCCGGTATCTACATTTACTTCAATAGTAATTGTCTGTGCGGCCACTCCATGAATGGCACTTCCATAAATTTTGATCAGCATGGTGTGTTTTTGAAGTAAAAGTAATGAATATACTATTTTGAAAATCCGGGTTTTATATTAACAGTATTCTAGCCAGACAGATATTTAAAAAAAGATTTTAAGAAAACAGATCCTCAGATATTTTTGTAGAAGCACGATGATGATAATAAAAAACCGGTACAAATTTCTTTGTACCGACTCAACCATTATTAAAAACTAACGAAAAAGATTATGCCATCTGAATTACTGAACACTAAGTGTAAGTCAGGAAGCGGATGCCGGAAAGAGGAAATTCCTTTTTGGGGTAATTATGATCGTCATTAGATTAACAAGGATGAAAATGTATCTATGAGCGTAAAGTATTAAAATAAATCACTTCAGTTCTTCTTCAATACAAGGAACATCCCTCCTCAGACATCCAATCTTCCTTCCCACAATCAATATTATAGCATCTTCAGATTTTATAATCCTATTATTTTTTTATAAATCTGTTTTTATATTCTGTTCCGTCTGTGCTTCTGGAAACAATGATATAATTTCCGGGTACCAGACTGCTTACATCAATCGGCTGATTATATCTGTGGTCATTTTTCTTCAGAACAAGTTTCCCGGACATATCTATAATGATAACTTCTTTATAGATTTTATCAGATTCTTTCCCGATATAAAGGTGCTGCGCGGTAGGATTAGGATAAATTCTCAGATTATTATCTTTAACTTTTGTCTCTCCAGTTCCCAGATTGCTGCAGAATTCCCAATCTCCGAAAGTCACTTCAACAAAAGCAAACGGATCTAACATCTGGCACTGATCCGGACAATATTCCGTACATGCATAAAATCCGTATTTCCCCGAGCTTGTTGCAACATAAGTATCACCTACCACGCCAGCGATGATACAAGGATCTCCTGCTACCGGCGGATTGCTCCCTGGCACACATTTGAACCAGGTATGCTTGCCATACACTAAAGGAAATATATTGTCAAACTGTACAGAAGCTCCGTTGCAGACCTTCACTGTTCCCATATTTTCTTCATAGGTGCCCGGTGTATAAGTAGTCATCATTGCCGGCAGCCCATATACAAAGCCATCTGCAAATGCTGTAGGACTTTCCGCTGTACAGTCGCCTTGGGAAACAACTACCTTAAAATAATTCAGCTGGTCATTGCCACTAATGGTTAACTGTTGTGATGTCGCTCCCGGAATGGCTACCCATGGGTTGTTATTAGGGGTTTGCCAGGTCCATTCCTGTTTATACCACTGATAACTTGCGTAAGTCTGTGTCGTGGAAAGAACTTCATCTTCCGTATCACAGAATAAAATCGTTCCCGGATATTTTTGTCCGAGTCTCGCACTGGTAATTGTAGGCGTGCACTGTGCTTTTATATCCAAAATGGAGAATAATAAAACCACAAAAAAGATTAGTTTTGTTTTCATATATCAATTATTAAGTTTGGTATTTTAAATGGGCTGCATTAATCCAGCAGCACTCTGATTCCGAATTTCATATTAAAATGAAGGGGCTTTTCTTTATAAATGGTATTCGGAGCATTCTCTTCTTTAAAATGATATCCTATACCCGGTTCTGCATAAATTCCAACCTTGTCAATGAGCTTCACCTGCAGGCCTGCTGCCGCATTAACAGAAAACTGGAAAGGTTTTGGCTCCAGACGTTCTTTTGAGGATTCCTTTATTTCATCATTCACAACATACGTTGTTGTAATATTTCCTGCTATCGGTTTTTCTACCAGGGCCCCGCCTGTAACATATCCTGTGAATCTTCCTTTTTGAATGACATTATAATTAACCTGTACCGGAATTCCCAGATAATGAACCGTCTGATCTCCTTTAATATAATTGTTGTCACTTCCGGAATGCAGTTCAGAAGACAGCTTGGTATAATTCAGTCCTGTTCCTATTCCCCATCTTTTCCCCAAATTATAGTATACAGAAAGACCAAATGTAACCGGCACTTTATGTCTGATTCTTGCTTCTACCGGCTGACTTTGATTGGCCAGTAATATAGCCGTAAGAGGATCATCATGATATTCGGAAGTCGTCCATACCTGCTCAACGTTCATCGCTTTTCCTGTGATTGAAGCATAGCCCGGAAACTGCTGTTCTGCAGAATTGGAAGCCATATTGCCTGTAAGCATACCCAGCATCCATGATTTTTTGTCTCTGGATTTTCTGATATGATGGGTTGCATTTCCTGCATATACTTCTTTTATTTTTTCCTGCTTAAAAAGAACCTCATCATTTTTATTTTCCACAACCTGCTCTTTTGCTGTATCATCAACAGGAGATAATTTCTGAGCGATCTTACTTTCCTGCTGAAAAGATTCTGAAGCCGTTGGCAGTTTAATTATATCCTTCAACTCATTTTTCCCTACGGGTTCAAAATATTTTCGGGTCTGTTCTTTCAACCAAGGTCCGGTATTCACTATATTTTCAGCTAATGGAGCTTCTGGCACCGATGTCATTTCTTCTGCTGAAGCATGTTCGGCCCGTACAGGTTTTAAAGAATTTTTCTCTTTCTGCACGTTTGTCTGTATCTGAGACAGCATTGTCTCTGTATCATTCTGTGGCCATAATTTTGTCAGCAAAAGCAGCAATGCAATAGCAGCAGCAATTCCTCCGATACGATAAAACAGGGATTTTTGCCCTCTGCCGGCTATCTTTTCTGCCTTTTCCGCTCCACCTTCATTCATTTCAGGAATAAATCCGGGAATACTGGTATTGTCTTCTCCCGAGAATAATTCATCTCTGATGTCATCCCACAACCCTTCCGGAACGTCCTCTTCATGGTCATCCATTCTGCTTCGCAGATTATTTAGCCATTCGTTATTCATATTGTGCTTTTTTTGACATTTTAAATTCTTTTATTTTCTGGACAAGCAATCCTTTTGCCCGGTGAAACTGCGATGCAGAAGAATTCTCTGCAATTCCCAGCAGCCCGGCAATTTCTTTATGGCTTTTTTTCTCAAATACAAACAGGTTAAAAACAGTCCGGTACCCATCAGGAAGAGCTCTGATCATCATCATAATATCATCGCGGGGGATTTCTTCAAAATCCGGGTCTTCTTCATTAGGGATATCCGGAAGATCATTTACTTCAATTGCTGATTTAAAGTCATCTTTCTGTTTAATATGCTTTAAAGATTCATTGACTGTGATACGGGTCATCCAGGCTTTTAAAGAACCACTACCTCTGTACTCAAAAGATTCTATCGAACGGAACATTTTGATAAAACTGTTTTGAAGCACATCATGAACATCTTCTTTTTCTGCCAGATAACGGGAGCATACATAGGACAGATTTCCGGAATAAGCTCCAAAAAGCTCTTTCCAGGCAGCCTCTTCCTTTTTCAGAAGGTGCTTTACCAAAATCTGTTCTTTACTTTCTTCCATATGATGCAACTGCCTCCGTATCCACCGGGATGTTATAAAACTGTCAGGCAAAAATAGATTGCATCTTTTTAATAAAGTGCAATCCATTGATGATACTATTTATTAATTTTTTATACAGAACGGGAAATTATAATCGATCACGTCATAAGGAGTAACCACTGTTCCGTCTACTGTAATTTTTTCTGCTGTGAGCGCATATCTAAGCGTTCTATCCATCCCTACATAATATCCTTTTTGCTTAGAAACGAATTCCACAACCGTTTTTTTGTTGACTCCGTCTACCGGAATCTGAAGCTCCATTGTTTTTGGAGTAAGAGTAAGCTCTATCACATTATTTGCGGTATTGATCACTGCTGCATATTTAATATCATAGTTCACTTTTCCAAGTGATTTTATGGCAGTTTCAGCTTTTGCAGGATCCTTTACTACAGTTTTTACGATTTCACCTATTGGAAATTCGGCAAAAGAGATCGTATCTTTCTTTACTTTGAATTCTTTTATTCCTTCTCTTTTGGTAGTTCCTTGTACAATAATCATTTTTCCTTTATAGTTTCCTGGTAATTCTTCCATTTTTACAGGCGGAATGTCCGGTCCTTCATTATCATTACATGAGAATAGGGTCAATCCTGCCAAAACCATTAAAACTGTCATAAAAAATCGGGGTACTGTCAATTTTTTCATTGCATTACATTTTCGTTAAACATTAATTATTTTCGAGTACTCATCTATATAAATCCTGTTTTCTGAAAATCTTGCATCCTTTTTTAGAAAAAAGAATAAAAAAATTTATAACCAATTGATTTTGTGCACATAAAATTTCATCTCTTCATTGCAAATTCCGTACCTGTTATATAATAGAGTTGTATTGATACGTCAAAACAGCAAAAAGGAAACTACATATATAGCTTCCTTTATTATTTTTTTAAGAAATATTCTACTGTACACCTCCGCCAAGTGCTCTGTAAAGATCAACCTCAGCATTTAATTTTTCAAGGGTAACATTGATGGTTTCCAGATCATTCTGAAGTTTATTATTCTGGGCAGTGATGACTTCCAGATAGGTTGCCATACCACTTTTATACAGCTTCAACGCATCATTGATTCCCTTGTCCAGAATTGCTGTTCTCTGTTCTAAAAGCTGTAATCTTTCTGAAGAACCTTTAGACTTTGCCATAGCATCGGAAACCTCTCCCACAGCAGTCATTACAGATTGTTTAAAATTGATGGCTGCTTTTTCCTGTTCAATCAAAGCTGTTTCATACGCTGTTTTCAATTCTTTTTTCTGAAAAACAGGCGCAGCAAGATTAGCAGCAACCGCTTTGGTAATAGATCCGGGAATATCAAACCATGAACTGAACTTATTGGAATTGACTCCTATTTGCGGGCTTAAACTGATACTCGGATACATGGCTGCTTTTGCCAGTCCGGTTTTGGAATTTAAACTGATAACGTTGAACTCTGCCATCTTCAGATCCGGTCTACGGCTCAGCAGTTGTGCCGGTAATCCTTCAGACAGTTTGTTTTCGGGAATCATTGTTTTAAGGGTTCCTTCTCTTTCTATCTTCGCCGGATATTCTCCGCAAAGGATGCTCAAAGCATTTTCCTGAATCGAAATATTCTGTTTTGCCAAAGGAATCAGCAGCTCAGCGGTTTTCTTGTGTGCTTCCGATTGCTGAACCGCCAATGAATTGATCTGTCCCGCTGTAAACTGAAGATTCATCATCCTGAGCGTGTTGTCGCTCAGCTCAATATTCTGTTCAGCAATTTTCAGCTGTTCATCAAGACTGATAAGGTTGTAATATGCCTGCGCAACCTGAACGACAATCCTGCTTTTGATGGCATTTAAATTTTCCTTTTGTCCAAAATATTCTGCTGCTGCAGATTCTTTCTGCATTTTAGCTTTTCCCCAAATGTCTACTTCCCAGGAAAGCCTCAGTGCAGCACTGAAATCATCCATGTATTTTGTACCGACAAACTGTTCGTTCAGGGAGCCGTTAAGGGTATTTTTGGAAGCCCAGCTTCTGTTTGCTCCTGCAGTGAAATCCAGTGTTGGCATCAAACTAAGCTTAGCTTGCTTGTAGATCAGATCCAACTGTTCTATATTTTTCAGGGCTACATTTACTTCATTGTTTCTTGAAAGCGCTTTATCTATTAAACCAATCAATTTTGGATCTTTGAAGAAAGTCTTCCATGGCAGGAGTACAGTATCTCCCGTTACCTGCACAGATTCTTTGTAGGTTTCAGGAATCTGAAGGTCTGTTCTTGTATATTTCTTCCCTACGGCACAAGACATCAGCAGTGATGCCATTGCGCCTGAAATAAGGAAATTCTTTATATTAAATAGTGTCATTTGTCAATTGATTTTCTATCGTATTGTACTTCTTTTTGGCAGAAAATTTCTCATCCAGATACTGAAAGAACATGTAGAGTACAGGAATGACGAAAACTCCTAAAACCACTCCGCTCAACATTCCCATGGCAGCACTTGTACTGATGGATTTGTTTCCGGAAGCCATTCCTCCTGAAGAAATCATCAGCGGAACCATTCCTACAATAAAGGCTAATGATGTCATGATAATCGGACGTAACCTCGCTTTTGCCCCTTCCAGTGCTGAATCCAGAATGGAAAGACCTGCTTTTCGCCTTTGTATGGCAAATTCTACAATAAGGATGGCATTTTTGGCCAATAAACCAATAAGCATGATGAGTCCTACCTGTACATAGATGTTGTTATCCAGTCCGATGGCTTTTATTCCTAAAAATGCGCCTACGATTCCTGTTGGAATGGAAAGCATTACCGCCAGAGGAAGGATATAACTTTCATATTGAGCGGCCAATAGCAGGTACACAAAAAGCAAGCACAATCCAAAAATAGCAATGGTTTGATTTCCTGCTGATTTTTCTTCCAAACTCAGTCCTGTCCATTCGTAGCTGTAGTCAGATGGCAGTTTGCTTAAAGTCTGTTCCAGTTTACCCATCAATTCTCCATTACTTACGCCTGGTTTTGGAGATACGTTGATATTTAATGAATTATAAAGGTTATAACGCTGAACGGATTCCGGACCGTAGACTTTTTTCAAAGTAATCAATGTATTCACCGGAACCATATCTCCTTTTTCATTCTTTACGAAAATATCGTTGAACGCCTGCTCATCCATTCTGAAAACACCATCCGCTTTAATATTCACTCTGTAAAACTTCCCGAATCTTGAAAAATTCTGAGACTGATCTCCCGAGAAATAGGTCTGAACAGTTCCCAACAGATTGGAAATGCTTACTCCCAGCTGTTTTGCTTTATCTTCGTTCACTTCCAGCTCCATCTGAGGATAATCTGCCCTGAACATCGTGTAGGCAAATGCTACTTCCGGAACCTGCATCAGCTGGCCGATAAGCTCATCTGCTTTCGCTTTAAGAACCTGAGGATCTCTTCCCATACGGTCCTGAAGTACAATTTCTGCATCATTCGTCATTCCGTATCCTTCTACAGGAGGCATTCTGAAGGTCATTACACTTCCTTCTTTGATTACTCCCAGTTTTGCATTCGCCATATCTACCACTTCCTGGATATCCTGAACTTCACCTCTTTCTTTTTTAGGCTTAAGTTTAACAAATCCCATTGCGTAAGCAGGTCCTGCACTGTTGCTGAGCAGGTTGTATCCCGTAATGGAAGTATTTTCCTGCACAGCCTCTACTCCTTTTAAGATATCATTGATCTTGTTGGAAACCTCTGTCGTTTTGGTCAATGCTGTTCCCGGAGGCATACTTAAAGTGTACATAAAGAATCCGTCGTCTTCCATTGGTACAAAACTTTTTGGTGTACTTGACATCAACCATCCTGCAACCCCGATAACGGCTATGATTAATCCTCCTGCAATCCATTTTCTTCCTATTAAAAATCTAACGCCTTTCGCATAACGATTGGTCATATTATTAAATCCTGCATTAAATGCCACAGCAAATCTTTGCCCGAATCCTTTTGGTTTACCTCCTTCTCCCGCATGGTTATTTTTCAGAAACACAGCACATAAAGCAGGAGTTAAAGTCAATGCGTTAACTGCTGAAATAATGATCGCTATGGCCAATGTATAGGCAAACTGCTTATAAAACAATCCTGCTGAACCGGACATAAATCCGATTGGGATAAATACCGCCGACATCACCAGTGTAATGGAAATAACCGCTCCTGTGATCTCACTCATCGCCTTGTGGGTAGCTTCTCTTCCTGAAAGGTCTGTTCCTTCCATATTACTGTGAACGGCTTCCACCACTACAATGGCATCATCCACCACAATACCGATGGCCAGTACAAGGGCAAAAAGCGTCAGTACATTGATGGTAAATCCCAGGACCAGAAGGAAGAAGAAGGTACCGATAATCGCCACCGGAACCGCCACTGCCGGAATAATGGTAGATCTGAAATCCTGCAGGAATATAAATACCACGATAAATACAAGGATAAAAGCTTCTATAAGTGTTGATTTTACCTGTCCTGTAGCCTCATCCAATCTTTCTTTGGTACTCATTACCTTCGTATATTTGATACCAGGAGGGAATGATTTTGATAATTGGTCAAGGGCTTTGTTCACCCCAATTTCAATCTGGTTGGCGTTGGATCCTGTAGTCTGCATAATCGCTACAGTAACCGCATTTTTTCCATTGGAAAGATTATCTCCGGTATTTGAAATCGCTCCGAATTCCACACGGGCAACATCTTTAAGCCTGATGATCTGGCTTCCGGTATTTTTAACAATAATATTTTCATATTGTTCCGGCTTGTTCTTTTTTCCTTTGTATCTGATGACATATTCTAAAGCGGCATCCGATTCTTCTCCCAGTTTACCCGGAGCTGATTCCAAACTGTGGTCTGCAATCGCTCTGGAAATATCTGCCGGCTCGAGTCCGTAAGAGGACATTTTCTGAGGATTAAGCCATATTCTCATGGAATAATCCTTAAGCCCGAAAACCATGGCCTGCCCAACCCCTTTTACTCTTTTAACCTGTGGAATAAGGTTGATATTCGCATAGTTCTGAAGGAAGGTTTCATCATATTGTTTATTATCTTCCGTATAAATATTGAAAATCAACACCATACTGTTCTGCTGCTTGGAGGTGGTCAATCCCATTCTAACGACCTCCTGCGGAAGTATCGGGGTAGCCTGCTGCACTCTGTTTTGCACGTTTACGGCTGCCTGATCAGCATTCACTCCCTGCTTGAATATAATGGAGATCGAGAATGTACCGTCATTACTCGCCGTAGATTTCATGTATTCCATATCTTCCACTCCATTGATCTGCTCTTCCAGCGGTGTTACCACAGAACGGATCACGGTTTCACTGTTTCCTCCGGGATATGATCCTGAAACGGTAATCGTGGGTGGAGAAATATCCGGGAATCTGGTCACCGCCAGCTGGTTTAATCCTATAATCCCTAAAATAACAATGATAAGGGATATTACCGTCGCCAGTACAGGACGGTCTATTATCTTTTTTAACATTTTTGAATTTTCTACGAAAGGTTATACAACTATTTCAAAGGAACAGTGTGTGCCACCACCTGTGCTCCGTCTGTAAGAGCATCAATTCTGTTAATGGCAATCTTATCTCCTGCATTCACGCCTTCTTTGATGAAGTAATCCTGGGAGGTACTTCCTGAAACGGTAATCTGTGTCATTTTCACTTTATCCTTACCATTCAGTTTATAAACAAAGAATTTGTCCTGAATATCTTTTACAGAGGTTTTCGGAAGTTTAATCACACCATTCAGGGCATTATGAATCATCACTCTGGCTGTTCCTCCGGCTCTTAATAATTTATCCGGATTCTGGAAAACAGCTTTCATCTGAATGCTTCCGGTATTTCTGTCGAAGTTTCCGCTGGCATTTTCCAGTTTTCCTTTAAGAGAATAAGTGGAACCGTCTGCCAGGATAAGTTCTACATCTTCTGCTGTATTTCCTGATGCCGCAGCCCTGCTGTGTGCAATAAAATCAGCTTCGTTCATTGAGAAGTACACATTCACGCTGTTGATGCTTGAAAGCGTGGTTAGTGGTGATGGATCAGACGGGCTGATAAGATTTCCTACTCTGTTCGGAATTCTGCCTATGTATCCGCTCACCGGTGCTTTGATATATGTAAAATTGGCGTTAATCTTTGAGGATCCCAATGATGACTGTGCCTGTGCAACTTGTGCTGATGCCGCTTTATAACTCGCCTGAGCGGTTTTCAGCTGCATATCGGAAACTACTTTTCCTTCTACAAGAGGTTTCAGCTTTTCTACTTCAAGTCTTGCGGTTTCCTGTGCCGCCAGCGCTGATTTCAAGGCTGCTTCATTGGTATTGACCTGCTCGTTGTACACCGATGGATTTATTCTGAAAAGGGTCTGCCCTTTATTTACATACTGCCCTTCTTTGATATATACTGCCTCCAGATATCCCGTTACCTGTGCTTTGATATCCACATTGTCCTGTCCTTCTATGCTTCCCGGATATCCTGTAGACACATCTGCATCTCCGGATTTTACCTGAATAAAATCTGTAGGCAATGCCTGCTGCATCTGCTGAGTATTTTCCTGGCCGCTCCCAGAACCACACGAGTACAATATGGCTGCAGCTGTAAGTGAAAGTACCAGATATCCTTTTCTGTAATTCATAACATTGGTTTTTAAATTTTACAGGAGCAAAATAACTTCATCTTATAGTGATATTCATTCAGAAGTTGGGTGAAGTGTCATTAATCGCAGATGAAACGTATGATAGGAAAAATGAAGGGAAAGCAGCTATTTTCGTTTATAAATGTGGTAAAAAAGAATATTTCGGATGAAAATATAAGTAAAATTGTCAAATACAAATTTGTGGACGATATAAGTGAAGCAAAAAAAAGACTGCTTTTATAGAAGCAGTCTTGTCTGTATTTTTCCAGGATTAATAATCCATCCAGGATTTGAAAACGGAAGCTTTCTCCCGGCTCACAATGACTTCCATATCAGGCTGTTTCCTTAGTTCGAGCTTTAGTTTTCCATTAAAATGATTTAAAATCTGCTTAACAGAATTGATATGAATGATAAATTGTCTGTTGGCACGGAAAAAGAATTTGGGATCCAATTGTTTTTCAAGTTCTTCCAGAGTTTGCGGAACATTCTCCACCACTCCGGTATTCAGCATGGCTTTGCTGATTCCCAATTCGGTATAAAAATAGAGGATATCTTCTGCCAGCACGGTCTTATATCCATCTCTATGGGCAATGAGAAAACGTTTTCTGTAATCTTTCGGCTGGATATAATTTAATAATCCTTCAATGGCTGTTCCTACTACCGGGACGGCTTCCATAAAGGTTTCATAACGTTTTAATGCAGCATCCAGCTCTTCTTCTTCAATAGGTTTCAGGAGGTAATCTACACTATTGTATTTGAATGCCTGTACAGCATATTCATCATATGCTGTTGTAAATATGACGGCACTTTTAACTTCATGCTTGTTAAATATTTCAAAGCTGAGGCCATCTGCAAGGCGCACATCCATCATAATAACATCCGGAACGACATTATTTTCCAGCCAGTGTACTGTTGAGGTGATAGAGTCTTCCACAGACAGAATTTCGATATGCGGTCTTAACTTTAACAACAGTCTTTTTAATCTGTCAGCATTCGGTCTTTCGTCTTCAACAATTAAAACTTTATTAATCTTCATATCAATGGGAGTTTTACAATAAATTTATCTTCAGTTTTTTCAATTACAGGTTTAGGATATCCTAAGATTTCATATCGTGCAACGATATTGGTAAGCCCTACTCCTGAGGAATCCGGTTTGTTGATTAAAGGCAGAAATGTGTTGGAGACTACCAGCTCTCCTTCAGGGTTTGTATAAACGTGAATTTCCAGAGGGTTTACTTTGGATGTCTGATTATGCTTGATAGCATTTTCAACCAGCAACTGTAAAGACAGCGGAAGGGTAAATCTGGATCTGTACTCTTCCTGAATATCTATTTTGAATATAACGCCTTCCCCAATTCTTTTTTCAATCAAAAAGATATAGGATTCTAAAAATTTGAGTTCCTCTTCTACGGCGATAATGTCTTTTTTGGAATTCACCAATAAGTATCTGTATACTCTCGCAAATTTCTCAGAATAATCATACCCCAACTGCTGATCTTCAAGGATAAGTTCTGACAACACACTTAAGTTATTGAAAATAAAATGCGGGTCTATCTGAAGCTTAAGTGCCTGAAGTTCTGCCGCCATTGCAGCCTGCTTGTGTTTTGATGCCCTCAGTTTGTGCTGGGCAGCTTCCACTGCTGTTTTTTTCCAGTTTTCCAATAAATAATCCACGGTATTAAAAGCACTGATAATCAATGATATGACAATATTAGTAGCGATCCATTGTCCCAGAAGTGTATATTCTTTGCGGGAATCCATTTCAGGTAATGTGACTGAAGTGCCATCCACGATTGCATTAATAATAATCACAATCAAAACACTTCCCACGATCTGAAGCAAACACTGAATAAATAATCGCTTTACGGTCCTGTTTCTCCAGGGAAGCCACTTATTGAGCGTCCTGTCTATAAATATACTTACCTCAGAAATGATGATGGAAAAAAAGACAATCCATGTGGCGTCTTCCATAATCATTTTTAAAGGAGCATCAAGGTAGCCTTTCCAAACGGGATCAAAGGGATCAATAAGATAGGAAAAAACACAGAAAGTGACCACTGCTAACGCCCAGATCACCAGCCTTCTTTTCATGGTGGAAAGAATCTTCTTATTCCGTACTATTTTTTTCCTGATGGCAGAAATCCTGTTCATATCCGGGACTTTATGAATGTAAATATAGAAATAGATTTTATATGAATATCTTCTATTTTGGACGAGACCGCCAAAACAATACCTGAAACGTAAAATAGCAGAGTTAAAATGAATGTGACGGTTCATCACCTGAAAAAGACATTTCATCATCATTTTATGCAACATCACAGTATTTTTATAATCAGGGAATAGCTGTCTATCATAGTTTTGTGGTATTAAATCCGGTACAATGAAAACAATAATTGTCTGCACAGATTTTTCCCACGAAGCTGAAAACGCTACTCATTATGCAGCATCTATGGCTAAAGAAAACAAATACAGGATTGTGCTTTTCAATCTTCAATCCGTTTCCATCCATGCCCTGAATGCCCAGGTTTCAGCTGATTTTTTCTACACTCAAACGCTTAAAAATCAGAAAAAAATGGAGGATAAGGCGGCGGAACTTAAAAGATTATATACTGTCGAAACCCAGCATCATCTGGCTTCCGGCAATTTTATTGAAGAGCTTGAAAACTGTATGCAGATTCACGATTGTGATTTTATTGTGATGGGAATGGCTGAAAAAACTCTGGAACAAAAGCTTTTGGGAAACAGGGTAACAAGAGCTATCCACAGAATTAAAAAACCGATACTCATTGTTCCCGCTCATATAGAATATACAGGAATCAGGAAAATTCTTTTTGCTTATGATACGCACAAAAGCATGACCTGGTCTGCCATGAATGATATTTACCACTTTATTAATGAATTCAATGCTGAGATTGAGGTATTCAATGTAAGTGAAAGATTAGAAGATTTTGCTGAGGTTATTCATGATATTGACCTGAATTCCGGGTACGATCTGGATGATATTAAGTACAGCTTTAAAATGATTCAGTCCATTGAAGTCATCAAGGCGATTGAGGAGGAAATAAAACTGACCAGTCCGGATCTTTTAACCATGATTCCTTATAAATACAATCTTGTAGAATCTCTTTTCCATCGAAGCAAAACAGCCATAATGGCCTATAAGAATAAATTACCATTACTATCAATTCCCTTAAACATAGATTAAGAATCAATAAAAATCTGTTCACATTTGAATTATCCTTTTTGCCTGTAAAGGCTGAATTTTACACTTAATCTTGTTTAACAGGACCGGGAATAGATTTCCGGTCCTGTTTTTATTTCAGAGGTTTACTATTACTTTTCCTGCAACGCGGCTGGTCTCAACCTCCAGGTGTGCCAGTGCTATGTCTTCAAACGGGAAAGTTTTATAAACAAATGGTTTCAATGCTTCCTGCTTCAATAAGCCCGCAATTGCTTCTGCAGTTTCTTTTTTAGACTGTACCATCATAAACTCAATATTCACCTTTTTCTGCTTGGCTCTCACTTCAATATCCTCAGGAATCTCAGGCGTCGGAAGTGTTATGATAATACCATTCTCTTTTACAATATCTACCGAATCCGACAAAGCTTTTCCCTGAAGGCTATCAATGATGATATCTGCATCCTGCACCTTTTCATAAAAGTTTTCCGTTGTATAATCAATATGTTCATCAGCCCCAAGCGACAAAACAAATTCTTTATTTTTACCGGATGATATGCCGATAACATACGCTCCGAAATGCTTCGCAATCTGAACAGCAAAATGGCCGACACCACCTGAAGCGGCATGGACCAGAACCTTGCTTCCTTTTTTAATTCCGGCAACATCCACCAATGCCTGATATGCCGTTGAAGCAGCCATTGAGGCCGCGGCAGCCTGCTGATGGGTAATGTTTTGAGGCTTTAATGCCAGATGAGCAGCCGGAGCAGCCACATATTCTGCATAGGCATTTCCTTTTCCAAAAAAATTGACCATTCCGAAGACTTCATCTCCAGATTTAAAATCAGTTACACTTTTCCCGGTTTCTACGACTTCTCCCGAGATATCCCATCCTAAAATAACGGGTCTTTTTTCTTCAAAAATCCAGTTCAGAACTCCTTCATATGCTCTGGACTTTACATCTACAGGATTAATGCTTACCGATACTACTTTTACCAATACTTCATCATTTCCTATGACAGGCTTATCTATTTCCATAAATTGAAGATTTTCAACGCCTCCTGCTTCGTTTACAATAACAGCTTTCATTTTTTTTGATTTTAATTATCGGACAAATGTAGTCTCATCATATCTTTGCAGCAAGTATGTACTTTTTGGTAATCTACATACTAAAAACATACTAATACTGATTATCAAACCATTGAAAAAATGTTAAAAATAAAAAAAGTTACCAATGAGCCATCCTGTCCTGTTGACTATGCCTTTAAACGGATTGGAGGAAAGTACAAAGGCCGTATTTTATGGTATCTCCATCTGAAGACAGTTATGCGGTATGGCGAACTTCGTAAAACCCTTTCTGATATTACCCCTAAAATGCTTACCCAGACTGTCCGGGAGCTGGAAGATGACGGGCTTATCCATAGGGAAGTGTATCACGAAGTTCCTCCTAAGGTAGAATATTCTCTAACGGAAACCGGCGCCGAGCTCATTCCTTTTATTGATTATCTGAGGCTATGGGGTGAAAAGCAGATTGAAAAAGAGAGAATAAAAAGGTAAACAGTTTCCTTTAAAACCATGAATGTTTATCATGGTTTTAATTTTATTACTGAAGGAATACCATTAGATATTTTTAATTAAAAGAACAAACCTCATAATTCCTATTCAACTGAATATCAAAAAGTCGTAAATTTAGTAAAGGATAAAAACAGTGTTTTCACCCTTTTTTATAGTTGTGCCGTTCGCTAATTTTGTTCCATAAAATTAAAACCATAAAAATGAAAACTTCCTTTTTTACTAAGATTTTAAGTCCCTTATGTGCAGCTCTTATTCTGGCATTTTGTCTGCTTAGCTGCACCGAACCTCCTAAAGAACCTGTAAGCAACAGTTATAAAAAGAAACTGATCAGCTACCGTGAAGGGCGAGTTCTTTTTGATGAATACACCAGAACCAATCATGAAATTCTCATGAAGTACAGAAACGGTGAACCTGATTCGAGATGGTACTGGTTTTCGCTTGAAGATATGGAAGGCTATATTAAATATGTAAAAGAAAATGCCAGAAAACAAAAATTAAAAAATCCGGGAATCAGGATCTACATGGGAAAATATCCAATGAATCATCCTAAAAACAGAATGGCAAAACCTGAATATGCAGGCTATCAAACTATATTTTTAGTACCTACTGCCCAAAAAAGAGAAAGAGAGAAGGCTATGGCCAGATCAGCCACCACCGAAGAAAACACAGACGTTACTTCAATAGAATCTATGAATATGACCAATCTGGCACCACCGCCAAAAACGTTATCGGAAACAATGCCTTAAAAAACACAGCATTATGAACTGGAATATTGAAACAGGGAAACAGATATCGATGGCCATTTCCATTGTAGTGATGATTCTAATGGTCATAAAATACAGAAAAACCGGAAAGGAGAATTTATTTTTTATCATAGGATATCTGTTGTTTTCCCTGATTGATATTTCCTGTTATTTCTATTTCAAGCTTACCAATCTGCCTACGGACATCTTCTATGTAATTGGTTTTTTAATGATTGTATTTTTTCTGTACTTACTGTATTATTACCAATTATTATATGTTCCGCTGCTCAAAAAGATACAGACCATCATCCTGATTCTTTTTGTTTTCAATATTGCTGTGATGTTTTATACAGAAGATGATCTGCTTCATCATTTTTCTTTTAATATGCTCTATGCAGATATTCTTCTGTTGCTGTTTTCAATCATTTTGTTCCTGTACCAAACCTTTAATTCTGATAAAGTATTGGAAATCAAAAATTACTTACCATTCTGGATATCAGTTGCTTTGCTAATATTCTTTATTGGAAGCATCCCCATATTCTTTTTCAGAACTACTGTATCAGAGACTATTTATTTCTTTATTTTATTTATGCTGAATCTGATCAGTAATGGTATACTCATATTGGGTTTACTCTGGAACAAACAGGAAAGAATAAGATAAAAGCTTTGCAGATATGGAAGAGAATAATCTGGTTATCATCTTTACTATTACTTTATTCATCGTTGTTTTGACAATGGTCTTCATCTATGCGGTTTTTATCAGGAAAAAAACAACCCTGCTGATTGAGCAGAAGGAAAAAGATTTACGGTTTGAAAAAGAACTGGCCTCCTCACAGGTAGAAATGAAAGAACAGACTCTCAATTATATCGGGCAGGAATTGCATGATGATCTGGGACAGAAATTATCCGTGGTCCGCTTACGTCAAAACCAGCTGATTACCAAACTCCGGAATTCAGAAAAAGAAGACCTCATCGAGCTCAATGAATTATTGGGAGAATGTATACAGGATATCAGAAACCTGTCTAAAACATTAATCACTGAACAGATCATTCATTTCGGACTGGCAGAATCCATTGAAAGAGAAGTGAAGAGAATTAAAAAACTGAAATTATTAAAAATAGAATTCATCACACAAAAGCAGGATATTGATATTTCGCCTAAACACGGACTGATCCTTTTCAGAATTATCCAGGAAAGTATCAATAATATTCTGAAACATTCCAAAGCCAAAAATGTTTCCATACACATGGAGGATGACTGTGAAAAATTACATATCAGTATCTCGGACAACGGAAGAGGCTTTGATATCAATAGTAATCAGGACGGCTCAGGATTAAAAAACATGGAACTGAGAGCCAAACTGATTCACGCTGAACTGTCTATACATTCAGAACTGAATAAAGGAACACAAACTTTGATAACCTATCATAAAAATTTATTATGAAAACTATTCCCATAGCGATCGTAGATGATCATACCTTAATCTCCAAAGCGCTGGAGAATATGATCACAGAAAACACTCAATATCGGGTCATTATGAATCATCCCAACGGAGAAGAATTTATTGCAGGCGTGGAAAAAGCTTCTGAATTACCCGCTGTAGTCCTGATGGATGTCAATATGCCTTATAAAAATGGTATAGAAACTACAGAATGGCTTACAGAGCATTATCCTGATATTAAAGTCATTGCCCTTACCATGGATGATGATGAAAGAATATTGATTAAAATGCTGAAAGCAGGCGCTAAAGGCTATCTGCTAAAAGACATGCAGCCTTCTATCCTTTTCCAGGCTATTGAAACGGTATTTGAAAAAGGCAGCTTTTATACTGATTTTGTAGCCCAAAAGTTATTGAAAGTAAAAACAGAGGAAGCGAAAAATGCCTCCCTGCTTTCTGAGCTGAGAGACCGGGAGAAAGAATTTATCAAATGGGCCTGCAGCGAACTTACTTATAAGGAGATTGCTGATAAAATGTGCCTCAGTCCTAAAACCATTGATGGCTACAGAGATTCGGTTTTTGTGAAACTGGATATAAAAAACAGAGCGGGTCTGGTACTTTTTGCTTTAAAGCATGATTTGTGCTGACTTAATTTTTAATCCTATTTATTCCCTGAAAAAATAAACATTTTTACATTCTATTGACGAATCCGGCAGCTTTTCAAGCTGCCGGATTTTTATTTCACAACTCATTCATTTGCAAACGAAAAGGTGTTTTTCCTTTTTCAAAATACGGTTTTCTCCTCTGTTTTTGCTCTTCTGAAAGATGGAATTTTGTCATAGAAAAAAACACAAAAAGGCAGCACCCGAAAAGCCGGAACAGAGTAGGGAATATTTTTAAAACTAATACAATGAAAAAAGCACTTATCGTAGGAATTAATGATTATGCACCCATCGGATACGGAGGTCCGGATCTTAACGGCTGTGTAAATGACGCGAGAGATATGGCCAATACATTGGTGATCTGTGGTTTTAGTCCGGCAAAGATTAAAATCCTGACCAATCAGAATGCTACAAGAGCGAATATATTGAACTATCTGAAATCCATGATCAGCACGAGTGTAAAAGGAGATTCTCTCGTTTTTTATTATTCAGGACACGGAACCAGAGTGGCCAATATCGGATCGGATCTGGAACTGGATGGTTTGGACGAGGCTATTTGTCCGCATGATTATGCCAATAACGGTGTCATTCGTGATGATGATTTTAAAACCGTTCTCAGCAAGCTAAAAGCCGGAGTAAATATGGAAGTCATTTTCGACTGCTGTTATTCGGGAACGGGAACCCGAAAAATGGATCTGGGGCTGGAAGCTGATCTTCTCAACGAAACAGCCCGCTATATCCCTCCAATGCTTGAGGATGAATTTTATCTCACTTACGCCAGTGAAATGGAAACCTCTAAAAATTCAAAAAAATCAACCGTTCTCACTAAAGCACTTGTACCTGTTACCGGAATGAATCATACGTTATGGGCTGCAGCAAAAGACAATCAGGTATCCATGGAAGGAAATATCAGCGGACAGATACGAGGCTATTTTACGTATCATTTCTGTAAAATATTACGTGCTACCAACGGTAATATTGTAAGAAAAACTCTTGATAAACAGGTTGCCATTGCCTTAGCGGCTATGGGAGCTGCCCAGATCAACCAGACAGAAAGCATCACTGGAGAATTTTCACAAAAAATATTCACTTAACTAATAACCATTACCGGCGGAATCCGAAAAGCCATCAAAAGAGTAGGAATATACCAGATTAAAATAATAATCATGTCAAAAACCGAAAACAACAACCCAATGACCGCTGAAGAAGTTCTAAGACTTAGAACTGTTAAAGCAAAATCAACTGAAAAACCAGAAGCAGTTGAAAAACTATTTAAGCAGGCTCCCGCTATGGAAACCATTAACGGAAGAACTTTTCCTAAAGGAATGAAAACAATAGGAATGCCTATGGACGAAAAAACAGCAGAAAACCGGGCACTGGAAACCGACCATTTCTATCCTACCCATGCTGATTTTGAGTACAATCCAAAGCTTGAACCGAAAAGAGACCGTAAACCTAAATTTATCGACAGGGATTCTTTCCTGACTCCTGAAAATGCAAGAACCATTTTTGGAGTCGATCAGAGAAAAGTATACAATTCTACAGCCTATCCGTGGAGATGTGTCGGCAGAGTAGAAAGTTCTCTGGGGTCTGGAAGCGGTGTGATGATCGGGCCTAGACACCTTCTTACCTGCTCTCACATTGTAGACTGGCAGCCTAATAATACAACAGGATGGCTGAAATTCACACCCATGTATTACAACGGAAGCGCTCCTTACGGAACTGCCTGGGGTACCTTAACGTATTACAAGTATAAAGTTGCAGGACCTTCTATTGATTCTACAGAGATACAATATGATTATGTGGTAATTGTATTGGACAGACCTATCGGAAACAGCACAGGCTGGTTAGGTTCAAAATCCTATTCAGATTCATGGGACGGTGGTGCCTACTGGACCCACGCAGGATATCCGGGAGACCTTACCGGAACGCAAAGACCTACCTACCAGACAGGTATCGCACTGGATGGAGATTTCTGGAGTGCTGATGACAACGAAAGCATGAGCCATAAAGCAGATATATGGCCTGGACAAAGCGGAGGTCCTTTCTGGGGATATTGGGACGGTTCTCCGTATGCTGTGGCTACTCAAAGCGCGCATAATCCAAGCGATAATTTTGCAAGTGGCGGCTCGGATTTAGTCAATCTGGTCATCAGAGCGAGAAATGAACATCCTTAATTTATTTTTTTAGTTTAATAACCCCGGCCGCCTTTGAAGGCGGCCGGGGTTTATTTCAGTTTAAAATGTTTCTAAAACTATTCCAAGTCATTATAAATTTGGCATTGGACTTGGCTTTGCCCCTTGATTTATTAATCGTGTTTTCATATCTCGGAAATATTTTATGTCTCCAAAAGTTCCATCTGAAAATTCTTCCTTATAATCTCCATTTCTTAATGTATCATGTAGAAACATTGGAAATACTTTATCCAAGTTTTGTTTATTTTTAGAAGAAACTCCCGGATCATTTTTATACAAACTAATACTATCTATACCTATCCAGTTATATAAAAAACGAATGTCTTCAAAATAGGGTCCGTCATCAATATATAATCGGTAGTTTGTAGGACGGTCAACTTTTCGAATAATATACATCCAATCATCCAGATTAAAATCTTTCCACAATTCGGGAATAATCGTAAAAAGACTTCTTATATCTGTATATCTAAAATCTTTTGTATCAAGCAGTTTAACAATTAAGTCTTTTGAATTATAAGTTAATAATTCATTTTTTAAAGGCTTATAAGAATCCCAGCCACTTTGTTTTATTCCATGATGTAATTTCTGTATAATCTGTTCCATTATTTTATATTTTGTATGTATATTATTTTATCCTTCCCAGTCCGCACTACCTCTCCTCTGCTATTTATACCTAAAGGAGTGATTTCATTACGTGCTCTTTTAACAGGTATTTCAAGCCCATTTAGTATTTCTCCTAATCTCTCAGCTTCTTCTGCTGTTGGTCTATAGTGACCAGACATATTATTAAATTCTACTATTTTACCATTTTTAAATCGAACACCTCCTGCAGCTAGAGCTTCATTTCGATTACCCAATAAATGATGCTTACTCCCTATTCTAAATTCACCAGATTTTGTAATTACAAAATCAAATTCTCTTGAAGGAAAAATATTTTCATTCAATTGTCTAAAAACTCCCTGAGAATCCATTTTATACCCGAGAACAAATCCATCTTTTGGCAACTCCTCTGTAGGATATTTATTTGCAATTTTCGGTATTCTTTTACAAAAAGCATTTATCCTATATTCCTCTAAAATCTTTCCGACCTTTTCAGTATCATAGCTTACTTTTCTTATATCCTGCAAAACTTTCTGATACGCTTTATCATAACGGCTTCCCTGAGCAATAATCTCACCTTTATACACCAAAGCAAATTTTCTGTTACTGCTTATTGAGCCTATAGCATCAGGATTAACACCTCCCTTTCTTCCAATACTCTCCATAATAGCAGCAGCATCAAGCTCCAGAAAGAACGCTCCATTTCGTATCAAAGCATCACATTCCGATGTTTTTGAAATGAAACCTGCGCTTGGGATTACCCATTCTGTTGGATTAAACATACGGAGATCTTTCCTTTGATAAACTCCGCTGTTCAAATCCAAAAATACGGAAATTGCACTTGCACGCAACCCCTGTCTCACATTTTCTGCCACATTCACAGATGCTTTCAATAAGCTTAAGCAACTTCTGTAAAAAGCGACAGTAAGCTGCGCTAAACCAACAGCAAGCTGCGGTACTGCTACAGCAGATCCCAATACATTATAAATAAGATCCCACTGCCTCAAAAATTCATCTCCTCCGGGAAGTTTGGCAATTTCCGCCCGGAACGCCTGTATGGTGAGATCCGGTAATGCCAAACTAAGATCTGCCGCCGCTGCTAATAAGAGATACGGGTTTCCGGATAATGCTAATGTTCCGATTCCAAAAACGACTCCTACCATATCGGCCACAATCCGGATCGTTTCATTAATATCTTCCCACTTTTCTGCATCAGCCAGCGCTTTTACATAAATAGCCGGAACCATCATGATAGTACCCCGCTGTTCCCCTTCTTCATTGGTTTCTGATGTATGCTGCTCGATGAAATAAACCATGTCGAGAGGATAAAATTCGGCTCCTTTATCCAGATCTTCTGTTACCTGCTCTGTTGCATTAGGATCTCCTTCTTTAGGTACAATGAAAACTCTTTTTGTCACTTCTTTCTGCTGCTGAAGAAAAAAAGTTTTTTCATTTGATTTTCCAAAACCCAATAGATCTCCCGCCAGCCCGAAAACTTCAGTATTAACTTTATACTCATTTCCTATCCTGAAAGTAGGAGCTGCTGCTTTTGGACGGTTATCAGAAAACAGGCAATACTCCATAAGAATAGTAGCAAAAATGATACGGTTGGATTTCATTTCTCCATTAAACTCACTTACCCCATCCAGGTTGAAATAAATCCTGTTGCAGAGTTCAGGACTTTTTTTGAACTTGTCCACTAAAAAAAAACGATCGGAAAATGCTTTTAAGACATTGACTAAAGCAGAACTTCCATCCTTCCATCCACTAAAAATTCCAGTATCATCAAGCTTTGTTAAGGCAAGCAGGTGCCCGAATAACGTTTCATTTTCAAGAGCCATTCCTCTCAAGACGAATTCAGGAGTATTGGTATAAAGAAATTTAAGTTCATCTGCGCTCTTTGCTTTAAGGAAACTTGATTTAAAGATTTCTGTGAAGTAGTTTTTGTACTCGGAATAATTTTCAAAATCATCAAATCCTACATGCATGACCAATCTCCTGAATTCCTCATAAGAAAAGGTTTCCAGTACAATTGCTTTTTTTCTCCTAAGCTCTTCCCGATCAGCATCTCTGTGATAAAAATAAATAAGCTGGCAGGAGATCTTCTCTTGTGCAGCATTAATCACAAATTTGATTTCACACTCTGGTTGTGCCAGGTCAACAATCTCAGCATTCTTATTGAGATATGTTTTTAAGTATATAATGTTCTCTTTATCATCCTTAATGTATTTTTCTTCGGCAGTTCCATCATAATCATTGATGTTATAATTCAGCATAAACCGCTGATTAAACTGATTACTGTATTTTAATTTATTACATAACAGCTGTTTTCTTATATAATCATCAGTACGCCATTCTTTACTGATAATTTCTCTAAGCTCAAGTGTTTCCATAATTTTTCTTTTTTGAAAAAGGCAGAGCTTTAAGGCCCTGCCAGTAAAATGGTTATTGAATTCATCTAAACAAACTCTTGGTATTTAAGACAGTTTATTTAGCTCATTGCTTTTCAACTCAACAAACTCCTGTAAATAACTTTTCAGAAGATCCAGAAAGCCTACTTTATTGTTCTTCACAAGCCAAAGCATATAATGATGGGTATTCACTTTGATGATAGAGGTCTTGGGATTTCCTTCCTCATCCAGTACAGGGTTCTGGGTTTCAACATCCACTACAGGGACCAATATTCTGTTAAAATTTTCATCTCTCAGGCTTGACCATTCTTCTTCCCCAATCAGCCATTCCGGGATCGGAAGGTTGGAAGGTTCAATTTCATTGGTTTCTTTATTCCTTAAAACCTGCTGATAAAAAAGATAGGTTCTTGGAAGCTCTGTGTCTACTACCATTTTATTGATCCGGATAAATCGGTTAAATGATGGAAGCATAGGATGTTCAGTGATCTGGATTTCCCCCAGGTTGAGATCTGTTGTATTGATTGCGTTTAAAAGCTGCTGTACCTGTTCAGGTATTAATAATTTTTCTTTCATTGTTTTAAAATTTTGTTGGTTACATATCAGTGTCTTCAATTCATAGACACTGATTGATGAAAAGGCAGAATTTTCAGGCTCTGCCTTTTTATAATGATTTTATCTCAAAGTTTGATAAAATTTATAGTTTATATAAATCAACGATATTGGCACTTACGCCTGTATTTCCGCCTGTATTCATGTTATACATTCCGAAGGCAACCGGACCTGTAAAGCCTGTTTTGGTATAGGTAATTGTTTTATTATTGAAATTGACAATAATAGTCCAGCTTCCTCCCCTTCTTATAAATGTTACATTAAGGGCATAAGTCGACTCCGCAGTTGTTACCATCTCTGCTGAATTGTCAGGAAACATTTTACACATAGGATACCAATAAGACTGAACCAGCCTTACATTTGCTACAGTTTGGTTTAACAGATCTACTCCATTAGCAGCATTTACTAATCCTACAAAATGGGTCATACTACCATTAGCACTATTAATTATTGCAGTTTTACCAGTAATTTCAACATTCAAGTAAAAATCTTCGTCTGCCCAAATCAGTTGATTCGTCTTTCTGGCTGCGATGAAAGTAGAATCATCGGCAGGTGCTTTTACGTTACTGTCAGAACTGTAGCTTACAGCAGTTCCTGCTTGTGTAATGGCGGGTGATACTGCATTATTGTATACTTTTTGTTCCCAAACAATATTATTCAGTGGGATACGCTGGATCTGGCTTACCACACGAATGGTAAAACTTGTCAGATACCAGGCTACCCCATTCCACAATCTGATTTTATATTCTCCTACCGGAATATTTTTGAAATTGTAGTAGAAGGTCAGATCAATTCCATTGGTATACAACTGAACCTGTGAACCAGGGATGGCCGCAACAACAGTAGCCGTATCAGCAGAAATGCTGTCCTGAGTACATAACTCGACTTTAAAGCTTGTGGAAGGAAGATTTAAGTTGGCTCCTTTCAGATTAATCCAGAACGGACGATCTGTTTTATCCACCACCGGAGGGGATATAACAGCCACACTCATTGTTCCTGTACTCCAGCCTCCATTCATTTTTGTTTTCCATGTGGCTCTCTCAGCATCTGTCATTTGACCGGGCATTTCCATCAGTAGATTTTTACTATCTACAATAGCATTTAAGCCACTGGTATTCTGAACTACAACTTTCTGAAAATTAGCCGTATCAGAATTCTTATTAGGTAATCCGGATAATATATAAGGGTTTCCTAAGGTATTGATCGAAAATGAGGCATTAAGGGTATGACTTCTTGCTGCACTGTTGGACAGATTTGCATTCATCATGTTCTTCCCCAGATCACCTGCAGGAAGTTTGGCAACACTTCCGTTATCATTCATTCCTATGATTTTAGGATAATCCTGCGCATTTCCATCTATCAGAGGAATTTCTAATTTTTTAGCTAATTTCTCTTGTGTCTTGATATTATATTGAGCCTGACTTGCCATTCCTTCTGCTAAAAAATCCGCATTTGAAATACTGACATGATTATCAGCTAATTCCAGGGGAATAGTTCCATCAACAACGGCATGCGTTTTTAAATCTCCGTTTTCATCAACAGCATAATCTGTGTAAGTGGGAGAACCTAATGCAGCTACCTGATAGATCGCATTCGCTTCCCTTTCCCCAATGGGAGGCAATTCATTGACACGTATAATTTTTCCTATAATTGGCATTTTTTTAATTTTTAAGGTTAATAATTATGTTATTTCCAGTCTCCCAAAATCACTTTCTGTCCTTCCAGCGATTCCACTCCAAGAAGATTGTCATTGGGTTCAAAATTGGTTCCGCAGATTTCTCCCAATTCATCATCAAACTTCACTCCCGGCTCACAGTTACAAGGCAAAGCTTTTTCAACTTTCAGTCCAATAGATCCTGCCTGAAGAATGGTAAGGGAAGTAGGAATTTTCTCTCTCCACGGCTCTCCTTCTTTTGTCGCTTTTGGTGAGCGTAATTCATCCACAATGGATAAGAATAAAGGATCATCAATGACAGGAACTTCACCTCCGTTCCAGATTTGTCCTGTAGCAAGGAAATGTCTCACGGCTTCCTCGAATCCTGGTCTTACCGTAACAATAACCCTTGCCATCCCTGACTGCATAAATGCTCTGAACGTAGGATCATTATCATCAAACTGATATAAATCTGCCCATGATTTTCTTTCACCCCAATAATAGGGGTAGAAATAATAACTCATGATTTCCCATTCAAACGCCTGCTCCATAAATTTGATAAATGCAGCATATTGATCCAGTTTTTCATCCACCTTAATGTCTGTATTCTGAAAAGTTTCTGTAGAAGCATTATCATTGGTATAATATCTTTTTTTACCGAAAGTGAGTAATGCATCAGGATTCTGATTCAGCATATAGGAAATACAGTTTCTTCTTAAAATGGTATTTTCAATTTTTCTGTAGAATCCCGGATTAGATCCTTTGATCTGAGCTCCTACAGCTTTTGCATCTGCCAAGGCAGCTTCATACTTGCTCAACTCCACTTTATAGGCTTCAATAATTTTATTGAATGCCTTCTGCAGCCAGCCATTTTTATATTCTTCCTGCAATACACATTTGATATTAACCGTTGCATGGAAATAATGGGCATTTGTTGTCGCAATAGTAATAGGAACCTCCCTTACAAATTTTAAGAATGCATTAGACGAACTATCTCCTCCTACCAATAAACTTACTCCACTTGCCCAGCCATTGTAGCCTGGGAATGAATTATTGCTTTTAACAACATAAGATTCAGTGATATAATGTTCCGGGATCGCAATAAGGTCAGATTTTGAAGAGGCTTGTTTTGATTCAGTGGATGAGTAATCGATGGATTTTCCTACATACACAACTGGTTCCAGTCTTTCATCAACTTCAACATTGTAATAACCCAGCCAATATTTTAGTTTTGTGGAATCTGCCAGAGCACTCCAGTCTTTGATCTGCATCCCGGCAGATTCTCTCGGATCAATAGGCTTTACCAATTGATTTTCAACAACATTACTTACCTTCATTCCTAATGAATGTAATTTGGCAGGTTCCGGAATCATAAACTCAAACATCATTCTCTTTCCATAGTTAAAGATCTGGTTTTTGACTACTTTATCCACCCAGCGATATACCCCTACGACATGGTTGCTGCCTTTGGTGTTATCAAAACCATGTTTGTTGTTTTCCTCATATTCCTCAAGGATTTTATCAATTCGTTCTTCTTTCACCTTGGTAACAATCCTTTCCAGGGCTCTGGCGGTAACATCTTTAGCCTCGGTAACGGCCTGTCTGTTACTTTCTTCTTTGGAACTATGAGTAGCATAGTTAGCAGCGGTATTTAACATATATCTTGGAGAAGCACTTCCTCCCCATGATGCATTAAACCCTGCCTGTGCTGCAAAATCCTTAGATTCCTGAAGGACTTTAGAAATTTCGCTTTGCATCTCATTTCTTTCCGTGGAAGTAGTATCCGTCAATTTTTCTTTTTCAGATTCTGTAGATTTGGTAGTTTGGGATTCACTTCTTTTTAATCTTCGCGAAGATTTTTCTCTATATTCCCTTGCCATAATATTTTCGATGTGTGAAACATCTCCTTCTACATAACAGTAAGTACTTTGTTCTACCTTTCGGTAATCCGCAATACCAATATTTTTCATTCCAAACCCTGATGGGATGAATGGCTGATCATCCTCAGGTGTAGTCGGGGTATCTTTACTTTTCAGACAAACGCTTCCTTCACCTGTCAGATTATAGGTTTTTGTTACCGAATCTATTCCTCCTGCGGTATATATTGTCATAGGAATTTTGCAAGCATATACTTTTCCGTCGTCAAGGGTAAGCTCCGCTTCAAGCTGGCAGCCATTCTTTATAGCATCTGTAATTTGTAATTGAGGCAAAATTCCATCGCTAAACAGGGATAAGTAATCTCCCCCACCGGCAACCTGTAATTGATTTGAGGATTGAACTACATTCCCATTATTATCCAATATTTTGATGGTTCCTGAAGCTGATGAAAATAACGATGTAGTCTCTTTAGGTGTCATACTTAGCAACCATCTGTCCGAATAGTTCTGAAAAGATCTGGTTCTTAACAAAACAGGCAGACAGTTACTTGTTCCTCCATCACCTCCGGTACTTTTATTTTTTAATCTAAATGTTCCTGGTCCTTCAAATCTGTACATTCTGTTTGCCGTCCACAATAACTTCGCTTTCATCGTATAGGCAAGTCCATCATTAAGAGTAACTTCTCCTTCCAATAGTAAAACTTCATTTTTATCTATAATAGCAGCGGGAATTTTTTCCGGAGTATTGAATAAAGATGTTACATTGGGAGCATCAAATGTATAAGCCAGGGTTCCACCTGCTAAAAGTTGATCATCATATGACTTTATATTGTAATTTCCACTTACAATGTGCTTAGGAGCATTGATATCAGTTGTTAGAATCATGGTATGATCCCCCAATCCCATATTACCACTCATTGTTCTTGCAAAAAAAGGAATCTCCTGAGTATTTACAGATTGCGTTACAGGAATAACAACACCTCCTACTGTTGTAGAAACCTGTGGAGTAAGATTTGTATTATTTAATATCGTTTGCTGCAGCTGCTGGCTGTTTTGTTCAATGGTCTGAAAAAGCTCTGTAAAGGTTGAAACATCATTTAATGAGTTTGATGTCCCAAAAATTCGTTGTAAAGATTCGTTATTTTCTTGGCTTAATTTTCTTTGCAGATCATCTGCCTGAATTTCAGGACGAAAGTTAAATGTAAAAGTCTTTACTTCCGGAACCGGAATATATTTTAAACTTGATAGTCCTTCACGATTATCTGCTGCCAGGAAAATTTCCTTCTGATATTCCTGTTCTTTGACAAGAGCATCATATCTGGACTGCTCAGGTCTTACCTCTTCTTGATATTGTTTGTATGCAATATCATAAGCCGCTCCGTATTCTTTTTGATAATTCTTCTCAAGCTGTTCTAAAGTTCTTTTAAGCTCCTCATTTCCTTTTAAGTTTACTGTAGCTTCTGCAAACTTCAAGGCACTATCACTCAAAGGATAACTTTGCATACTCCCCTCTCTTGAAACAGCTGTATTTGAAGAAGCAGTCTTAGCACTAAAAAGCTCCTTAGGAAGAACAACTTTGGCTTTAATAACATCTTCATACTGCGTTTGAGTAGTTCCATCATAATTGGAAAGAATATGATCCAGATGTAAAAATTGCATTAAAGTTTCCTTTGCGTAAAAATCTTTTTGAGTGACCACCTGATAAATAAGATTATCCCAAATGTTAGAGTCAATTTCAACGATAGGTTTTGGAGTTTCTTTATAAGTTTTGATTTTAGCATCAAACTCCTCTTTGGTTGCTTTTGCTTTATTCTTTGCAACCCAAACTGACAATTCATAAAATTGTACACTTTTAGCTTTTAATGATGCTTCTGTTTCTATGGTTAACCCTGTGATCTTTTCACAGACGTTTTTCAAAGATTCCCCAGCTTCTACTCGTGGATCAATTACTCCCCTTTGTCTTAGATAGTTTCTGAAAATAAATCTTTTCTCCCTATTCTTTGGATCAGACAATTCTGCGCTGCGCATCGTCGCAAATCTGAATAAAGTTTGTGAGCTATTATTTTGATTAATTGCTTCCATTTTTTAATTTTGTTTTGGTTTTTATAAAGGTTGAGATCTGAAGCTCTTTTTAGTAGAATGTCTTCAGGTTTTAGCCTTATTTTTTTAGGTGGTTTCCGGCAAAAGATGTCCACCTGGAATTTTTAAGTCAAGTTTCATATTGTGTTTTTTTCTTGAAGCAAATATCACCCCCAGAAGCGACAGAACTTGACGTATAAAAAAAATTTATTTTTCTACTCTAAACCTTTGGAACAAAAACTATTGGTATTCTCAATATTTTAATACATTTGTTTAAAACATACTTCAGATGAATTTCGAGCAGATCCACTTACACCTTGAGGCTTACAAAGAACACAACCAGATTCTGGATGCAGCAAAATATCTGATCCATTCTTTTGAGCTGGAGCATGAAAACTTTGCAGGTTTCGGGTTCAGAGATGAACTTTCTCCCACTTCGATGCTTCTTACAGCAGAAGGAGATCTGGGAGGACCTCAAACCGTAATGATCCCACGAAATTTGTTTGACTTTGACCTGAACCTTGTTCTGAATATGGTTGCCCACGAAATGCTTCATGTAAGACAAAAAGCACCCGGACAAGTTATTGAAGACAAAAATGAAAGGGAATTTCAGGCGTATTATGAAATGCTTTTTCATAAAGTGTTTCCGCAGATCCCGGAAGTTTCGGATTTTCATAAAAAATTCTTTGGAGGAAAAGCATTGGAATACTACAAAAGAATGGGTGAGGGCTCAGTATTGCAGCAAAAATATGCAGAACAGAAAACAGAAGTAGAACATCTAATTAACGAATTACCATGACAGTAAAACCAGACATCACCTGGGCAGATTTTGAAAAAATAGACATCAGATGCGGAACTATAATCTCAGTGAATGATTTTGAAAAAGCAAGAAATCCATCGTACCAGCTCGAAATAGATTTTGGAGACTTGGGAATCAGAAAATCATCAGCCCAAATTACTTCTCTTTATAAAAAAGAAGAACTTGTAGGAAAACAAATTTTAGCGGTTGTCAATTTCCCTAAAAAGCAGATTGCCAATTTCTTCAGCGAATGTCTTGTGTTAGGCTTATATGGAGAGGACAAAAAAGATGTCACTCTTTTAACGCCATCATTACCCACAAAAAACGGAATGCAGGTAGGATAACCCGCCAATAAAACATAAAAAAACCTTAGGAAGTCTTTCACTAAGGTTTTTTTATTTGATACTATTATTTATTGATGGAGGGTTTTTACCCCAAGATTGGTAACCTGACCAAAACTTACTGATACATTGGGTGTATTTTCATCCATATATCCCGTGCTGTTTCCTGCATCGTAAGAAACGGTATAACTTCCTTGCGGAAGTCCTGAAAACATGAAAAATCCATCAGGGTTAGGGATTGCTGTAGAAATCGTATCTGAAGCCATAATGGCGTGAACAACTGCCTGCGCCGCCTGAGGCTGCACATATCCTTTAATCTGTCCGTTGGTAAGTTCAGAGAACGCCCGTATCACCGGTTTTAAAATATATGATCCATTCCCTGTCGTTACAATAGATCTTCCGGCATCAAAATCAATCCACACGGTATATGCTCCGTTTGCTGATAATGTCTGATTCCAGTTGAATTTCAGTCCGCTCTGTTGAGCCGATGGGGTTTGCAGCGGATAAGTTACTCCGTTTACAACCACACTATTATTAGGCCCCAGTACCATTCTCATCTGAGAAACATTTCCCTCAGGGAGCGTAGCCTGGCCTAAAACTACATCTGTTCCATTTTTAAAATTAAGAAGATTATAAACTCCCGGATTTGGAAAGTTTAATGCTGTCCATTCTCCATTGCTGTTAATTTCAATTTTTTGAATATCAATATTAACAGCATTATATGCAGCAGGGCCGTCTGTAAGCCTTACATTCACTGTAGCAGAACCTTTTTCATCGGAATCATTACATGATGCCAAGAATAATAAGCAGATACTGCTTCCTATAATGAATAAATTCTTCATAAGCTTTAAATTTATGTATAATAAAAACGTTTTGGATAATTGGTTTATTATGTCATATATTTCGGTTATAAAAAACAAAAAATGATCCAAAACATTCCTTTAGAAAGAATTTTATTTCTTGATATTGAAACGGTTCCGCAATCCGGCTCCTGGAACGAGTTATCAGAAACAGAACAATATCTGTGGGATAAAAAAACAAAATTTCAGAGAAAAGAAGATGTTACTGCTGAAGAATTTTATGACAGAGCCGGTATTATGGCCGAGTTTGGAAAAATCATCTGTATTACCATTGGAATGGTTGAAAAGAATGAAACGTTAAAAATAAAGAGTTTTTCCGGGCATGATGAAAAGAAAATGCTGCAGGAATTTGGAGAAATCTTCAACAGCCCAAGACTTTATAATGTGATTCTCTGTGCCCACAACGGAAAAGAATTTGATTTTCCGTGGATTGCCAGACGTTATCTCATCAATGGAATGCAGCCGCCGGCACCATTTCAGATGTTTGGGAAAAAGCCCTGGGAAATTCCTCATATAGATACTATGGAACTATGGAAGTTCGGGGATTATAAAAGTTTTGTCTCTCTTGAATTACTGGCTCATGTCTTTGGTATTCCTACTCCGAAGGATGATATTGACGGCTCAATGGTTTCATCAATTTACTACATAGAAAAAGACTTGCAGAGAATTGTTGACTATTGTGAAAAAGATGTCTTAACTTTGGCAAATATTTTCCGACGCATGCGTCAGGAAGATTTGTTGAAAAGGAATATCAATCTAGATTAAAAAATGAAATTTACAGACGATCAAATTGCTGACATTGGTGAGGAAATCATTGGTGTATTAAAAACCGTATATGACCCTGAAATTCCGGTAGATATTTACGAATTAGGGCTGATTTACGATGTCCAGATCTCCGATGATGCAGACGTAAAAATTATCATGACACTTACTACTCCCAACTGTCCTGTGGCAGAAACACTTCCTCAGGAAGTAAAAGATAAAGTGGCTGAAGTAGAGCATGTAAACAGTGTAGATTTAGAGCTTACTTTCGAACCGAGCTGGAATAAGGATATGATGAGCGAAGAGGCGAAGTTTGAGCTGGGAATGCTTTAATCACTCTTAACAAATATAAAACCCCGAAGAAGTATTTTCGGGGTTTTTATTTTTAAATATCTTTTGCGATTTCTTTGCCTTCTCTCCTGCTCCATTCGCTCCATGAACCTACATACAGGTCCGGAACGGGAAATCCTGCATAATCAAGGGCTAAAATTGTATGACACGCAGTAACTCCGGACCCACAATGAATAATCAGATGATCAGGCTTATCTTGTAATAACTTGCTGTATTTTTCTTTTAAGATTTCCGGGCTCAGAAAATTCCCGTTTTCATCAAGGTTTTCAGAAAAAGGAATATTGATCGCCCCCGGAATATGCCCCGCGACCAGATCAATCGGCTCAGATTCTCCTTTATACCGGTAGGCATCTCTTACATCAATAACTGTAGAAGAATCGTTTTCCAATTCATTTTCAACTACTTCCAGACTTGAAACCGGAAGATTCCAATGATCTTTTTTAATTAAAGAAGCTTTCTCAAAGATCTCTTCTCCTGAAGCAAATTCCAAACCTGCTTTTTCCGCTGCCTGCATTCCGCCATCAAGGACCTGAACATTTTCCAATCCGAAGGATCTCAGCATCCACCATGCTCTTGCTGCTGCATTGGAAGCATTTTTGTCATCGTAGACAACAATATGAGCATCTTCTGATATTCCAAGATTTGAGAGAGTTACAGCAAACTTGTCTACCGAAGGAAGAGGATGCCTTCCACCAAAAGCTGCATTTTCTCCAATTTCAGCCAGATCTCTGTCCAGATCAATAAACCTTGCTCCTTTAATGTGCTTGTCAAGGTAGCTTTGTTTTACATCCTTTCCTGTTCTTGCATCAAGAATAACAAGACTTTCTGTCGGAATATTTTTAAATTCGGTTGCTGAGATGATTGGAGACATTTTGTTGATTTTGATTAAAATTAATATGTTTTGGCTAAAACCTGTTGTATTTTAATATAGTGAAGCGGGCTAAAGCCCGCTCCTATTGATATTCTATTCTTCATGATATTAAAAATGAAAGATATCCTTCGCCTTGTTATAAGAACTTTCAAAGTTCAGAAGGTTCAGCTTATGTTCTGCTTTTTCAACGCTCATAAAGTTGATTACCTGTTCTGTAGGCATATTTCCTACAAGATCATCCTTAGCCATTGGACAGCCTCCGATTCCTTTGATGGCACTGTCAAATCTTCGGCAGCCTTGATCGTAAGCGGCTTTTAATTTCGAGTACGAATCTTCATAGCGGTTATGAAAATGACCTCCGAAGTTGATATCCGGATATTTTGAAGGTATTTTTTCAAACAAAAGGGCAATGGTTTCAGGAGTGGCCACTCCGGTAGTATCTGATAATAAGATATCTTTTACTCCGATATCTGAGAATTTTTGTGCCCACTGGTCAACATCTTCCCATTTCCACATTTCACCGTACGGATTTCCAAAAGCCATAGAGAAATAGATATTAAGCTGTTTCCCTTCACTTTTTACCAGTTCAAGCATTTTAATGATTTCATTAAAAGCTTCCTCCTGGCTTTTATTGGTATTTCTGTGCTGAAACGTTTCAGAAATAGAGAACGGAAAGCCCAGAATATCTACAGACTCATGTTTCAATGCTTTTTCGGCACCTCTGTAATTACCTATAATGGCAGAAACTTTAGTCTTTGACCGTGATTTGTCAATATTTTTTGCCACCTCATCAGAGTCAGCCATCTGCGGAATTGCTTTTGGAGAAACAAAACTCAGACAATCCAATACATCAAAACCAACATCCATCAAGGAGTTGATATAATCTATTTTTTTATCGGTAGGGATAAATTCTCCCCATCCCTGCATAGCATCTCTAGGACATTCGGTAAGAAACATTTTTACTTTTTGATTTTCTCAAATATAATAAAACTAAACTACTTGGTATACTGTACATACAAAGCTAACACTATTTTGATTTTCAAATATTTATATCTGATTCATAATTTCAATAACTGATATTAAATCGCAAATAATGTATTCTCAGCACCAAATTTGCTAACTTTGTTAAAATTTATGATATCTGATGAGTACAATAGAATTCAACCCTTTGTGGAAAGAAAAATTACTGAACCGTTTTCTTAGCTATGTAAAAATATATTCTACCAGTGATGCAGAAAGTGAAACAACACCTTCTACTGAACGTCAGTGGGATATTGCCAACTATATTACTGAAGAACTGAAGACCATCGGCCTGGAAGATGTTTCTATAGACAGCAACGGTTATATCATGGGATATGTTCCTTCTAACCTTGAAAATGATGACAGACCTACCATAGGGTTTATTTCCCATTATGATACTTCACCGGACTTCAGCGGAGAAAATGTAAGACCCCAGGTATGGGAAAACTATGATGGAAATGATCTTCTTTTGAACCAGGCAACAGGATTCACATTGTCTCCATCAAGATTTGAAAGCTTGAAAAAATATGTTGGTCAGACATTAATTACTACTGACGGAAACACGCTTCTTGGTGCTGATGATAAAGCCGGCTGTGCAGAGATTGTAACAGCAGCTGAATATCTTATCGCACATCCTGAAATCAAACATGGAAGAATTGCTATAGGATTTACTCCGGATGAAGAGATTGGAAGAGGAGCGCATAAATTTGATGTTGCTAAATTTGGTGCAGAATGGGCTTATACAATGGATGGCGGAGAAGTTGGAGAACTTGAATATGAAAACTTTAACGCTGCCGGAGCTGTGGTGAAAATCCACGGATTAAGTGTTCACCCCGGTTATGCTTACGGAAAAATGATCAATGCTGCTCTTTTAGCTGCTGAATTTGCTCAAATGCTTCCCGCGAACGAAACACCTGCAACGACAAAAGGTTTTGACGGATTCTACCATTTAATGGACATTACAGCGGATATTTCTGAAGCTAAACTTCAATATATCATCAGAGATCATGATGCAGATAAATTTGAAGCCAGAAAGAAATTCATGGAAGAAAAAGTAGCTGAGTTCAACCAAAAACATGGGGAAGGAACTGCTGAAGTAGAGATTAAAGAGCAGTACAGAAACATGAAGCAGCAGTTTGAAGGTAAAATGCATATTGTAGACCTTGCTGCAAAAGCAATGACTGAAGCAGGCATTGAGCCTAAAATCAAGGCAATCAGAGGAGGTACAGACGGCGCTCAGCTTTCCTATATGGGACTTCCCTGCCCGAATATCTTCGCGGGAGGAATCAACTTCCACGGACCATATGAGTATGTAGCTTTGGAAAGCATGGAAAAAGCAACTGAAGTCATTATTAACATTGTAAAAGCATAACAAATCATGAAAAAGGTCTTAGCATCAGCATTCATTTTCACTTTTATTTTCAGCAGTGCCCAGATTTCTGAATTTCAGAGGGCAGACTCACGCTATGAAAGAAAGAAAACGGCTCTGTATAATAAATATCCTAAGCCTAATGATTTAAGAACCAAGAAAGAATGGCTTTTGACAGAGGATAAAATAACAGCTTACAAGACTGCTTTGGATAAAGCTTCTCTTGAGGATCAGAAAATGATCTCGGCAGATCCTCCTACGAAAACAAAAGTGAGTAAGGAAGCAGAATACGATAAAGGGAAAGCTGGTTTTCAAAAACTTTTATATGAAGCTGTAGATCTTGACTTTTTGAACTTTTCTTCGGAAACCTACAAAGCAACAATAAGTTTTGTTGTAGATTCCAAAGGGAACGCCCTCAATCCCAATGTAAAAGGAAATAATGAAGATGTAAACGCATTCATCGAAGCCGCTTTTTACCGGATTAAAGATAAAGGCAAGTGGAAACCGGCAGAAGACAAAGGGAAACCCGTCTCTTCAAATGTTTCTGTTCCCTTAACAATGTCCTTTAAAAAATAATATACAGAACCCGCTATGATGATAGCGGGTTTTTATTTTTCATATAATAAAAACATAATTAAAGATCATTATGTTGTTGATATTAATTTAACACAATTCTTTTGTAAGTTTTAAATAATTCACCTAATTTTGATTAAACCTTAAAATCACTTTATATGAAAATGAAATCCAACCCTTTCAAAATCAACAGAAATTTTTATTTCTCTTTCCTTGTATCTATTTTCTGTTTGTTTATTTTAACGTCTTGTTCTCAGGATGATCCTGCCGATCTGCCTGCTGAAAAACCTGCAGAGCCTGCCCAAATGAAAACGTTGGGAAATCTGACTTTACAGAAGAATGTTATTATTCTGAATGATGAATCAGTGAATGCAATTTCTGCTCATAATAACGGAGAAATTACATTTAGCCGTACAACTCCACAAACAGATAGCATTTCCGTAGGAACTGTTATTGTTGGGACTAAGATAGAAGGTGATCAGGTGAATACCATTCTTTCAAAAGTAAATTCTGTTTCAAAACTGAATAACCAATTCACAGTACAGACTTCCAGTGCAAAGCTTGAAGAATTTATCTACAGCGGAACCTTGAGCGGCGTATATGATCCGTCAGGGAAAGCTCCCGTTAATATTGATGGAAGAATGGTTAATTATATTCCAGTAGAAGGAATGGTTTCTGAGCAGATCAATCAAAGAATACTTTCTATTGAAGCTAAAAACCTTCAAAATCAGAAATTAATTACGTTTAACCGTTATAATTTTAATAAAACCTTTTCGTTTCCTTTGACTTCAGCAGGAACATCCAGTGTTAACGTACAAGGAGGTTTTACTCCTAAAATTGATTATAATATCACCTTCTCATGGGGACATTTGTCCAACTTCTATGTTAACCTCATCATGGATGATATTAAACTTAAAAGTTCTGTAAGTATCACAGGAAGCCTGGGCTACACAGCAAGTACAACAGACTACCTGAATATTCCTATTGTTCCTATCGTTTTAGGACCTACAGGATTGATCTTAAGCCCTACTCTTTCTGCAGGTCCTTTCCTGGGAGTACAGGCTGCAGGAAAAGTCCAGGCCCAGCTTTTGGATCTTGAAGGAAATGCCAACTTTTTAGTAAGCAAAAATCCAGAGATTAACATTAATCTTCAAAAGAAATCAGAACCTGTTATCACCGTTGCGGAGGGGAATTTATCTGCCGAAGGAGGTTTAGAAGCAAAAGGAGCTGTAGGATTAATGTTCCTTACCATTCCTATTGCTAATTCAGGTGTAAAAGGAAGAGCTTCTGCCCTTTCATCTTTAGGATTAACACTTGTTCCTCAAAGAAAAGGCGTGATTTCTGTAAAAGGAAAAATTCAGGCTGATATGTTCTATGGTTTTGGAATTGCTCCTTTACGATATGAAGGAACTATTCCTCTTTTCAAAAAAGAACGTATGCTGTATCAGAAGGAATTCAGTTTTTAAGACATCTTTACTATGCAACATAAGAAAGCCACTTTTACAGTGGCTTTTCTTTATTAAAGTTCCACATAAAATTCATTTACAACACATTAAGTCAATTTTATTATATTTACAATCAACTACAATTGTAAACAATAACATTAAAACCAATTATCATGAAAACAATGAAAAAACTTTTGAGAAAAGATTTATCTGCCATTCTGGGCAGCGGAGGAAATGAGTGCCATATGGGTGGAGATTCCTATAACTGCCAGAGTGACTGTGAGTGTGCATGGGGAAAAGCCTGTGAAATGTATGAAGACGGAACCCCGGGGCAGTGCATCGCTGTTGGCGGTGGTGGAAATCCAGGTGGTGGAGGCACTGGCGGATGCATTCCTCCTTCTATTTGTGAAGAACAGCCTTATTAAATAAAAAAACCGGAAGTAGTATTACTTCCGGTTTTATATTATTATCATTTATATTCAAAATGATACCTCTTCTGTGGAATTTTGTCATTTATCTATGCAAAAATCTCAAAAAACACTCTTTATAGTCCAAAAAAATTCGCCAGTACTTCTTTTATTTTTAAATCTAACAGTCTAAAAATCAAAATATTTTTAACAAAAAAAATCCTTTATAAGTGAATTTACATCAAATTTGAATTTACTTTAATTTTCTCTCGATTCTAATCTTTTACCTTATTATTTTTAGCAAAAAAATTACACAAATGAGAGTATTAACATCTATTTTTTCATTAATTACATTATTTTTCACGGCCAATCTTATTTTGGCTTCAGGACCGGGCATTACCTGTAACGGAAACACTTACAAAATTCCTCTTGCAGGAAATGCCTTTATAACCCGCCCGGCAAGTAATGGAACGGAGGAGATTACCGATTACGGACTGACAAACTGGACAAGTTCTCAAGCGGTAGTGAGCACCTATTTTAAGGTAAGCAACAGTGGATTGTTAAACATTAAAGTAATCGCAAAGGTATTCTTTGATAAAAGCAGCACCATTAAGGTTACCGTTAATGGAGTTTCACACAAAATCTTTATGAAGGGAACCTCTTTTAATACTTATTCTGCAGGAGGCTTTTATGTACCCGCAGGATATGTAAAAGTAGATCTTCAGGGTGTGAGCAAAAACGGACTCTATTTCGGGCGCGTATCTGATCTGCTGATTGACGGACCTGCAGCATCAGGAAATACTGTTTTCTCTAATAATCCGGATTACTATTATTGGGCAAGAAGAGGCCCTTCATGCCACTTGGGCTATGTTATTCCCACTTCTGAGAATGTTTCTTACTACTACAATGAAGTAACGGTGCCTGTTGGCCAGGATAAGGTGGGATCTTATTTTATGGTGAACGGTTTTGGAGAAGGATATTTTGGAATGCAGGTAAATACTGCCCAGGAAAGGCGTATCTTATTTTCAGTATGGAGTCCATTCGAAACAGACAACCCTGATTCAATTCCTGATGATAAAAAGATAAAATTAAACTGTAAAGGGGAGAATGTTACCATTGGAGAATTCGGTAATGAAGGCTCAGGAGGGCAAAGCTATCTGAAATTTCCATGGAAAGCGGGCCTTACCTATAAATTTCTGCTGAAGGCAAATCCGGATGGAGCAGGCAGTACAGATTACACAGCCTGGTTTTTTGACCCGACAGCCGGAAGCTGGAAACTTATCGCAAGCTGGAAAAGACCTTATACCAATACTTACTTAAAAGGATTTTACAGTTTTGTAGAAAATTTTGAGCCTGAAAATGGTTATCTGGGCAGAAGGGCTGAATTCAGCAACCAGTGGATAAGAACCGCACAGGGACAATGGATGCCGGTTTCAAAAGCGAATTTTACTGTGGATGCTACTTACTCCGCCAATCAGAGGGTGGATGCTTCCGGAGGAACTGTGAATAATAAATTTTTCTTAAGAAACGGAGGATTTACCAATGAATATACTCCGGTAAATACGTTGCTGAGCGTTACTGCACCTGCTCAGGCTCCAAATATTAATCTATCAGCTTTGCCGTACTGCAATAATACCGGCACCATACAACAGCGTTCTGCAGCGGCTCCTGAGAATACAGATCCTATCAGATTGTTCCCGAATCCTGCTCATAGCTTCATTCAGGTAAAAGGACTGGAAGGTAAGCAGGCATCGTACAGCATCATGAATGTGCAGGGCAAAATAATTAATACCGGACATACAAACGGAGAGGAAATATCAATCTCACCATTGCCGGATGGTATATACATACTCAATATATATGATGGTACTACCATCAGAAAAAGTTTAAAGTTTATTAAAAATTAAATGGAAAGCGCCCAGCCTTTCCAATCAGAAACAAACACAGATATCACGTATTTAACCACGTAAACACCTTGTAAGAAAGGCTGCGTTATTAAATAATAAAAACCGGGAGTATGACAACTTCCGGTTTTATTTTTCACCTAAAAACAGATCTTTGTCAAAGCATCTCTGCCATTCATCAAATAAAATTTAATTCCATTCGTCATAGTTGTTGTTTTGCATCAGATTTTTAACAATAATAAAATTATGAAGCAGCAATTTTTTGCTTTAAGTGCATTGCTATTATGCATTTTTTGCAGTTTGGAAACTAAAGCACAGCAGACTCCGGCTTTTCACATTGGGGTAAAGGGAGGGGCAAACTTTACAAAAACCTCCACGGAATCATCTTTAGAGGGGAAATACGGATTCGGTTATCAGGCAGGTGTAATGGCAAGAATGGATATCGGAAAACTGTATTTGCAGGGAGAAGCTCTGTTCAACAAAAGAAAAACATCATACCAATCCCAAGACGGAAGCTCTTCAAAACTTTCATGGAACGCTATTGATATTCCAGTGGTAGTAGGATATAAACTGATTAAAGCAGATGACTTTAATGTAAGGGTATTTGCCGGAGGTGTTTACAGCTACGCTTTCAATAATAAAGTGTCTGCGCCTCAGGCCCTTCAGGAGGGATTTAAAAAGTTTGACAAATCCAATATTGGCATTACGGGAGGTGTAGGATTAGATTATAAGAACTTCACGGTAGATTTGAGATATGAAACTGGCCTTACCAGCATCAGTAAAGAATTTAAGTCCAAACCCCACAGTTTCTCCCTTGGGATAGGTTATTTCCTGTTCTAAAAAACTTAAATTATCTTTACCATTAGAAACTGTTTTCCCTGCAGTTTCTAATTTTTTTATCAACCTATTTCCAATTCCATGACAAAATCTTTTGTTGTAAAAGAATACATATTTACTTTTATTTTCTGGCTTGTATTAGCGATTGTATTGTGGTTTAATTTCCAGAGTACAACAGAAAGTTATCTTGCGATGACCCAGGCTGCAATCATTGCGGCATTCTCGTTTACATTTACTCATTTTTTAACCAATAAGCTTCTTCCGAAAGCACTTCGGGAAAAGAAAATGAAACTGTTTCTGGTACAGCTGGTCATGGTGATTTTCATGCTTAGTCTGGTTTTCTCCGTTATATTCACCTATCTTGAAGTGGAACCCAAAGATGAGCTTCCGGACAACTTCAGAGATCATTTACCTTTTTTGTGGAAAGGCTTTTATATGTCCCTGCCTGCCTCTTTTCTGATCAACGGAGCAGCGTGTGGTGTAAAATTTTATAATGAACATGGAAGAATAGAGCGTGATCATATTCTCCTTCAGCAGGCTCATCTGGAAAACCAGCTCAAGCTTCTGCAGGATCAGATCAACCCTCATGTGGTATTTAATATCCTGAATCATATTCATATTCTGATGAAAACTGATACCCAGCTTGCCGATTTTTTACTGATGAAATTTTCGGATATTCTCCGGTATCAGCTGTATCATTGCAATCAGCCACTGGTTCCTTTGGATAAAGAGATTGAGTATCTCCAAAACCTTGTTGAGGTAGAAAAACTAAGGTGGGGAAACGAGCTGGACGTAAAAGCCCAATGGCAGATCAATAACAGAAAAGCTTCTATTGCTCCGCTACTTTTGGTTCCTTTCATAGAAAATGCATTTAAATACGTTTGCAGGCTTCCGGGACATAAAGGTTATGTGAAAATCTCCTGTAAAGAAAAGAATAACAGTCTGTATTTTTATGTCGAAAATTCCTATTCGGATATGGCAACCTATAAAAAGAAGGACGGAACGGGCGGAATCGGTCTTCAAAATGTAAAAAAACGTTTAAAATTACAATATCCGGACTCCCATGATCTGAATATCGAATCCGATAATCACATCTTTAGAATAACATTAATACTAACATTATCTGACAGTTATGAGCTCTAATATTCCTAAAATGAAATGCCTTATTATTGATGATGAGCCTCTGGCGAGATTCCATCTTAAAGAACTGGCCGGTCAGATTGATTTTTTATCGGTTGAAGGAACATGCGCAACAGCATTGGAAGCCGACGCGAAGGTAAAGGAGAGTGAAATAGACCTTCTTTTCCTCGATATCAATATGCCTTATCTTACGGGCCTTGAATTTCTGGAACAGCTTGAGAATCCTCCTTTATGTATTCTCACTACCGCTTATTCCGAATATGCGCTGGAAGGATTTCGGCTGCAGGTGGTTGATTATCTTTTAAAACCCATTGCCTTCAACCGGTTTTACCAGGCGGTAAATAAGGCTCAGCAGCAATTTATCATCAGTGAAAAGCTGAAAAAAAACACTTCGCTGGATGATCCTTTCCTGTATGTGAGACAGTCTGATAGTTTCATAAAAGTTTCCTGGGTTGATATTCTGTACATTGAGAGTATGCAGAATTATACCAGGCTTCATTTTAAAGATAAATCATTGATTATTCATCAGACGATGAAAGCTATTGAAGAATCACTCCCTTCGGATCATTTTTTCAGGATTCATAAATCATACCTCATCAATATTACCCATATTGATATGATTTCCGGAGGACGTCTTTTTATTAATAAAATTGAGCTTCCCATTTCCCGGACCCGCAAAGAAGAATTGCTTAACCAAGTGGTTTATAAGAAATTAATCAGTAAGTAACTGAAAGAAGCCGGAAACGGGGAATGTAATAATTCCGGTTTCCGGCTTTTTTTAAGGCAGATTCCAGCGTAATGATACTGCAGCGTAAAATGTACTTGAAAATCTTGGATCAGCTATTTTTTTGTCTCTGAAAATGCTGCTGATTTTCCGGTCATTTTCACTAAAGCTTCTCAATATCGCTGTTCCTCCCGTGAGACGTACGGTGAGCCTGTCATTGATTTTTAATTCCGGCCTGAGCCCTGCAGTGATCTGCTGATACCCTAACAACATCGATTTTCCGTTTATACTTCTCTCTGCCGTCATTCCGTTCAGTTCTACAACGGCTTTTAAAGCAAATTTATCCGAGAAAAGATATCCGGCTTCCATTCCTTCCGGGAAGTTGATCTTGAATTTAATCTTTCCGTTGGTTTTCCAGTCGAAATAAATCCATGGTAAAATCATAGGGACCCCAAAAGCAGTAGTTAGCACCGGCCCGGCTCCTAACGAAAGGTTTGGATTAAAATGCCTGATAAACAAAATTCCGCCCTGCCCCAGTACATCATCGAAATCTATTTTCTCAAGGTCTGTATATACTCCTACGGATGCCGTCATCATCATACTCCACTTTTTACCTAAAGGTCTCATATGCTGTATTCCGACCTGTGCGTTCAGCATCTGATCCGGAAATAATGCTGTTTCGTAATTTTTGTGAGTCATCTTTGCGTATGATCCGCTCAGCAGCATAGACCATGCCCTTACTTTTCCATCATTATCTTTTTTTACAGACAAAGGAATGCTTAGATTCAAATCTACTCTTTTAAAATCGCTTTTGGAATTGGTCTTTGTACTGTCTTCCGGACGGATGTAATTGGATGCAGGAATGTATTCTGTTTTAAGCTCTGCAGAGAGCCCGGACTGTGCATTTATCCAGTATCCTAATGGTAATATACAGCATAAAGCTGTCGAAAGGGTTCTTTTCATATTTTAAATTTTATGCAAAGAGAACCCTTTGACCATTTTTTACAAAAATTACTTGATTAAGTGCCCGGATTGTATGACAACAGGATCAAATACGAGGATTAATTTCCAGGTTGGGCAACCAATGCTGCAGTCACTTTTTGAGTCTTAAAGATACGATACCCGAACCATACAGCAATCAACGCCATAGCAGAACGCGTTACCACCATTGGAATAATAGAATCCGCTTCCAAAAAGCCAAGTAAAGCTGACATTAAAAATGTAACCATCAGCTGCATAAAACCAAGTAATGCAGCAGCTGTTCCTCTTCCCTCTTTGAATGGCGATAAGGCATGAGCTGATGTGATGGGAAATAATATACCAATTGCCAGCAATGACAGATACAGCATTGCAATTTCCAATGCTACAGAAAGATTTTCAGCCGCAATCAATATGTGAAGTGTACATACCACCAGCAACACAATGGTAGCAGCGAATAAAAGGGTGGAATTGCTTATTCTTTTGATCAGTTTAGGCGTAATATAAGCTGCCGTTATCAATGCTAAAGAATTAAAAGCAAAAATAAAGCTGAATGTGCTGCTCGAAAACCCATGGATCTCCATGAATAAAAACGGGGCATTGGAGATGTAAATAATCAAAGAGGCAAACGCGATACTTCCCACGATGGTACTGTTGATAAAATCCCTGTTGGAGATAATCATTTTCAACTGATCCTTTAATCCTTTTTCATCCGGTATCTCATCATCGGAAAGCTTGATTCTGGTATTGGTTTCCGGTACATACTTATAGACCATGAAAAATGTGATCAGTCCCATGATGCATAAAAAAGCAAAAGAACTATTCCAGCCCCAGAATTTAAGGAATACACTTCCCAACAGAGGGGCCACAATGGGTGCGATTCCACTGATCTGCGACTGCTGCGAAAAGATGGTGACTGCTTTATGCTTATCATAGAGATCAATAATAATAGCCCTTCCGATTACAATCCCGGCGCTTCCACCAAATGCCTGCAGAAAACGCATGGCCCACAAAACATAAATATCTGAGGTAAAATAGATGGCGGTTGCTCCTATAATAAAAAGTAAAAGCCCGCAATACAGCATTGGTTTACGCCCTTTTTTATCAGATAAAGGCCCCCACAAAAGCTGCCCGAATGCAAATCCGGCAAAGAACACCGAAATAGAGATCTGAATATGCCCGATATCCGTTTTAAAGATTTCGGCCATACTTGGGAAAGCGGGAAGATAAAGATCTATACTTAACGACTCCAGCGTGTTGAGCAGTGCAAGAATAAACACTACAATACTTAAATTCTTCTTCATAAATAACAATAAGCCTTCGCAGGCGATTTTTTCAACTGCAAAATTGCTGTAAAAAGCATCGCTTTTCAATAAAAGAACTGAAGGAAGTATAGGACAAACTGAAGATTTAAACTGAACAACAAATGAAAAATATTAGTTTATCCCCATTATTGTGGTAAATATTGAGGATTATCTTTTTTCATTATTCTTAAAATTGTCGGGATTTTGCCCCGTATGTTTCTTGAAAAACCTTGAAAAATATGAAGCATCGTTAAATCCTAGTTTAAAAGCAATTTCCTTCACCGTGAGCGCTCCGAAGCTAAGCTCTCTTTTCGCCTCGAGGACAAGACGCTGAGAAATCATCTTTTTTACAGTCGTTCCTCTCAGATGGCGCACAATATCATTAAGATGATGGGTACTTATCTTTAACTGATCGGCATAAAAACCAGTCTCTTTGTGTACGATATAATGTTTGTCAATAAGTCCCACCAGCTCCTGAATACGCTGGCGGTCATTCAATAAAGGCTCCTGAGGGATAATCTGCTCCCCGATGATGATACAAAATGCTTTCAGATAAGCCTTTAAAAGTGCTGTTCTTGATTTTGTTATATACTCCTGCTCCATCAGAGATATGATTGTACTGCAGGTTTTTTCATTTTTCGGATGTAAAAAAAAGGGAAGCTCACCTCCGTTAAGTACTGATTCTATATCACATACTTCGCTGAAAATTTCCCTGCTTATTGCCATTGCATACCCTTCCTCTCCTTCCAGCTTCATATTAAAAGCCTGTCCTGGTGCAATGATACAGATCTGATTGTTCTGAAGCTGATAGCTTTCAAAATCCAGTTCCAAGCGGCTGTTTTCATACACCTCCCTGAACCAGATGATTTCAAAAAAGTTATGCCGGTGAACATCATGAAAATTCTCCGGGCCCGCTGCGCTCAGTGTACTCATCTGAAACTCTTCAGAGGTCAGATGGTGAACGGGAATTTCTTTTTCAGGCGTAATCATTATTATGGTGTAAAATAATTAACTGGAAACAAAAACCACAGCAAAAAAAGTGCTGCGGTTTTCTTACAATATTTAAAATTAAATATAATTTTTCAATTTTATTGATATGCTTTTCCAGCCTACCTTTCGTTCAGCTGAAAACAAAATAATAAATTAAGCTCCAGATGCTCACAAAAAATAAGACAAAAACGAAAGACTCTTTCAAGTTCTGATTTCGTTTTTTTATGTAATGTTTATATAAAGTAACTATTACAAACGTTATAATTACTAAACATGGTAGTACTGTAAAAGTATACATTTTATTGGTTTAAAAAAGCATCCCATCCCTGAGCAGTAAGGGCTACCAGTTGGTTGGATCCTCTTGCCACCATAAAGTTTCCATCTTCTTTTTCTACGGCATGTCCTATAATGGTAAAATCCGGATGGTTTTTAATTTTATCAAAATCATTTGGTGAAATCGTGAACAGAAGTTCATAATCTTCACCACCGCTTAAAGCAGTCATTACAGGGTTTAAGTTCATTTCATCTGCCGTAGAAATGGTAAGATTATCCAACGGAATTTTTTCCTCATACAATCTGAAACCTACTTTGGATTGGTCTGAAAGGTGAAGGATTTCGGAAGCCAGACCATCTGAAATATCAATCATAGAAGTTGGTTTAATATCCAGTTCTTCCAGGATTGTTTTAACGTCTGTTCTTGCTTCAGGCTTCAGTTGTCTTTCCAGGATATAATCATAGCCTTCCATTTCAGGCTGCATATTCGGGTCAGCAAGGTAAACCGCATGTTCTCTTTCCAGAATCTGTAACCCCATATAGGCTCCACCTAAATCTCCTGTTACAACAAGAAGATCATTTGGTTTTGCGCCGCTTCTTTTTACGATGTTTTCTTCATTTTCAATTCCTACAGCCGTAATGCTCATCACCAGCCCTGAGTTGGAGCTTGTTGTATCACCTCCAACCAGATCAACTTTGTACCTTCCGCAAGCAGCCTGAATTCCGGAATAGATTTCTTCTAAAGCTTCCACAGGAAAACGGTTGGATACCGCAAGGGAAACCAGTATCTGTGTAGGCGTCGCATTCATCGCAGCAATATCACTTAGGTTTACGACCACCGCTTTATACCCTAAATGCTTTAAAGGAACATAGCCCAGGTTAAAATGAACTCCTTCCGCCAATACATCTGTTGTTAGAACTACTTTTTTGCTACCTGGATTAATGACCGCCGCATCATCTCCTACTCCAAGTTCTGAAGATTCATTGGATAACGGAAAATACTCTGTCAAATGTTTAATAAGACCAAATTCTCCTAATTTTGAAATGGGCGTCAGCTCCTGTGATTTATCTTCAAACATGATTTTTTGTATTAATGCTTAATGTAAAAAGTATGAATGATGTAAAAAATTGCTTCTCAAACTTTAAACATCAAACCTTGAATTTTAAACTTTGAATTATCGAGTAAGTTCTGCCGGGTCAATATTGTGCGGGTGGAAAGGAAACTTCTTGAAGTCTTCCTTTGATAGTACAACAGTGTCCGGGGTTTTATATTTATTCATTGCTTCCACTACATCATCCGGCGGAGTGGTCATTTTTCTAAGCATCATATCAATCCATACGCCTGTAGCTTCTGCCGTGGCACAGTGCATTCCATCCGGTGTATAGAATTTGTGTACGAAACGGTAGATGGAAGAATCTTCTGCACATCCGTCTATTTCCACACTTACAATTACCGTCTGATCTGCATAGATCTCTTTGAAGAAAGAATATCTTTCATGTAGGATCACCGGGCCGATTCCCCATCTGCTCAGCTGGGTAACCCCCATTTTCTCTTTAGTCATAAAAGCCATTCTGGCCTGTGCACAATATTGCACATATGATGAATTGGCCAGGTGCTTGTTGGCATCAAGATCGCTCCATCTTACTTCAAATTTATGGTAGAAAATCATATGAAAATCGTTTTTGATATAATTAAAATTATAATCTTCAAAAATACTCAAATAAGATGGTTTATAAAAATTGTACTTTTGAAAAAATAATCTTCCGCATAGGATTACCCATACATGAAACAGATCATTATTATCGGAGGCGGTGCTGCAGGCTTTTTCTGTGCATCTAATCTTGACGAAAAGAAATATACTATTACGATTTTAGAACAGAACTCAGATGTCCTTCAGAAAGTTAAAATTTCCGGAGGCGGACGCTGTAATGTGACGCACGCATGCTTTGATCCAAGAGAACTGGTTCAATTTTATCCCCGTGGAAATAAAGAATTGCTAAGTGTCTTTACTAAATTTCAGCCTGGTGATACGATGGAATGGTTTGACCAGCGTAATGTTCCGTTAAAAATTGAAAATGATAACAGAACTTTTCCGGAAAGCAATTCTTCCCAGACTATCATCAATACTTTCCTGAATGAAACTCAAAAGAAAAATGTCACTGTGCAGACAAAATGTACGGTAAAAGAGATTGAAAAGCAGGACGAAAAGTATATTGTAAAGACCAATTCTGGAGATTTTGAAGCCGATTATATCGTTTATACAACCGGAAGTTCGCCAAAATCATTGAAAATCGTTGAAAATCTGGGTCATAAGATTGTGGATCTTGTTCCTTCGCTTTTTACCTTCAATATTAAAGATGAATTGCTGAAAGACCTTCCGGGAACAAGCTTTGAAAATGCAGGAATTTCTATTCCTAAGCTGAAAACCGATGAAAGCGGACCTTTGCTTATTACGCATTGGGGGCTTTCCGGGCCTGCTGTTCTGAAAATTTCTGCATGGGAAGCGATAAGCCTGGCAAAGTTGAAATACAACTTTGAAATTGAAGTGAATTTCGTTTCTGTTGAAATAGATGAAGCGGAAGAAATGTTCCAGAATTTCAAGCAAAGCAATCCTAAAAAAACGATCGGACAATCTAAGATCTTTGATATTACCAACCGGTTCTGGCAGAAAATTTTAGAGATCTCAAAGGTCGATCTCAACAAACAGGTAGCTAATATTTCCGGAAAAGAAATCAAGAAAATACTTGAAAACCTCTGCCAAAAGAAATTTCAGGTGACCGGAAAATCTACTTTCAAAGATGAGTTCGTAACAGCTGGAGGCGTTGATTTAAAGGAAATTAACTTTAAAAACATGTCTTCCAAATTACTTCCTAATTTCTATATCGCCGGAGAGGTTTTGAATATAGATGCCGTGACCGGAGGATTCAATTTCCAAGCATGCTGGAGCGAAGGATGGCTGATTGCACAGGATCTCAACAGCTTATAAAAAATGATTACTTTTAATAAAAACTAAATACATGAAAAAAAATTTCGGTTTCTTTCTTTTACTCTGGTTCTTTTTAGGATACAGCCAGGAAAAAACAATTGTCTCTGACTGGACATCATTCACGCAAGCTGTCAATATAGAGCGTAAACAGAATTGGAACTTCCGTATAACGGCAAAAATCAGAAAAGAGAATGAGGATAATGGCTCCAATTGTGGGTTATGGTGCAGAATAAATAATAAAGATGAGTCTACCAGTTTCTTTGAAAATCAATATTATGGAATCCAGGTAACCCGTGAATGGAAAACCTACGAAATAAAAGGAACCATCAATCCATCTGCGAAGACCATGACTATCGGAGCATTTGCTCAAAATAACGGGGATTTTTATTTTGACGATTTTAAGCTGGAAGTCAATGATGGAAAGTCAAAAAAGTGGATTGAAATCCCTTTGGAAAATTCAGGTTTTGAGAAAGATATTACATCAGGTGGCTGGTTTGAAGGAATCCATTCTCAGAAAATAAAGCACGTAAAGCATTTTACCATTGAAACTTCGGATTATCAACCATTCAGTGGCAGCAAATCTTTGTTGATCAAAGGTCGTGGCATTATAGGAACAATGCCGGAAGGAAAATTTATGGATGTTAACGGCATCAAATTATATTATGAAACCTATGGAGAGGGAGAACCGGTTCTTATGCTTCATGGTAATGGACAATCTATCAGTGCCTTTATGAACCAGAAGGACACCTTTGCTAAAAAATATAAAGTGATTATTGTCGATTGCCGTGAAAGGGGAAGATCTACTTATGACAAAACAAAAGAACTTACTTTTGATATTCAGACAGAGGATATTAAGCAGTTTTTAGAGAAGCTGAACATCAAAAAAACAAAGATTCTGGGCTGGAGTGACGGAGGAATTCTCGCACTGTCTATGGCCATGAAATACCCCGAAATGGTAGACAAAATTGCCTGTTCAGGAGCCAATATTTTTCCGGAAGGAGTCAAAGATCATGATTTAAAATCCATGAAAGAAATGCTTGTAAGCCTTACTAAAGAGAACAAAGACCATAAAAATGACATCTTTATTGATCTTCTGAATCTGGATTTGAAGTATCCTCAATGGAAGTATGAAGACCTGAATAAAATTCAGTGCCCATCATTGATCATTGCTGGTGATAATGATCTTATAAAAACAGAACATACGGTAAAAATCGCAGAATCTATCCCAAAAGGACAATTAGCTATTATCCCCAATGCCAATCATTATGTTCCTGAAGAAAAACCGGAATTATTCAATGAGTTAGTGATTGATTTCTTTGAAAATAAATAACCTGAATACGATAATATTAATCATGAAAAAAACACTAGCATTCATTTTATGTCTTGGATTTGGACTCGCATTTTCTCAGGTAAAGGAAACTGAAATTCTACCGGCTAAAGATCAGTCTGAAGAGCATGTTTTGTCGAAAGACTCAAAATCTGCAGAATATCCCGGAGGATGGATGGCACTTCGAAAAGATATTGCTGACAGAATAAGGACGAAAAAAATAAATGTGGGAGGAATAGAAGGAGCAATCACAGCGAGGGCAAAGTTTATAGTTAATATCAAAGGTAAAATAGAAGATATCACAGTAACTGGTGATAATGCCGATTTCAATAAAGAAATAGAAAGAGCTATAAAATCTCTGAAAGCCAAATGGAAACCAGCAGAATCCAAGGGTCGTATTGCTCGTAGCTATTATACTTTTCCTCTTACGATAAAACTTGATTAACAGCCGATGCTCTCTGCCAAAAGAAATACTGCCTTTTTCTTTAAAATCCTTTTGGTTTTAGGATTTGGGTATTTCTTTTGGCTGATGCTTAAGATTACATTAGAATATATTCCTTTTAATCCTGAAGTCAGCTTTCTGATGATTAAACAGACAGAAGTATCAGAAAGACCGGAATATCTTTCGTTTTTCTATACTCATGTTTACACGAGCATTTTTGTGCTTCTTTCAGGTTTTCTTGCCTTGCTCAGAAAGAATTTTGGATTCAAAAATTTCCACAGGAATATGGGAAAAGTATATATTTTTCTCATTCTGATTTTTGCAGCACCTTCAGGAATTTATATGGGAGTTTTTGCCAACGGAGGCCTTCTGTCAAAAATTTCTTTTATTATTTTAGGCTTTTTATGGTGGTTTTCAACGTTGAAAGCGTATCAGCTGGCAAGAAAAAAAAGGTTTAAAGAGCACAAACAGTGGATGTGGCGGAGTTTCGCGTTTACGTTATCTGCTGTTACCCTGAGAATGTGGAAGGTAATTATTGTATATTTATTTCATCCCAACCCAATGGATGTCTATCAGATCATTGCATGGCTGGGCTGGATTCCCAACATCCTTATTATTGAATATTTAATCACAAAAAAACTTATATGAAAATTCTAAATTACACACTGATTTCCCTGCTTACAGTTTCTCTGTTAAGCTGCAAAAAAGAGGGAAAGACTACTGAATCGGGAAAAGATTCTCTGACTGCAAAGAAAGACTCTGTGATAATCCCCGAGGTTCACAAAGAATATTACGGAATTTATACCGGTGAATTTGCCGGCATGGAAAAGGTTGTTGACCCAACAGACGGCTCAGAATATGATGTCAGCAACTACAAGAGGATTTCTTTAAAGATCAACAGAATCACCCAGGATAGCGTATATGGACAAAGTATCGTAAATGGGAATCAGCGCCCGTTCAGAGGTGTTTTCAATGAATCCACGGCATCTTTTGTGCTTGATGAACCGGGCAATGACAAAACAGACGGAAGATTTGAAGTAAAATTAAAGGGAGACAGCTTAACCGGAAAGTGGAATGCTTTTGATAAAACAATGGTTAAAGCACCTTCAAAAACGCTTAAACTGACCAAAAAAGAATTTGTCTATAACCCGAATTTTATGCTGGATAAGGATTCTGACCTCGTAGACTGGTCAAACCCGAAAGAGTTTACCGAAAAATACACCGATGAAGAAACAGGAAAAACAGAAAGCTATAAAACCTCTAAAAACCGTATAGCCTCTGAAGCAATTTTCAGGCTGAATGCATCCAAACAGAAACTCACAGAAAAAGACCTTAAAAATTTAAGAAAACTGGATCTCGAGATCATCAAAAATTCTGTATTTGCAAGACATGGATATTCTTTCAAAAAAGAAACCTACAGAAATTTCTTTGAGCAGACAGATTGGTATATCCCTGTTTCTAATAATGTAGACAATGATCTTTCTCCTCTGGAAAAAGAAAATGTGGCTTTACTGAACCGATTTACCAAATATGCAGAGGATAAATATGATAGTTTTGGAAGATAGAGAATAGGTGTCAGGTTGCAGGGATTAGGGATTAGGGGTTGAGGTTAAGCCATCACTGTTTGTAATCTTTACGAAAATATATAGCAGCAGACAGCCTATGGCATAGCAAAGGTTATCAATCCAGGAAAAAGAGTTTCCTATGACAATATACATCAGGCTTCCAGGACGGAAGCCTAGTTTTTCTGCAATATGGAAATACTGTGCAAATTCTACCGAAAAGGAAAAAATAAGAATTCCCGGAATCAGCTTCTGATCATTTACTTTTACAAAACTCTTTACAAACGTGTAAAGAAGCATGACCACAATCACATCTCCAAGATATGCTCTCACAAAGAAAATATCACTGAGTTTGGTGGCAATCAATACTTCTGTCAGAAAAATAAAAATTGTAAGAAGGATATATTTCAGGCTGAATCGGAATTTCATTTCAAATTGGGATTAGGCATAAAAAATCGGTATTCAGGGAACACCGATTTATTTTTATGGGAACAAATATATTATTTCTTTACTTTGATTGTACATCCGATGGCTACAGTTTTAGATGTTTTAACCGTTTCCCCCTTGATCAGAGCATTTACTGCATCCTGTGCATAATATTCCGATACATCATCCGGGTTATCATAATTATTGTCGATAGCACCAATGTATTTTACGATATTCTTTCCGTTTTCTTTTTTCAGTACAAAGACATGGGGCGTCTTAGTTGCTCCGTACTGCGGATAAATTTTCTGTCCCTCATCGACAAGATAAGGAAAAGTAAATCCTTTCTCCCTCGCTCTTTCAATCATCTGCTCATAACCGTCTTCCGGCTGTACGTTGGGATCATTCGGATTGATGGCAATGACCGGATATCCCAGAGCTTTATACTTTTTGTCCAGCTCAATAATCCTGTCTTCATATTTCTTTGCGTACGGGCAATGATTGCAGGTGAATATAACAATGAATCCCTTTGCGCTTTTGAAGTCACTTAACGAAACCATTTTCCCGTCAATATTTTTAAGCTTAAAATCAGTGGCTTCATCCCCTATTTCGTAGCCTTTTACAGATGAAACATTCACGCTCTTATCTGTAGTCTTATGATCATCTTTCGTTGTAAAGTTCAGTAATCCCAGCCCAACGACCAATGCGGTCATTACAATTTTCAGGTTTTTCATAATCGATTATTTATTACAGGTTTTCTTTAATTGTTTTTTCGAGATCTTCTTTGCTCATTTCACCGTCATTGAAATAGATTTTTGATCCGTTTTTATAGAACAGCGTTACCGGAATATTCCCGTCCCAGTCTTTTTCAAACCTTGGAATCCAGGTATTCATTCTCTTGATATCATCCAACAGAAGTACTTCTGCAGTAAGGTTTTTATTTTTAATGAATTTAATTACTCTTTCTTTATCAGCTGACCTGTCCAATGAAACCAGAATCATCTTATACATCTGATTACCTGCATATTTAGTATTTACTTCCATAAAATGAGGCAGCTCTTTTACACATGGGCCGCAGGTTGTAGACCAGAAGTTCACAACAAGCAATTTATCATGTTCCTGCTGAATACGCTTCTCCAGGTCTTCATATTTTACGACAGAAACTTCCGTCTGCTGGGCTTTGAAAACCGAGCAGCACACAAACAAGGCTAATATTTTTACTATATTTTTCATTTTTAAAATACAAACAACTACAAATCATCAATATACAAAAATAAAATTCACCTATTGGATCAATTTCTTATAAAAGAATAATTTATTTGTCCATTGATTCATTTTTTTGATATTTTTACGGCTTAAATTAAAACCATGAAAAAAGCTTATTTACTGCTGCCAGTTTTCTTTTTGGCATCCTGCTCAAGCAGCAATGATGATACAGATTCATCCAACAACAATCAAAATAATAATGATAACAGCCCGGTTTTAGTAACAAAAATGGTTGCTGACGGAGAGACCTCAACCTATACTTACAATGGCTCAAAAATCTCCCAGATTAAAAACATTACCAATGGTGAAGTGACCTCTTTCAGCTATTCAGGAGATCTGATTACCCAGCAGGTAACAACGGGTTCAAGTACCAGCTATAAAACAACATATGTTTATGATGGAAGCAGCAGATTGAGCAAAAAAACATACAGTGAGACTTACCTTACGTCCGGAACTATTTCTACGGTAGAAACCAATTATAACTATCTTTCCGGTAATAGTGTAAAAATCACGTATACAGCAAGCTTTACCGGATCTTCAGCCGTAAGAACAGGCAGCAAAACGGCCACATTAAATGCCGACGGTTCTCTTAGCAGCTGGACAGAAACAGCATCAGTACCCAGTAATACAGGCGGTTTTCACAGTGCAACAGGTGCTTTACAACCTATTGTGTATGATACCAAAAATGTCCCTTTTAAAAATATAACAGGGTTTTTAAAAATTATTGATACGGAAGATGAAAACGGATCCGTACACAATATACTAAGTTATAATCATGTTCTTAATTATAACAACGGAGCAGGAAGTGGGGAATGGGGAATCTTTAAATGCGTTTATGAGTATAATAGCAGCGGATATCCTACAAGGAATGTCAAAACATACTATAATAAAACAGGAACTGGGGTAACAAATAGTGAAATGAACACTTACGAATACAATCATTTATAATACAAGGGAGCGCTTAAGGCGCTCTTTTTGTTTTCATTAACACATATGTTAATTTTATCACAATTGATGGAATTATATGAATGGTTTTGTATATTTGGCTTGAATCAAAAACTAAATTACCATGAAAAAACAAAACATTCAGCCCAAAAAGCTTACAAAAAGTGAATTAAAAAGAATTAACGGAGGAGCATTTTCTCCAAGGTGTCTGCGCGGATTCTGCATGCTGCCTGACTCTGTCGAACCGGTACCGGGTCTTGTAGGAAAAGACGGTTTCTGCTGTTAATGCATACAAATTAAATAAAACAATAACCCTAATCAAATCATCATGAAAAAATCAAACGCTCAGAAAAGAAAATTAACAAAAAGCGAACTGAAAGAAATTAACGGAGGTAACGGACCTGTTGTATGCCCGGAAGGACTTTGCGACAGAGGGGACGGGGAATATGTAATCGGGCCCGTAGGAAGAAACGGATACTGCTGTTAATAACAAAAGCTTTGTTAGATACTAAGATTGAGGTGCGGCCTCAATCTTTTTTTGTGAAGGAGAAATCTTTTGCAAAAAGTTAACAATTTGAATCACAATATTTTGTAGCTATTAAAATAACTTGTAAATTAGCTTTTACCAAATTAAAATTATTATGAAAAATTCAAAAAATCAGAAAAGAAAGCTTAGCAAAAATGAGCTGAAAGAGATCAGCGGAGGAGCCAACAGACCGATCTGCCCAAGAGTAATAAGCTGCACAGATCCGAATACCGGAGAAGAGCGATACGGAGTTCCCGGCATGCAGGATGGATTTTGTTGTTAACCAGGTTTATACTATTTAAACAAGGAATATGAAAAATTCAAACCTGAAAACGAGGAAACTCAACAAAGCTGAGCTCAAGAAAATCAACGGCGGGGCAGCTGCCTGCGCTGAAGGTTTATGCAAACTAAGAGGAGTCAGCCACTTCCTTATTATCGGCCCGAGGGGCAGTGACGGTTACTGTTGCTAATCAGACTTTTAGCATTTAAAAAAAATGATTGGATTACCCTCCAATCATTTTTTTTATCGCATTCAGCTTCATTAAAGCTTCAATCGGTGTTAACGTATTGATATCTATTTTCGTCAGTTCTTCACGAATATTCTCCAGAACAGGATCATCGAGCTGGAAGAATGAAAGCTGCATATTTTCTTCTGTCACTCTTTTAATGCTTTCTGAAGTACTTCCACTTCCCTGAGTTCTGCTCGCTTCAAGTGTTTTAAGAATTTCATTGGCCCTGTTTACCACTTTAGCAGGCATCCCGGCCAGTTTTGCAACGTGGATACCGAAACTGTGTTCGCTTCCGCCCGGAACAAGCTTTCTCAGGAAAATGATATTTCCTTTGTTTTCCTGAATAGAAACGTGGAAATTTTTCACCCTTTCGAAATTGACGGTCATTTCGTTCAATTCGTGATAGTGCGTAGCAAATAATGTTTTTGCCTGCGTTGGATGCTGATGAAGATATTCTGCAATCGCCCATGCAATAGAAACTCCGTCATAAGTAGAAGTTCCACGGCCGATTTCATCTAATAAGATCAGGCTTCGTTCTGAAATATTGTTCAGAATATTGGCTGCCTCGTTCATTTCTACCATGAAAGTAGATTCTCCGGCAGAAATATTATCGGTAGCTCCTACCCTTGTAAAGATTTTATCCAGCATCCCGATCTCCGCATGTTTTGCAGGGACAAAACTTCCAATCTGTGCCAAAAGACATACAATAGCGGTCTGACGCAGAATTGCCGATTTACCGGCCATGTTCGGTCCGGTTACCATAATAATCTGCTGCGAATCCTTATCTAGGAAGATATCATTCGGGATATATTTTTCTCCTAACGGAAGTGCATTTTCAATGATCGGGTGTCTTGCTTCTTTTAAATCGATAGCATAACCGTCATTCAAAACGGGCTTTGTATAACTCTCAGATACAGCAAGTTCAGACAATCCCGCTGCCACATCAAGCTGGGCAATGATATTGGAATTCCCTTGAATCTGATCAATGTAAATCATTGTTTCTCCACATACATTTCTGTACAGTGATGTTTCCAGAACGCCTATTTTTTCTTCGGCACCAAGAATCTGGTTTTCATATTCCTTTAATTCTTCGGTAATATATCTTTCAGCATTTACTAAAGTCTGCTTCCTTACCCAGTCATCAGGAACTTTATCTTTATGAGTGTTCCGAACTTCAATATAGTATCCGAACACATTATTAAAATCAATTTTAAGGCTGGTAATTCCTGTTCTTTCAATCTCTCTCTGGCACATTTCATCTAAGAAACCCCGTCCTTTGCTCTGAAGGCTTCTCAGTCTGTCCAGCTCTTCAGAAACCCCTTCCTTAATGATATTTCCTTTGGCAATACTTACCGGAAGTTCTTCATTAAGATGATTCTGCAGGAATTTAATCAATTCTTCCAGATCAAATAAAGGCTCTAACCACGCCAGCACATCTGCATGAAGATGCAATAACGCTTTGATTTTATGGATATTAATTAAACTTTGGCGTAAATACCCAAGTTCTTTAGGTGAAATTTTCTCTGCGGCCAATTTTCCCATTAATCTGTCAAGATCTGAAATTGATTTCAGAAGCTGGCAGATTTCATATTTCAGAGGATCATTTTCGTTTAAGAAATCAATCAGGGAAAGTCTCCTCATAATCTCATCCACCGATTTTAAAGGAAGAATAATTCTTCTTCTCAACAATCTTCCTCCCATGGGAGTAGATGTTTTATCAATGATATCCAGCAGAGATTTCCCCTGCGGATTGCTTGGATAAACAATTTCAAGGTTTCTCAGGGTAAAATTATCCATCATCAGATAATCTTCCTGAGGAATGATCTGCAGTTTCGTAATATGGGCCAGCAGATTATGATGGGTATCTTCTACAAGATACGCAAAAATAGCTCCTGCTGCTGTAATGGCCAGCGGAAGACCTTCCACTCCAAAACCTTTTAAAGAATTGGTTTTAAAGTGATTGGTTAATTTTTCATAGGCAAAATTATATTGGAAAGCCCAGTCTTCAAGCTTAAAAGCATTTTTATTTTTGATCTGCTCCGGAATCTGTGTGCTTCTCTGGAAAATAATCTCACTCGGATCAAAAGTATTGATAATGTGCAAAAGCTTTTCCAGGTTTCCTTCGCTTACCAGAAACTCTCCTGTGGAGATATCCACTAAAGCAATTCCGTACTTCTCTTTTTCCTTGTGTAATGAAAGAAGGAAGTTGTTCTTTTTGGAATTCAAAACCTGATCATTGAAAGTAACGCCCGGTGTAACTAATTCAGTAACACCACGTTTTACAATTCCTTTCACCATTTTAGGGTCTTCCAGCTGATCACAGATTGCAACCCTCATCCCGGCTCTTACCAGCTTGGGAAGATAAGAATCTATTGAGTGATGCGGAAATCCTGCAAGCTCTACACTGCCTTCTCCATTGTTTCTTTTGGTAAGAACAATACCCAGAATCTGGGATGTTTTCACGGCATCCTGCCCAAAAGTTTCATAAAAGTCTCCCACTCTGAAAAGTAAAAGCGCATCCGGATACTTACCCTTGATGGTATTATACTGAGTCATTAATGGAGTTTCCTTCTTCGTTTTTGCCATAGTAAAAAATGAGCCCCAAATTTAAAAAAATAAATTCAGGGTAATAGAATTGTTTAAGGGTTAATCTTCCCGACTTTTCTTTATCAGTAATTAATCGTACTTTTCGCCTGTCAAATCACATTATTTATGGAATTTCCTGTCTTAGAGACTGAAAGGCTTACTTTGCGCCAGCTTACTTTTAATGATACCCAGGACCTGTTTGAATACTTTTCTCTGGATGAAGTTATGGAATATTATGACCTGGAAACCTTCAAAACCGAAGATGATTCCCGGCGCATTATCCAGCATTTTAACAGTGAATTCGAAAAAGGAAAAGGTTTCAGATGGGCTCTGGAACTGAAATCCAATGGAAAAGTTATTGGAACCTGCGGCTATCACAACTGGTACAAAGAACATTTCCGGGCTGAAATTGGTTATGAACTCAATCCTAAATTCTGGCAGCAATCCTATATGAAAGAAGCGATTCTTCCGATTCTGACCTATGGATTTGAAACCATGAGGCTTCACCGTGTGGACGCGTTCATAGATCCTTCGAATATTTCTTCCGAAAGGCTGTTATCTTCTTTAAATTTCAGTAAAGAAGGAACGTTGAAAGATTATTTCTTTGAAAAAGGGAAATTCGTAGACGCAACCATCTTCGGCCTTATTAATAAATAAGCTGGAAGCACGAAGCTGGGAGATGGAAGTTTCAATTGGTCATTTAGGTAATCATTATCTTTTAAATAAAAATGAAATCCATTAATACTAAGCTGTAAAGAGTCTTCCAGCTTCCAGCCTCCCTCTTCCAGCCCATTTTATTTTCCTGCTTTCATATATCCCTCCAAAGCCTCCGAACTTTTCTTATAGGCCCATTTCTGCTTGTAATTCACCCATTTAGCTTTGAAAAGTTTTCGCATCAGCTTATCTGTATACCTCATAATGAAGACATGGTACAGCATACTGGCAAAGACATTGGGTTTATTGGGAAGCGCTCTTAAAGAAAGGGAAAACCCAGGTTCAAGATATCTGTTGAAGTGCCAGAATGCCCCGGGAATAAAAAGAGCATCACCATGCTCCATGAAGATTTCGTATCCTTTGGCATATTTTAATGCCGGAAACTTCTCATAATCAGGATTTTCATAGTCAACCTCGTAAATGGTATGAACGGATAAAGGAACTTTATATAAAAAGGGTGACTGCTTCTGGTCAAATAATAAAATCCTTTTCTTTCCTTCAAAATGGATATGCATAAAATCACCTAAATCCACATCGTAATGCATTAAAACATGCGCCTCACTTCCACCGAAAAATAAAGTCGGCAGTCTTTTAAAGAACTTTATTCCAAGATCAGGATAGGTGAAATTTTTCAGTAACTCGGGAAGCCTGTCTGTAATGATATAGAAAAAAATTCGCAGATCTGAAGGTTTGCTTTTGATGGTATCAATATAGTCCTTCATTTTCATCCGGGTCACCGGAGCATCAGAACTTTTTGCAGCATCAGCCGGTTTGTTATCATACAGCGGAACTTCCTGATCTCCTGCCTTTTCTTTAATATAGGCAAGATTCCATTTGTCAAAAGCCTCCCATCGGCTGGCAAAATTCTTAATTAAAAGAGGTTTCTGCTTTTTAAAATAATTTTTCTGAAAATCTTCTTTACTGATATCATCTACAATATCTACGTTTTCGAGGATCATGTACTTTGTATTTAATGCGAAATAAAAATAGTGTTTTTTTGAAACCTGAGAAAATTTAGATTAAAAGCGAGGGAAGCTGAGGATGGATGCTGGAAGTTAATATTTGTCTGTAAACGCCTATACATCATTTCATAAAAACATTTTATCAAATGACATAGACCTCTCTTCGGCTTCAATAACTTCCCTCTTCCTGCTTCACACTTCCTTACTTTATTGGCAGAGCTCATATGAAAAATTTATATTTGTAGTAATAAGTGAATTTATGAGAGTCTACAATACCAAACATTTCATTAAAATCCTTTTCAGCTTACACAAAAGTGATACTTTAAAAATTCTTTTTCCGAGTATGGTTCTTGTAGGGCTGTATTCATGGGGAATTCAGTATCTGGAAGTTGAGTATCTGCACCTTACCACAAAATCAGGAGTGAGCAATGTAGGTATGATCCATTCTCTGCTGGGTTTTGTGCTTTCACTTTTGTTGGTTTTCAGAACGAATACGGCCTATGACAGATGGTGGGAAGGTCGAAAACTTTGGGGAAAACTGGTGAATGACACGAGAAACTTTGCGATAAAAATCAATACGATTCTTGGTGACAACCGCCAGGATGCTGAGCAGATTGCCAGATATTTAAAATATTTCCCGCACTTTTTAGCCAAACATCTTTCCAAGGAATCTACAAGGCTGGCTTTGGATGAAGATTATTCTGAAATTGAAAGCTCGTTGAAAAACCATGGACCAAGTGAAATTGTTATTCTGTTAAGCCATAAACTGAATCAATTAAAAAAAGAAGGAAAAGTTTCTGAAGTTGAAATGCTGTACTTAGACACCCAGCTTTCCGGATTTCTGGATGTATGCGGAGGTTGTGAAAGAATCAAAAATACTCCGATCCCTTACTCCTATTCTTCTTTCATCAAGAAGTTTATTATTCTGTATGTTTTTGCGCTGCCTATTGCTTACGTTATTACAATAGGGCTTTTTATGATTCCGCTTACTGTTTTTGTGTATTATGTTTTGATGAGTCTGGAGCTTATTGCAGAAGAAATTGAAGACCCGTTCAATAATGATGAAAATGATATTCCTATGGAAACCTTAGCACAGAATATTGAGAAAAATGTACAGCAGATTATGATCAGAAAATAAAAAATCAAGCTTTTAAAGCTTGATTTCTTTAAGTTCGCCGTCCTGTTTTATCTCTACAAATTTGCTTTCCCTGTTGGCAGCAGAATATCCGTAGAAAAATGTGCTGTATATAGGAGTGGAATACAGATAGGCTCCATAGCCGTTATAAGCATCTGAGGTTCCTGTCTGCTGCTGGTAACTTGCCGTTGCCGTAAAGTTGACAATGGTTTCAAGATAATATTTACCGGGTTTGAGTTTTTCAAATTTAAATCTCCCATGGTCATCGGTTAAAGCTTCCACTCTGTATTTAAAAGCCTCTTCTGACATATATACGGTGGTTTTTTTATTTTCATATTTCTTTCTCATGTTATAAAATTCCTCAAAATAAGGAGTAACAGGAAAAAGCATGACAACCGTACCTTTGGGAGCATAATGCTTTTCTCCAAGTAACGGTTTGATTCCCCAGTTGTTTTTTTGTTTGGTAGAAGCCACTCCTTCAATGGTAGAGTTTCCAAATCCAAGCATGTCTCTTGCGAGCTTTTTATCAAAAAAAGCTTGAGGATAATAAGTATTTTGTGCACTCAGGTAAATAAATCCCCATATTAATATGAATAATGTGAATAATTTTTTCATAGTATATTTTTGAGTCAAATATAAGTATTTTACTATTTTTGAATTAAAAATAGCTATGAAGCACCTATTTCTATTGTTTTTTTCCACTTCTGTCCTGATCACGGCACAGAAACCTTGTGGATATAAAGACGGATTACAGGAAGGGGCCTGTAAAGAATTTTATGACAATGGCCAGGTAAAAAATACCGTGGAATGGAAAAAAGGGAAACTGGATGGCGATGCTGTTTTTTATTATGATAACGGAAAAGTGCAGTCGAAAGGAGAATATAAAAAAGGATACAAAGTAAAAGAATGGTCGTATTTTGATAAAAATGGAGTTCTCACTTCCAAAGAAGTTTTCAGAAATGGGGAGAAGAATATTTATGATAACAGTCTTACCGCCACTTTTTATTCTCCTGCAGGTAAAATAACTGAAATTTCCAATTATAAATTCAATAAATTACAGGGTGAAAGCAAGACCTTTCATGAAGATGGAAAATCAATAAAAGATATTGGCCATTATGACAACGGGCTGGCTACCGGAAAGTGGAAAGTTTTTTATCCATCTGGAAAATTACAGCGTGAAACTGAACTTGCCAACGATAAAAGAAACGGCAACAGAGTTCATTACCGTGAAGACGGAAGCATAGAAAAAACAGAGGTCTATAAAGACGGAAAATTAATCTCAACAAAATAATACAATTGGTACAGAAACTAAAACTGGAAGAACTTAACAGAATAGATGTAGAAACATTTAAGAAGGTTGAAAAAATTCCGTTGGTCATCATTTTAGATAATATCAGAAGTATGCACAATGTAGGTGCAGCTTTCAGAACGGCAGATGCGTTTTTAATTGAAAAAATAATCCTTTGCGGAATTACACCGCAGCCGCCCCATCGGGAGATTCATAAAGCGGCATTGGGAGCCACGGAAAGTGTAGACTGGTCTCATGACGCAGATACCAATAACGCGATTGCTGATCTGAAAAGCAAAGGATACGAAATCATCGGGATTGAGCAGACTACAGGAAGCCGGCTTATTACTGATTTCACGATCGACAGATCGAAAAAATATGCTTTGATCTTAGGAAACGAAGTGGAAGGAATCAGTGATGAAGTACTTCCGAATATTGATGTATTTTTAGAAATTCCTCAGCTTGGAACAAAGCATTCTCTTAATGTAAGTGTATGTGCCGGAATTGTGATGTGGGAATTTGCAAAAGCATTAAAATAAAAAAACTGCATATGTCCTTAGTAGACAGTGCAGTTTGAAATAAATCTAATAAAAAGTAAAAATGAAAGGCGACAAAGGTACTTTATTTTTTTTTACAAACAAATTTTGACGGCACTTTTTTTGTTTCATCTTAAAAAAAGTCGTGTTTTCAGAAAAAGTTTCATTTAATTTTTTATAAATTAGCACAATGTTTATCAAGGACTATATCTCAAAAGACTTTCCGTGTTTTAGCCTGTCTGACTCTATAGAGTCGGCCAGAAATATGTTGGAAGACTTTGGATATTCCCATGTTTTCATCAAAAAATCCCATCACTTCTACGGAGCTCTTGCCATGGATTTCCTGTATGAGGAAGATGGCGGAACACTGAAGGATCTGGAACACCAGATTGAACGTTTTGCCATTCTGGAGGACAATAATATTATGGACAGTATCCGTCTGTTTTATACCTTCAGCAGCAATGTGATTCCGGTGATTAATAAAAATGAGAAATATCTTGGGTATATTACCTGTGAAGATGTTTTTCAGGACCTTTCCCGTTATCCTTTATTTTCAGAAACAGGGGCTATTCTTACCGTAGAAACTCCGGCCAGAAAATATTCTATGACGGAAATTACCAACATTGTGGAAAGCAACAATTCGAAGTTTTACGGAGGGTTTATAAGCTTTATGTCTGAAGAGGTAGTTCAGGTCACCATAAAGATCAGCAATGAAAATCTGGCCTCGATAGACGCTACTTTTGACCGGTATGACTACAGAATCGTTGAAAAATATTATTCTGATGAGAAAACCGATCTGTTTAAAGACCGTTATGGTTTTTTACAAAAATTCATAGAAATATAACATGAAGGCAGCCATATACTCTCAGAAAAAGGATCTTGATACTTTTCTATATTTAAGTAAGTTTATCTCTGAACTTGAAGCAAGAGATGTAAAATCTGTTCTGTATGATGAAATGGCTGAAGCACTTCAGTTTTCAAAAATATTCGAAACATTCAATTCCAAACAGGATCTTCTGGATAAGGAAGTGGATCTGTTTTTCACTTTTGGTGGAGACGGAACGATTGTAAATTCTTTAACCTTTATTGAGGATCTTGAAATTCCGGTGGTAGGAGTGAATACAGGAAGACTTGGATTTTTAGCTTTTTTCACAAAAGAAGAAGCCTTTAAGGAACTGGATTCCATCTTAAAAGGAAATGTAAAAACAAGCCGCCGTTCTGTCATTGAAGTGGTTTCTCCAAAACTGGAGGGAGTTTTTCCTTACGCATTAAACGACGTTACCGTTTCCCGAAAAGAAACAACATCCATGATTACCGTTGACTCATATATCAATGACGAATTTTTGAATGTATTCTGGGGTGACGGCGTGATCATTTCAACACCTACAGGTTCTACCGCCTACTCTCTGAGCTGCGGAGGCCCTATCATTTCTCCCAATAATGAAAATTTTGTCATTACTCCTATTGCTCCTCACAATCTGAATGTGAGGCCGTTGGTTGTGAATGATAAAGTAGAAATAAAATTCAGGGTGGAAAGCCGTGTACCACAATACTCTCTTTCTTTAGACTCCCGACTGATACATATAGAAACCGACAAGGAAATCATCATTAAAAAGGCAAAATTCCAGCTTCTTCTGGTGCAGCCCAACAGTTTGAGTTTCTATGAAACCATCCGTCAGAAGCTCCTTTGGGGCAGAGATAAAAGAAACTAGTAATTTCTTAAAAATGATTACCTTTACACGAAATTAAAACACCTAATAAAATTTATAATAAAAAGTAAAACATGAGCAGAATTTTTCCGGCAGGAGTTGCCACAGGTCAGTTAGTTACTGATATCTTTCAGTATGCTAAAGAAAACAAATTTGCATTACCTGCAGTAAACGTAATTGGATCAAGCAACGTAAACGCTACGATGGAAACTGCAGCGAAATTAAACGCTCCTGTAATTATTCAGTTTTCAAATGGAGGAGCTGCTTTCAATGCAGGGAAAGGATTAAGCAATGACGGACAAAAGTCTGCAATCTTAGGAGCAATTGCTGGAGCAAAACATATTCACACTCTTGCAGAAGCTTACGGAGCAACGGTAATTCTACACACAGACCACTGTGCAAAGAAATTACTTCCTTGGATTGATGGATTGATGGATGCTAACGAAGAATTCTTCAAGCAGACAGGAAAATCTCTTTACTCTTCTCACATGTTGGACCTTTCTGAAGAGTCTTTAGAAGAAAATCTTGAAATTTCTGCTAAATATTTCGAAAGAATGGCTAAGCTTCAGATGACTCTTGAAGTAGAAATCGGGGTAACAGGAGGTGAAGAAGATGGTGTTGACAACTCAGACGTTGATAACTCAAAATTATATACTCAGCCTGAAGACGTAGCTTATACTTATGAAAAATTAAAAGCTATTTCTGATAACTTCACAATCGCTGCTGCTTTCGGTAACGTACACGGAGTTTACAAACCAGGTAACGTAGTTCTTACGCCGAAAATCCTTGACAATTCTCAGAAATATGTTCAGGAAAAATTCGGAACAGCTGCAAAACCTATCAACTTTGTATTCCACGGAGGTTCAGGATCTACATTAGAAGAGATCAGAGAGGCTATCGACTACGGAGTTATCAAAATGAACATCGATACTGACCTTCAGTTTGCATACACAGAAGGTATCAGAGATTATATGGTAAACAATATTGATTATTTAAGAGCTCAGATCGGAAACCCTGAAGGAGAAGAAAAACCTAACAAAAAATTCTATGACCCAAGAGTTTGGGTAAGAAAAGGTGAGGACACATTCTCTGCAAGATTGGTGAAAGCATTTGAAGATTTAAATAACGTAGATACTTTAAAATAAGAACTGTACATTTGTACCAATGTAAAAAGTATTCATAGAAATGCATTTACATTGGTACTTTTTACATTTATACATTAATACAAGCAAAAATGGCATTCGACTGGTTTAAAAGAAAAGCAAAAAACATTACCACTTCTACTGATGAGAAAAAAGACGTTCCCAAAGGCCTTTGGCATCAGACTCCATCCGGAAAAGTAGTGGAACATGATGAACTAAAGAGAAATAACTATGTTTCTCCTGAAGACGGATTTCATGTAAGAATAGGAAGTGCAGAATTTTTTGACATCCTTTTTGACGGTGGTAAATTTACCGAACTGGATGCCAATGTTGAAAGTATTGATATCTTAAACTTCAAAGATACAAAGCCTTATAAAGACCGTTTGAAAGAAGTAAAAGCTAAAACAAAGCTTACAGACTCTATCAGAAACGCTGTAGGAACTGTAAAAGGAACTGAAATGGTAGTTTCATGTATGGATTTTGCTTTCATCGGTGGATCTTTGGGTTCTGTAATGGGAGAAAAGATCAGAAGAGCAGTAGATTACTGTATTGCACACAAACTTCCGTATATGATTATCTGTCAGTCCGGAGGAGCAAGAATGCAGGAAGCCACTTACTCTTTAATGCAGCTGGCAAAAGTTCAGGCTAAATTAGCTCAGCTTTCTGAAGCAGGACTTTTATACATCGCTTACCTTTGCGACCCTACATTCGGAGGAATCACTGCTTCTTTCGCAATGACCGCTGATATCATCATGGCAGAACCGGGAGCACTGATTGGTTTCGCAGGACCAAGAGTAATCCGTGAAACGATTGGTAGAGATCTACCGGAAGGATTCCAGACATCAGAATTCTTACAGGAAAAAGGATTTGTAGATTTCATCGTAAAAAGAACTGAAATTCAGGATACTGTTGCCAAAACAGTTAATTTATTAGCTGTAAAAGCATAGTATCTGTAACAAAAACAATACAATCTCTCTCTAATTAGGGAGAGATTTTTATTTATGAGGACTTTTAAGATATTTTTCAATACCATCAGAAGCATGAGTTTTAAAAAGATTATGCGTCTTTTATCACTGATCCTTCCCCATCCTCTTTTCGCTTTACTGAGTTTTTATGCAACAGTAAAAGCGTTTTCCATTGCACAGAAAAAATTCCCTGATACAGCCTCCAACAATGGAATTGGAAACGCCTTCAGACATGCGCTTTGGTGCTGCTTCATTATGATGTACTGTTGTAAAATTTCTTCTCCGAAAAAAGCACTTGATTTCTGCAAAAGAATAACAGATATGCATGAAGAGCTTTTCCCGAATGAGCCTTTGGAAACCAAAATGGATCTCCATAACAACAAAATCGGAATGGATTATTTCATGGAAATTTTACCGGGAATTCACCGCCAGTTTTTTGAAAAAAGCTTCTTTGTAGATGCATTAATCAAAAAAATGGATGATGCTAAAATTCTGAAAAATTTGGATGATGATTTTGAAGGTCATCTTGTTTACCTGAAGGAGTAAATAAATCATTTTATTTTAAACGCTAAAGATCGCAAGGAAAATTTAAAGACTTTATGCATTTCCGTCCGCTATGGCATTTCATTCAGCTATGTTCCATGAATGAAGTTCTCTTTGCTTAGTACTAACGCCTTTGCGTGCATTGCGTTAACAATAGATTTTAAGATTAGAAGCCATCATTAGTTCTCTTTGGCACCGGAATAACAAAAGACTTTAGTTATTTTTGTGGTTTAAAGTATTTTTGATAAGTTTAAACAATTAAATCAATCAGATGGTTCTCAGCAGAATTTGGTCGGCTTTCATTATCATTGCCATTGCCATTGCCAGTATAAAATACGTTTCGTCAGGTAACTACAAAACCATTTTCAATGATATGGTGGTGGGAAAAGGAGGTGATACAGTAAAGATTGCATCACAACCTATGAGCAGCCTCTCTCCTATTGTAAGAGACAGCCTGATGAAAAAGAATGATTTTGCAGACAGCAGAATTCATTATAAAACTGATTCTTTAAAACAAAATGTAAATGTTTATCGTGTTCAGGAAGCCGATGGAGTTATTGGAACTTCAGAAACAGCCGTAAAGATCTGTCTTGGTCTTATCGGAATCATGACTTTATTTATGGGATTCATGAGCATTGCTGAAAAAGCAGGCGGCATCAATCTTCTAAGCCGTTTGATTCAGCCCTTTTTCTCCAAATTATTTCCGGAAATTCCAAAAAACCATCCTGCATTTGGACACATGCTGATGAACTTCAGCGCGAATCTCTTGGGATTAGACAATGCTGCGACTCCTTTTGGTTTAAAAGCCATGGAAAGCCTTCAGACTTTAAATCCCAATAAAGATACTGCCAGTAATTCACAGATCATGTTTCTGTGCCTTCATGCCGGAGGTATGACCTTAATTCCCGTGTCAATTATTGCCATCCGAGCTTCTATGGGATCTAAAACCCCTACAGATATTTTCCTGCCATGTATGATTGCCACTTTTGCCGCTACACTGGCTGCGATGATTATTGTTTCTTTATACCAGAAAATCAATCTTCTCCGTCCGGTAGTGATCGCTTATGTAGGCGGAATTTCGGCTATTATTGCCCTTTTGGTACTGTATCTTGTACAATTGAGTAAAGATGAGCTGGATGATTTCAGTAAAGTATTAAGCAATGGTCTGATTCTCTTTATCTTCCTTGCGATTGTATTAGGAGCCGTTTATAAAAAGATCAACGTTTTTGATGCCTTTATTGAAGGCGCAAAAGAAGGGTTCACCACCTGTGTTAAGATTATTCCTTATCTCGTTGGGATGTTAATTGCAATTTCGTTATTAAGAACTTCCGGTGTATTTGATGTGATTATTGACGGGATGAAATGGGTTGCCAACGTTGCCAATATGGATCCTAGATTTGTGGATGGACTTCCAACTGCTTTAATTAAACCTTTATCCGGGTCAGGAGCCAGAGGAATGATGGTGGATACGATGACAACATTTGGAGCTGATAGTTTCCAGGGGAAATTGGCAGCTGTACTTCAGGGAAGCTCAGATACGACGTTCTACGTGATTGCAGTATATTTTGGCGCCGTAGCCGTTAAGAATACAAGATACACGGTAATTGCCATGCTTCTGGCCGATTTAGTCGGCGTTATCACAGCTATTGCGTTGGCCTATTTATTTTTCGCATAATGAAAAGATTCTGGTTGAACAATGCTATTAACTTTAAACATTAAACTTAAAACTTTAAATCCATTATGATCACAGATAAAGAATTCACATTAAGACTCATCCGCCAATTAACCCAGGCATTGGAAAAATTGATTCTGGACAAACCTGAAGAAAGTTTAATGCAGAAAGAACTGGATTTTGATACGTTGATGAGAGATATTTTCAAAATGAACTTCACAGAGGTTGCTTCTAAAACCAAGGAAGAAATGATTGCCATCGTCAATGAAAGGCAGGAAAGAGATCATAAAGATTATTATGAAATGCTGGGAAATCTATTCTACTTTAACAGCAGACACGATCATAACAAAGATTTTCAGGATAAAGCAAAAACATTCTACGAGCTTTATCTTCAGACCAGCGGTATTTTTGCCCTTCCGGTCATCAACAGAATAAATGAATTGAAAAAAGCACTTGAATAAAGTGCTTTTGTATTGTTAGAAAGTAATTTTATAAGTTCCTGTTGAAGATGTATTGGCTTTCTCAGCCTTTACATATTTCTTAACCCAGGCCACAGATGTGGATGAAACACAAGGATCTGAAATCCCGCCGGCTCTTCTTGCAGACACTACATTTCCTGCTTTATCTACGGTGTAAGCAATGGTAATCGATCCGCTTGCTGTACAACTGTGTGATGGCTGCGCTCCGCCTCTTCCCATTGTTCCCGGAATATAACCAACCAATTTTCTGTCGATTCCTACTTTACTGTCACCATTTCCATCACCACCTAAAGGATCTCCCGCATTTCCGATACCATCACCGGTTCCCTGGCTTCCGGCTTTAGTTCCTCTTCCTTTAATCAGGTTGCCTATGGCTGCGGTTCCTTTTCCGTCCCCATTTCCTGTTTTTGAATTGGCAGTGGTCGCTCCGGATTTTTTAGTATTTTTAGAAGCACTTGTGCTGGTTGCTTCTTTTTTCTCAGCTTTTTTAGATTCCTCTTTTTTAGGAACGGTTGTTTTTGAATTGTTTCCTGTAATAACCTTCTCTTTAACCTCTGTTTTCTTTGGCTCCGGAGTTGGTACTGGCTCTGGTTTTATAACTGTTTTTGTTTCCGGAACCGGAGTTTCTGCAGGCTCGGGTGTCACTTCTTCAGTTGCAGCGGCAAGGCTTCCCGGCTGTTCGGCAGGTTCTTCAATCCCTTTTCCGTTTCTGTTATCTCCAAAGTTTACCAGCATGGTAGTAACCACTTCAGGATCTTTATCCAGTTCAGGTTTTAATTTATATAAAAAAACAAAAAGCAGAATAGCAGCCCAGATCAGAATAGAAAGCAGTGCGCTCTTTACTCTGTCTTTATTTTCTTCGTTTCTGTTTGCTGTATAGCTTTTCATCTTAAAACGTAATTCTTTCCGGAAATCCGGATATGTTATTTGTCTTTAACGGTTGCAATAGCAATATTAAATTTATGTTTCTCAGCAATTTCCATCACAAAAACAACATCTTTATGCAATGTGTTTTCATCAGCTCTGATCGTAAATGATTTATTGGTCTGGCTGGCTAATTTATCTACAATAATTTGCTCTAGTTCTCCTTTATTCGCAGGATTATCATCTACAAAAAATGAACCGTCCGGCTTGATGCTTATCGTTAAAGGGTTGGGAATATTATCATCAACTGCTCCGGCTTTCGGAAGATTCACATCGATGGCGCTTTGATTCGCCGCCGAAGAGGTAATCATAAAGAAAATCAGCATCAACAGGATAACGTCTGTCATCGCTGCTAAACTGAATTCCGGATTCGCTTTATTTCTTCTTTGAATTTTCATCGTAAGAAAGATTTATAAAGGTTTGTTGATAAGGTCTAAAAATTCTCCTGACATATTCTGGGCTTTCAGGACAAATTTATCAATTCTTGTCAGTAGAATATTATAACAGAAGTTGGCAGGAATCGCTACAGCCAAACCTACAGCGGTCTGCCCTAAAGCGGTATAAATACCTTCTGAAAGTGTTTTTGGAGAGAATGATCCTGTTGCGTGTGATAGATTAAAGAAAGCAATAATCATCCCGATAACCGTACCTAAAAGTCCCAGCATTGGTGCGATACTCGGTACGACAGCCAAAAGGTTCAGGTTTTTTTCCATATTGGCAACCTCTACCTGCGCCTGTGATTCCATAGCACTTACAATATCAGAAACGGGACGTCCTAATCTTGAAATTCCTTTTTCTAAAATTCTTCCTTCCGGAGAGTTCTGGGTTTTGCAGTAATCTGCTGCTGCCTCTATTTTTCCGGCCTTGATGAAGTCTTCGATATTGTTCATGAAGTTGGAATCTGTTTTTGATGTCAGCCTTTTGATAAAGAAAAACCTTTCAAAAAACAGGTATAGAGAAAACACTCCCAATAGTAATACAGTGACCATCACTATTTTAGCGAAAGCTCCTCCATGGAACATGATTTTCCAGAATGAGAACTCCAAGTTGTCTGCAGCAACTGCAGGGGTAGCGATTTGTGCGAATAAAATCTGAGAAAGTTCCGTTAACAGCATTAAATGTAAATTTTATTAAATTTCAACGACAAATGTAGGAGAATATTATGAATTGAACTCTTAAAAATTGCTTAAAAACAACTTAAAATTTGTTACCATTTTACAAACAGCAAATTTCTTTCCAAAAATAATTTGAAAAGAAATGTACAGTTAAAAAGGCAGAAGTTCGGTTAATCTTCTTCTACCTCAATATCATCTTGTTTAAATTCGCATTTTAATCTAAAAGGGATCGGTGTATCTGATCCGGTATAGAAATCATCAATAGTTCCTTTCCAGATAACCTGAAGCTCCCCTTCTTCATTTTTTTCAAAAAGAAGCTCATTATCATAGATATAGGCATCTTCATCATCAAAAAGGTCTACTTCTGTATAGGTTTCTTCATCAGAGTCATTGATGATGATGGTCTTCCCTTCTATTTCCGCCGATTCGATAGGAAAATCAAAAACTTCAAGTGAAAGCTGCGGAAAGTTGTACTGTAATGAATCATCGTCCACGTGATCCAAACTGTCATCCGTAATCACTTCAACCTCTAAAAAATGTTGCTGGTTGCTGTAAACGGCCTTACAATAAGTATTTCTGATATTGTATTTTAGCGTTTCGTCCGGATGGTAAATTTTTAAAATCCCTTTCATTTTTTCTTAAAAAAGAACTGTAATAATATGATTGTTAAACGTTTTAGACAAAGATAAAAAATTGATTCAAAGTTAAAAGGATTTTGAAAATAATTTTTTAAAATCAATGCATTCAATAAGCATGAATATCCCAATAATACTTACTTTTGTTTTCATAAAGATTGTGAGATGAAAAACATTTTATCAAAAAGTATTCTGGGATTAGGGTTGATGATTGGTCTTGCTTCCTGCAAAAAATCGGATTCTCCCCTTACAAAAGTGACACCCAGCAACCTGGATTCTATCGCTTCGAACTATTATGAGCAATATCTTAAGTTATATCCTTTAGATGCTACAGCACAGGGAGATACAAGATATAACGACCAGCTTCCTATCAATATTGATAAAGATTTTATCTCAGGAGAGGTAGCGTTCTACAATTCTGTACAGAAACAGCTGGAACATGTAGATTACAAAAGTCTTTCTGATGAGGATAAAGTGGTATATGATGTGTTGGATTATACTTTAAAAGATAAAATTGAGGGCTATGCCTATCATCCGGAATATATTCCTTTCACTCAGTTCGGAGGGCTGCCGCTTACTTTCCCATTGTATGGAAGCGGACAGGGCAATCAGCCTTTTAAAACCGAAAAGGACTATAGTGACTGGCTGAAAAGAATGGAAAAATTTCCGGAGTGGATGAATGCTGCTGCGGACAACTTCCGTGAGGGAATCAACAATAAAATAGTGCTTCCAAAAAAACTGGTTATCAAAATGATTCCTCAAATGAAAGCTGAGGAAATCACTACTTCCGATATGGAAAAGAATATTTTCTACGGACCTATTAAAAATTTCCCTAAAAACTTTACAGAGGCTCAGAAAGAAAAATTCTCAGCACTTTACAAAGATGCTATTACGAAAAAAATCATCCCGGCTTATACTAAAATGGGAACATTTTTAGAAAAAGAATACCTGCCAAAAGCAAGAGATACGGATGGATATAACAGCCTTCCTAACGGCAATGAGATCTACAACTATTATGTAAAAAGCTGGACTACCACGAAGAAATCACCTGAAGAGATCAATAAGATCGGGCTTCAACAGGTCGCAATGCTTCGCGCAGAAATGGAGAAAGTAAAACAGCAGGTAGGTTTTACCGGATCTCTGGAAGAATTTATCACCTTTGTTAAGACGGATCCAAAGGCAATGACTTTTAAAACATCTAAGGAAGTTTTAAATGCATTCAACGGGATCTTAACGAAAATCACTCCGAAGCTGAAAACAATGTTTAATGTAACGCCAAAAACAAAGTTTGAGATCAGACAGACTGAGAAATTCAGAGAGGCAAGTGCCAGCGCAGAATATATGCCGGGAACTCCGGATGGAAAAAGAGCAGGTATATTTTATGTTCCGCTTCCTGACCCTACCCAATTTAATGTTACTTCGGGAATGGAATCTCTTTTCCTTCATGAGGCGATTCCGGGGCATCACTATCAGGTTTCTCTTCAGCAGGAAAATACAAGGCTTCCTAAATTCATGAGATTCGGATGGTTGGGAGCATATGGTGAAGGATGGGCTCATTATTGTGAAACATTAGGCCCTGAATTCGGTTTATATACTGATCCTTACCAGAAGATGGGATATTTAAGCGATCAGATGCTGAGAGCGGTAAGACTTGTAGTAGATACGGGACTTCATACCGGAAAAATGTCAAGAGAAGAAGCGATCAGATATTTCTTAAGCAACATTTCTTATGATGAAGCATCGGCCACTGCAGAAGTGGAAAGATATATGGCGATGCCAGGTCAGGCCTTAGGCTACAAAATAGGGTCTTTAAGAATCCGTGAGCTGAGAGAAAAATATCAGAAAGAATTGGGAAACAAATTCAATCTGGCAAGCTTCCATGATGAAGTTTTAAGCCAGGGATGTCTTCCGCTGGACGTTCTGAACAGAAAAATGGAGCTTTGGGCTCAAAAACAAAAATAGTTTCTTATGAAACTATTTTTGTTTTTTTCAGGTATTTTATTGATGGCTTTGAGTTGTCAAAAAGAGCAGAATTTTGGGAATTTAACTGTTGATAGTAGCTTACCTAACCATGATAGTATTCTAGTTCTCTCAAAATATCCGGAACTGAAGCTTTATAATAGTGAAGTTGTTGAAAGCAAAACAAGAACAGCATATATTGTTCAAACTGCAAGTTATTCGGATGGCTTTCGTAAGGGAACGTTTTTATTCAATGATTATAAATGTAAAGCTCAATACCTGAATGACACTCTTACTATCAAATTGAATAACAATAATGGATATTTTGGAAATGGCATTTTGATTAAAGTTTTTAATAATCAATTTTACATCAGAAATATTGATCCTAAAACCTTAAAAAAGGAAGAAAAATTCATAAAATCTGAAGTTTGTAGTCAAAAATTAATTCTTAACAGCCATAAATTCGCAACAAATGACAGCATTTATGGCTTTATAGATTACAAATGCAATATTGACAGTTTGGTTGACAAACACTTTAAAGGATATTTTAAAACCATAATACAATAATAACTGATATGATCACGGAAAGCCTAAGATCTCTTTACAACAGAGATTTAAATAAGTTAAAAACGGAACTGGAAGCCTATCAAAGCGAAGAAAATCTTTGGAAAACGGATAAAAACATTGCCAACTCTGCGGGTAACCTCGCCCTTCATCTGGTGGGAAATCTTAATCATTTTATCGGAACACACCTTGGAAACACAGGATACGTAAGACAGCGTGACCTTGAATTTTCGTCAAAGGATATTCCCAAAGCGGAACTTATTGAAAAGGTGAAAGCCACTGCGGCAATGATAGATTCAGTACTTTCCCAATTGTCCGATGAAGACCTGAAAAAAGAATATCCATTGGTTGTTTTTGAAAGTGCCATGACAACCGATTACTTCCTGATCCATCTGCTTGCTCATCTGGACTATCATCTGGGGCAGGTTAATTATCACAGAAGGTTGTTGGATAATTAATCTGATTTTTTTATTTTTATTAAAACTAATTTATCCTGAAAACCCAATCATCATGAAGAAAATATTTGTTTTATCTTCAAATCCTGAAAAATTTTCTGGTGCCCTAGAGCATTATGCAGAGAGAAATTTTACACCTGAATTTATTGTCACGGACGAGCATTTAAGTTTCACAGAAGGAATACAAAAGGTAATAAAAGAAAGTGATGATGAAGACTATATCATTATTTCAACCTCTCAACATCGGTTTTGTTCTAGTTTTTCACAAGATCATCTTGAAAAATGTATTGAAAAGGTAAAAAGACTTGACGGTAATTTATTGCTGGGAGGTCTCCTAAGCTTTGAAAAAGTGATCGAAGTTTCTGATCATATATTCTGGGTTGATGGTTTCAAGGGATCACAGTTCATGATTATTTTCAAAAAAACATATTCTCTTTTCCTGCAAAGGAATTTCAATGCTAAGCTGCCTCTAGATGTTTTTTTATCATCACATCTGGAAGATGTCTTTGTAATGCATCCATTCATTTCTCAGTTTGAAGATGACGGAAACCTTCAATCATTCGAAAACACCACTGATTTTCAATATATATATGACAATCCGGAAGTTTTTCTTGATGAACTTTCCCAAATAAAAAAATACTACAGCTATGAGCCATAACAGCTTTTCAGAAATTATGATCCCCACTTACATTATTAATCTGAAACATAGAGAAGACAGAAGGGAAAGTGTGTTAAAAGAGTTTGAAGGCAGACCGGAATTTGGTTGCCAAATTGTAGAGGCATGTATGCATGAGAAAGGGAATGTAGGCCTCTGGGAAAGCATAAAAAAAACGGTATCTCTTGCTATTGAAAACGAAGATGATGTGATCATCATTGTAGAAGATGACCATGTTTTTACAGAACATTATGACAGAGATGCGTTTATAAATAATATTATACAATCTAATGAGCAAGGTGCTGATATCCTGGCCGGTGGCATTGGAGGAGGCTTTAGATTTGTTGTTCCTATTACAGAAAACAGGTTTTGGATCAATCATTTCTGGTGTACCCAGTTTATGGTGGTATACAGTCGTTTTTATGATCATATACTCAATGCAGACTTTGGTCCGGAAGACACTGCAGATAACTTTTTATCACAACTGTCAGCTCATAAAATGGTATTATATCCTTTTGTCTCCGTTCAGAAAGATTTCGGATATTCTGATATTACTGCAGAGAATAATATTAATGGAAATATTGAGCATTATTTTAAAACAGCAGATCTTGCCCTTGGTATCTATCAAAAAAAGTACAAACAATTGGTTTTAAATAATAAAAAAGAGAGAACAATATAAGGTTCTCTCTTTTTCTTTTCATAAAAGATTAGCAACAGATCACTCCTGAAGGTCCACAATAAGCCTCCATACTCCCATGGACTAGACACATCACTGCCTGGCAGTTACATGATGTTGGGCCCGATCCTGCTTTAATAACTCTCATTTCCTTTCTGCTCATGTTATTTTTTATAACATTCATGCTCATTTTTTGTAATTTTTTCATGGTATTTTTTTTAATTAGTAGTACAGTAATTACCAATAAATTCTAGTGGGGCTTACATTATACCTGTTTGGGATTTTTGCAGGTACTTTTTCGGGGTTGTATACTTTTTTAAGCCAAAACATATGAAACATAATTGCCTCATATTTGTTTTTATAAATAACTTTTCCATTATCAAATTTTACTCTCCCCGTATAGCCTTCCATAAGAATAAAATCAAAATGAGTTCTGAGAATTCCTTCTCTTTCAGCATTTTTCATGATATGGGTAAAACTTTCAATTTCTGTTTCAATTTCGAAAATAGGAATACCTTCTGCTAGATCGTCCCAAACAAAATTACATTCATCAAAACAGAAATGATCCGGCATAGAAAAGACCTTTTTATAATCTTTACTTCTTTTAAAGAATGTATTCAGTAATTCATTATTCCTGTACAGACCAAAGCATCCGGTGGTATAATCATCTCTTACACTGATATAATCATAGCTATCGAGAAATTCATTGGTAAAAAAAGCTCTTATATCTCCGTAAATAAGATCGAGATCACAGTGCCCCCAGAAATCATATCCTTCTATAAGTTCCGGAAACATAAAAGCATACGCAGGCTTAAAATCACATAGCTTATAAGGATAATCTATGTTGATTGGAAATCCAAGTTTATCAGATGTATCGCAGATGATATCTTCCAGATTTTTATGGACTATTTTTACATTTGCAGGTACATTTTTTACCTCTTCTGTATTATCAGTTATAATCACAAAATCTACACTTGGATTAAAAGCACAAGAATGCAGGTAATATGGCATATACCAGGGATATTTGCCGTACCAGCATGTAATTAAAACTAAACTTGGTGTATTCATAGGTTAAAAAAATTCTGTAATTGCAGAATTGCAATTACAGAAAAAATAAGTTATTTTTGATTGATTAGCAGCATTTTGCTGGCCATCCACCGCCACATATAGCTCTCATACCATTCATATAGCAGTACTGTGAGTTACAGTTACAAGTTCCTGGCTCACCTCCTGAACCCGCTTTGATTACTCTCATTTCGTTTCTGCTCATTTCGTTTTTCATAGCATTTAAGCTCAACTTTTGTAATTTTTTCATAGAAATTTGTTTTAATTTGTTTGCCTACTCTTTAGATTTTCGGCTTCCTCTTTGTATAATTATTATAATAATTTTCTTCTTTTATCTGTATTCAACCTCCAATTCCTTTACAGAATCGAGCTGTTCATTCCATTCGTCCTCAATAAGATCCGGCATAAATATTTCCATATATTTTTTATTGAGTCTCACGGGATATGCATAATCATTGATAAAGTAATGCGGTGTGAAAAACAGGTTATTCTGTAAATTTTCATAAGAAACAGAAACCAGTTTATTCAGCAGAAAGGTTCTGTTATCAAGAGTTGTACTATATTTTTTCAACCATTTCTCTGCCTGTCTGTGACTATACCAGTCATGAAGAGCTTCAATAAATTTGCTTTCGCCTTTTGTTTGATAAATGTTCAGGAGCTGGATCAACATCTCTTCTACTTCAGCCGTTACTACACCTGTCATATTAAATCTGATTTTAATGTTGACCTGATTTTTATATTGGTTGTAAATTCTCTGCAAGAAATCATGCGCTTCTCTGCAGTATCCGCACAAAGGGCTTGTAATAAAAGTAATTGTAACAGGAGCATTTGGATTTCCCAGCAGGACTGGCTCAGCTTTTAAAACAAGGGGTTCTGTGCTTGTAAGAATATTTTTAAAGTAAGGATAATGTCTTATATATCTTGAGTCAAACTCCGCATCCTTTTTCAGCACTGCATAGGTTATCAAAGCTTTTTTAATAAAAATATAGGTTCCGGAAAAAGCGATCACTACTGATGACAAAAGCAAAACTGTTAGGAGGTCAAGATGTACATTATTCAGTATCTCCGTCATGTTAAATGACAAATAGATAAGCTGTGCATAAATTACTCCTATGATACTCAAACATATTGGACACCACTTCTTTTCTACTTTCATCTGGAAATAAACAGAATATAATGTAAATGGTATACATCCCAGCAGAGAAAGAGCAATTAAAAAATAATAATTATTGATAAGCTCCTTATTAAAAACAAGCAGTGAAAAAAGCTGAATCCCAAAAAGAAAAACACTAAGATCACTCAATTTGAACCCTGCAATTTTTCCTTTTTCAGAGTTTATAATCTGGCTGCAGCTTGACTTCTCATTTCCATCACAAAACTGCGCAGAAAAACCAGACTCCAGTCCCAGCTCAGTTTTTATAGCTTCAAAGGCTAAAAGCAGCCCCATCATTGTAATCGCACCGAAACCACTTAGAAACCAGCCTCCGATAAAATACAACACTACAAATACTGCACAAAAGATGAATGCTGGCAGTAGTTTATTGTAAAAGACATTAGAGGGTCTTATGATTTCTCCGTTATTCTCAGCGGCCAGTACCGCACCAGTCCACAAACTCTCCATTTCAGGAATGGAGATAGTCTTCTGCACACCCTCATGATCTGTATATAAAACCGATTGCGCCTTTTTTTCAATATATGATAAAATCAAATGCCCGTTTCCTATATCTAATATGGTAAGAAAAGTTTCCGGTAAATGATCAAAATCCTGAAAATCAATCGTAAAGGCACCATTTGGAATACCAAAAAAACCAAGAGCATCACTGAAAGCCAGAAGACTAGGTGTCTCCGGATGCGATTCTACCTGATAGATGTAATCATTCTTATCAATTTTTACATCAATCGATTTCAGATATAAAAAAACAGCGTTAATTTCTTTTCTTAATTCCATGGTTATAGTTGAATTGTTGGTACTATCTTTCGATGGTATTATCGTTTTCCCGGTGATATTTTTTTATTGCTTCGGCCTGTTGATTCATCTTATTCATGATTTCCAGACTTTTACTAACATCTGCCATACTTTGCATCAAAACAGGCAAGGGATCATTTATGAAGTTTTCTTTATTTTTAATGTAGGCTTCTTTTGACATCAAACTCTCATCCATTACTGATTCTGTTTGCAATGCAGACCGGACATTTTTTTTACTGCCTTTCAATTTCCATAGATATTCATTATCAGCATCTTTCAGCTCTATAATCAACCCTGGAAGCCCCATAAAAACATAGGGACCATCAAAAACCGGAATCTCCTGTGTAAACCATGCAATCCAATGCCTTCCTCCATAATCAGTTTCAGCCTTCTGCACCTGTAATGTTTCAATATTCCTTTTTTCCGGTAGAAGTTTCCAATGAAAATCGGCAGTTTCCTTATAGGAAATCACTCCTATGAACAAATCATCTTTCAGAATAACAGATGAATTACCAAGATCTTTTATTACCTTAAAATTCATTGTTCCTAATGATAAAACTGGGGATTGTGTTGTGAAAAGAGAATCAGATTCCCACTTTTCTTTTCGAATGAATACAGACCTTTTATCAAGACTGTCCAGATAAAATATGTCGGTCTTTATCGTCTTATTTTTGGTAGAGGGTTTATAGGTAAGTTCATAATAAAAACGATGAACCTGCCCTATACAGGTACAGGAAAATAAAACTACAAATAAAACGAAAAGATTAATTTTTTTCATTTTGGTCTTCATGGTACTGAGTCAAATATATCTCTTTTTATGGAAATACAATACTTCTGTAACAATTTACAGTAAAGAAAATTACGAAAAAGGAAACTATTGTCTCTAAATGATATTATAAATCAAGTAGATAAAATTTTCTTTATGAAATAAAAGAATTATGATGAAATTTTACAAATATCCTTTATTGGTGAAAAAAAAATTCAAAATTTAAATTATGAGATAAAAAAAAACACCATAAAATAGTGTTCTTTTTGTTCTATTTGTAACTGAAAATAGTTCTTAAAATCCTAAATAATGTTAAATTCTATTTCTCAAATAACATTTTCGTAATAAAATCTCTCTCTCCTTTTCCTCTTGCCGGAGAATATTCTCTTCCGTAGAAAATAATCTGAAGGTGAAGTTTATTCCATACTTCTTCAGGGAATAATTTCTTGGCATCGCGCTCTGTTTCCACCACGTTTTTTCCTGAAGTAAGTTTCCACTGTGTCATCAGACGATGAATGTGGGTATCTACCGGAAAAGCAGGAAATCCGAAACCCTGACTCATCACCACTGAAGCAGTTTTATGCCCTACGCCCGGAAGGGCTTCCAATTCTTCATAAGTTTGCGGAACGATACCATTATGACGTTCCAGCAGAAGTTCTGCCATTCTTTTAAGGTTTTTGGCTTTGGTATTGGAAAGTCCGATTTCTTTGATGAGTTCTTTGATTTCAAATTCTTCCAGCTTGGCCATTCTTTGTGGAGTTCCTGCCACGGCAAAAAGATCAGGCGTTACCTGGTTAACTTTTTTATCTGTGGTCTGCGCAGAAAGTGCTACGGCCACCATTAATGTATACGGATCGGTGTGATCTAACGGAATAGGTGTAGTCGGATATAATTTATCCAGTTCTATCTGAACGAGCTCAGCTCTTTGTTTTTTTGTCATGTAACCCTTAAATTTGAACAAAATTAAATCATTATGCTGAAAGTTGGAGATAAATTACCTGAATTTGAAGGATTCAATCAAGACGGAGAAACGGTAACCTCATCAAAGTTAATAGGAAAAAAACTGGTGGTTTTCTTCTACCCGCAAGCGAATACACCAACCTGTACAGTGGAAGCCTGCAACCTGAGCGATAATTATTCCAAGCTTGAAAAAGCAGGGTATCAGTTACTGGGAATAAGTGGTGACAGTGTAAAGAAACAGAAGAATTTCCACAGTAAATTTGCATTTCCTTATGATCTTATCGCGGATGAAAACCGTGATATCATTGAAAAATTCGGGGTATGGCAGGAGAAAAAAACGTTTGGAAAAACGTATATGGGAATTGTAAGAACCACTTTTATTTTTGATGAAAATGGTATTTGTACAAGAGTGATTGAAAAAGTAACGTCAAAGACTGCTGCTGAGCAGATTCTGGAAGGATAATTTTTTTTGAAACACAAATATCACAAATGCTTTCACAAATAACACGATTTATATCACTGTGTTATTTGTGAAAATATTTTTATAATTGATCTTATTCTGTTTCGTAATAGTTGAGTTCTTCGGTTTCGCCTGGAAGTATGACGTGTTTTTTAAACCTCAACCCTAATTTTTCGATCAGTTTTTGGGAAGAAATATTATCCTTTGAAATAATGGCTGATATTTTTGTTAATCCGAAATCATCCATTCCGATCGATTTAACCTTCTGAGCTGCTTCAAAAGCATATCCCTTACCTTCAAACTCTTCCAGCAGAGAATATCCTATATCCACGATATCAAGACCTTCTCTTTCGAAGATTCCTACTGCCCCTACTTTTTCATTGCCTTCTTTGGTTATTAAAAGATAGTTTCCAAATCCAAGTCTATCAATCTGGGGAGCAAATCTGTTGAGAATATAATTTTCGGCATCTTCAACAGAATTAACATTGCGGTTGCCGATATGTTGAATAAATTTTGGCCTGTTATAAAGGTCAAAGACGAAATCTTTGTCTTCACGGGACATGGGACGAAGGATTAATCGCTCAGTCTCATAGATATTATCTGCGTTTGGGTGTTTTTTTAGACTCATCTTTCTTGGGTTCTTCTTTTTTTTCGATTTTCAACAGTCTCGGGTTATTAGCACATTTTTTATTGTAAAGCTCAATATACGTTCCATTATCTTTTACATTGCTTATGGCACCGGTTGATTTATTTACCGTTACTGTATAATGTGTTTTCTGATAAGGACATTCTTTCGAGGTGAGTTTTCCAAGATCCAGATAGTAATTCGATTGATCTTCATGGTAATTGCCGGCAAGGTCTTTGAATTCCTCATCCACCATATATCCTTCAGCAGCTAATACAACCGCAGCCTCCTGAGCATTATCAATTCTGTCAACAAACCTCTTCAATCCCACGACATCTGTTACATAATTTACTTTACCTCCTTCTGAGTAAGCAATATAATAGAAGCTGTCTTCACTAGGGAAAAGATTGAATCCTGAGAACTGAGGAGTATAATTTACCTTACCCGAAGTCTTTATTTCCTCACCTTTCCCGTAGCTGTTGTATATCAGCACCCACGAGTCTACCCTGCTTCCTGGGTTGATCTGCTGCAAAACAGAAGGTATACTTGAAAACTTTTTCTTCTCCTGAGAATATCCTAATATCCCCAAAAGTAAAAATGTAAGAATTGTAAATCGGGTTGCGGTGTTACTCATAATTTAAAAATCAGCAGAAATATACCAAATATTACATGAACTTCTCGCCTTTCTTAAAGTTTTTCAGATCAAGAACATAGTCTTTAATGAGCTGGTCATTATCACGCGGACAGATCAGAAGTGCCTTATCTGTATCTACAACAATGTAGTTTTCAAGACCATCAATGATTACAGCCTTGTTATTATTCTTTAAACGGATGATATTCCCTTTTGAATTATAAGCAAGTAAATGTTTCAGTTTTACCGCGTTTCCGTCTTTATCTTTTTCCGTATTTTCATATACAGAAGTCCATGTTCCAAGATCGCTCCATCCCAAATCTGATGGAATCACATAAACATTCTTTGCTTTTTCCAAAATTCCGTTATCAATGGAAATTTTCTGAACCTTCGGATAAATGGTTTCAATACAACTGTTTTCTTTTTCTGAGTTGTACTCACAAGCCATAAAATGCTGCATCATTTCTGGAAGATAAAGATCAAAGGCATGATGAATACTTTTCACATTCCATACAAAAATTCCAGCATTCCAAAGGAAATCACCACTTTCCAAAAAGCTTTGGGCAATTTCAAGGATAGGCTTTTCTGTGAATGTTTTCACTTTAAAATATTCCGATCCCTTTTTTTCTACAAACTGAATATATCCGTATCCGGTATCAGGCCTTGTCGGGGTAATCCCTAATGTTACCAGATAATCATTTTTTGAAGCCACCTCAAATGCCAGCTCCACTTTCTCCAAAAATACATCTTCTTTAAGGATCAGATGATCTGCCGGCAATACAATCATCGTTGCATCCGGATTAATCTCAGCAATTTTGTTGGCCATATACAGATTACAAGCGGCTGTATTCTTCATCAACGGCTCGCCCACAATATTCTCTTCAGGAATCTCCGGAAGCTGCTGATGGGAAACAGGAACATACTCTTTATTCGTAATTACGAATATCTGCTCTTTAGGAATTACCTTGCTGATTCTGTCATAGGTCTGCTGAATCATAGTGCGTCCGGTTCCTAAAATATCCTGAAACTGTTTTGGAAATTTTTGCGTACTCATCGGCCAGAACCGGCTCCCGATTCCTCCCGCCATTATAACGCAATATCTATCTGATTTTAACATTATTAGCTACATTTTTCTACCCTCGCTAAAGGCTTGAAAGAATACTTCCTTCCAGTAGCCAGGTTCTTACAAAGATAGTTTTTTTTAACCAGACCTTCTAATAAATACTTTTCGTTGCGATACATAAAAAATTCTCCCTTTTTAAGCTCCTCGATAAAATGAAGACTATCATCCTGTTTCTCAGTATGGAAATATCTTACCAGATCTGGGCTAGCCATGAAATTGGCTTTAGGCGATTTTGAAAATTTTATGATGATAGGTTTGAGTTCTTCATCATAAACCTCAAGGCTTTCCAGAAGCATATTTCTGAAAGTTTGTTTCCATTCGTTGCCATGAGGTGAGATTCTCCGTCCATATTTTTCGAAAGCAATCAGATGTGCGAGCTCGTGAGTGAGCACAAAGAAAAAAAGCTGTGGGGTAAGGGTTGAATTTACCGTAATTTCATGCGAATTGTCCGGAAGTTTTCTATAATCTCCCAGTTTTGAATTTCTGTTTCTTGTAACTTTTATATGTATATAATAATCTGCAAACCAGATTCTTAAATATTTAAGTGTATTTTGAGGTAAGTATTTTTCTAATGATTGAATTGGCATTTTACAAACTTAATGGAATTCCTGCATAGAAATTCAATAGTTTAAGACTAAAAAGATAATTATATTTTGCCTGCGCTACTGATCCCTGTGCATTTGCATAATTATTTCTCGCCACATTGACGTCGTAGATGGTGGTTCTTCCGGCAGCATAACTTTTATCGGCAAAATCAAGAGCCAGTTTTGAGCTTTTTTCAGCTTCCACTGCAGCCAGATAGGTTTCATAATTGGCATCAGCATCAAACTGAGCTTTCTGAACATTTTGTCTTACCGTCTGTTTCTGTTGTTCTAATGTATTTCTGGCTATACTCTCATTGACCTTAGACTGTTCTACCTGAAGTTTTGTTTTTCCTTTATTGAAGATAGGAATATTCAATGATAACCCAACATTTTGCCCGAACTGATCTTTATATTGTTCAAAAAAGGTTCCCTGCACAGTACCTGGCATGGGATCAAACTGTCTGTTATAGAAAGTGTTAAGACCCGCACTTGCTGTTAACGTTGGCCAGAATGCTGTTTTGGTTACTTCAGTTTGTGCTTCGGCAGATCTTATCCTGCTTTCGGCTGCTTTGATCTGCGGTTGTATCTCATAGGCCGTTGTAAGCACTTCATCTACAGTATTAAGCTGTAAATCAAGTTTTTCCGGAACATTTACATCTTCCACGTCGAAACCCTTATAATCGGAAAGCTGTAATAGCTGGGCGATGGCAAATAAAGCACGTCCAACATTTACTTCTGCCGTTTTAAGGTTTTGCTTCTCTCTTGCCAGCGCAGCTTCTGCCTCAGCTAAAACCGTCTGGGCAGTTGTTCCAACCTGAGTTGTAATTTTTGCTCTGTCATATTGTTTCTGAGCATTATCCACAGCACTCTGAGAGATTTTAACAATCTCCTTATTCAACAAGGCAGTCAGATATTGTTGAGCAATCTGAAGAGAAATATCATTTTTAATGGTTTCAATGTCATATTGGCTTGCTTCTACATCAAACTGGGCTTTTCGTACATTTTTCTCTAATCTTCCATTATTATAGAGCAAAATATCGGCACCCAGGCCAACACTGTTATTGAATCTGTCGTTTCTAAAACTTCCCGCTCCTAATGACCCTTGCCCGAAACTCACCCCATTCGTCATACTCCCCGATACAGATGGTAAATATTCTTTTTGGGCTGCTTTAAGATTATATTCCTGGTTTTGTTTGTTATACTGATTTTGGATAACCTGAAGATTATGCTCCACTGCATAGCTTACACATTCTTTTAAGGACCATTTCTTCTGAGCACTTAAACCCAGATAACCTAATCCAAAAACGATGATCCAAACTTTTTTCATATGTATATGTTTATTTGTTTTTAATGGTCATATGGAACCGTGTTATCTTCATCAGTACTGTTATCTGTGAATCACAGCGATTTCATATTAAGATTTTTCAATATTAGACGAATTAAATATAAAAAAGTTACAGATTGAAAAATTATATTTTATTTTAAAAAAACTTTTGGGAATTTTGCACCATGACAAATGAACAATATCAGGAAGCTATCGACTGGCTTTTCGTACAGATGCCCAACTATCAGATAGATGGACAGAAGGCTTATAAACCTGGACTTGATAATATAACAAAGCTTTGTGCTTTCTTTGGAAATCCTCAGGATAAAATAAAGTGTATTCATATTGGCGGTACCAATGGAAAAGGTTCTTCAAGCAATATGCTGGCATCGGTTCTTCAGGAAGCCGGGTATAAAACAGGATTATACAATTCTCCCCATCTGATTGATTTTACGGAGCGTATTAAGGTCAACGGAAAAAACTGCAGTAAAGAATTTGTCTTTGATTTTATTCAAAAATTAAAGAAACTTCCTGAAGATATCCGTCCTTCATTTTTTGAGTTTACCACCATTATGGCTTTTGAATATTTTTATCAGCAGCAGGTAGATTTTGCTATTATTGAAGTTGGATTGGGAGGAAGACTTGATTCTACCAATATTATTAATCCTTTGATTTCGGCTATTACCAATGTACAGCTGGATCATCAGAATATTCTTGGAGATACCATCGAAGAAATTGCATCAGAGAAGGCCGGAATTATTAAACACAATACGCCTATTATTTCCGGTGACGAAAATGAAGCTGTAAAAAATATTATTAAGGAGAAAGCAGCGAAAGAAAATGCTCCTTTGATAGATGCCACTCTTGTTACTACAGATCTGAAATCTGATCTGAAAGGGAATTACCAGAAGAAAAATATCAGAGTCGTGTTAGCCGCTGTAGAAGAATTAAGAAAGCTTAAAGTAAATATTTCTGATGAAGCATTGGAAAAAGGACTTCTCCATGTTCACCAGAATACAGGATTTATTGGCCGTTGGTTTGAATTTTCACAACATCCGCTTACCATTTGTGATACGGGACACAATCAGGCAGGTTTGGAGTATGTTTTTTCACAATTAAATTCAATTGACAGGCACAAACATATTATTTTGGGGTTTGTGAACGACAAAAAAATAGATGATGTGATGAAATTACTTCCCGAAAATTCTGAGTTCTATTTTGCAAAACCATCCATCAACAGGGGAAGACACCCGGAAGATTATGAAAATCTGCTTCAGGAGGCGAAAATTTTTTATAAAATTTTTGATTCTGTACAGGAAGCGTATCTCTCTGCAAAAGAACGATGTACAAATGAAGAAATGATTTTTATCGGCGGAAGCAACTTTGTAGTGGGAGATTTTTTGGAAAAAAATTTGGAGATTAAAGAATAAGTCGTATATTTGCACCACTCTAAACAAGAGAACAAGTCTAGAGGGTTCTTAGCTCAGTTGGTTCAGAGCATCTGGTTTACACCCAGAGGGTCGGGGGTTCGAATCCCTCAGGACCCACAGAAAAGGAAACGAAACCTTTCAAAAAAATTCGGGTTCTTAGCTCAGTTGGTTCAGAGCATCTGGTTTACACCCAGAGGGTCGGGGGTTCGAATCCCTCAGGACCCACAAAAAATCTCTCAGATTTCTGGGAGATTTTTTTATTTTTATCCCTAAGCATTTAAATGTGTCCTGCAGTTTTCCTGATATTTATCTACCTTTGCCTACATCGAATAGCCGAACTTGAAGCAGCTCCATCTCATATCATTCAATTATCCCTACCCTCCTTCCTATGGTGGAATTATTGATGTGTATTATAAAGTTAAAGCATTATCTGATCTGGGAATAAAAATTCACCTACATTGTTTTGTAGATCAAATCCCTCATAAGATTGATCCGGAAGTCAAAGAGATGACAGAATATGTGTTTTTTTATCAAAAGAAAAAGAATCCACTTCTCTATTTCTCCGGAACACCTTTCGCTGTTGCCATCAGAGATTCTGAAACCCTACTTAAAAATCTGGAGAAGCACAAAGCTCCTATCTTGTTCGAAGGCTTGCAAACAACCCATATTATACGGTTTTTGAAGGATAACAGACACCAACTCTACCTCCGTCATCACAATAACGAATCAGAGTATTATAAAGGCCTCTCTGTGTCTGAGAAGAACCCATTTAAAAAGATTATTTACAAAATTGAATCTGTGAAGTATTCCGGATATCAGAAAAAACTTTTAACAAAATTTGACGCTGTATTCTGCCTGTCTGAGAAAGAATATCATGAAGTTGAATCCTATTCAAAAAATGCACACATGATTCATATCTTTCACGGTAACGAATCGGTAAAGGAACTGGATCAAAAAGGAAAGTATTTTCTATTTCATGGAGATCTCACCACTGCAGACAATAAAAGAGCATTAAATGAGACTATCGGTTTATTTAAAACGCTTCCGCAATATCAACTGGTTGTTGCTTCCGATCGTGCCAATGAAGAGATTAAAAACAAAATCTCAGCAGTTGAAAATATCAGCCTCACTCCTATTCAAACCACAGAGAACCTTTATCGTCTTCTGGAAGGTGCTCATGCCAATATTTTGATTTCTTACCAGAATTCAGGAACGAAAGTGAAGTTTTTCAACACGCTTTACAACAGCCGTTTCGTGATTATTAACGGGAATATTACAGATGATCCTGTTTTAACAAAATTATGCCTGTATGGCGATGACATGAACCAAATCCGCCAGCAGATTATCGCCTCGGCTGAAAAAGACTATGATGACAATGAAAAAAGAAAGAATATTTTAGAAGCAAGTCACTCTGACAAAGCTAAAGCCGAAGAAATAGTAAAGCTAATTTTTAAAAATTAACCCTTTCCACCACTTTCTGGATATTAAATTCTTCAAGACAGGCCCAGTCACCTCTGTAACATTCCTTATCTCCAAAGACAGAACATGGTCTGCAGCTCAGGTCTTTTACCTGAACAACATCTTCCTCACTTTGTCCAAATCCCAGAAATCCGGCGTAAGGATGAGTAGCTCCCCAGATAGAAATACATCGGGTTCCCACAAGACTTGCAAGGTGCATATTGGCAGAATCCATAGATATCATCAGTTCCAGCCCAGCAATATAATTGAGTTCTTCCGTAAGATTTAACTTTCCGGCAAGGTTTTTTGTATTAGGAATCTCTGCTGCCCACTTTTCAAGAGTTTCAGTTTCTTTTTTACCTCCTCCAAAGAAATACACCGTATGTTTCTGAGCAAGAATTCTTACCAGTTCATACGATTTCGCCAAAGGAAGCATTTTCCCTTTATGCTGGGCAAAAGGGGCAAAACCAATCCCGGATTTTTGCGCCGAAACCGGTCTTAATTGATGAGAGAGTTCAACTTTGAAGCCCATTTCACGGAAAACATCTGCATAACGTTCCACTGTTTTTTTCAGCTGTACCTTTTCCAGATTCCAGATATCCGTAAGATGTTCTTTTTCTTCCTTGCCTTTATCAATTTTAAAGACCTTGAGCCCTTTCCTCCTGTATATTCTGTCTAAAACCTTGGTTCGGATTACATCATGGAGGTTGGCAATACAATCCGGATTAAATTCACGGATCAGTTCGTTACTCAGTTTTCTCAATCCAAAAAGACCTTTGTAATCATCCAGGTCAATCCCTTTAAAAGTTACATTAGGAATTCCTGCAAACAGCGCCGCAAAATTTTTCCTGGAAACCATAATAATTTCCACGCCGGGATTCTGCTCCAGAAATTCTCTGAAAACAGGCACAGTCATCGCAACATCTCCGAATGCGGAAAAACGATATGCTAAAATTCTGCTCACGATTATGATTTCAGTTGATAAGCAACTGCATAAAACTTGATCTGCTTGGTCATTGCCATCAATCCGTTGGCTCTGGAAGGTGAAAGAAATTCCTGTAGTCCTATTTCTGCAATAAAATCAAAATCAGAATCCAGGATTTCCTGCGTGGAATGCCCACTGTAAATACTTACTAAAAGAGAAACGATCCCTTTGGGTAAAATACCATCAGAATCAGCATTAAAGAAAAGTTTCCCATCTTTGAATTCAGCATCAATCCAAACTTTGCTCTGACAGCCTTTAATCAGATTTTCTTCTGTTTTCTTATCTTCCGGTAAGCCTTTCAGTTCTTTTCCAAGATCAATGATGTACTCATACTTTTGCTCCCAATCGTCAAGAAAAGCGAATTCGTCTATTATTTCCTGCTGTTTTTCTTTAATGGTCATTTTAAATCAAATTTCTTTTGCAAAGATAACCAATTTTGTAAAATTTATTTACGTGACGCTTTTTCAAAAAGCTGAAGAATTTTTGTCTCTTCATTCTCCCAGCAAAAAACATCCGCAGCCTTATTTAATTCGCTCTGATAATACTGTCTTCCATTCTGAAGAACAAGATTAATTGCTTTTTCAATGGTTTCAGGCCGGTGATCCGGAATAATTTCTCCTACATCAAACTGATTTTTTATCCTTTGCATTTCCGGAAAATTAATCATGACCAGCGGTACTCTCGACTGAATATAATCACAAACTTTATTAGGAAGTGAATAATAGTAGCTTACTCCGTTATTTTCTTCAAGGCTGAATCCTGCATCAGCCGTTTTGGTGATTTCCCTGAGATTTTCAGGTTTCAGTTTTCCCAGGAAAAATACTTTATCCTGAAGTTTCTCCTGAATCACGAGTTCTTCGTAATCTTTTTTCTTCGGGCCGTCACCTGCAATTTTCAGAACAGCATCTTTAATATGATGCATGGCCACAATCATTTTTTCAATTCCCCTGGACTGATTAATCGCTCCCTGATACAAAATAATTTTAGGATGATTTTCAGGAATTTCCGGTGCAGAAAGAATTTTTCTGGGAATATTTCTGACCACTACCGGATTGACATTATATTGTTCATGGAACCATTCAGCATAGCTTTCACTTTCTGTCATCATCAGTTCCATATGAGGAATCAGCTTTCTTTCCAGCACTCTCCAGAATTTCTGAGAAAATCTGTTTTGAACCGATGGCATTTCCGTGAAAATTTCATGGCTGTCAAACACCAAAGGGATGTTCAGTTTTCTGGCAATGAGATAATTTGGCAGAAGTGCATCAATATCATTGGCATGGAGAATCGTATCTTTGTCCGCTTTTTTCTTCAGTTCTTTGTATAATTTCCAGTTGAATTCAAAATAAGCGGTCTTCAGGCTTTTAGACTTCAATCCTATTCTGGAAAAGGGATAAGGACGTTCCATTTTTTCATTTCCTTCCCAGTCGTTACCAATCAGGTCTATGGAATATCCGTTATCAAAAAGGGTTTTGCACACCTTCTCTATCCGTTGGTCAGTATACAGATTACTAAAAGCAGAAGTAATAATTTTTTTCCTCATCAATCTTTCTTGTCTAGTATTAAATAATAGATTTGAATGAAACAAATAAGCCCGTTTGGTATGATAACCGGCCAAAGCATTCCATTAAAGATACCATAAATGACAAAACAAATACAGCCAATCATGTTAACCACTCTGATTTTTTTTACATCTTTCAGTATGAAACTCAATACGATAAAAAGAGAAGCAGAATAGCCAATGTAAGTGGTAAGTTCAGGATTCATGGGGAAAATTTAAGGTTACAAACTTAATCATTTTCAATAAGATAATAAATTTTTTTCTGCCATAAAGTCATTAATTGATTTTTGGTAAAATATTTGTAATTTAGATAATGAATAAAAGGTAATGTTGCCTTTGTTCTAATGAGATATATTATGGATTATAAGTTTTCACAAGGTTTGAGCCAGGTGTTCAAACAAAGCAAAAGCGAAGCTAAAAGGCTGAAAAGTGAATTTCTTAATACAGAACATCTACTTTTAGGTATTATAAAAACGGAAAACTCTGCAAAAGAAATCCTTCAAAACCTTAATGCGGATTTAACACAAATCAGAAGAAAAATTGAAACTCTAAATACAGCAAGTCTTAATCCTATTTCTGAGGAGGTTACCAATATTTCTTTCACTAAGATGGCAGATCATGCGATCAAACGTGCAGAGTTAGAATGCCGACAGTATAAAAGCAATGAAATTAATACCGTTCACCTGCTTTTAGGTATTCTTTATAAATATGAGGACCCTACTTCAAATATTCTGGGAGCTTATGACATCGACTACGAAGGAGTTTCAAGAGAGTACCAGACTATGCTTAAAAATTCAGGCCAGTCTCCACAGATGAGTGCTTACGATGATGATGATGAGAGAGAGGAATTTGAGCAAATGAGAAAACCTACAGGAAATCTAGGTTCTGCAAAAAGTAAAACCCCTACATTGGACAACTTTGGTAGAGACCTTACTTCTTTGGCCAGAGACGGAAAACTGGACCCTGTGATCGGTCGTGAAAAAGAAATTGAGAGAGTTTCTCAGATCTTATCGCGTAGAAAGAAGAACAACCCGCTTCTTATCGGGGAACCGGGAGTTGGTAAATCTGCGATCGCTGAAGGTTTAGCATTAAGAATTCAACAGAAAAAAGTGTCGAGAGTTCTGTACGGAAAACGTGTGATCACTTTAGACCTGGCAAGTTTAGTTGCAGGAACGAAATATCGTGGTCAGTTTGAAGAAAGAATGAAGGCCATCATGACCGAACTGGAGAAAAACAGGGATGTCATCTTATTTATCGATGAGCTTCATACCATTGTGGGAGCTGGAAGTTCTACCGGAAGTTTAGATGCTTCCAATATGTTCAAACCGGCTTTGGCAAGAGGTGAAATTCAATGCATCGGAGCAACTACTCTGGATGAGTACCGTCAGTACATTGAAAAAGACGGAGCTTTAGAAAGAAGATTCCAGAAAGTAATGGTGGAACCGACTTCTATTGATGAAACCATTCAGATTCTGAACCAGATCAAAGATAAGTATGAAGAGCATCACAATGTCATTTATACACCTGAAGCGATTGCGGCGTGTGTCAATTTGACATCAAGATATATAACAGACCGTTTCTTACCGGACAAAGCAATTGATGCAATGGACGAAGCCGGATCCCGTGTTTATATCAAGAACATGAAAGTTCCTACTGAAATCATTGATTTTGAAAAGAAAATCGAAGATATCAAGGAACTGAAACAGAAGGCTGTAAAAGCGCAGGACTACCTTGAAGCAAGAAAGCTGAAAGATGAAGAGGAACGTCTTCAGATGGAACTTAACTCGGCTCAGGAAAAATGGGATAAGGATGTAAAAGAGAAAAAAGAAACCGTAACAGAAGAAAATGTAGCGGAAGTGGTTTCTATGATGAGCGGAGTTCCTGTAACGAAAGTTGGTAAGAACGAGCTTGATAAATTGGCCCAAATGGATGAGAAGCTTAACGGAAAAGTAATCGGCCAGGAAGACGCTGTGAAGAAAGTAGTGAAAGCTATTCAGAGAAACAGAGCTGGTCTTAAAGATCCTAACCGCCCTATCGGTACCTTCATTTTCCTTGGAACAACCGGGGTTGGTAAAACCGAATTGGCGAAGGTAATGGCAAGAGAACTATTCGAATCCGATGAATCTCTGATCAGAATTGACATGAGTGAATACATGGAGAAATTCGCGGTTTCGAGATTGGTTGGTGCGCCTCCGGGATACGTTGGATACGAAGAAGGTGGTCAGCTGACAGAAGCAGTAAGAAGAAAGCCTTACGCAGTGGTTCTTTTGGATGAGATTGAAAAAGCTCACCCTGATGTATTCAATATTCTGTTGCAGATTTTGGATGAAGGACACGTTACAGACAGCTTAGGAAGAAAAATTGATTTTAGAAATACCATCATTATTCTGACTTCAAACATCGGAACAAGAGATCTTAAAGATTTCGGAGATGGTGTAGGATTCGGAACTTCTGCGAAGAAAACCACTTCAGACTCTAGAGCGAGAAGTACCATTGAAAATGCCCTTAAGAAAGCATTTGCACCGGAATTCTTAAACAGAATTGATGATATTGTGATCTTCAACTCCCTTGTACAGGATGATATCAAGAAAATCATTGATATTGAACTGAATAAGCTTTATGGCAGACTTGAAAAATTAGGATATAAAGTGGATCTTACTGAAGAAGCAAAAGACTTTATTTCTGAAAAAGGATGGGATAAAGATTTCGGAGCAAGACCATTGAAACGTGCGATCCAGAAGTATATTGAAGACTTATTGGCAGAAATGCTGGTAAACAAGCAATTGAGTGAAGGAGAAACCGTAATTCTTGATCTTAATGAAGCAAAAGACGGACTGATCGGGAAAACGCAGAAAGCGAAAAAATCGGCTGAAAAGTCTTCTCAATCTTAATTAAATAAATAATTTAATTTCAAATAAAAAATCCCCGGGAAGTTTTCCGGGGATTTTTGTTTTATAAGCTTTGGCTGAAGCCGGATGAATTTTATTTTCTGACTAAACGGGCTAAAGCCCTTTCCTATTGATAAATGAACCCTTAAAGTCCCACCACAAAACCAATAGTTGGGATCAAACCGCTGGAAAATACACTGGAATTCTGTTTCCAAAGCACGTTATACATTAAACCCAGCTGCATAAAGGAGTTATTCCCGATCCGCTGCATATATCCTCCTCCAAGGTACAATGCATTTTCTTCTGTATTGTATTTATAATCGTAGTATTTATCTTTGTAATCAACAAAATAATGCTGATAGTTGGCTCCCACATAAAATGATCTGGCAAAATAGTAATTGACAAAAGGACCTACTCCAAACATAGTAGATTTATAGTAATCAGAAGTCTGCCACGAAACACTTCCTACCACACCTCCTTCAAAATCATCTGTAAACCTGTAACCTACTCTTGGTGAAGCAGATAGATTAAAAGCGCTGTTACTTCCAAATCCTAATCCAATGCCTCCTCCAAAAGTCCACTTGCTGTTTTCCTGTACGGGTGCACCTACTGAAATTTGGGAAAATGCTGATCCTGAGCTTATCAGCATCATAGAAATAATAAACTTTTTCATATATACTATTTTTGTTTTTAAAGTTATGTTCTCGTCTGTTTCCGTCTGCAGAGAGACTGATAAAAAGGTAATCAATATGCTATCGTTTTTATCAATGTTTAAAATTATGGTTTTTTTACGAATTTTTTAATTGTATTTTTGCCGCATCAAACTAAGAACTCCCGTTAAGAGTTTCGTAAAATTGAATACAATGAAAGTAGTAGTAGGCCTCTCCGGAGGTGTAGATTCTAGTGTTACAGCGTATTTGCTGCAGCAGCAAGGCCATGACGTAGTGGCTTTATTTATGAGAAACTGGAACGATGCTTCCGTAACATTAGAAGATGAATGTCCCTGGATTGAGGACAGTAATGATGCTCTGATGGTAGCACAAAAACTTGGAATTCCTTTCCAGGTGATAGACATGAGTGAACTTTACAAAGAGCGTATCGTTGACTATATGTTTGCCGAATATGAAAAAGGCAGAACTCCCAACCCTGACGTATTGTGTAACAGAGAAGTAAAATTCGATGTTTTTATGAAGACCGCCATGTCTTTGGGTGCCGATAAGGTAGCAACAGGACATTATGCAAGGGTAAATTCTACTTTTGATGAAAACGGAAAAGAAATTTTCCATCTTCTGGCAGGAAAAGACAACAATAAAGATCAGTCTTATTTCCTTTGCCAGCTAAGTCAGGATCAGCTTTCAAAAGCGTTATTCCCAATTGGAGAACTTACAAAGCCTCAGGTAAGAGAAATTGCAAAAGAAATCGGACTGGTAACGGCAGATAAAAAAGATTCTCAGGGATTATGTTTTATCGGAAAAGTAAGTCTTCCCCAGTTTTTACAGCAGCAATTGAAACCTAATGAAGGGGAAATCGTAGAAATTTTCAAAGATTCTCCTCTATTTTCGGAAGAAAAACTTGAATTCTCATCCAAAGAAGAAGAACTTGAATTTTTATCAAGAAAAATCCATTATAAAAAATCTGACGGAAAGGTAATCGGGAAACATCAGGGTGCCCAGTTTTTCACAATCGGACAAAGTAAAGGCCTTGGTATAGGCGGCCATAAAGAAAGCTGTTTTATCGTCTCCAGAGATATGGAAAACAACATCCTTTTCGTAGGAGAAGGAAGCCATTTCCCGGGTCTTCACAAAAAAGCTTTGAAAATAGACAATTCTGAGCTGCACTGGGTTCGTGAGGATTTGAGACTTCAGAACGGAGAATCTATGGAAGTAATGGCCAGATTCAGATACAGACAGCCTTTGCAGAAAGCAACCCTGTATCAGTTTGAAAATACTTTTTATATTGAATTTGACGAACTTCAGTCTGCTATTGCTGAAGGACAGTTTGCTTCATGGTATATTGATGAGGAGCTGATCGGCAGCGGTGTGATTTCGTAAGAGTTTCGGGGTTCGGGATTTCGGGATATAAGTTCCTGAATGTAGAGGTTTTAAGTATATTGGGATTGTTTTTTTTTAAAGAAAAGATTTTTTTGAAATTTTTCTGTAACGTTTTGTAAGTTGTCATACTTACTCAGTAAATAACAATAAAAAAACTACTATGAAAACATCTACAAAAAACCAGTATGCTTATGTCAATAATATTCTGATTGCTTTTGTCTCCGCTATTTTCGGTTATAATTTTTATCAGGCCATTGTACATCCGGAAAACTCCAATATTGCGATCAGTCTTATTTTGGTAGTCCTGACTTCCGTTATGGTTCGGAAATATGGCTATAAGCCCGCAAAAGAAGAAAAGAAAGATATTTAATATCAACAACACATAATAAAGCCCGGAACATTTTTGTTTCGGGTTTGTTTTTAATAATAAGTTTTACTTTATCTTTTCATTGACATGACCTGAGATAAAAATCAATGTAACAATACATTCTGCTATTAAGATTATAACAAGAAACCCAACAGGTTTTCCCAACAAGAACCCTCTGATAAGCTTGATAATACCCAACAATAAAATAAATCCCGCAAAATAAAGTGTTGTACTCGAAATAGCTATTTTCAAAGACTTTAGAATAAAAAGCGAAGCATAAAATCCGAGGATCAGGATGAAATAGAACCTCAGAAAGTCAGGTCCTTTAAGAATAATCGGATTAAATGTCTGATGAACTGCCATAAGCCACATAAAGCCTATCACAACCGGAACTGAATAAATGATGAGTTTTTTCATAATGATTAGTTTTATTATCCTCCGCATCCTCCGCAACCACCGCAGCCGCCTCCACAACCGCCGCCTCCGCTGCAGCTTGATCCGCCACAACTTCCTCCGTCATTGTTTTGCTTATCTTTTCGGCTAGGATCAGAAACCTCCTGATCTCCTATGATTGAAACGATAGTTCCCAGAATGAAAATAATCCCAAATACAACAGCAGTAACCATTAACCCCGAAAAGTTATCTCCTTCTGTACACGAAAATAAAAGCAATAACACCAATATTGGAGCAAAGAAGGCCGTTTTTCTAAGCCAGGATTGCAAGGTTGACTTTTTCTTACGCTCTCTCCAGATTTCTTCGGGTGCTTCTTGCCGGAATATCTGCCGATAGCCTGTTAAAGTATCTTCAAACCAGTTCTGATGTCTTTCTTTTTCCGCAGAACCTCCTTTGGATGGATGATGATGAAGTGGTCTTTTTAAAATATGAGGACAGAATTCTTCCCAATAATTTTGGGTGTAGATCAGATGCATATGCCAAACCTTGTCAACAATGTTACTGGGAGAAGCTCCATGCGGAAGAATACAGCAGAGATAAACGAACTTTTTGTATTCTTCAATTGCTTTTCTGGCAAAATCAAGACTCCAGCGTTCTTCTTTTGCGAGTTTTTTTGAGAAAGGGAACTCGACACCGGGAGCATCCAGAGAAAATTCCTGTATCCTGTTCCAAAGGGACTCATCTTGTAATAGCATTTTTGTTTCCATTGTTTTGATTTTTGTTTCTATTCAAATATCCATGGATTATACAATATAAAAGTCTTTCAAAAATCTTTTTTGGTTTGATAAAAATCTTAAATTAGTCTTATAAATAAACTCCATGAAAAAGGAAGATATCCTGCATCTTGAGAAACTGATGAATTTCTTAAGCTGGCAATTTTTAAAGAAAAACCATTGGGAAGATGTTACCAAAACCGAATGGTCTTATATAAGCGCAGAATTGAACGACCTGATTATCAACGATCATTCTGAAAAAGAGATCAAAAAAGAGCCAGATCTTCTGGGAACGAATTATCTGTATGAACATCTGATCATCAATAAACTGAAAAAATTTAAACAGAATGAAAATGCTGCTTTAAGCAGACCAAACCTTGCCAAACTGAGTTTAATTGTCAAAGTTTTGGGGTATTCCAATTACATAGATTTCATAAATTCAAATACGGAGGCATTCAATTTTAATGATCTGAGGATTGATATGAATAATGCCAATATGAATACCGCACTTTTAGACCGTTTAATAGGCTGCTGGTATTCTTACAACAGAAATCTACCTGATAATCCTTTGATGGCAAAAGAAGACCGTATATGGCGCTCTGCGATGGAAATTTACAAGTCTGAAACCACCGGAGAATATTTTATTGAAAGAAGCGGTGGTGATCATCACAAATATTTCGGAAAGGTGACAGCCTATTCTGATTATGTTTTCATCATCATGAACAGCAATACGTTTATCCGTCAGAGACATTTCATTTCTAGGATAAAGGATATTAAAGAAAAACTTAAGAACCCGGACTATAAACTCCACGAAATCCATTTCATAAGCACCTGCATTAGTTTCAATCAGGAGCCGATTGCTTTGTTTGAAATCTTCAGAAAAGCGGACAGAAAAACCTTTATTTCTGATTCCATAAGTTTTCCCATTGACAGTGACGAAATACCTGAATCAATTGTTAAACAACTTGAAGATACCGAATCTAACAGAATAGATTACAGATAGTTAAAAGAGATAAAAAAATTATCGGATACAAAAAACTCAATAATAAAACATCATCATCAATCTTTATATCATGGTCAGGGAATAAGACTGTTTCGTGTCTATTGTATTTCTCTTATGCCAGGAATATATTTAAACCTTAAAAATCAATTCATTACCGCAATAATTCTCTAACTTGATGGTTCTAAATATGAACCCCTCAATCGTCTTGCTATGGAATATTATGAATTGTATGAAGTTTTGAAAAATCATTTTGATTCCGGAAATGGCAGGGTTGAAATTAAAGAATTGAATGTAAGCATTGAATCAATTCCTTTTGAATCCAAGGTTTGTGACCTGCTTTATGGCTCAGAAAATCAGCATTGCAACAAACATAAGCAAACACTCGAAATCAACAAAAATGGTTATCTCTTGTACGACCAACCCGCTGTAGATATCAAAGATTTTGATATTGAATGCAATAAAAGATTTGAATATCATATCCTGAAGCGGGCAGATATAGAAACAGCCGAAGGAGCTTTGTTTTTTTTCCATGGTCTGAACGAAAAGAAATGGGATAAATACCTGCCATGGGCGTATGAACTGGCTCAAAGAACACAAAAGGCCATCATTTTATTTCCCATTGCATTTCATATGGATCGTGCAGAACCTATCTGGAGTGACCGCCATCATATGATGGAAGTGGTTAGTTTCAGGAAGAGAAATTACCCGGAAAACATGAATTACTCTTATGTGAATGCTGCCATAAGTTCCAGACTTGAAGCTCATCCGCAAAGAATTTTCTGGTCTGGCCTCCAGACCTATTCTGATATCACAGAAGTGGTAAAGGATATTAAAAAGGGTAAAATCAAGAGTATTTCCCCGGAAGCAGATCTGGATTTATTTGGGTATTCTATAGGATCATTTCTTTCTCTGATTATCAAAATGGCAGATCCCCATCATTATTTTACCCGATCAAAAGTGTTTTGCTTTTGTGGTGGAATGACGATCGACAGGATGTTTCCGATATCCAAATACATCATGGATACTCAGGCAACAGTTAAAATGCAGTCTGTTTTTACGGAACTGCTGAGCTCGGATTTTAAGTCAGATTCACGCCTGAAACATTATCAGAACGAAGCATTGCATCCACAGGAGAGCTGGTTTAAAAAAATGCTCCGCTACAATTATTTCCAGAAGGAAAGAGAGGAAAGAATTCAGGAAATCCAATCTCAGATCAAAGCCTATGTCTTGGAAAAAGACAGTGTAGCACCTCCGATAGAAGCTTTAAACACACTGCAGGGCGGTTACAGGAATATTAAAGTCGATATTGAAATCAAAGATTTCCCGTTTGAATACTCCCATATGGTTCCCTTTCCGCTTACCCACAAGCATTCAAAAGAAGTTACCAAAGCATTTCACCAGTTTGTACAATCCGCCAGTGATTTCTATAATGCCTGATGATCTATCTTTCAGGGATAAAATAGAGAAAGAAACAGTTTAAAAATAAATAGTATAAGATCCATGGTGTTTGTTTTTTAAGTTAGTCGTTATCAACTGACCAGCCAGTCTTTGAAGTCTTTCACGCGGTCTCTGCTGACCGTTATTTCCTCTTCAGGCTGAAACTCAAGGTCCACTTTATAGTAAGGCGAAGTATGGATATTTTTGATATAATCCGAACTGATAATAAACTGCCTGTTCACCCGGAAAAACTTTTTCGTATCCAATACATCTTCCAGCTCATCAAGTGTAAAATCTGACGGATAGGTACGGTCTTCCGTCTGAAGATAAACGATTTTATTCTCACTGAAAAAGCAGCTTATTTCGTGAGTCTGAATAATCTTAAGGTTGTATCCTATTTTCACCAGCACTCTGGAAAGGGTAGATTTTTCTTTTCTGATCAGCTGTTTGATATCCTGAGAACCATTGGTATCGCTGGCAGGAATGAAGGATTTAAATTTCTCTACGGCTCCTTCCAGGTCTTCATCAAGAATGGGTTTTAAAAGATAATCAATGCTGTTCAGCTTAAAGGCTTTCAGGGTATACTGATCAAATGCTGTTGTATAGATAATGAAACCTTTGGTAGGTGCTTTTTCGAAGATATCAAAAGACAGTCCGTCACCTAAAACAATATCGGAAAAGATCAGCTGCGGATGTTCATTTTCAGAAAACCAGGCAACACCTTCTTCTACTGATTCTATTTTGGCAACGATCTCTATTTCAGGAAAGTTATTCAGCATTCTCTCTAATTTCCTTGAAGCCGGTTTTTCATCTTCTATAATGACAGTTTTGATCATTGAGTTTAAGTTTTGGTTTTCAGATTTTAGGAAATAAATTTATATAAAAGTGGACAGATTTTAATAGTGTATCGTTTTTTTCTCTTTTCTGAGTTCTTTTTCAATCATATCTTTTTCCCATTCGGAATCAAAGAGAAATAGTTTTGCCGCTTTTACCAGAATAATAAATCCCCAGATTCCAAGAATAGTATATCGGTCAAACCAATGAAAGCTGATCATTTTTTCACCAAAAATATCATCAGGAATGATCAGAACGGCAAATAAGGCAAATATAAAAAGGCTTTTATAGAATTTTCTGATGTTGCGGGTTTTTGTTTGAGCAGTTTCGTAATCCATGATGGTAAGTTTTTAAATTATAATTGTTTATAGTGTTTTAATTTTCTGTTTTTCATCCTTCTCCATCAGTTCTCTGATTTTTCTTTCTTCCCAGCTTTTACCAATCCCGAATACGCTTATGGCATGAAATGCAATTCCTACTCCCCATCCCAGTGCAGGCCATAGAAACCATAAATATCCGGGAGCAGTTACAATGTTCAGTATTGCTAAAAAAGGAATAATGATACAGTAAGAGGTAAGGTTTCCATAAAATTCTTTCAGGTCTTTCACTCTTCTTGAAGCTTTTCTGTAAGCTATTGTTTCTTTGTCTGGTAAAATTTCCATAATGATTTGTTTTAAAAGGTTGGTTTGTTTTTTCTTGAATCAAAGTTAGCTCAGGAAAGTGCTACGAATCAATTTTATGTGACCGAATGGTAGATTATGCTGTCTGAACTGTAAAAACCTGTCATTAATAAATAAATGGGATCAATTTTTTGGTGCTTTTTCTGTATTCAATATATTCATCCCCAAACTGTTCTATCAGCGTCTGTTCTTCAATCTTAATCCTGTAGGCAAAGGCTAAAAAAGGAGGAATAAAAGCAAAAATCAATGAAAGCCAGTTATTTAAATACAAACCGAGGCCAAGAGAAGTCAGCAGAGAAAAAGCATAGGAAGGATGCCTCAGATACTTATAAAATCCTTCTTTTTTGATTTTATGATCCTGTCTGATGGTTACATCTACCGTAAAATATTTTCCCAATGACCTGATGATCATGTATCTGACAATAATCCCAGCAAGAATAAAAAGCTCGCCCAGATAAAGTATCCAGACGCCATCAGCCATTGGAAAATGAGTCTGATAAGACACAAATACTGCACTTGCAATGGAAAAAGGAATGGCCAGCCATAGGATATTCAGAGTTGATTTATCCTTGTTCTTTTGATCTTTTTTGCCGGACTTCAGCATGTTCTTGTAAAGGAATTCCGTGAGAAACCAAGCAGCCATTGAAATGTAGAACAGCGTTGATAAGGTATTCATTGTAAAGAATTTTTTTAGATTAAAATTTCCTATTTAGTGATCTTTCTGTTTATCCATCAGTTCCTTGATCTTCTTATCTTCCCATTTCCTGATAAAATTAACCTGCGGCAGAAAAACGGTCACCGCGTGAGCTGCAAGCCCTATTCCCCAGAAAGTTGCCGTAAAAAAGTTTTTAAACTGAAAATAGCTTTCACCAGGCTTCAGGTGCATATAATTATAGACAACGATCAGAGCATTCACAGCGATATAAGCGAATACATGTCCGTAAAATCCACGCAGTCTTTCTACCTGCCTTCTTGCCCGTTGATATTCAATATTGTTTTCGTCAAATCTTCCCATGGTGTTATTTTTTTTGTTTGTTCATAATTTCACGAATCTTCTTTTCCTGCCATGATTCTCCTACTCCAAACACCTGAAATGCATGGGAAGCAACGCCTATTCCCCATCCCAGTACGGGAAACCAGAACCAATGATTTCTGCTGCTTGTAAAAAGATTAATAAAGATTAAAAAGGCGCTTACGGTACAGTAAGAAATAAGGTTCATATAAAAACTCTTAATCTCTTTTACTCTCTTTTGTGCCCTTTGGTAAGCGGCAGAATCATCTTCAGGTTTTGATGTAGAAATATGCGGTTTAGCCATTAGCATCGGAAGTTTTACTTTAAAATGATCTTCGGATTTTTCAATGAAGACATTTCGCTCCGTAATAAGGGAATAACGCTGTACAATATTAGCAAGACCAATGCCTGAGCTTTCTTTGATCTGCTCCCTTACCTGAAGATTATTTTCAATACAAAGGGTATTTCCGTCCGAAAAAATTCTGATGACCAAAGGTTTTGATGACGTTGCAAAATTGTGTTTGATACAATTTTCCAGCAAGAGCTGCAAAGCCAGTGGAACTACATACTTTTGATAATCCTCTTTAGCGACATCAAAAGTAAAATCTACACTGTCTTCAAACCTTGTTTTTAAAAGTTCGCAATAAGTTCTGGCAAATTCTATTTCATCTTCCACCGTTACCAGCTCTTTATCTTTTTGTTCAAGTACATACCGGTAAATCTTTGACATTGAGGCGGTAAACTTTTGTGCCTGTCGGGGATTTTCATCAATCAGAGAGCTTAAAACATTCAGGGAATTGAAAAGAAAATGCGGATCCAGCTGGTTTTTTAAACTTTCAAACTGGGCATTGGCGGATTTGGCGATAAGCTTCTGTTCCACCACTTCTTTTTTGGAAGTTTTCTTCAGTTCTTCCATAAAACCTTTCGCGTGCAGGAAAGCAGAAATCAGAAGGGCAATATTGATCATAAACCAATTGGTTACCCCATATTTAGAGGAAAAGAACTCTTGTGTGGTTGCTGTTTTCTGAATCACCACATAGTTCATATAATTACAGAAATACACCAGAATAAAGTTTCCGATAATAATGGAAATGATACTTAAAATAGCTCTCGTTCGGGTAGCTTCGGACCATGGAAATTTTCTGTTGAGGAACTCATTGATAAATCCGTTTCCAAATCCCAGAACAAAAGAGTACATGGTTGAAAGGAGCAACGTGATCAGAAAGGTCTGCAAGGTTTTTTCATCATTAAAAAACAAAAAGAAAAACAATGTAGTTCCCAATGATGTCCAAAGTAAGGTTGTCAAATATTTACGCTTCATGATCTGTTTTCTTGACTCAAAATTAGTTTTTATTAAAGGTATCAAAAATTAATTGTTACCGAAGGGCTGATTTTTCTTTCCGAATGGTATAAAAAAACCTTCATGAATGAAGGTTGATTGATTGAAATATAGAGAAAACTACTTTGTTTTTTCTGCCGGTAAGCTTAGGAAATAATCGGCTTCTCCTCTTCCCCAGTTAGGATCTAAAGCTGTTTTAGGCTTATATGCTGTAAACTTGGCCTTGGCATCTTTAAATAGTTCCAATCCTTTGGTTTTACTTCCTCCGTACTGTTCGGGAGTAAAATAGACATCTTCTGCTTTGATCAATGCAATTCTTGGATTTGAAGGATCTAATTTTTCTGCAATATTAAGTTCATCAGCGGCTCTTACCCCATCTGTCATATAACGCTGGGCAGGATTCACCATCATTCTCAGGGAATAAGACATTTTTTTCAACAGATGAATTTCCGCATTATCTGCTCCTGCAAGATTCTGGGCCAATGAAAGACTTTTCTCTGCCTGATCCGCAATAACATCCAGTTCCTGCATTTTTCCGTCCCTCATCAGGGTTCTTCCTTTTTGGATATAAGAAAATGCTGCATAGTAAGCAGGTAACCACTTTGAGCTTTCCTTGCTTCCTATTCTCTGGAAATCATTGGCAAGAGCCTGGAAATCTTCCGGGGTTTTACAGGTTTCAATTTTCGCAATTTTTTCAGACATTATTTTGTCGTAATCTGCCTGTGCAAAAGCCGTTAAGCTCACCAAAGCTAAAGCAAAACTTAAAAGGTATTTTTTCATGATATTAAATTTTAAAAGTTAGTTTATTGTGTGTTCTAAGATATGTTTTTTATAAATTATTATTGATGGCATCATCTGTTTTATCTACTCCAAAGCTTATAAATGCTCCTATGAAAACAAAAGTATTGACTGGCGGAACAATAGCAGAGCTTCTGGAACCATTGGCTGAAAAATTATAGCCATATACATTCTTTGATCCTAAAATATTGCTGATGCTCAATACAAATACAGGAAAGGCTTTCGCATCTTTTTTACCGATATTCGGAAGATAATTAATACTGAAATTCAATGCGTTGTAATCCTTAAGTCTTCCTTCATTACGAATAAAATTTACGGCTTTTCCATCTTTAAATGTGGAGGCAATGTCATAATAAGGCCGTCCTTTCGCGTAAGTATATGATAAATTGACCCCAAGCTTCCATTCCGGAATAAATCTTTTTGCAACGGCTGAAAGGGTATGTTCTGCTGCAAAACTCGGCTGCAGGCTTACCGGATAATTCAGGAAATCCCTTTTTGAATCCAGATAAGAGTAGCTAATCCAATAATCGATATTTTCAAATGTCTTTTTATTATCTCTCCAGAAAAACTCCAGTCCTTTTGCATATCCATAGCCATCATTATTTAAAGCGGTCTGAATCTGCTGATTTTGCTCTTTGTCCTGGGTAATATTGAACGTCTTAATCAACTGGTCATATTTCTTGTAAAATGCCTCAAAACGTAAAGTTCTGCCTTCTGAAGCTCTCTGAACCTGGAAAATATAATGCTGTGATTTCTGAAAACCAAGATTGGCAGGTCCATTGATGTATTTACTTTCCGGATTCTGATAAAAAATCCCGTAAGCTAATGAAGTGGTCCAGTCTTTTGCAAGACGGTAGGCAATCGCAAAACGAGGCGCAATATTATCCTTTCCTAAAAAAGAAGAATGCTCTGCTCTCACCCCTATTTTTGCTGACAATGCATTGCTGAAGCCAAGATCTGTTTCCACGAAAGCAGAAGAGACCAGGTCTTTATAATGTTTCTGCACAGCTTCAAAATTCAGGTTTTCATCCGTATTATTCAGTTCAATTCCTCCTCTTACGGCACTGATTCTGTTTATCTTTCTTTCAAGAACTGCTTTGAAGTTCACATAGTTTCCATCAGTCAGAAGCTGGCTTCTGTTGGATTCAATATCATTGGTTTCCGTCGAAAAATGAAGATCCGATCTGTTGTAGGAATAAGAACCGCCCACATTAAGCAGATATTTTCCGAATTTTTGTTTAAAAGAAAGGTTGTGAAATGTATTTTTACCGTTAAGCTTTATCAGACTGAAATCGGATCCAGGTTCAAGGCTTTCCGACTTTACTCCCATTTTATTGGAATTGAACATTCCGTAATATTTGAAAAAGCCTCCTGATTTTGTTTTAAATCTGAAATTCAGATCTCCGTTGAGACCTTGCGGAGCTTCAACAAAATCTGTATTAAAATTAAAAACTTTCTGCATCAGGCTTAGCAGAGAATATCCTGCCGTAGCTCCGTAAGAATAGTTTTTATTATCTCCTAACTTCTGAAATCCGGCATTCAGGAAAATAGGTGAAATCCCAATATTATAAGAAGTTTCATCCGGAAGATCCACACTTTCCAGCATTAAAGCTCCCGAAAGGGCCTGGCCGTACAACGCCGAATAACCACCACTTGAGAAGATATTTCCTTTAAAAAGCGAAGTATTGAACTGATCTCTTCCCGCAATTCCCGGAACTGAATTGGAAAAATAATTGTTGATAAGACTTCCGTCCATAAAGATTTTAGATTCGGTTCCTGTTCCTCCACGGATGAACAAACCTTCCGTTCCTCCTACTTTTTGAACTCCAGGAAGATAAGTCAATGCCGAAGAAATCTGTCCGTCTGCTCCTGCTGTGGTATAAATATCAATGGGAGTGAGTAATGCTGTTGCTCTTTTCTTATCGCTGGCTTCAATAGATCCTGCAGAAACCACCACTGCATCAATCTCACTGATCTGTTCTTTAAGCTCAATATTCAAAGAAATATCCTGATTTTCAATAGAAACTGATCTTTCCACATTCTCATATTTCGGGTGGGTAAAAGTAATTGTATGTGCTCCTTTTTCTGAAGTTTCAAAGGTAAAACTACCTTGGGCATCTGTTGTAGTCCCATCATAGGTATCTTTCAGTGTTACATTTATTTCGGCGACTCCTTTGTTTTTGAAGGATACTTTCCCCGATATTTTCACCTGGGAATATCCCATAATGGAAGTGAGAAGAAGAATCAGAAACAGTATGTTTTGTCCTTGTGTTTTCATTTTTATTGTTTTCTGGAATCAAAAATAGCATGAGAAATGCCTTTCTGTAAAAAATATATTACTGAAAGGCATTCTTTTGCTCCCGAATGGTAATTAATGAACCGGAACACAAAAATCCACGATCATTTTTCCTTCCGGATGTTCTTTAAAATTGGAATGATAGATTTCATAAGGGAAGGTTCTTCTCATGGTGTAATTGTTTTCATTCATCCATAAGAACAAAGAAACCCAACATTGTTCAAAATCATCCAATGTCACCTCTCCGCTTCCTACAATGTACTTTCCGCCTTCTAACGTTTCTGAAAATACTTCTCCCTCCTGCTGCTGAAGTTTTTCATCCAAAAGCATGCAGGCGTGAATCCTGACTTTATCGGGAGGTGTGATTTTACAGCTGTCGTGATAAACAGAAATCATTTTAAGATGTTGCCGTGGAAACAGGTTTTTCTTTTTTGCCCAGTCTATCAGGACATTAAAAGAAGGTTCTACGTTGCCCATTCCAAGGCTCATAACGGAAGCCAGATTCATTTCCGGCATTTCTTTTACTTCGATTTTTAAATTCATTTTAGTCCAGTTTAACAGGTTTTCAATATTGCAAATGTATTGGCTGAAAACCGTATCAACTTGTCCGTTCTTGCTTTGTGTTTGTAAAATCCTGTGAAATTTTTCCGGTGCTGATCTGCGAAATTCTGTGGGCGCGAGACCATAATATTTTTTGAATGTTTTGCAGAAAACAGAATGATTGGAAAACCCAAGATCCCAATAGATCTCCTTGATGTCCATATTTTTATAAACCGCCAGATGAAGGGCACTTTTCTCTATTTTCTTTCTGATAATATAATTCTGAAGGGTTTCTCCCGTAACCAGCTTAAATATTCTGTGAAAATGATACGGAGAATAGGCGCTTACCTCTGAAACTTTTTCCAGAGAAAGATCTGCATCAATATGGTTATCAATATATTGAATTGTTTTTACAATCCGTTTTTTATACTCTTCCACTTCAAAATTATTAGTTTACAAAGATATTTTTCCGGAATGAAAGTCTGTTGTCTTTTATTGCTATTGTCTGGAGGTCGTTTCGCTTTTTTTGTCACGAGATATCTTCTTCGAAACGTTTAAATAAAAGAACATCTTCTTTAATTTTCTGATCTGAAGATGCAATATATCCCTGATACTCTTCATGAATAAAAATTTCTCTGGTAAAGAACTTTTCTTCTTCAATCCTGCATTCGTTATTGATCACTTCAAAAGAATCCAGCGGAAGCATCATCCCTGCTCCATGAGCCTTTATTACAGCTTCCTTTCTTGCCCAATAAGTGAAGAATTCTTCCGTTTTATCCTCAGCATCATGAATTTCCTGAAGCTCTTTGGCCGTCATCTGAAATATAAAATCCTGATAAGTGATCTTCGGATCTCTGAATTCAACATCTATTCCCAAAGGATATTCTGCAATAGCACAGACCGCAAGCTCTTTGGAATGCGATATATTAAAATGAAGATGATGGTCTTTTAAGTAAGGCTTTTTATTGGGAAGAACATCTGTTTTTACATCAGAAATATTATAATACGTTTTTAAACCATATTGTAAAAGCACCTTTCCCAGTAAAGAAAGCTGCACATCCTGCCATCTTCTGTATCGCAGGATATTCTGATTAACCTCCTGAGAAAAAGCAGGCAGGTATCGGTCTAAACGTGACTGATGTTTTTCTTCGCTAATGAATGTATACAGAATAATCATTTTTCTTTTCTTTCTCCAAGGATCAGATTATACACTGCTTCCCAGCTACTAAAATAAGCTTTTTTCTACCTCGTTTTAAATCAGTAAGCCTCAGAGCTAAGTTTCGGAATTTAAGGTTACAACAGCCTGTATTAAAGCAATCATTTAAACTAAGTTTTTCAAAAAAGAGTGAGATCATAAAGCGCTTTGGAAAATCTTTTTTAAATTTATCGTAAAATCACTATAAATCATTTAAAAAATGAAAGTACAAACATTAGCATTATTGGCGGGATTTGCAGTTTTTGCCGTTTCATGTGGAACCACAAAAACATACTCTGTAAATGCCAAAAGCGGAACACAGACAGGGGGAACGGCGAAGTTTACTCAAAATGGAAATGAAGTAACTATGAAGCTGGATATTACCAACCTTACTCCTGGAATCCATGCGGTACACATTCATGAAAAAGGAGACTGCTCTGCTGCAGACGGAACTTCTACTGGCGGCCACTGGAATCCTTCGAAGAATGATCATGGTAAATGGGGTGCTGAACATTTCCATATGGGAGATATAGGAAACCTGGTTGCTGATCAGAACGGAACAGCAACATTGACTTTCAAGACAGATAAATGGTGTCTGGGTTGTACAGATGAGTCTAAAAACATCATTGGAAAAGGTCTTATAGTACACGCTGCAGCAGATGATTTCCATACCCAGCCTACCGGAAATGCAGGAGGAAGAGTAGGATGTGTAGAAATTAAGTAATCTACTTTATTCAATAAAAAAACCGCTAACTACAAAGATTAGCGGTTTTTTATGTTTAGGATTTAGCTCCCATATCCGATACAATATTCATTGCTTCCTGCAGGTAAAGATCTTTTTTCAGATTCTTAATCCACATTTCAGATTTTTTCTTGAAAGCTTCGTCTTTTTTCTCTCTTTCAATTTCACTTGGATACATGATAAACTGAAGGCCGTTCTCAAATTTTGTCAAAGCTTTGAACTTTTCAATCTGAGATTTTCTGTTCTTCATCAGCTCATTAAACTTCGTAATATTCAAAGTAATATTTTCTTCTTTATCCAGTTTTTCTCTCCATTGAGCAGATTCTAATAACAACTGATAATTGCTGTTTTTAGCCATTCTGTCTGCACTTGCTTTTTCCAGCGCCTGAATGTTGAAATAGTTCAGTTTCTGGAATTTTGTAGGCGAAATTTTGTCCCAGGCCAATGCATAATCATCATATCGCTCTCCTACTTCAGCATAGGTAAAGAAGTCTTTCATCTGAATATCAGAAACGATACCTTTTCTCTGGGTAGATTCTCCTGTTATTCTATAGAATTTCTGGATCGTCAGTTTTAAAGATCCGAAATCATCTTCTGTGTTCAGGAATCTGTTCAGATCCACAAAAGTCTGAACGGTACCTTTTCCGAAAGACTGCGGAGATCCGATGATCATTGCTCTTCCATAATCCTGCATCACACCAGCAAGGATTTCTGAAGCGGAAGCGGAAAGTTCATTTTGCATAATGACAAGCGGACCGGTCCAGATAGGAGCTTCGTTTTTATTTTTAAGCGTCTGTATTTTTCCATTTCCATCTTTCACCTGAACATAAGGTCCGGCTTCCATGAAAAGTCCCATAATATCGCCTACTTCAGTTAACGACCCTCCTCCATTATTTCTAAGGTCTAGAATAATTCCTTCAATATTCTGGGCTTTAAGCTTAATAATCTCATTTTTGATGTCATCAGAAGCGTTTCTTCCTTTGGCATTTTCAAAGTCAGCATTAAAACTTGGCAGGTTGATGAAACCGTATTTTTTACCATTTGGAGCATTCACAACAATACTTCTTGCAAATGTATCTTCGATCGCAACTTCTTCACGGATCATGGTTACATCTTTAATGGTGCCGTCTTTTTTCTGAACCGTTAAGGTTACCGGAGTTCCTTTTTCACCTCTGATCAGTCTTACCGCTTCATCAGAAAGCATTCCTACCACATTTACAGCATCTTCTTTCGGTTTGGATCTTACTTTCAGGATTTTATCACCTTCTGAAAGCTGTTTCGACTTCCATGCCGGTGCTCCAATAGTAAGCGCTCCTAAGTAAAGGTTCCCTTTTTTCTCCTGGATCAGCGCTCCGATACCAATTACTTTTCCTGTGAACTGGGTATCAAAGTCTTCTTTATCTTTTGGAGAATAATAGTTGGTGTGCGGATCAAATACTTCTGTATACGCATTCATATACACGGTAAACCAATCCATTTTCTTTCTCTTTTTGAATCTTGTAAAGGTATCTTTTACGAGGTCTTTTACTTCATCAGTCGCTTTTTTGATCTTTTCGTCCTGAGTAAGAACCTTGAACTTGATCGTATCTTTCAGCTTATACTTCTGAACAGAGTCTTTCTTTTCTTTCTGAGCTTCCTCTTTGCTGTTCATCGACTCTACTTCCTGAAGGATATTGTATTTGATGAATTTTTTCCACTCATTATACTGTTCCTGTTTGTTGGCAGGTACTTTTTTAAGTTTTGGCTCAAGGGTAAGCGTTTCATCTTCCTGAAGATTGATCGGCTTACTGAAAATATCCTGCGTGATTTTATCAATCTCGTCTACTCTTTGGTACAGCCTGTCAATCGTAAGCTTATAAAAGGTAAGATCACCCTGGTTGATATAGTCATCAAGCTTTGTTTCATGCTTGCTGAATTCATCCATATCAGATTGCAGAAAATATCTTTTTGCCGGATCTACCAATTCGAAATAATGCTTATAAACGTCCTTCGAATAGGCATCATTGATAGATTTCGGGCTATAATGCAGATAAGAAAGTGTGTTTTTTACGCTCACCATTATCGTCTGCATCTTTTCATCGTCATTCTGTGGCGAGTTGAAACAAAACATTAGACTGGTTAATGGAATAAGGAGTAAAAATTTATTCAGTTTGAAATTTTTCCACATAAACTGTCTTTATTTATTAATTTTTTTAAAATAAGTATAATAATTAGTAGCAGTAAGTTTGGTACTGTTACAAATGATCAAATTTAATACCTTATTTACAAATATCGACAGTTTTACCCATTTTTATTTAAAGAGATTTCCAAATAATCAAAACAGTGTTAGCCATTTCCTATTAACAGGCAGTTTTACTGCAAACAATAATGATCAGCCTTTTTCAGGACATATCCGAAGTTTTATTTTTCAATCAAAAACGTCAAAAACATATACCACAAAATTAATTTTCAACCATAAAGGCATAAAATATGCAGAGAATTAAACATACAAATTCAAAATATTAAGTCATGAAAAGTTTATTATGGTTAGTAGCAGTCATCTGCATCGTTGTTTGGCTATTGGGAATGCTGGGAATAATTCCTGGAATTAGTACAGGTTATTTAATCCACATTCTATTGGTTATTGCCATTATTGTTATTCTTTATAATATCATTTCTGGCAGAAAACCTCTCGACTAGTTTATTATTTTGTAAAACTTACTAAATTAAAACAATCAGATCAAACGGGTGCTCTTCTGGCGGATGATAAGAAATTCCGTATGGAAAAGCATCTGTAATGATCCGATATGAACGATATTAAATTCAGCCTGTTAATTTCTTTCATTTCAGTTTTATTATCCTCCTGCTGCTATTTTCCCTATCCATGCTTAATTCGTGTTTCTATCGTCAGTATAGGAATTTTATTTCTTATTTCACAATAGCCAATCCCAATCTGGTATTTTATGGCGTCTGATTTTTACCTACATTTGATGTGTTGAAAATCTATTTGTTCAATTCTGAAAATGAACAAACTCACTCTATTTAAATAAAAAATTAAAGATAATTTATGGAAAGACCACTTATTCTGGTGACTAATGATGACGGAATTACAGCTCCTGGTATCAGAAATCTTGTCAGTTTTATGAATGAAATCGGAGAAGTAGTGGTTGTAGCCCCCAACTCTCCCCAAAGTGGAAAAGGCCACGCTATTACCATCAACTCTACTCTAAGTTACGAAGAAGTTACCCTGGACGGCCCACAAACTGATTTTTCCTGCAGCGGAACGCCTGTAGACTGTGTAAAAATGGCTCTTGATAAAATTCTGAAAAGAAGACCGGATATTGTGGTTTCAGGAATCAATCACGGGGCAAATTCTTCTATTAATGTAATCTATTCGGGGACCATGTCTGCTGCGGTAGAAGCTGGTGTGGAAGGAATTCCTGCCATTGGGTTCTCATTGCTGGATTTCAGCTGGGAAGCAGATTTTACCCAGGCTAAGGAATTTATTCAGAATATCGTAAGAAGAACATTGGAAAACCCAATGCCAAGAGGAATTGTACTGAATGTCAATATTCCAAAACTTCCGGCTGAAGAAATAAAAGGAGTAAAAGTCTGTAAGCAGGCTCATGCCAAATGGGAAGAAAGCTTTGATGAAAGAATAAATCCACATGGTAAAAAATACTACTGGCTGACCGGGTACTTCAATAATATGGATGATTCTGAAGATGCCGATGAAACGGCATTGGCTAACGGATATATTTCTATTGTTCCGGTAAAGTTTGATCTTACTGCGTATGAATACATGAAAACGCTGGAAGAAGTGATGACTTTTGAAGATGTAAAAGAAGTAAAATAACAAGGAAATTATAAAAGCGTGAAATTGGATTTCACGCTTTGTTTTTATATTGTTAAAATAATACTTTATCTTCTTTCCTGAGCTCTTCCAGATAAGCTTTTTTGTCATCCCTGTAAAAAAGGTTCATCGTTTCAAAAGGGATTAACTTCAGGTCTTTATTGACAATATGTACGCAAGACTTCTTCACCGCTCTTACATCAAAATCATGAGCATCCATAAAGTTCATGATAATTATTCTGAAAAGGTTATCATAGTCAAGATCCGGAGCACATACATCCGGAAGGCAGCACAGTAACTGATTGACCTTAGGCTGAACTTTATCTACGGAAATTCCGGTGCTGAAAATATCCAGCAACTGCATATGCAATCCTTTATCCTGTTCATAAACAATGGTATTCCTTGACTCATTATTCAGGAGATCTGCAGGATTGATATAGCGGGTTAAAGGAATTGTTTCTCCCTGCAGTTTCAAGATATAGCCCATAGCCAGCGCATCCGGATTACATGGAACGGGAATAATATCATCAGAATTTAATAACGGAAACTGATTGATAATTTCCTGTCTTACTTCAGTTAAGGTAATTTTTTCATGAGCAGAATCTTCCCGGTTTCTTCCGGCAATTTCAACCGGCTGGAAGGTGATTCCTCTTACGCATTTCTGTTTCAGGGCAAATTCTATAATTTTTCCTATTTCATCAATATTTTTATCTTTTTGAAGAACAACCACCAATGTCGTAGAAAGGTTAAGTTCATTGAGTTTTTCCAGTGCTTTCATTCTGACAGCGGTAAGATCTTTCCCTCTGAAATCTTCCAGGACATCAGGTTTAAATGAATCAAACTGAAGGTAAATTTCAAACTCGGGAGCATAGGTCGCCAATCGTTCAGCAAATCCCGGATCATTGGCTATTCTGATTCCGTTGGTGTTCAGCATCAGATGTTTGATCGGTTTTGATTTGGCAATATCCATAATTTTGAAAAATTCCGGATGAATGGTAGGTTCTCCTCCACTGATCTGCACCACGTCCGGTTCCCCTTCATTTTTTACAATAACATCAAACATAGCCTCAATTTCTTCCAGGCTTCTGTGACTTCCATAATGGGGTGAGGACATTGCATAGCAGGTTGGACAGGTCAGATTACAACGATCTGTAACTTCTACGATAGAAAGACAGCTATGCTGTTCATGATCTACACATAGTCCACAATCATAAGGACAGCCATATTCCACATCGGTTCCGAAATGAAGGGGCATTTCAGAGGCTTTATTATAGTTTCTTATATTTTTATAATAATGTACGTCAGAAGCTATTTTTGTTTTAAAAAATCCATGATCCGGACATCTTTTGGTCATAAAAACAGCTTCATCCTCAATAATGATTTTGGCACCTACCCTTTTAAGACATTCCGGGCAAAGACTGATTGTATAATCATAATAAGTATAATTTCTTACTGGCATAGCAAATTTTTTAAAGTCCTCCGCAAATATAACCGCTGATCAATCCACAGATCAGAAGAGATATCAGCATGGTCTGGATAAATTGTTTTCTGGTGAATTTCCTGTCTCCCTTTCTTTCGTAAATAAGTTTTGTGATAACAGTGACAATGAGGGAAAAAAACAGTGCAGCCAAAATAATTGCACCAATAATCATTATCACTACCCCAGCCAGATTGAGATTCCCTTCTAAAATAGTTAATGTTTTCATCTTGAATATTTTAAATATAAAGATCCGGTATTTTTTATTTTATAAATGTAGTAAATAATTACACAGATACACACCATTTGAATCGTACCTATATTTCCAATGATTTCTACCCTTGGTTTTATAAAATCCAAAAGGAATCTGAATGTAAAATAGCTGAGCATAAACAGCTGAAAAATAAAACCGGAGGCGTACTTCTTACGATTCTGAATATACTTTAATCCTATCCAAAGAAGAATTAAAAAGGCTATTTCATACAAGGCAACAGGATGTCTGAGATATTGGTCCCCCAAATGCATCCCAAAAACAGAATCAGTAGGAATACCATATGTCTCTTCACCAATACCTGTAAGAAAACATCCTATTCTGCCTATAATCATGGCCAATATCAGTGGGAAAACAATAAGATCTCCCGTACTTTCTTTATGATGTACAATCTTTTTTGCCAGCTCTACTCCCAATAAACCAAAAGCCAGTCCTCCTACAATAGTATTGTTTGACCAGAACTTTCTGACAGAAAAATTTTCAAATAATGCATAAGGGTTTTCAAGATTACCAATCAGTTTGGAACCTATCAAAGCACCGGCAGTGGCACCTATTAAAACTGCAGCAGAAGTATTGAAAGAAAGTTTTTCCTTAGACTTACGTTTCAGATAAAAATAATATCTCATGCCCAAAAACATTCCGGCAGCCTCAAAAAGTGGATGCGCAAGGATCGTTTTGCCGAAAATATGAAATGTTACAGGAAAATCCATTATTTCAAAAATACACTATTTCATATTATTCACTACCTTTATTCTGACAAATAATTACAAAATGCGTATAGAATATGACATAAAACTGGGGTTCAAGGATGTAATGTTCCGCCCTAAGCGTTCTACTTTGAAATCCCGTTCGGAAGTTGATTTACTGAGAGAATTTACCTTTAAACATACCAGGAAAAGATGGACAGGAGTCCCTGTAATTGCAGCCAATATGGATACAGTAGGAACTTTTGAAATGGCAGTGGAGCTGGCCAAGGAGAAAATTATTACCGCAGTTCATAAGCATTATACTCCTGAGGAATGGAGCAAGTTTCTCAACAGCCAGCCTGAAAGTATTCATCAGTATATTGCATTGAGTACCGGAACCGGAAAAGCTGATGAAGAGAAAATAAAACAGATCCTTGATAAGCACCCAAAAATTGAGTTTCTTTGTATAGATGTAGCCAATGGTTATTCTGAGCATTTCGTTGAATTTGTGAAGAAGGCAAGAGCCAATTTCCCGGATAAGATTATTATAGCAGGAAATGTGGTTACCGGAGAAATGGTGGAAGAACTTCTTCTGGTAGGTGCAGATATCATAAAAGTAGGTATTGGTCCTGGATCTGTGTGTACGACCAGAGTAAAAACAGGAGTGGGATATCCTCAACTTTCTGCGATTATAGAATGTGCAGATGCTGCGCACGGTTTGGGAGGACATATCATCGCTGACGGCGGATGTAAAGTTCCCGGTGATGTAGCAAAAGCTTTCGGCGGCGGTGCAGATTTCGTCATGCTGGGCGGAATGTTTGCCGGACATGATGAAAGTGGTGGCGAAATGATTGAAGAAAACGGTAAAAAATATCGCCTTTTCTATGGAATGAGCTCTAAAACAGCCATGGATAAGCATTCCGGAGGTGTGGCGGAATATCGTGCCTCAGAAGGAAAAACTGTGAAAGTAGCGTATAAAGGACCGGTAGCAGATACTGTAAAAGATATATTAGGAGGAGTAAGATCCACATGTACTTATGTAGGAGCCTCGAAGCTTAAAGAGCTTTCCAAAAGAACTACTTTTATAAGAGTTCAGGAGCAGGAAAATCAGGTTTTTAAAGACTAAAAATAAAATAAAAGGCTTTAGAATATTTATCTAAAGCCTTTATTCTTTTGTTCTGATGTATTTTTTATTGAAATATTTTTCAAGCTGATCATTTACATAGTTTTTTTCCTCTTTTACAGAAGCCATTTCATCCATATATAAAATTATGGGAACTTCTTTTATTTTATCTACCACAACAGAATCCTGAGACGAGTTTTTAATTATATCAACTCTCTGATTCATCTCTCTTTCATATTCCTTAAGATCTGTAGTCAGAAGCTCCATGACTATATTTTCACCATTGAAATCAATATTAAAATAAGAATACTTTTCGGGGAAAATTTTCAGTTCAGGTAGAAAAACAATGAAAAGAGAAACCCACCAGAACTTTTTAATTTTCTCAAATTTGAAAAAAACGATTAGTGAAAAACTGATTAAAAAATAAAAGATGATACTTTCAAACTGTCTTGCAATAGAGGTTAGAATATACCCTGTAAATAACAAAGGTACCAATGAAACCAACCAGAATAAAACAGCTTTTTTCAACAGTATCTGAGTAGTGATTTTCCTGAGTTCTTCTTCAAAAACTTTAATAAAAAGAGGTAATATTAAAAGTACTTTGACCGCAACATAGAGTGTATTGGCCCCAAAAAGGCCTATTCTTTTTACCCATTTTATTAATCCTGTTTCAGTCTCTCCCATTCTGTTGAAGTTACCTGGTGCAAGAAAGCTTACCCATATAAAGATACTTGCTGTTAATAGGAAAATCAGCGTTTTCTTATCGCGTTTAAGATAATAAGATACCAACAGAATTCCCCATACAATTAATGCCAGAATTTCATTGGAACCCATCAGCAGTATGATAAGCGGTAGAGAAAAATAAAACCAGATATTCTCTCCCGTATCTTTATTTTTTTTAATAAAATACAGTAAAATACCCGCTAAAATTACAGGAACGAAATAAATATTGGATCCTGTGATCCAGAAGTAATGTTCAGGCAGGCTTACCAGAAGTATGGTATAAAAGAAAAACAAAAGGAAGCCTTTTTTGAGAGATTCTTTCAGAGAATAATGGAAATATTCTTTCAGGTTTAATGTGGAAACTCCAATAAAGGAAAGCATCAAAAAGACAGGATAGATTTTCGGAACAATATTGTTACTGTCGTAAAAGACAGGATTAAACATATTGATAGAATACCCAAAATATCTTCCTCCCCATGTCGTATAGGTATTGACAAAACTTTGCAGCAGTCCCATTTTTCTGGTTGTATAGGACCAAAAATAATCATCGGTCTGATATACATTAAAGAAACTAATGTATGCCAGACCGATGAATAGTAAAACGGACAAGAATAAAACTATATTCTGTACTTTTTTCATTTTTTATGTTAACATTCCACCGTCAACGTTTAACGTCTGTCCGGTAATGTATGCAGACATTTCGCTGCCTAAGAATACACATGCATTGGCGATATCCGCAGGCTGTCCTCCTCTCTTCATTGGAATTTCTTCTCTCCATCCCTGAACGGTTTTTTCATCCAGAACAGCCGTCATTTCTGTTTCAATAAATCCGGGAGCAATCGCATTACATCTGATATTTCGTGATCCCAATTCCAGTGCAACAGATTTTGTAAACCCTATCACCCCGGCTTTAGAAGCTGCATAGTTGGCTTGTCCGGCATTACCCTTCACACCTACTACAGAAGTCATATTAATGATAGATCCTGATCTTGCCTTCATCATAGGCTTAATTACTGCCTTTGTAAGGTTGAAAACTGAATCTAAATTTACTTTGATTACTTGATCCCAATCTTCTTTGGACATTCTCAACAACAGGTTATCTTTTGTAATCCCTGCATTGTTTACCAAAATATCAATCTGCCCGAACTCTGCCATCACTTCCTCCACCAATTTCTGAGCAGCATCATAATCTGATGCGTCAGACTGATATCCTTTAATTTGGGTTACAGAACTTAAAGCTGCTTCTAATTCTTTTGCTTTGTCTACAGAGCCAGCGTAGGTAAATGCTACTTTTGCTCCCTGCTGAGCAAACATTTCAGCAATACCTTTACCGATTCCTCTTGTAGCTCCGGTAATTAGTGCTACTTTTCCTTCTAATATTTTCATATCTATTGACAATTATTTTTTTATAACTCGTTCAGCTAGTGACAGCTGCCTCTTCATGTTTCTACAATTCCTTTCTGGAATTAAACGGTTTGCAAAGATATTATAAAATGTTATTCAACCCATTTAAATTGTCAAAATACTAGCTTTTTTTTGATGAATATCAGGATTTTCATTAAAGTTGAACATAATTATTTTTAAATCTGGTGAAATAAATAAAGTCTGTTTTCTTACTTTTATCTAATCTCAATACCTCTTTCTGCCAAAAGTATTTATCATAAATAATGTCTTTCAAAGGCTCATTCTGAAAATTGGAAACCCCAAATTTTCCTTCTTTTTTAACGACAATTTCGTTTTCAGCATTTCCGAATGTGATAATATCTTCGTATACAAACGGTACAATTTCTGTTCCCTTCCCATCCAGGATTCCATAAAAGTTGTCTGTGTTTCTGCAGACCAAAGGTTTTGAATATTGATTAAGAGGATTAAAATAGTCAACATCTTCATTTTTAATCTCGCTGATATTTTTCAACTCAGATATAGAATGATCTTTTACAGAAAATCTATAATAGCGGTCCTGCTTTCCAATGATAAGATTGTCGGGATAAAACCCGAAAATCTGAACTCCGTCTCCTACAATATTTTTAAGATCTTTATCTAAGAATTGTTCTTCATTTTCTTTTTTAAGGTAAATAAAATCTTTTCCTGAAACAGTAAAACTTTTGATAAAATCGTATTCCTGAGGGAAAATGATATTACCCTGCAGGTCTATAATGCCGGATTTTTTTGCTTTATCATTATAAACACTGAATAAATTACCCAATAAAGGATTTACATATTTAAAAGTCTGTGCATACAGCTTTCCGTCTTTCTTACTGAAAACTGTTGTCCTTCCGTTTTTTGTAAGATAGATATATTCTTTTTTGCCAAAATATTCCGGGGTGATATCGTTAAAGATTTCTTCGGCAATCGTATTGTCTTCTGCATCAATCAAGCCATACTTTCCTGTACTTTTATTTTTAGTAATCAGATAAGGGTAAGCATTGATGTTTACAACCTGTTTAGAAAATTTGTGCAGGGTTTGCCCGTTATTTCCAATGATTTCACTTTCTCCATTTTCATTAACGATAAGTGCCCTGTCCCCTTCAAAGCTGTAGTCTTCTTTAAATTCCCGGGTGCTGAGCTGCTTTCCGTTAAAATCATACAGAAACCATTTTTTGTCTTTTAAAACAAAAAGCCTGTTCTTCCCTGAAAAACGGATCTTTTCCGAGTAAGGAATGATTTCCTTTCCGTTAAAATCATAAACGGCTTCTGAATTCTGTTTTGATGAAATAATACATTCTTCACTCCACCACGGAGTATTAAATTCCTGATCGCCAAGAGGAATAAGTTCTGTTCCCTTTTCGTCAATAACAGCTGATTTTCTGCCATTTCCTTCCTCAGAATAAAGAATAAACCGGTTTTTGAAAACATGAAGAATACTTCCTTTGTAAGGAGATTCAAATGTAATAGTGCCTAAAGAATCCACAATTCCCTGTTTCTTATAATCAGTATCGTAGAATGTTCCATATCCCTCAGAATAAGAACTGATTTCTTTCCCTGTCTTTTTCGACAGGATCACCTTCATATATTGGTTAGTTTGTGCTGTACAGACTACAGAACACAATACAAAAACTAATTTTTTCAAAGAAAATTAAATAGAATTATTGACAATAAGAACGATCTCTCCTTTTAAAGTTTTACTCTTGGAGAATTCAATTAATTCATTGATTGTTCCTCTTTTAGTTTCTTCAAATTTCTTAGAAATCTCACGGCTTAAGCTTACCCTGGTTTCTTCTCCGAAGAATTCTTTGATCTGTTCCAGAGTGGTATTAATCTTATGAGGACTTTCGTACAAAACGATGGTCTTTTTTTCTTCAGCAAGCTGCTTCAGTTTGGTTTGTCTTCCTTTTTTCTGTGGCAGAAATCCTGCGAAAAGAAATTCGTTATTAGGAAGACCAGAAACAACAAGTGCCGGAATGAGCGCTGTAGCTCCGGGTAGGCAGATCATATCAATATTGTTATCTGCTCCTGCTTTGGCCAGTAAATATCCGGGATCTGAAATGCCGGGAGTTCCTGCATCGGTAATAATAGCAATATTCTGCCCGTTTTTAAGGTCTGTAATCACTTTCTCCGTTGCCTGATGCTCATTATGTAAATGATAAGACTTTAATGGCTTGGAAATCTCAAAATGTTTTAAAAGTATTCCTGAAGTTCTGGTGTCTTCACATAAAATATAATCTACTTCTTTCAGAACATTTACCGCCCTGAATGTCATATCTTCCAGATTCCCAACGGGTGTGGGAACAAAATATAGGATTCCGCTCAAAATTATAAGAATTTATTTTCCACCAATATCCAAAGTCTCTGTGCATATTCATCCACCTTATTCCATTTTCTGTCATAGTACAGATCACTCAGGTATTCTTTGGCTTCTTCCAGTGTTCTGAATTGGTTCAGCTGATAAACAGTATCATTCAGATCTGCCTGGCTTCCTTCAAAAAGCATCTTCGTGAAGGCAAGTCTGTCATTCAGATCCAGCTTAAATTCAGGTTTCAGCTTATCTGCTTCCATGAATTGTGTTGGAATATTGGATTTCAGAATACTTCCTGTATCTTCTTTGGCAACAGGAGCTGTTTTTTCTTCCTTGGGAAGTTCCAGGTGGTCGTCATCAAAAAGTGACTGAACAGCCTTCATCCCTTTGATATTGGCTAATTTTATTTTTTTCTCCCGATGGTATTCTTCTAAATTTTCGAAGCTCTCATCGGAACGATGTTTATCTGTTTTTTCAGGAACAGGTTTGTCGATTTCAACAATCTTTCTGCGATCATAGACTTCAGCAAGAATGCTTTCTTCTTTTACAGGTTCTTCAGAGTGGTCATTTTTGATCTCACTCAGAATATTTTCTACATTGGAAGTTTCTGTAGCCATTTCTCCCTGTTCTATGGAAATGTTTGAAGCCACAAATTGTTCTTCGTTTTCTTCAATCAGTATTTCATCATCCAGCGTTTCTGTATCAAAAATGCTTGGAATGGTTTCTGTAACAGAAGATTTCACATCATTTGCTACCGCAGACTCAGGTTCTTTCTTCGATTCCTCTTCAGAAATCAACTCTTCCTGCTCTTCTATTTCATGAAGCTGATTATTGAAAACCGCTTCTTCTGCTGTTACTTCATTATAAAACAGATCTTCATTAAGATCTTCATCCGAATCCGGTGTAGAATCTGCAAGGATTTTATCCTCATCCACAAAGCTCAGAACAGCTCTTTGTTCTTCTGAAATTTCATTTTCATCAATTTCATTCAGCTGATTATTAAAAACTGCTTCTTCTTCCAGAGTTTCATTTCCAAAATCCTGTTCCTGATTTTCAGGTGAGTTTTCAATCTTATTTTCTTCTACAAAGCTTACGATATTTTCATGGAACTCGTTTTCAACAATTTCATTCAGCTGATTATTGAAAACAGCTTCTTCTTCAGATTCATCTGAAAAAACTTCATTTTCATCAATTTCGTTCAGTTCATTATTGAAAATAGCCTCCTCTTCCGTCACTTCATTTCCGGTATCATGATGTTCTGTTTCTCCGGAATCAAAAGAGACATAGTGATGGTCCGGATTCTGTGCCGGATTGTCTGCTACGAAGTATTCGATATTTTTTTCCAGCAGTTTCAAAAAAGAAATCCTGTTAGCAAGCTCATCCACAAGATCTTGCTTGGAAAGTAATTCGTCTATATTACTTATTTTGTCCAGATTATCAATGATATTCATGGATTCAAAAAAAATCTTTTCCTTTAAATCTTGGATATTCTGCATAATAAGATTCTTATTAAAATTGCTTACTTTTGATGTTAAAAATATACGGCTAATTTAACAAATGTTTTTAGAAAATACAATTAATCATTCCAAACAAAGTGGTTGGATGGAAGTAATTTGTGGCTCTATGTTTTCCGGTAAAACCGAGGAACTTATCCGCAGATTGCGAAGAGCGGAAATGGCAGGGCAGAATGTGGAAATTTTTAAACCAAAAATGGATGTACGGTATTCTGAAGAGGATGTAGTTTCCCATAATCAGAATAAAATCCGCAGTACAGCAGTAGAAAACCCTAATGAAATTCTTCTGCTGGCTTCCAATTGTGATGTAGTAGCTATTGATGAAGCTCAGTTTTTTGATGAAAGCATTGTTGATGTTGCCAACCAGCTCGCCAATAGCGGGATCAGAGTGGTTATTGCAGGATTGGATATGGACTTTTTAGGCCGTCCGTTCGGGCCAATGCCCAATTTGATGGCAACTGCAGAGTATGTTACAAAAGTGCATGCTATTTGTAAGAGAACCGGTAATCTTGCCAACTACTCGATGAGAACTTCACAGGGAGATAATCTTGTGGAACTGGGAGAAACAGAAAGTTATGAAGCAGTAAGCCGCCGTGTTTTTATTGACGAAGTACTTTCAAAAAGAAAATAATCGGATAAAGCAGACGACGAAATCACTAAATTGTAAAACTGTTTGCTATAAACCGTAAAATATATTCACTAATATAAAATGAAAAGCGAAAAAGCTACACTGTAAAATATTTAAAAAGGAAAAACCGGATGATGTCATAAATCTTAGCCCTTTTACTATTTTACCTTTTTGCCGTTTCGCTAAAAAAAGCAGAAAGGGTACCAATGAATTATACAGTACAACACATTGCAGGGATCACCAATTCACAGGTCATTGGTGACGGAAGTTTATTGATCAAAAATATAGCATACGACAGCAGGATTATTTATTCTATCAAGAATACGGCTTTCATTGCGATCAATACTCACAAAAATTCCGGTGAAAAATTTATTGAATCTGCAATGGACAGGGGAATCAATGTCATTATTTCTGAACATCATTATCCGGCGTTTGAAAATATAACCTGGATCATTGTTGAAAATTCTGTAGAGTTTCTTCAAAAGTTAGCAAAGTATCATTTCGAACATTCTCATCTACAATCCATCGGGATTACGGGAAGTAATGGTAAAACTATATTAAAAGAATGGCTCTATCAATGTCTGTGGAATGAATTTCCTACAGTGAAAAGCCCTAAAAGTTTTAATTCACAGATCGGTCTTCCGCTTTCTCTACTTCAAATCAACAATTCTCATCATCTGGGAATTTTTGAGGTGGGAATTTCAAAACCGGATGAAATGGAAAAACTTGAAAATATTTTCCACCCTCAGATCGGACTGCTCACGCATATCGGAACTGCTCACGCGGCCAACTTTTCTTCCGAGGAAGAATTAATTGATGAAAAAATTATTCTTTTCAAAAATTCTGAAGTCATCATTTATAATGGGGACAATGCTCTTGTTGATCAAAAAATTAAAAAATCCTATTCTGATAAAAAATTAATTGCTTACGGTTTTAAAAAAGAGAACCAGGTTTTCATCAAAAACAATATTTCCAAAGATGAAAACATCATTGTTGAATATTTGGGTGAAGAAATCAGTTTTCCGGTGCATCAGAGAGACGAAGCGACATTAACCAATGCTATGGCGCTTATCTCTGTGCTTAAGGAACTGAATATCGAAAATAAAAAGATCGTTGAAAAAATCAACCTTTTAAAAGCCGTTGAAATGAGGCTTGAAGCGATTGAAGGAATTAAAGGCAATATTATCATCAATGATTCTTTTAATCTGGACCTCGATTCTTTGAAGACTGCTCTCCAGTTTTTGAATGAATATAATAAATCTAAAAAATCTCTGGTCTTAACAGATATCGTTGGAGTGAATTCCAATGCCAAAGAATTATACGAGGAAGTTTCAGAATTGGTGAATGAACAGAATTTTGATTCTGTATTTCTGATCGGTGATGAAATTTCAAACTTCAGTGAATTATTTAAAGCTAAAACCTATACTTTTATTGATACTAAAGAGCTGATTGAAAGTAAGCATCTTAGTGACCTAGAAAATCAGATCATCTTACTCAAAGGAGCAAGGAAATTTGAGATTGAAAAACTGAAAGATATTCTTGAACTCAGAAAACATGATACAGTACTTGAAGTAAACCTTAATGCGATTCTTCACAATATCAACTATCATAAATCACTGCTGAAGCCGGGAACTAAAATGATGGCCATGGTAAAAGCCAATGCTTACGGTTTGGGAAGTTTTGAAGTATCAGAGTTCCTTCAGCACCATCATATAGATTACCTTGGAGTAGCCTATGCAGATGAAGGTGTAGAGCTCAGAAAAAAAGGGATCACTACTCCTATTATTGTGATGAATCCCGAGCAGCACAGTTATCAGACGATTATAGAATATAACCTGGAGCCGGAAATCTACAGTTTCAGAGTTCTGGAATTATTCTATGAAGCGGTTCAGAAATCCGGATATGATAAGAAATATCCAATCCATATCAAGCTGGAAACGGGAATGCACCGTCTTGGTTTTAAAGATTTTGAGCTGGATCAGTTAAGCGAAACTTTAAGCCAGAAAAATGTAAAGGTCCAAAGTATGTTCAGCCATTTATCATCTTCTGATATGCCTGAAGAAAAAGAATTTACTTTGAAACAGCTGGAGGTTTTCGAAAAAAATTCCGGCTATCTTATTGAAAAATTAGGTTACACTCCTATCCGCCACATCCTGAATTCAGCAGGAATCACGAGCTATAAAGATCATCAGCATGACATGGTAAGAATTGGTATTGGAATGCTGGGAGAATCAGCAGATGCTGAAATTCAGAAACAATTACGTTCTGTGGTAAGCTTTAAAACCGTAATTTCACAGATATCAACCGTTGAAAACGGGGAATCGGTAGGATACAGCAGAAGATATAAAGCAGATCATCCGACAAGAATTGCAACAATTCCTGTGGGATATGCGGATGGAATACCAAGACTGATCGGAAATCAGGTAGGAAATGTCGGAGTTAATAAAACACTGGCACCCATCGTTGGAAATATCTGTATGGATATGATGATGATCAATGTAGACCATATTCCCAGTGTAAAAGAAGGCGATACGGTAACTGTTTTCAACGCCCAACCAAGTTTAAAAGAATTCGCAGGCTACTGCAAAACGATAACCTATGAAGTATTAACCTCCATTTCACCTCGGGTGAAACGGATTTATATAAAAGATTAACTATGAGAAAACTCCTGATTCTGCTTTTCATATTCCCACTGTTATTGATCCATTCTCAGGTAAAAAAAAATCTGGTAATTCCGAAGAATCCAAAAATAGGCCTGTCGCTGGCCGGTGGTGGAGCCAAAGGATTTTCACATGTTGGAGTTCTTAAAGTATTGGATTCATTGGGAGTGAAAGTGGATTACATTTCCGGAACCAGTATGGGAGCCATTGTAGGCGGATTGTATGCCGCCGGCTATTCCGGAAAAGAAATAGAAAAAATAGTCATGGATACGGACTTCTATTCTCTGATTATGGATCCCAAGTCCCGGCAGGAAGCCAGCTTTTTCAACAAATCCGTAGACAAATATCTTTTATCCATTCCGCTTAAAAACGGAAAAATTACACTTCCCTCTTCCATCAGCACCGGCCAGAGAAACGTTTATCTTCTGAAAGAACTTTTCAAAAACGTTTCCAATATTGAAGACTTTTCTAAAATGCCTATTCCATTCCTATGTGTTGCTACCAATCTTGAAAGCGGAAATATGCAGATTTTTGAAAAAGGAGATCTTGTACAATCTATTATGGCAAGTTCTGCGTTTCCTTCTTTAATGGATCCAGTAAAAATTGGTGACAGCATTTATATAGACGGAGCAATGACGGTAAACTATCCGTCAAAGCCTCTAAAGGACAAAGGAATTGACATCGTCATTGGTGTGGACCTTAATCAGGATCTTTCGAAAAGAGAAGATTTAAACAATATTATAGCCATTCTGAACCAGGTCATAGATTTCGGTATCAAAAGAGATACCCGAAGACAATACAGATATACAGATATCAATATTAAACCCAATCTGAAAGGAATGTCTGCTACAAGCTACGATGATAAAAAGAAAATTCTGGACAGCGGATATGTGGAAGGGCTGAAATATTCCCAGGTATTAGACCAGTTGCCAAAGAGACCATTTGACCGTCTCAGACAACAGGTGAACCCTATATATTCCAATGTTTATAAAATAGACAGTATTTCCATTGAAGGAAGCAAAATTTATGGTAAAAACTACACGCTGGGAAAAATGGGATTACGCCTTCCCTCTTTGCAGACTTATGGAAGTATTAATAAAATGATAGATAAACTGGTTGCCACCAACAACTACAAATTTATCAATTATGATATCGTTCAGGAGAATGACGCAAACTATCTGAAGCTTTACGTGACTGAAGATGATGCCCGTCATTTTTTAAAATTCGGATTGCATTATGACGAAGTTTTTAAAACGGGACTTCTTTTGAATTATTCTGCAAAAAGGCTTTTATTCAAAAATTCAAACCTTTCAGTGGATCTCGTTGTAGGAGACCGTCTCAGATATTACCTTAATTATTTTGTAGATAACGGATACATTCCGGGAGTTGGACTCTATTCATCAGGAATGAGCTTTGATATAAAGAATGTAGATAATTATGTAGTAGACCGCTGGGAATGGATCAGAAATGAAGCTTATATACAGTCTACCTGGAAGGATAAATTTGCCATTGGCGGCGGTATCAGCCACGATTATTTTAAAGCAGAAAACAGCAATGGAGATAACAGGCGATACAGCCGTTTTCTGAACCCTTATGTTTTTATTAAGACCGACACTCAGGATGATAAGGAATTCCCTACAAAAGGGGTTTATTTTGCTGCAGAAGGAAAGGTTGTAGATCTTTTAAAGTCTGAAGTTGATAAAAGAATCATTCAGATCAAAGCGGACCTTAAACTTAATATTCCGCTTAGCAAACAATTCAGTTATCGTCTCAATCTGTTTGGAGGAGTTACTATCGGTGAAAACCTTCCTGCCTATTATCAATACAGATTAGGCGGAATTTTTGAGCAGAATCTCATCAATTTTAAAAGCTTTGGTGGATTTTATTTCGCCCAGTTGTATACAAACAATGTAATACTGGCGTCAAATGATGTTCAGTTTAAGTTTAATAAAAACTATTTTATCAGCGGAAACTTTACCTTTGCCAACTTATCAAACGATATTAAGTTTGAAGATGCAGTTAAAGTAAATTATAGCTCACTGGGAATTACAGCTGGTTACAAATCTCCTTTCGGACAGATAAAAGTAAACTTCAGCCACTCCCTAAAAAATAACCAAAAAGGTATATTCAGTGTTATTTTAGGACACTGGTTTTAAAAAAAATGATACAGTTCTTTTACGAAAACTTACCAGAGTCGGTAAGTACAGATTACAAAAAATGGCTGGAAGATCTTATTCTTTCAGAAGGAAAAAAACTAGGAGAAATCAATTACATTTTCTGTGATGACGAATATCTTCTTAAGATTAATCAGGATTATTTGCAGCATGATTATTATACAGATATCATCACTTTTGATTATGTAAAAGGTAAGACAATAAGCGCTGAGATTTTCGTATCTTTGCAGCGCATTTCTGATAACGCCTCTACCCTTTCCCGAGATTATGAAGAAGAATTAAGAAGGGTTTTAGCCCACGGTATTTTACATCTTGCAGGCTATAAAGATAAGACGGAAGAGGAAGAAAAAGAGATGCGGAGAATGGAAGATTTGTACCTGGATAAATACAGGGATTTAAAGTTTTAAAATTGAAGAATCACTTAAAGTCCCATATCTAAAGTACTCTATTCTAGTAACAATATAAGTTTACCTAGAGTGCATTCTCCAAAAATGTTTCACGTGAAACATTGGTTATAAAGATAAGGTTTAAAGCTTAAAACGAGCGAGATAAAAATGATTTCAGAAATATATGATGTAATAGTAGTAGGTGCAGGACACGCAGGTTGTGAGGCAGCAGCAGCAGCAGCTAACCTGGGTTCAAAAACACTGCTTATTACAATGAATATGCAGACCATCGGACAGATGAGTTGCAACCCGGCAATGGGCGGAATCGCAAAAGGACAGATCGTAAGAGAAATTGATGCAATGGGAGGATATTCCGGAATTGTGGCAGACAAATCTGCAATCCAATTCAAGATGCTTAATCTTTCAAAAGGTCCTGCGATGTGGTCTCCGAGAACCCAAAATGACAGAATGCTTTTTGCCGAAGAATGGCGCTTAGCATTAGAGAATACTCCCAATCTTGATTTCTTTCAGGATATGGTGAAACAACTGATTGTTGAAAATAATAAAGTAGCCGGAGTAGTTACTTCTTTAGGAATTGAGATTAAAGCAAAATCTGTAGTTCTTACAAACGGAACTTTTCTTAACGGATTAATCCACGTTGGAGATAAACAATTAGGAGGAGGAAGAATGGGTGAACCGAGAGCTTTTGGAATTACAGAACAACTGGTCACTTTAGGTTTCGAGGCAGGAAGAATGAAAACCGGTACTCCACCGAGAGTAGACGGAAGAAGTTTGGATTATTCAAAAATGGAAGAACAGAAAGGAGATGAAAATCCTCAAAAGTTCAGCTATCTTGATACACCAAAACTCACCAAACAATTAAGCTGTCATATCGTATATACTAATGAAACAGTACACGATATTTTAAGAGAAGGTTTTGACAGAAGTCCAATGTTTAATGGAACGATTCAAAGTTTAGGCCCAAGATACTGTCCAAGCATTGAAGATAAAATTAACCGTTTCGCAGAAAGAAACAGACACCAGCTTTTCGTAGAACCGGAAGGATGGAAAACTGTGGAAATCTATGTCAACGGATTCAGTTCTTCTCTCCCGGAAGATGTACAGATCAAAGCGATGAAACATATACCAGGATTTGAAAATGTAAAAGTTTTCCGTCCGGGTTACGCTATTGAATATGATTACTTCCCTCCTACCCAATTGAAACATACACTGGAAACTAAATTAATTGATAATTTATATTTCGCAGGACAGATTAACGGAACAACCGGATACGAAGAAGCAGCCGGCCAGGGATTAATTGCCGGAATCAATGCGCACAATAAAGTTCATGAGAAGGGAGATTTTATCTTAAACAGAGATGAAGCTTATATTGGAGTATTGATTGATGACCTAATTACAAAGGGAACTGAAGAACCTTACAGAATGTTTACTTCCCGTGCAGAATACAGACTTCTTTTAAGACAGGATAATGCCGATATCAGATTAACAGAGAAAGCATACCAGCTAGGCCTGGCAAAAGAAGACAGGTTAAGACGCGTCGAAACAAAAGTATCTGAAAGTCAATCACTTGAAGAGTTTCTTCGGGAAACTTCTTTAAAACCAGGCATTATCAACCCTGTCCTGGAATCTATTGAAAGCAGCCCAGTAGACCAAGCTTACAGAGCAGCTCAAATCCTAACCAGACCTAATATGACATTAGAAAAACTGGATGAAATTGATTTTATTAAAGAAGTTTCTACCCGATATAATGATGAAGTAAGAGAGCAGGCAGAGATCAATATTAAGTATAAAGGATATATTGAGAAAGAAAAAGAAAACGTTGCAAAGCTGAATCGTCTGGAAAATATTAAAATTCCTGAAGATTTCGATTATACAAAGCTTTCCAGTCTTTCTGCAGAAGCAAAACAGAAGATGTCTAATGTACGTCCGAAGACTATTGCACAAGCTGGAAGAATAAGCGGAGTTTCCCCTGCTGATATTAATGTTTTATTGGTTTACCTAGGGCGTTAAAAAAATGTTTCACGTGAAACATTAGAAAATAAAAACAAAAATTAAGGTATTTATAAGCGTAAAACACTTCTGAATATCTTAATTTTTTTATCATATAAAAGATATTTACTTCAATGAAAATAAAAGATCATTTTCTTTCACAGGAAATATTTGAAATTAAAGAAACAGAAACTAAAGGAGTTTTTAAAACTACTCCTATTCCATCCAATATTTCCAGATATTATGAAAGTGAAGATTATATTTCTCACCACCAGGATTCCGGAAGTTTAAAAGAGAAACTTTATAAATTTCTTCAGTCTTTTAATCTGCAGTATAAAAAAAATATACTGGTAGATAGAATAAAAAAAGGATCAAAAGTTTTGGACTATGGATGCGGCGCAGGAGAATTTGTAAAATATATTGAAAATGATTTTGAAACCTTTGGATTTGAACCGGATTCTGATGCCAGAAAAGCAGCACAGGGAAAAATAACCAAGGCTTCTATTTTAGATGATATTAACAAAATTGAGGAAAATACCTTAGATGCTATTACACTATGGCATGTATTTGAGCACATCGAGAATCAGGATGAAATGCTTGCTGTTTTTCATCAAAAATTAAAAGAAAAAGGAATACTTGTTATTGCAGTTCCTAACCCTACTTCCTATGATGCAAAACATTATAAAGAATATTGGGCCGCTTATGATGTTCCAAGACATATCTATCATTTTTCAAAGAAAGGTATGGAAAACCTGATTTCCAAAAATCCTGACTGGAAAATGAGAAAGATCAAACCTTTGGTTCTTGATTCATATTATATCTCTATGTTGAGCGAAAAATACAAAAAATCACCCTTATTTTGGCTAAAAGCAGTGATCTTTGGAACAATTTCCAACGTAAAGGCATTATTTTCGAACGAATTTTCAAGTTTGATATACATTATCGAAAAAAGATAGAAAATCGATTTTTGACCTATTTATGAAGGTCAATTTTCAGCAATTTTAAACTTAAAAACAAAAAACTCAGGATTTTTTCTTCTGAGTTTTATTTTTTTATATCTATTCAATTATTAATTTCTTTACCAACTTTAAATGCAATTTTTTAATCTGATTATCTTTATTAAAATTAACAGACCTATCCCCTACTCTATTTTTAAAATATTCAAAGAGAACAATCCAAAATCAATCTAAGTTGAAAATCATGTCAGAATATTATACAATCTTTCTACGGGCATTAAAAGAGAAAAAAATATAAAAAAACAAATTATGAAAATAAAATTCCCCCAAAAACAATAGTATTTCCTGCTAAAAATAAATCAGCATATAAATTCCCGAAAAAAAACAGAAAATCGATTTTAAAGGCATTTATGAAGGTCAATTTTTCAGCGTTTCAGGCAAAAATAAAAACCAGCAGTCAGACAAGACATTTATTTTTAAATTGATTCAAAAGATGTAGGAATTGAAAATAACAACTGCCCTACCCCACTCATCAAGAATAATGACAAAATATAAAAGTATCAGAAAACAATAAAGCGAGTTTGTAAAATTTTATCAGAAATTAATTCTTAAAAAATTTCAATGCTAAAAGTATTTCAAAAACTACCTAATTTTTTCTTACAATAATGTATCATACGAAAAGCGGGTAACTTGTTCATTTTATAATACTTAAGGAATAATCAAAGATAAATCAAACCATTTAAAAAACAAAATTAATAAGTTTATTTATTGAAATTCAATGAAATACAAAGTCTTCACACTTATATGAAATAAGTTAGATATAAAATATTGTTTTAAAATAACTATCAGATTGTTTTAATCAAGAAAGAAAAAGTAAATCTACCCTATTTCAAAAATAAAATCTATAAGTTCAGTAATTAGGTTATCTACACCTATGAAAAAACTACCTGGAAAAATAAATCTCAAAATAAAAAACGATCGAAACTGCTTTTAAAATAGAGATCTTCAACCAGGTAAAATTTACCAGAAAATTGATCAATAAAATTCATTAACCTTTCTACTATTTCAAAATTACAAAGCAAAAAAATGAGCCAATGATCTCCAAAAAGTCTGTTTAAAGAACAGAAAAAAACACTAAAATTACGGAGATATAAAGGAAGATTCTGATAAGAAAAAATACTTTAAAAGCTTAAACAGTTGAAAGAGAATTCAACATAATATCGTATAACTAAAAGTTATATCTAAAATACAATGGAAATACCGATCAATAAAGGATTTTCTATATATTTCAGAAATAAAAAAAGCCTGCTAATTAAATTAGCAAGCCTTACAATATCTTGTCTTTTCTATTAATTATTGATTGCTGCTACCCCTGGTAACTCAAGTCCTTCAAGACTTTCAAGCATTGCTCCACCGCCGGTAGAAACATAACTTACCTGATCAGCATATCCGAATTGCTTAACAAAAGCAACACTGTCACCTCCTCCAACTAAAGAGAAAGCACCAAGTCTTGTTGCTTCAGCAATACTCTCTCCTAAAGCAACTGTACCACCAGCAAAGTTTGACATTTCAAAAACCCCGATAGGACCGTTCCAAAGAATAGTTCTTGAATTCAACAATACATCATTAAACTGGTCTCTCGATTTGTGGCCGGCATCAAGTCCCATCCATCCTTCAGGGATTGCATAGATATCAGCCTCTTTTCTTTCCACATCATTACTAAAGCTTTCAGCAATGATAGCATCAGAAGGAAGATATACTTTTACTTTATGTTCTTTAGCTTTTCCTAAAATCTCAAGTGCTAAAGGAAGCTTATCTTCTTCTACAAGAGAATTACCAATTTTCCCTCCAAGTGCCTTAATAAAGGTAAATGCCATACCTCCACCAATGATCAGATTATCTACTGCAGGAAGTATATTTTCTATAATGGTAATTTTAGTTGAAACTTTAGAACCTCCTAAAATAGCTGTAACAGGTCTTTCACCACTTTTCAATACTTTATCGATAGCCTGAAGCTCTTTAGCCATTAGTAAACCGAAATATTTAGTTGATGGAAAATACTGAGCGATTACAGCTGTGGAAGCATGAGCTCTGTGTGCCGTACCAAATGCGTCATTTACATAAGCATCTCCTAACTTTGCAAGTTTCTCTGCAAATGCAGCATCTCCTTTTTCTTCTTCATTATGAAAACGTACATTTTCCAATAATAAGATTTCCCCCGGTTTTAGATCTGCAGCTGCCTGCTCTGCTTTCTCTCCGATACATTCATCCACAAACTTTACTTCCTGTCCTAAAACAGAAGAAACTTCGCCTACAATATGTTTAAGGGAAAATTCATCTTTAACCTCTCCCTTAGGTCTTCCAAGGTGTGTAATTAAGATGACAGAACCACCATCATTAAGGATTTTCTCCACTGTAGGTTTCACAGCAACAATTCTTGTATTGTCTGTCACTTTCAGTTGATCATCCTGCGGAACATTGAAGTCCACTCTTACCAGAGCCTTCTTATCTTTAAAATTAAGATCATTGATTGTTTTCATAAATAGATTTATTTTTTGCTAAGCCTTATGAGACCGTCCTGCAGAAATCCGTTTTAGCTTTTGGTAAAATCTCGCAAGAACAATTTCATAAATCTCATTGAATTTTTGTTTCACAAATGTAAGGTTTTAAACTTTTTCAACAGTTTGATTAAAATAAAAGTTTTCAAAAACTTTCCCCGAACCCAATCACCCATTAATCAACAATTTTTTCTCTTTTAAAAAAAGAATAATGTAGTTGTTGTTGAGTGTTGTGAATTTCGGGGATAAGTTTTATGATAATAATTGATAACATTCAACTTGTATCCAATTCATATTTAACTCACAATATAAATTCCTGTAAACCCGCTATTTCACACACTTATTAACAAATGTTGATAACTTTGAAATGAAGCCATTATTAGTTATTTTATTATGGAAAAATCTGGGGATAGCTGAAGAAAACATCTGGAAAGTTGTGGTAAAAATCTTCGGAAAGAATTTCTATTACGAAATAAATTGATCTTTAAAAATAGAAAGTTGAGAAAAGTTTTCCACAGTTATTCACATACCTTTTCACAATTAACTCAGGGTTTACTAACACGAATTGTTATTATTCTTACCTTTGTAAGGAAATAGAATCTAATAAAGCTTAATAAGAGTATTATGAAAAGAAAAATTGCGATCGCAGCGGACCATGCCGGCTATGAATATAAGGAGATTGTTAAGAACTACCTTTCAGAAAGGTTTGAAGTTCAGGATTTTGGAACGTTTTCCACAAACAGTGTGGATTATCCGGACTTTGTACACCCTGCTGCAACCTCTGTGGAAAACGGAGAAAATGAGCTGGGAATCCTGATCTGTGGAAGCGGAAACGGAGTTCAGATCACTGCGAACAAACACCAGAAAATAAGATGTGCTTTGTGCTGGATGCCGGAGATTGCAACACTGGCAAGACAGCATAATGATTCCAATATGATTTCACTGCCGGCAAGATTTATAGCTAAAGAACTGGCGCTGGAAATTGTAGATCAATTTCTTTCAACAGACTTCGAAGGTGGAAGACACCAGAACAGAGTTGACAAAATTGCATTTTGCTAAATAAATAAAATAAGGCTTGTAAATCACTTTGCAAGCCTTATTTATTTTTTATTCGTACATTTGCAGTGTCCGATAGAAATTTATACTCTATTTTTCTCCAAAGCCTTTCTTATATTTGAAATATATTAATAGAAGGTTTTTCTCTTTTCTTCTCCAGAATTGTATTAAATTTATACAAAACTAAAGCTCCCGTTGTAAGTAAACTGAAAGATAATTTCTGATGATTTACGAAAAGATTCTAATGATGAAATTGAATGACCTTATACAAAAGGAACGAATAAGGAAGATTTAGAAAATGGTCTTAGTTGAGAAAGATCAAAACAATTAAAAGAAAATTAAAATGCCAAAAAAAAGAAAATATATAAGTCATAAAAATGATTTAAAAATGATGGAGATCGGAAGAATGATCCTCCGTTTTATGAATGCAAATTCATCCAAAATTTATAATTATAAGCAGATCGCTGACGGAATAGATTACAAAAATCCAAGACAAAGAGAACTTGTGATCCAGGCACTGCACAAACTTCAGGGATCTGAAAAGATCAAAGAAGTAGAAAAAGGAAAGTATATCGTGAACCTGAAAATCGCAGGAACGCTTACCGGAACTATTGATTTCAACCAAAGTGGAAATGCTTATGTAAGTGTGGAAGGATTGGAAGATGATGTCTTCGTTCATTCCAAAAATGTGAAGGATGCGCTGCAGGGAGATAAGGTTCTTATTATAACTTATCATTATAAAGGAAAGAAGCTGGAAGGCTCTGTCCTGGAAGTTTTGGAGCGTACCAGAACGGAATTTGTAGGAACATTTCAGAAGGTTACCCACAAGGAATTTGGATTTGTGGTTTGTGATAAAAAAACAATCAACACAGATATCTTTATTCCGAAAGGAAAGTTCAACAATGCTGAAGATGGTGATAAGGTCATTGTAAAAATGACAGAATGGAGGCCGGGTGACAAAAATCCGGAAGGAGAGATCATTCAGGTGCTGGGTGCTCCGGGAGAACATGAAACAGAAATCCACTCTATTCTTGCAGAATATGGTCTTCCTTATGAGTTTCCACCGGAAGTAGAAGTAGACGCAGATAAAATCGACAGAAGCATCACAGATGAAGAAGTTGCAAAACGATGGGATATGCGTAGTATCTGTACGTTTACGATCGACCCTAAGGATGCGAAGGATTTTGATGATGCTTTATCCATAAGAAAGCTGGAAAACGGAAACTGGGAAATCGGGGTTCATATTGCAGACGTATCCCATTATGTAGTTCCGGGAACTATTCTGGATGATGAAGCTTATCAGAGAGCCACTTCGGTATATCTTGTTGACAGGGTTGTGCCGATGCTGCCGGAAGTATTGAGTAATGATGTCTGTTCACTTCGTCCACATGAAGATAAATATACTTTTTCTGCAGTTTTTGAACTGAATGATAATGCTGAAATTCAAAAGCAGTGGTTCGGAAGAACAGTAATCCACTCAGACAGAAGATTTACTTATGAGGAAGCGCAGGAGCGTATCGAAACCGGACAGGGAGATCTGGCTGAAGAGATCAATACACTTGATAAGCTGGCCAAAATAATGCGTCATGAACGTGTCAGAAAAGGAGCCATTACTTTTGACAGAAGTGAAGTAAGATTCAATCTTGATGAAAATAATGAGCCGGTTGGGGTTTACTTTAAAATCAGTAAAGATTCCAACCACCTGATCGAGGAATTCATGCTTTTAGCCAATAAAAAAGTATCAGAATTTGTATCCCTTTCAAGAAAAGGTGAGATCACCAATAATACATTTATTTACAGGGTACACGATGATCCGGATCCTGCAAAGCTGGAATCGTTGAGAGACTTCGTTGCTACTTTCGGATATAAAATGGATTTGGCCAATACCAAAAAAGTGGCTGCGTCTTTGAATAAACTTCTTCATGATGTAAAAGGAAAAGGGGAAGAAAATATGATTGAAACCCTTGCGATGAGAAGTATGAGTAAGGCGGTATACTCTACGGAACCAATCGGCCACTATGGTTTAGGTTTTGAGTATTACAGTCACTTCACCTCTCCTATCCGTCGTTATCCGGATTTGCTGGCACACCGTCTTCTTCAGCATTATCTGGACGGAGGAAAATCTCCAAACAGAGGTGAGCTTGAAGAAAAAGCAAAACACTGCAGTGCTATGGAAAGACTGGCAGCTGATGCGGAAAGAGATTCCATTAAGTACATGCAGGTGAAATTCATGGAAAAACATCTGGGAGAAACATTCAGAGGAGTGATTTCCGGAGTGGCAGAGTTTGGTTTCTGGGTTGAAATTCCTGAGAATGGTGCCGAAGGTTTGATCAAGTTAAGAGATCTTGTGGATGATTCCTATATGTATGATGCGAAAACCCATGCTGTATACGGAATAAGACATGGAAATAAATACCAGCTTGGAGATGAAGTTCAGATTAAAGTGGTGAAAGCCAATCTGATTCAGAAGCAGCTTGACTTCCAGATTGTGAAGTAATGACGAGAATAGATAAATACATTGTATTTAGTATTTTAAATGTAATATTATTGATAACAGTAATTTTTAACACTGTTATCAATTTTTATCTTTTTGTCCTTGCTATAATCGTCCTTGTATTCATATGTAATATTTTAATCAAAAGAAATATTATTAATATTGATAAACAAGGAAAAAAATACTTTTTTGCAGTTACATTTCCACAGATAGTCAATGCATTTTTTTTGATCAATTATATTACAGGAATGAATCCTACAAAAGAAACATATTGTTTCAGATGTATGGTTTCGGAGGTTGGGAGTGTACGCAGCCATCAGAAAGGTAAAACAACTTACGTTTATTTGAGTGGAAACGCCTATGAATATTCTTATATGACAAGGAGTTTTTTGATTGATTATAAAAGAATGCTGTTTAAGAATCAGATTATTTATACCTTTGAAAGAGGTATTTTTGGTCTTAAAATCAGAAAAGATTTCGAATTTGTTTTTAATGAAAACTGTTTGGAAAAATAAAAAAGATTGCTGAACACATTCAGTAAAACCGTAATATAAAAGAGGTTGTTCCAAATGGAATGACCTTTTATTTTTTTGTGATAAAATAAAATAAACAGTCCTCCCCTGCTCCGTCAAAAATTTAAGATTAAACTCTTATTAAAATCCGATTGATATATCACAACTTTATTGAATAATTAAATCATAAAGTCTAACTTTGTATTAAACGAAATGAATTTTATTCATTTTAAAACACTACTTAATGCTAGAACTTGTACTATCTGCCGTCATATTAGGATTTATGCTAAGCCTGGTTTTCATAGGACCTATTTTTTTCCTGCTTATTGAAACCAGCTTTTCCAGAGGCCCCAGACATGCCTTGTCACTGGATCTTGGCGTCATTACAGCAGATTTATTATGCATTGTAGCAGCCTATTATGCCAGTACAGATATTGTAACGTTAATAGATAAACATCCGGGATTCTACAGGATCACTTCTATTCTTATTTTTGTCTACGGGATTGTGATGCTGGTTACCAAAACCAAAATGCATATGCCCGGCGAAGAAAGGATTATTGGACAGAATTATATCAAGACATTTTTCAATGGTTTTTTCTTTAACCTTCTCAATGTGGGAGTCATTCTTTTCTGGCTGGTAACGGTAATTTCTGTAAGGAATCAATATCCGGACACCAGCAGTTTTGTTTTATACATAAGCATAGTTCTGGCCACTTACCTTTCTATAGATCTTGCCAAGATATTTCTTGCCAAGCAGTTTCATGATAAATTAACACAAAAACTGGCCAACCAGATCAGAAGAGTTGTTGGCTGTATTCTCATTATCTTCAGTTTCTTTATTTTCCTGCAGAGTTTCAAAAAATTCAATCAGTTTGAAAGACAACTGGAGGAAGCAGAAAAGAAAGAAGTAAAATATCAAAAAGCAAAATGAAAAAAATGATCTTTCCAAAGTCTCTTAAAAAAGGAGACAAAATAGCTGTTATTTCCCCTGCAGGAGCTGTAGATGCCACTCAACTGGAAAAGGGAATAGAAATGATTAAAAGCAGAGGTTTTGAACCCGTTCTCGGAGAACATCTCTACACCAAATTTTCAAACGGATATAATTATGCCGGAACAGAAAAGGAAAGAGCAAAAGATATCAACTGGGCTTTTAACGATAAGGAAATAAAAGCTGTATGGGCTTCCAGAGGAGGCTACGGTTGCCAGCATCTGATTCAGCATCTGAAGCTTAAAAATTTCTCAGAAAACCCGAAATGGTATATTGGATATTCCGATAATACAGTTATCCAAAGTTATCTGGTGAAAAAAGGTTTTGTTTCCATCCATGGACAAACCATCAAAACATCCAGCTTTGGAGTTACTGATGAAAGTTATGATCTTATTTTCGATATCCTGAAAGGGAAAAAGCCAAAATACAGCCTTAAATCTCACCCATTCAATAAAAAAGGGAATATTCAGGGAGAACTGGTTGGAGGGAATTTAGCCCTTATCTATGCCCTTCTTGGAACCAGATATTCATTTGACTTTAAAGACAAGATTCTGTTTATTGAAGATATCGGAGAAAACTTCTATGCACTGGACCGTATGATCATGAGTCTGGAGCTGGCAGGTGTTTTCAATAAAATCAAAGGATTAATCGTAGGCGGAATGACCAATATGGGTGATGAAAAGGAAAATCAAAGCTATGAAGATAGCTTTGATGAGTTCGTATATAAGCTTATTTCTGACAGAATTTCAAAGTATAAATTTCCAGTAGTATTTGCTTTCCCGAATGGACATATTAAGGACAACAGGCCCCTTTTAATCGGTGCCAACGTGAAAATGAAAGTGGATGCTAATGTAAAAATAGATTTTTAAGGCACCACTACTCTCCTATCTCCAAACTCTTAACTATACACTATGGCTCATCACAATGATTTTGGAAAAATAGCAGAGAATCTCGCTGCTGATTATCTTCAGAAAAACGGCTATACCATTAAGGCCAGAAACTTTCGTTTTAAGCAAAACGAAATTGATATCATTGCTGAGAAAGATAATCTGATTATTATCGTGGAAGTGAAAGCAAGATCCACCGATGCGTTCATCCTTCCTCAGGAAGCTGTAACCAAAACAAAGATAAAATCTATTGTTTCTGCAGCTAATCATTATCTGGAGGAATGTAATAACGATCAGGAAGCCAGGTTTGACATTATTTCTGTTCTTCCCGATGAAAATAAAAATTTAGTAATTGACCATATCAAAGATGCTTTTCAGTCTTTTGATGCGAATTAATATCAATACAACAATGTTTGAATGTAACAGAATCATGACATTGATAGAGGAGTGCATTCGGACATTTAACAACCAATTTTATGAAGACAATATTGATCACCGGTGCAACTTCCGGTATAGGTAAAGCCACTGCAGAACTTCTTGCAAAGCAAGGAAACAGAATTATTATTTGTGGAAGGAGAAGTGAGGTGCTGGAATCTGTAAAAACAGAACTTTCCCAACACACCGAAATATTTAGTTTAATATTTGATGTAAGGAATCTTGAAGAAGTGGAAGCGGCCATTAATTCCCTTCCTGAGAACTGGAAAGATATTGATGTTCTGATTAATAATGCTGGCAATGCTCATGGGTTGGATCCTCTCTCTGCTGGTAAGACGGATGACTGGGATTCTATGATTGACGGAAATGTGAAAGGATTACTGTATGTTTCCAAAATGATTATTCCGGCGATGAAAACTAAAAATTTAGGTCATGTTGTGAACATCAGTTCTGTAGCAGCAAGACAAACTTATGCGAATGGAGTAGTGTACTGTGCAACAAAGAAAGCAGTAGACGTTATTTCGGAAGGAATGAGACTGGAGCTTACCGAATTTGGAATCAAAGTAACCAATATCCAGCCGGGAGCTGTAGAAACCGACTTCTCTCTGGTAAGGTTCAAAGGCGACAGTGAAAAGGCTTCAACGGTGTATGCAGGCTATGATGCCCTGAAAGCGGAAGATATTGCTGATGCCATTGCTTACTGTGTAAATGCTCCGAAACACGTTACTATTTCAGATATGACTATCTATCCGAGTGCTCAGGCTGAGCCAAGAACGATTTATAGAAAATAGTCCAAAATAATGGAGTAAATTTGCACAAAATTAAATGCGATTTTGCTTTTGCAATTTTGCTGTTTAGCTTAAAATAAAAAAATGAAAATTCTATATCTGGAAACATCATCGAAAAACTGTTCAGTAGCCATATCAGACAATGAGAAGTTATTGTGCCTTTGTGAAGAAGTTTCTGAAAACTATAAACAGTCTGAAAGCCTTCACACTTACGTAGAATGGGCATTGGAAGGAGCGGGGATTACGCTTAAAGATATCGAAGCTGTTTCTTTAGGAAAAGGCCCCGGATCTTATACCGGCCTACGAATCGGAGCAGCCTCTGCAAAAGGGTTTTGTTATGGACTCAGAGTGCCTCTGGTAGCAGTGAATTCTCTTGAAAGCATGATAGAGCCTTTTTTAGGCGGTAACTATGACTTTGTTATCCCTTTGATCGATGCAAGGAGAATGGAGGTTTATACGGCCGTTTATGACGGCAAAACAGGAAAAGAATTATCCGGGACTGAAGCCAAGATTCTGGATGAAAAATCTTTTGAAGAATTTAAAGATAAAAAAGTATTGTTTATAGGGGATGGCGCTAAAAAAGCAAAAGAGATTCTGGATCTTCCGGATGCAGTTTTTAATGAAAACGTTTATCCGTCTTCCCAATATCTGATCAGAAAGACGCTGGAAAAAATAGAAAATAAAGAATTTGAAGATATGGCTTATTTCGAGCCTTTTTATCTGAAGGACTTTCACGGAGTAAAGAAAAAGAAAAGCGAAGAATAATCTTCGCTTTTTTATTTTATTGAGGCCTTGGCGGGATCTTTGAACCCGATTTTGTTTCGTTTGGTTGTTTAGGACTTTGCTGTGGAGCAGTATTCGTATTAATGTTCTGCATCGTATCCAGCTTCTGTACTTTTCCGCTGTTCATTTGTGGAACTCCCGTATTCTGGCTGCTAGGCTGTATTGGTGCTCCTGACGGCTGCTGAGGAATAGAATTTCCTTTATTATCCGTTGCCTGGAAGCTCAAATCACTTTTCAGGTAATTCAGCATTTCTTTGGCTCGTATGCCTTCAGGTGTCTTGGAATAATTCAGGGCAATCTGTTCAAGCTGCAGAATCATAACTTCCTTTCCACTTGATTTTCCTGCATTGAAAGCATTCAAAAGATATAATTTAGGAACCAGAGCATCTTTCGGAAACTTCTGAATCGTCTGATCTATAATATCTTTACTTTCCACAAATTTTTCTGATTCAAATAGCGCATATGCCTTCTTATATTCGTTTTCAACTTCTTCGGTTGATTTTACAAATGATTTATTCTTAGGGTTTCTTGCAAATTCTGCATAAGAAGTATATGGATAATCTGCCAGGAGAATTTGTTTTGCTCTTTCAGAAGCTTGTGGATTTTTCTCATAATTCATGGCAAAAATCTCATACAATGCCTGTAACATCACTTTTTCTTCCGGCTTTACATCAACAAGATCATAAAGCGTTTTCGTGGCCAGTGGAGTATTGGTAAAATAATTCTGATACATAATTCCCAGACCTAATGAAGCGGTATCTCTGTCCTTTTTTAACTGAGATAATTTCCCCTGATCCGTAGGAATCTGTTCAATATAGTACGCAGGCTCAAAACGTCTTGGATTAGGCGCTGAGGTTACTCCCAACGCTTCATTTTTCATATCTTCAATAGACGCCATTTTCTTGGAAGAACGCCAGTTATCAGCCAGGGCACGGTCTCCCCAGATCTGCTTAAATGAAGAGGTTCCTTTGCTTACCGTTCCTGAATTGCTGAAATAAAAACCTTTTGTAGTGACTCCAAAGTCTTCAAAAGAATTGCCGCTATTGGCAAAAATAGAATTGGCACTGTAATCTCCGGTATCAAAACCTTTACTTCTTTCCGCACGTCTTCTTTCCTGTTCCTCTTTCTCTTCTTTAATCTTTAATTTGGCAATATATTTTGTGAAGTAGTCTGTTTTCTGAGCATCATTCATTTTTGCCAGAGAAAGAATACTGTCATTCTTTTTGATCAGATAGTAGTTTTTGGAAATCTTTTTAATGTATTCAGACTGGTCTTTTAACAGTATTTTTGAAGGCTCATAAGTCATTACAGCAAGTGCAGAATCATAATAACTTCCAGCTCCGATATAATCATTCTTATCAAGATAGCTTTTTCCTATTTCATAGTAAGCCAATCCACGAATCTGAGGATCAGAAACCTTTTCAAACAGCGATTTTCTGAAGAATTGCTGAGCTTCATCCTTTTTGCCTGCTTTATTGGCCATTAATCCTAAGGCATAATAAAATTCGTTCTTTCTGGAACCATACATCCCTTTTCTACTGATTCCTTCCAGGTAATTTTTTGCTCCTGCATAATCACCTTTACCGTTAAAAGTTTTGGCGATGGCAACCTGAGATTTTACTTCAAATTCAAAATCGCTGGCATATTTATACGCTGCAGCATAGCTTTCTCTTGCTTTATCATTCTGATTCAGATTTTCCAGAACCTGGCCTCTCAGATAAGCGATTCTGCTTTTCAGTTTTCTGTTGCTGTTCAGTTCAAAAGCATTATCAAGTTCTTTGGCGGCCTCTTCTTTCTTCCCGGCATCAAGCAAAGATTCAGAATAGTAAATGCTAAGCAGTTTCGCATAGCTTTTACTGATATCTTCACTTTTCAGTTTCGCAAATGTTTCATGCGCTCTGTGATAATCTTTGATCTGATCATAAGCAAGACCCTGATAAATCCTTGCAAGTGCAATTCTCTTATCATCTTTCATACGGGTGAAGACATAATTGAGAGCATCCAGGGCCTCCAGAGATTTACCACGGTAAATTCTTGCCTGCGCAAGGATCATGTAGGCATCAAAAATCTGCTTGTTTTTCTCTTCACCATTTCTGGTTACAGAATATTTATTAATTGCTTTTAAAGCTTTAGCTTCTGCAATTTCCAGAGTAGTGGCTCCTTTATTCTCTTCTCCGTCAGGTCTTGAAGGACCGTTTCCCTGAGGTCCGCCGGGAATATTCGGAATTCCTGAATTGCCTCTTCCTGAAGGTCTGTTGGCTACTTCTGCCATCTTCATAGAGTTTTCTGCAAAAGCTTCAGTCTGCCCTAGATCACTGCCCAAAGGCTGTTCTTCGTAAGTCAGAATAGGAATATAGGGAGCATAGAAATTGTCTTTATGCCCTTTATCTCTGGCTGTAAACTCACTGTTTAACGCATCTTTTGCATTAAAGAGAGTGTTGTAATATGTGGAAAATCCTTTCAATACTCTTGAACGCTGCTCCGGCTTTTTTGTTTTGGTAGCACAGGAAGCAACAAGACATATGACTAAAAGGAATAATATATTCTTTTTCATTATTCAATATAACTCGCTAATCTGCTTTTTATTATCAGCAGTTTGATGATTTTGTAAAAATAATAAAATTTTATAATGAATAATATTTATATTTCTGGTGGAAATATTTTATTTCTTCTTTAATGGGAGTTTTGAACCTGATAATCTTTTAAATCAGAGAAGATTCTTTCAGGATTTTATAAACAAGATGGGTAGGAAGCCCCATAATGGTATAATAACTTCCGGTAAGACTTGTGATCTTTGCCATTCCCAGCCATTCCTGGACACCATAACTTCCGGCTTTGTCGAAAGGCTTATAGTTCTGAATATAATAGTTTATTTCTTCATCCGAAAGCTTGTCCAGAGTAACATCAGCCACATCGGTTTCAGTGATCGATTTTCTGGCGGTTTTGATGGTAATTCCCGTATACACCTGATGCGTTCTTCCTGAAAGGTTTTGAAGCATTTTAAAGGCATCCGCTTCATCTTTAGGTTTACCAAGGATCTGATTGTCGATAGCAACTACCGTATCGGCAGTCAGAAGTACTTCATCTTCCTCCAGACGTCTGAAAGCATCTGCTTTTAAGTCAGAAAGATAAGCGGCAGCTTTCTGTATTTTGATATTTTCCGGAATAATTTCTTCACAGTCTATTTTTACGACTTCAAATTCAAAACCAAGGCTGGAAAGAAGCTCTTTTCTTCTTGGGGATTGTGATGCTAAAAGTAATTTCATACAGATACTTATACAGATTGAGTATTATCGTCATGCCAGTTCCCCTGAACTTTCATTACCTGTTCAATGACATCACGAACCGCACCGGTTCCACCTTTTTTCGGAGAAATATAATCGGAAATTCCTTTTACTTCAGGTACTGCATTTTCAGGACATGCCGCAATAGCTGAATTTTCCATAATATGAATATCCGGAAGATCATCACCCATGGTTAGTATTTCTTCGTTCTTAAGATTGTATTTCCTCTTAAAGTCTTCGAAATCATCTATTTTATTGTGAGACTTCGGATAGTAGTCCTTAATACCCAGATAATTGATTCTGTGCTTTACCATTTCATCATTTCCTCCCGTAATAACCCCAATTAAATAATTGTTTTTTAAAGCTTTTACTACTGCATAACCGTCCAGGACATTCATTACCCTGCACATATTTCCTCCGGGAAGCAGATAAACGCTTCCGTCTGTGAAAACTCCGTCAACATCAAATACAAATGCCTTAATATCTTTTAATTTCTCTTTATAGCTCATACATTTCCTGAATAGAATGATTCATTGTTTTATAAATTTCAAGACTTTCGTCTTTTAATAACTGTTCATGCAGCTGTAAAATTCTTACATCATTTCTTACTGCGGGGCCCGTTTGTGCCATTTTAGGTTCAATTTCATGAATTTTCTGAACCGTTTCATCAATCAGCGGCAAGAAATAATCAAACGGAATTTCCTGAGAATCTGAAATTTCTTTAGCCCTTGAAAAAAGGTGATTCACAAAATTGCAGGCAAAAACAGCTGTCAGGTGAATATATTTTCTTTTCTCGTAGCTGCTTTTCATTACCCTTTCTGAAATTTTTGAAGCAAGATCGAACAGTATCTTTTGATCCTCTTCATTTTCGGCTTCTACGAAAAACGGAATTTTTTCATAGTCAAGTTCCTTGGATTTTGAAAAAGTCTGTAAAGGGTAGAAACTGGATTTTCTATACTCACCAGCCAGAACTTCTTTTGGAAGAGATCCTGAGGTATGGGCCACCAGACAATCTTTTTTTGCAATAATTTTTGAGACTTCTTCCACAGAATGATCGCTTACACAAAGAATATAAAGATCTGCTTCTTCCAGATGATCTGTGGAATAAGAAATATTTAATTCTTCAGAGATTTTACTTAATTCTTTTTCGTTCCTCCCAAATAGCTGCGCCACAGGAATGCTTTTCAACGTGAAAGCTTTTGCCATATGATAGGCAACATTTCCGGAACCGATGATTACAATTTGCATATAACAAATATAAGATTTTAAGCTGAGCCGGGAAAGGAAGAACACTTCAGAAATCCTGTACTTCAATATAGGCACGTTTATTGCGTAAGTGTCTCATATTATTTTTAATATTTAAAATGAAAATTGAATTTTTAATTTAACTTTCAGCTATTTTTGTAATCCAAAACAATGAAGGCATCTTATGAAGATTAAGGACGCGGAAATTATTTCGTTGATGCAAAATCCACGAACCCAGGATAAAGGGGTTCGTGCCTTGATGGATGCCTATCAAAGCAGATTGTACTGGCACATACGAAGAATTATTGTGGACGGAGATCTTGCACAGGATACTCTGCAGGAAACTTTTATTAAAGCATATCAGAATTTTCATCAGTTTAAAAATGATAGCCAGTTGTATACCTGGTTGTACAGAATCGCTACCAACGAAGCGCTACAGCAGGTCAACAAAATGAAAAAAATGCAGAAAACGGATGAGGATCCGGAGTATCATATGCAGAATCTCGTCGCAGATAATACAGAAGGAGATGCTGAAGAAATACAGATTTTACTGCAGAACGCTATACAGAGCCTGCCCGAAAAGCAGAAACTGGTATTTATGATGCGGTATTATGATGATTTGCCCTACGAAGAAATATCAAAAATTGTGGATATGTCGGTAGGCACTTTGAAAACAAATTATCATTATGCCAAACAGAAAATAGAAGAGTATATTAAAGAAAATTACGAAAAATAATTTTTGACCCAACAAAGATGAAAGAGTTCGACATAGAAAAATTAGAGCGTAAAAACATTTACACAGTTCCTGATAATTTGTTTCAGAATATTCAGGATAACGTTATGAATGATATAAAGGCAAGTAAAAAAGCACCTGTCTTTAAGCTGAACTGGATGTATGCTGCAGCAGCATCGCTGGCTTTGATTTTTGGAGCAACTTATGTTTTGAATTCAGATAATGATTCCCCTGAACAGATGCTGAACTCTAAAACAGCTTATGCCGCCAATGACGGAGCGCCGAAAACAGAAAGCGAGCTGGCTTATGAAACTTTAAAATCTGATTTAACTTCTGTTGAAAATAATGATCAAACAGTTGACAATCAAAAAAATAACAATGTCTACGCTTCTAAAAGTGTAAACGAAACCAAAAAAACTGCAGAGACCCCTGAACCGGTGAAAACTGTAAAGAAAAAAGAAGAAACACGAATGAATGAATATCTGGACTCGTTTTCTAATTCTGAAATTGCAGAGTTAGCAAGTAATTCGACTCAGGACGTTTATTTGGATATTTATAATTAAAAGAAAATGAAAAAGATATTATTGACGTTTTTGATTATTTATGGCTTTGGATTGAATGCCCAAAGAACGGATTATGATTGGAAAAAGATGGATCCTAAACAAAGGAAAGAAGTCATCAATAATCTTTCTCCGGAAGAGAGAAAAGAACTCCTGAAGAAATTCAGGGACAATATGATCATGGATAATCTTAATGTTGATCCGGATGATAAAGCCGAATTTACACAATTGTATAACGAATATCTGGATAGCCAGAGGCAGATAAAAAGTCAGTTTAATTCGAACTTTGATCCTGAATCCTTAACGGATGACGAGGCTAAAGCAAAATTGCAGCAAAGTTTTGAATTGGGACAGAAGTTATTGGATAACAGAAAGAAATACGCAGATAAAATGCAGCAGGTAATTCCCTGCCAGAAAGTTTTGAAGCTGTTTCAATCCGAGAAAATGATGAAGGATAAAATGGACGAAAGAAGACCTCACGGAAACCATAACAATGCTTCGGGACCTAAACAGAACCCATAATAGTTTATTTTTTTAATGTTGGACGGCTCTTACAGATATTTCTGTGAGAGCCGTTTAATTTTGTTGTAAATTCCTATTTTTGCCGAAAATTAGCAAGATGAAAAAATTATTTTTCTTTTTTTTACTTTCATCTTTATGGCCGGCTCAGAAGACTGAAATAATTAAGCTTAATGATAATCTAAAAGACAAAAAGGGACTTACAAAATCACTCACTTTTATTGATAACAGATCAGATAAAAATATAGGTAGCATTTCAGACAAAAAAGATCTTGTTGAGCTGAAATTTGCAAATATTGACCTTAAAGGCTTTATCGAAAATAAATTCAATGAAGATAATAAAACAGTGGGAAATAATGATATTGTTCTGATGCTGGAAGACCTTAAAGTCTATGAAGAGCAGGACAATAACCGTACATTCCCTTATGCGAAAGCCAGAATTAAACTGTCAAGCTTTATCAAAAGAAATGATAAATATTATTTTATAGGAAGATATAATAATGTGATCGTTTCCAATCCGAAAATAACTGTACATTCTTCTAAATATCTGGCAGATCATATTTCTGAGGTATTTACTCAGTTTATCAAAGCTTCTTATTATCCGAATATTACCCAGGGGTATTATATTCCTGAAAACGAGATAAACAGGTATGAAGAGTTTTTACATAAAGGGTATAAGGCATTTAATAATGCTGTCCTTAAAGATGGAGTCTATACCACTTTTCAGGCGTTTCATAATCAGGAACCGAATTTGGATTATTCTGTTAAGAAAAATAAAAAAGGAAATGTAGTTCAGTTGAATTATAATGGTCAGGAAACATCCTTTTCCAATATGTATTGCTATGTTGAAAACGGAAAAGCTTATAAAACAACACCGGTAGGGATGGATGAAATAAAGAAGGATTCCAGAGGATTTTATATTTATTCTTCCAGAACCAATCTTTTTGCGGCCGCCCAAACCGGAGGATTATTTGTTGGAGCAGTTGCGGGAGGGCTGGTAGGAGCATTAATAGGAGCTGCCATAGATTCTTCATCCGGTACTAATGCAGGAGCTGTTCATGGTGTCGGTTTCAGATCTACTATGGAATCCAATGTCTATCTGGATTCTTTAACCGGAGGATATGTTTTTGAAAAATAGGAATATTTCCGGAAGGATGGAATAAAAAAACAAGGGTTTTCAATCGGAAATTAAATAATTTTATACAATAAGATAATGAAAGACAATAATCTCTCGCTTTTTTTTATCTTTGCAAATTACAAGATTCTTAAATGAAAAACATACGAAATTTTTGCATAATCGCTCATATCGACCATGGTAAAAGTACCCTGGCAGACCGTCTATTGGAGTACACGAATACCGTTACCCAAAGAGAATTACAGTCTCAGACACTGGATGATATGGATCTGGAGAAAGAACGTGGGATTACCATTAAGTCACACGCCATCCAGATGGATTATGAGTATAAAGGAGAAAAATATATTTTAAACCTTATCGATACACCGGGACACGTTGACTTTTCTTATGAAGTATCCCGTTCTATTGCTGCCTGTGAAGGAGCTCTTCTTATTGTAGATGCTGCACAGAGTATTCAGGCACAAACCATCAGCAACCTGTATCTTGCGTTGGAAAATGATTTAACGATCATTCCGATTCTGAATAAAATTGACCTTCCGTCTGCGAACCCGGAAGAAGTAACCGATGAGATCATGAACCTTATCGGATGCGAATATGAAGATGTATTGAGAGTTTCCGGTAAAACGGGAGAAGGTGTTCATAACCTTTTAGAGCAGATTGTTGAAAGAATTCCTGCACCGGTAGGAGATCCTGACGGTCCACTGCAGGCTTTGATCTTTGACTCTGTATACAACCCGTTCAGAGGTATTGAAGCTTATTTTAAAGTAGTGAACGGAAGCATTACTAAAAATGAAAAGATCAAATTCTTTGCTACAGGAAAGGAATATGGAGCTGATGAGGTAGGTACCTTAAAACTGAAGCAGGTTCCGAAGAAAACAATCCATTGCGGAGATGTAGGATATCTTGTATCGGGTATTAAAGATGCCCGTGAGGTAAAAGTAGGAGACACCATCACTTCATTTGAAAAACCTGCAGATGCTCCGATTGATGGATTTGAGGAAGTAAAACCAATGGTATTTGCCGGGATCTACCCAATTGATTCTGAAGATTTTGAAGAATTAAGATTCTCTCTTGAAAAATTAAGACTGAATGATGCTTCTCTGGTTTTCGAGCCGGAAAGTTCTGCCGCCCTTGGTTTTGGTTTCCGTTGTGGATTTTTAGGAATGCTACACATGGAAATTGTTCAGGAACGTCTTGACAGAGAGTTTAATATGAATGTCATCACTACGGTACCGAACGTTTCTTATTTTGGATATACTAAAAAAGAGCCTGAAGTTCCGATTTTGATCAACAACCCGTCTGAAATGATGGATCCTTCAACGATGGACAGAGTAGAAGAACCATTCATCAAGGCGTCTATCATTACAAAATCCGACTTCGTAGGAGCAGTAATGACTTTATGTATCGAAAAAAGAGGAGAAATCGTTAACCAGAGTTATCTGACATCAGAAAGAGTAGAGTTAATTTTCAATATGCCTCTTGCTGAGGTGGTATTCGACTTCTATGACAGATTAAAATCTATCTCTAAAGGATATGCTTCATTTGATTATCACCCCATCGGATTCAGAGCTTCCAAGCTTGTAAAAATGGATATCCTGATCAATGGTGACATGGTAGATGCATTATCTTCTTTGATCCACGATTCTAATGCTTATTACATCGGTAAAAGGATGTGTGAAAAGCTTCGTGAGCTGATCCCGAGACAACAGTTTGATATTGCTGTTCAGGCTGCATTAGGTACGAAAGTAATCGCAAGAGAAACGATTAAAGCCTTAAGAAAAGACGTTACCGCAAAATGTTACGGAGGAGATATTTCCAGAAAACGTAAGCTATTGGAAAAGCAGAAAGAAGGTAAGAAGAAAATGAAACAGATTGGTAGAGTAGAAGTACCGCAATCAGCGTTCATGGCTGTATTAAAGTTAAATGATTAATTATTAATCTATTATAAAGTAAAAACCGCTTCATCAGAAGCGGTTTTTTTATGGATTATTTTTTGCGCGTGTATTTTATTTCCATGGTTTTATATTCCTTTCCGGTCTTGGAATCAGGGCCGTACATTTCAAGCTTTTGAGTATTATCATCCACAAAGGTGAATACTTCCCTGAAATTACAATCTTTTCCAGGTCTTGAAGGATCCGTCATTTTCCCTTTGAATTCAACTGATTTTGTGGAAGGGTTCCAGTCGCCTTCGCTATGCATAATTCCTGTTCCCATATTGTCTACCCATGTACTGACAAACTTTTTCTTTGCGTTATCATATCCTACAATACTCATTCCTTCAAAAGGCATCCCCATAAAGTCACCTTTATGATTAGTGATCTGATAACGTCCGCCAAACATCATTTTATTGGTCGCCTCAGATTTACTCATCATAGGTTTTGCTCCGTTTTCCATCCACATTGTCGTTTCACCAGTCCAGGTTCCATCAGATTTTGCAAGCATTTTCTGCATTTCTCCCGGAGTTGAGTACGCCATCCAGTCTTTCATTGCGGTTGCGGAATCTACAGGTTTCCATTCAGATGTAGAAGCTGAATCTGTTTTATCAGAACCAGTGGCAGCTGTCGTTTTTCCTTTCTCGCAAGCTATTAACAAGAAAGCGGCAGAAAGAATTGTTAATAAATTTTTCATAATGATTTAGTTTTAAGATGGTTAGAAAGATAAATTAAAGATAAGAACTTTTATTATAAAGGAAATTATTTTTTAATACAACCATAAATTGTAATTTTGTGTATTCGTAACGCAAATAAATTTATGGAGTCTCCAAAAAAATTACAGGATATAAAAGTGGCTGTAGATGCCGTTATTTTCGGATATTTTGATAAAAAAGATCTTCAGATCCTTCTGATTAAAAGAAATATTGAACCTTTTAAAGGAGGCTGGGCACTTCCGGGAGGGCTTGTTCTTGATGATGAAAGTGTAGATGATGCGGTAAAAAGAGAATTGTATGAAGAAGCCGGTATAAAGCCCGATTTTTTGGAACAACTGTATACTTTTGGTAATCTGGGCCGTGATCCGAGAAACAGAGTGGTTTCTGTGGCTTATCTGGGGCTTGTAAATCCTTCTTATCATGAACTGTTTGCCGATTCGGATGCGGAAGATGCACAATGGTTCAGCATTAATAAGCTTCCTTCACTAGCCTTTGATCACAAAACAATCATTGAGACTGCTCTAAAAAGACTTCGTACCAAAATTCAATACCAGCCGATCGGCTTCAATCTTCTCAATGAAGAATTCCCTTTTTCAGACCTTGAAAACCTTTATAAAACAATTGTCGGACAGGAAATTGACAGAAGAAACTTCCGCAAGAAAATCATGAGCTACGGACTTCTGAACGAAACCAATAACGTTAAAAAAGAGGGTAGCGGCAGACCGGGGAAACTTTTTACTTTCAATAAAGAAAAATATAAAGAGCTGGAAGAGCAGGGCTTTTATTTTGAAATCAAATAGTTTGTTTTGAACACAAATTTCACAAATGTTTTGCACAAATATTCATTAATATTTACAGGCATTTTCGGAATGCGCATTATACGGTATTAAGACATTCAATAGGAAATATCTGACTCCAGATTGTATTATAGGCCTTCTGTCATTCTGACGTAGGAAGAATCTCGTAACTGGTTAGATTGTTCACTACACTGTTGAACTACGTTCGCAGACCTTCAGTCTGTGTTCAGAATAACATTGCTGTAATAACAATTTTTAAGATCTAATCCCACCAGCTTTAGCTGAAACCTATCAAATTTGTGTAATTAGTGATTAAAATTTGTGTTATTCGTGTTTGTTAAAATTAAATTTTTATCACTGGAAATCAATTGATTATATTTATTAGCGTAAAATAAACGCAAATAAATTTGGTCCAAAGGCTGATATTCTTTTAAATTTGTGTCAAAATAACGCAATCATGAAATATACCTTACAAAATATTACAGAACGCTTTCAAAAAAAGGAAAAGATAAAATATCTCTTTTTCTGGGGACACACGGCAAAAGATATTGTTACCAAATCATGTTTCAGCCAATGGTTTCCAGGAAGTTTTGAAGAAAACGGAATTACCTATAGAACAGCAGAACATTATATGATGGCTGCAAAAGCAAGATTATTTAATGATGCTGAAATGGAAAAGGAAATTTTAAAAGCCGCTACTCCGAATCAGGCAAAAGCTCTGGGTAGAAAAGTAAAAAACTTTGATCCGAAACAGTGGAATGAACATAAATATCAGATTGTAACTCAGGGAAATCTTTTGAAATTCTCCCAAAATCAGAAATTTAAAGACTTTCTTTTATCAACCGGTGACAAAGTTTTAGTGGAGGCAAGTCCTTATGATAGAATCTGGGGAATCGGGATGCTGGAAACGGACAGCAGAGCAGAAAATCCTTTACTATGGAACGGAGAAAACCTGTTAGGATTTGCTTTGATGGAAGTAAGGGATGAATTAAGAAGATAAAAACACAACCAGGCACAAAATAGTAATGATGGAAAAAATAGAATTACACCCACAGATATTTCTGATTGAAGATTTTCTGACCGAAGCAGAATGTGATCATTATATCAGTCTTTCACAGGAGAAAGTTTTTGAAGAAGCAAAGATCAATGTATTGGGACGCCAGCAGATGAATAAAGGGATCAGAAATAATGACCGGCTGATGATTTTTGATACCGCAATGGCTGAAGAACTTTTTAACAAGGCTGTAGATTTTTTGCCTCAGGAACGTGATGGATATCAGGTTCTTAACTTTAATGAAATGCTCCGGGTTTATAAGTATGCTCCGGGTCAGCAGTTTAAAATGCACAGAGACGGAAGTTATATCCGGAATGAAAAAGAAAAGAGCTTTTATACCTTTATGATCTATCTGAATGATGATTTTGAAGGCGGAGAAACAGAATTTGAGAACTTATTTACCGTAGCTCCCAAAAAAGGAACAGCACTTATTTTTCATCACCCGCTTAGGCACGAAGGAAAAACTTTAATTAGCGGAGTAAAGTATGTTTTAAGAACGGATATCATGTATTACAGGGAATAACCATTCTTAAAAAATAAAGATATTGCTATGTCTTGTTTAATTAGCGTAATATTGACACAAATAAAATATTGATCATGGAAGATGAATTAAAACCCAGATTTATCGAATCATTGCAGAGAAATAATGATCAGATCAGAGAAGACCGTGCAAGGATCATCGGAGCAGATTCCGAACTAATCTACAGACGCAGAGTGGAAGATATCGAACTAAAGATCAAAAGGCTCGAACGCGAACAGGAAGGGCTTATTGATATCAGTCCTTTGGACAGGAATAGTCTGACTTTTGCGGATTTCAATCCCGAAGCATTCGTTCAGAAAGACATGGAATTATCATTAACAATCAGAAATCTGAATATTCAGCTCGAAGTTACCCAAAAGAGATTTGAATATTTATTTGGAAAAAAATTATAGTCATGGGAAGTACAAGATATGATTTAGACGCTCGTTATGACAGAGCAAGAAAAGCAGGTTATGGAACAAAATCCGCAGGGGAAATTTTCACCCAGAATGCCAAAAGAATGGCTCATAAGTCGATGAATCCACATGGGATTTCTTTCAGGGAATCCCGGGATTCGGAAGTTCATCCCAATTCAGTTCCGATTATTTTAGGATTGGATGTTACCGGAAGCATGGGACATATCCCGCACGAGTTAATCAGAGATGGATTACCCAAACTGATGGGCGGAATCATCCAGGGAGGCGTTCCCGATCCGGCCTTATTGTTCCTTGGAATCGGAGATCATGAATGTGATGGTTATCCGCTACAGGTGGGACAGTTCGAATCAGGAGATGCAGAACTGGATATGTGGCTTACCCGAATCTATATTGAATCCGGAGGAGGTGGAAATGCAGGAGAAAGCTATCTTTTAGCGTGGTATTTTGCAGCATTTCACACAAGAACAGATGCCTTTGAAAAGAGAAAACAAAAAGGACTGCTGTTTACCGTAGGGGATGAGCCTTGTTTAAAAACACTTCCTGCTTCCGCCATCAGGGAAATTATGGGAAAAGGGCAGCAAACCTATACTCATTTTGAACTGCTGGAAGAAGCACAGAAAAAATACGAAGTATACCACATCAGTGTTTTGCATTCGGATCAGGCACTGAGAGCAGACAGTGGCTGGAAAGAATTATTAGGACAAAACTGTATTTCCATAGCAGATCACAGGAACATTCCGGATGTTATAAAAAACATTATCTGTGATAAATTTAAAGATCAAACCTTTGGGACACCAGGAACAGGAGGGTTGGATCAGTTTCAAATGCTTTAGAATTTCTGAATACCAGTAGTAAATTGATAAAGTGGTCATTAAGGTTTAAAAAAATAAAAAGAGATGAAAAAGGCGCAAATCGTAATAGGACTTGGTTTTGGTGATGAAGGAAAAGGAATTACCACAGATTTTCTGGCTTCTCAGAATCCGGAGTCTGTTGTGATCAGATTTTCAGGAGGTCAGCAGGCTGCTCATACTGTAATGATTAATGAAAGAAAGCATGTGCATTCCAGCTTTGCGAGTGGCGCACTTCGTGGTTTGCCTTCTTACTTTACCGAGCATTGTACGATTCATCCGGTTTTTCTTCTGAATGAAAGAGAAGAGTTAAAAGCAAAGAACGGAAACATTGAGCTGCATATCCATCCATTGGCAAAGCTGACAACTCCTTTCGATGTATGGCAGAACAGAACAAATGCCCGTAATCTGGAACACGGAACCTGCGGAAAAGGAGTGGGAGCCACGATGAAAAGAAACGAAAGTCCTTATAAACTATTTGCTATAGACCTTATAGCACCCAGAGAAATGCTGATAGAAAAACTGAAAGGAATTGCCTATTACTATGGTTTTGTAGAAGAAGGCGAGATCAGTGAACTTTTAGAACCTTTCTTAAATGCTATTGAAGCTATTGATTGGAAGATAAATGATTATAAATACCTGGCTTCGTTTGATCACCTCATTTTCGAAGGAAGTCAGGGTATTTTACTCGATATGGACCATGGCGTTTTTCCCAATGTGACTTATGCACATACGACTTCAAAAAATGCCTGTGAGATTTGTAAGCTTTTAAAGATTGAACATATTGAAATGTATTATGTGACCAGAAGTTATGCAACCCGTCATGGAAACGGCTGGATGAGCAATGAAAAAGAAATGAATCTGAAAAACAATGAAGAAGAAACCTGTATATTCAATGAATATCAAAAGGAGCTAAGAACCGGAGAAATAGATTACAAACTGCTGAATTATGCCTTAAAACTGGATGGAGCTTATGCATTTCCGGTTAAAAAAAATCTTGTCATTACTTGTCTGGATCAGATTGATGAGGAATTTAAAGTAGAAAATCATGATGAGGAATTTGATGTTGTCTATGGATCCTATTCTCCTTATTCTAAAGATTTTAAACGGATTTTTTAAATTCAGCAGTTAAAAATGTTAATTTTATTTGGAGAGGAGGAAATGATAGAGAATAAAAGAAAATAACCATGAAAACTATACAATATTTAAAAGGGGATGCTACGGTCCCACAGGCCAAAGGAATAAAGATCATCGCCCACATCTGCAATGATATCGGAGGTTGGGGAAAAGGTTTTGTACTGGCAGTTTCCAAAAGATGGGAAGAGCCGGAAAAAGAATATAGAAACTGGCACCGTTTCAGAAGTAAAAATAATTTTGCTTTAGGAGAAATTCAATTGGTTCAGGTTGAAAAATACATTTTTGTAGCCAATATAATCGGACAAAAAGGAATAAAAACCGGAAGTAATGGTGTCCCTGTTCGGTATGATGCCATTGAAAAAGCTCTGGAAAAACTTTCCAATGAAGCTTTGCTGTTGAACGCAAGCGTTCACATGCCAAGAATCGGATGTGGACTGGCAGGAGGAAAATGGGAAGAAATTGAACCTATTATCGAAAGAACATTGCTTGTAAAGAATGTGGAGGTATATGTGTATGATTTTTAATAAATTAACCAACAATGAGAGAATTTGAAATAAGAGCAGATTATAAAAATGACACGCTGATTGTCTATCAGGCCTATAATAAAGCAATTGCAAAATCAGCCGTAGAGAATCAGAAATTTACAGTTCCTTTTTCATTCAACAGGATGACCTGGATAAAGCCTTCTTTTCTCTGGATGATGGAGCGCAGCAACTATGGACAGAAACCCAATCAGGAATGTACCCTGGCCATACATATTAAAAGAGAAGCCTGGGAGAAAGCTTTAAGCAAAGCAATTCTTACTTCACCTGAAAAAAGGGTTTATCCCGATCCCCGAAAATGGGAAAAAGATTTTGAAAATGCCGGAATATATGTGCAATGGGATCCTGAAAGGAATATTAAAGGAGCAAAACTGAATTACCGTTCCATTCAGGTAGGAATCAGCCGCGCATTGATTGAGGAGTTCAATGAAGAATGGATTGTAAAAATAGAGGATTATTCTCCTTTGGTTAAGAAGATTCTGAATCTTACCAGGTCGGGAGAATTTGATAAGGCAAAAAAACTGCTGCCGGTAGAAAAAAACTATCCTCTGTCAAAAGAACTGGCTTATAGAATTGGAGCCACAGTATAACTAAATAACGAACGTCATGAAAACAACAACATTATACAGACCGGTAGGAGAAAAAGAAATGATATTGATTATGGAAAGCGGATTTAAAAAATTTCCTCCAAGACTGGAATGGCAGCCCATTTTTTACCCCGTTCTTAATGAAGAATATGCTTCAGAGATTGCAGAAAAATGGAACACCAGAGACGAAGCTGGAAACTATCTTGGTTTTGTAACCCGGTTTGAGGTGTTGGAAAAAGTGACGGATCAATATCCTGCACAGAATGTCGGGGCTAGAAATCACAATGAATTATGGATTCCTTCTGAGGATCTTAACAGCTTTAATAATGCAATTGTAGGAGATATCAAAGTAATCAAAGTCTTTATAGGAGATGACTTTAAGAAGGCTGCAAGTGCTGAGTTGGAAGATTTGATGATCAACATAAAAAACTAACGATGACTAATAAAGGAATGGCAAAAGATACTTTGGATATCTTAGCTAAAAAATATTATATTAACGAACATAACGAAAAAATAAATATAGAAAACGAGCTGGAAATCAGTAAAAAAGAAACCTCTCTTTTCACTCCGGAGCAGCTTTCTGAAATGAAAGAATCTCCGTTGCCGGAAATCAGTTTTGAAACAAAAATTGAAACCTGGAAGTGCAGTTCTTTAAAAGCAATTTTACAATTAGCCGAAGAAGAAAATCAGGAGAAGATCATGTGTCTGAATTTTGCATCAGCAAAAAATCCGGGTGGAGGATTTATCAATGGAGCAGAAGCACAGGAAGAAAGTCTGGCAAGAACTTCCGGACTTTATGAAAGCTTACTTCAGGCATGGGATTATTATACCATTCACCGTGCAATGGAATCCTGTTTTTATACGGATACAATGATTTACAGTCCTAAAGTTCCTGTTTTCAGGAAAGAAAAAGGAGAGCTGCTTCCTAAGCCTGTTCTGTGTAATTTCATCACGTCTCCGGCAGTCAATACAGGGGTGGTAAAACGTCAGGAACCGGAAAGAGCACATGAAATTCTTGATGCAATGGATCTTAGAATGGATAAAATGCTTTCACTGGCTTTACAACAAGGAAATGAAGTTCTGATTTTAGGAGCCTGGGGATGCGGTGTCTTCAAAAATGATCCAAAAGAAATTGCAGGATTATTTAAAAAATATCTTCAGGGAAAATATAAAAATAAATTTAAAAGAGTGGTTTTCGCAGTGCTTACCAAGAAAGAAGAAATGTTGAAACCATTTGAAGAAATACAATGAAAATTGAATTAATAAAAGGGGATATCACAAAAATCAAGGCCGATGCTATTGTCAATGCAGCCAACTCATCATTACTTGGTGGAGGCGGTGTAGATGGAGCTATTCATAGAGCTGGAGGTTCTAAGATATTGGAAGAATGCAGGGCAATCAGAAACAGACAAGGAAAGTGTAATACTGGCGAAGCTGTCGTAACAACTGCTGGAAATCTTTCGGCAAAGTATGTTATTCATACGGTAGGCCCGGTTTGGAATGGTCATGCTGAGAAAGAATCAAAACTTCTTGCAAACTGCTATCATAATTCTTTGAAATTAGCGGAAAGCCTTGGTGTGAAAACCATTGCTTTTCCTAATATCAGTACGGGAGTTTATAGGTTTCCAAAAGAACTGGCTGGAAAAATTGCTGTAGATGCGGTCAGAAATTTTAAATCAGATATCATTGAGAAAGTTATATTTGTTTGTTTTGATGATGAAAATGAGATAATTTACCAAAAACTTTTAGATTAAACCCATGAAAAAACTAACCATATTAAGCGGCGCCGGAATCAGTGCCGAAAGCGGAATAAAAACCTTCAGAGACGGAGACGGTCTCTGGGAAAATTATAATGTTACGGATGTGGCAAGTCCGGAAGGCTGGAAAAAAGACAGAGCTTTGGTTCTGGAATTTTACAACCAGAGAAGAAGGCAGCTGCATCAAGTACAACCTAACGAAGCCCATCAATTACTGGCAGAGCTGGAAAAATATTTTGATGTTCAGATCGTTACCCAGAATATTGATGACCTTCACGAAAGAGCAGGATCTACTAAGATTCTTCATATTCACGGAGAACTGTTCAAATCATGCTCATGCAACAATAAAAGCCTGATTTATGAACAAAAAGAGGATATTAAAATTGGTGATAAAGCTGAAGATGGAGCGCAATTAAGACCTTTTATCGTTTGGTTCGGAGAAGATGTTCCTTTATATCAGACCGCAAGAGAAATCGTAAAAGAATCGGATATTCTGCTGGTTATCGGGACTTCTTTGCAGGTATATCCCGCAGCAGGACTGATTCATGATATCAAAGATGACTGCCTTCTAATCGTCATCAATCCTAATGAAACAGGGTTCGGATACGGACAGAGAGCTGTAGTAATGAAGGAAACAGCTACGCAAGGAATGAAATTATTATTTGATAAACTGGTGAATCTTGCCTGATGGAAAATAAAGTAAAAGCAGGAATTATAGGCGTTTGTATTGGAGATGCCCTTGGTGTTCCGGTGGAATTTAAGAAAAGAGAAGACTTAAAACGTTTTCCCGTAACAAAAATGCTGGAGTACATGTCATGGAACCAACCCAAAGGAACCTGGAGTGATGACAGCTCTCTTACACTTTGCCTTGCTGATGAACTTTCCAAAAGATATGATCTGGAAAAAATCGGACAGAGTTTCGTGAAATGGAATAAATATGGTCACTGGACTGCCCATGGGAGGCTTTTTGACATTGGAGGAACGACAAGACATTCTCTGGCGAGATTAATCAAAGGTGAGAGTGCACGATTTTCAGGAAATATTTTTGAAGAAGATAACGGGAATGGTTCTCTGATGAGAATTCTTCCCCTCGCTTTCTATCTTGAGAAGGAAAATGATATTCAGAAACTCTATCTGACGGTAAAAGAGGTTTCCGCAATAACTCACGGTCATTTCCGTTCTGTTTTTGCCTGTTTCATCTATGTCATTTTTGCCATTCAACTGTTGAAAGGAAAGAATAAAAAAGAAGCATATGAGCAAACACAGAATATCACTTTAAAATATGCTGAAGAACAAGGATTTAATCCTAATGAAATTGAACTTTTCAGAAGGATCTTAAAAAATGATATTTCCAAATATCCTGAAGATGAAATTAAGAGCGGCGGCTATGTTCTTCACAGCCTGGAAGCCTCTCTATGGTGTTTTTTAAACTCAGAAAGGTATTCTGAAGCTGTTTTGAAGGCCGTCAACCTCGGGGAAGATACCGATACAACTGGAGCTATCACAGGAGGAATTGCCGGAATTTATTATGGATATGAAAACATACCAAAGGATTGGATTTTTGAGCTGGTGAGAAAGGATGATATTGAAGTATTGTGTGAGAAATTACACCAAAAATTAATGAATTAAAACATAAACCATGAACGAAATAGAAAAGAAAAAAATAAGTAAATTTTTAAGCCTGATCCTGCGGCATCAGCCTGAAAGCATTGGGCTTACGCTCGATGAAAACGGTTGGGCAGATATAGAAGAACTGCGGGAAAAGTCAGCAAAGAAAAGAATATATTTTACCTCCGAAGAATTGGATGAGGTGGTAGAAACAAACAACAAAAAGCGTTTTGCTTTAAACGAAGATAAAACGAAGATCAGGGCAAGTCAGGGACATTCTATTGATATCGATCTGGCGCTGGAAGCCATACAACCTCCGGAATTTCTTTATCACGGAACTGCTGAAGCTAATATCAGATCCATTTTGGAAAAAGGAATTGAAAAAAGAAGCCGTCAGCATGTGCACTTAAGCGCTGATAAAGAGACGGCTGCAAAGGTTGGAATGAGACACGGCAAGCCTGTGATTCTTACGATCAGAACCGGAACCATGCATCAGGAAGGATTATCTTTCTACCAATCTGCAAACGGAGTTTGGTTAACAGATTTTGTAGATGCAAAATATATTTCAAAGTAAAATGAACAGAAAACTTGTAATAGGTGACATTCACGGAGGATTTAAAGCCTTACGGCAGGTTCTGGAAAGAGCTGAGGTTACGCCAAATGATCAGCTGATTTTCCTGGGAGATTATGTAGACGGATGGAATGAATCTTCTGAAATAATACATTTTTTAATGGGGCTTTCCAAAAAGCAGGAATGTATCTTCATCAAAGGAAATCACGATGTATGGTGCGAAGATTGGATGGCTTTCGGGCAAAACCCAGATGTTTGGCTTTTTAATGGTGGAAAGAGTACTGTAGAGAGCTATAAGGATTATCTCCCGGAAGATCTGGATCTTCACCTGGAATTCTTTCAAAGGATGAAAAACTATCATATCGACGATCAGAACCGGTTGTTTATTCATGCGGGATACGCTTCCATGCACGGCCCTGAAAGAGAAGTGTATTCCAGTAATTACCGCTGGGACAGAACACTCTGGGAAACGGCTGTTGCAATGGATAAAAAACTGCAGAAAAACTCAGAGCTTTACCCTAAGAGACTGCTTTTATACAATGAAATATTTATAGGGCATACTCCTACGATTGAAATAGGAATTGCAACTCCTGCCAATAAAGCCAATATCTGGAATATGGACACCGGAGCGGCTTATACCGGATCTTTATCTATTATGGATATCGATTCAAAAGAATTCTGGCAAAGTGACCCGCTTCCTTCCTTATATCCAAAAGAAAAAGGGCGAAACTAAAAGCATTACAAATAAAATTTTCAAATTTTCACAAACAATTTTACCCTTTGCAACTTTAACTATCAACCCATCCCCGTTTCTCACAAAAGATGATTAATTTTAAAGTCTGAAAATATGACTTCAATGAAACTGAAATATCTTTTATTCACCCTGAGTTCTACCTTGTTTTTGGCTCAAAAATCATTTCAGACCCCTTTTGAAAAAGGAAACGGAAATCAAACTGTTACCTACGATGAAATGAATAGGTATTACCAGAATCTGGCTAAAAATTTCAATACCATTCAATACCTTAAAAAGGGAGAAGATGACAATGGAAAACCCATTTATGTAGTGGTTTATAATCCTTTTCCTGAAAAAGACCTTGAAACATTAAGAAAAGACAAAGCCATTCTTTTTGTCAACAATGGAATTCACCCGGGAGAGCCGGATGGAATAGACGCTACCATGATGCTGATGAGAGATCTGGCGGCTAAAAAAATTAAAACTCCGCAGAACTTTATTATTGCTGCTATTTCCGCTTACAATGTCAGTGGAATGCTGAACAGAGGATCTTACTCGAGAGCCAATCAGAATGGACCGGAGCAGTACGGTTTCAGGGGAAATGCGAGAAATTATGATCTGAACAGAGATTTTATCAAGGCAGATTCCAAAAATGCCAGAAGCTTTCAGGAAATCTACCAATGGTTGAAACCAGATGTTTTTATTGATAATCACGTCAGCAACGGAGCGGATTATCAATATACGTTTACCTATATTTCTACTTTTAAAGAACGTCTGGGCAATACTCTGGGGAATTACTTCTACAATGATTATCAGGCTAAAAATCTTGAAGATATGAAGAAGCTGGGCTATGAAAGTACTCCTTATGTCAATATTCACGGAGATGTTCCGGAAGTAGGATTTGCTTCATTTGAAGACTCTCCCAGATATTCTACAGGATATACTTCGCTTTTCAATTCCTTAGGAACTGTTCCGGAAACCCATATGTTGAAGCCTTATGATAAAAGGGTAGATGCTACCTACAAATATATGTTGGTGAACCTGCAGAATTTAGATAAAGATTATCATACGATCAAGCAGCTCCGCATTGAAAATTTAAAACAGTATCAGGCCGGAAAACAATATGGAATCCGTTGGAAAATAGACTCCACAAAATTTTCTACGATGGATTTTAAGGGCTACGAAGGAAAATATAAACCTAGTGAAGTTTCAGGGAAGCCAAGGCTGTATTATGACAGAAATAAACCATTTACCAAGAGTATAAAGCTTTTTACAACAGCTGTTCCAACGGGATATATTACCATTCCGAAGTATTATGTCATTCCACAATCACAATATCGTGTAATTGAAGAATTGAAGAGAAACAATATTCAGATGAGCCCTTTGCAGAAAGACAGCACTTTGACTGTTGAGTCCTATAAAATAAAAGATTTTAAAACCGTTAAAAATCCTTATGAAGGTCATTATCTGCACTTTGAAACGACGGTCGATGCTTCCCGTAAAAGTTTGTTGTTTTCGGCCGGGGATTATCTAGTTACTACCAATCAGCCAGGGGTAAAATATATTATAGAAACTCTTGAGCCTGAGGCATTAGATTCATTTTTCAACTGGAATTTCTTCGATGGAATTCTGGCGCAGAAAGAATACTATTCTGCTTATATTTTCGAAGATACAGCTGCCGAACTCCTGAAAAAAGATAAAAAGCTGAAAGAAGCCTTTGAAGCAGCGAAAGTGTCAGACAAAAAACTGTCCGAAGATGGAACTGCACAACTGGATTGGATCTACAGGCATTCTCCTTATTTTGAAGAGAAAACTTTCAGGCAGTATCCGGTTTACAGAGTATTGTAATTAATTGATAATAAGGAATTAAACTAAAACAGGCGTTTCCACGGAAACGCCTGTTTTTAATTATCTTGGTAAGCCTCTTTTCAAAGCTATTTCTGCTCTTTTGATCGCCATTTTCTCCTTCCAGTCCATGTATTTCTTTTTGAAATTAGACTTCATGATATCGTCAAATTTACGCTGTACGGTAAGATTCCATAGAGAATGTGCTTTCACTGCCCATGATTTGTCCCAGGCTCTTAAAGAAATTGAGAAACTTCCGTCGAGATACTTCATCCAATGCCACCATCCGGTAGGCATGAATAAGGTATCTCCATGTTCAAGGAAACACTCAATTCCTTCCACACCATCCAGTGCAGGGAACTTAGTGAAGTCAGGATTTTCAATATCATAATCTTCCAGGGCATAGGTTGCGTACGGAATCTGATACAGTCTTTCCTTCCATTTGTAATCAAAAAGAAGAATATGTTTTCTTCCGTTGAAGTGAGTATGGAAAATATGAGCCATATCAATGTCAAAGTGAAGGAACGTCACTGATCCTTTTCCACCAAAGAACATATTCGGATATTTATCCAGGAATCCTCCCATCAGGTCTTTAGGGGAAATATAATCTTCCAGCAATTTCGGGGCATATTTTATAGGGTCGAAGAGAAAAATTCTAAGATCGGTTGGCTCTCGCTGGATAAGATCTATATAATCTCCAAACTTCATTTTTGCCGCTGATGCATTGATGGGAGCCGAAGGATCTGCCTTTGAGCTGTCGTATAGCGGAACCTCCACATCTCCTACAACTTCCTTCATATATTCCATCGTCCATTTTTGATAAGCAGGCCATTTTTTTGCCATATTTCTGATGACAACGGGCCTTCTTGGCTTCAGATATTTTTCGTAGAAATCTTCTTTAGAAATGTCTTCTACAACATCTATAGGCTTTAAAATAATTCCCATTTTATAAATTTTATGTTACAAAATTATTAAATATATATATATGTACCAGTGTTTAATTTTTTTTTAATCTATGATTCAAATCAGATTTTCCTATTTAGAATAAGTAAAAATATCAATTTTCTTACTTCCCTTTAAAATTGTTGTTTATGCCTTCATTAAGACAAAATCTATTCGGATTATGTTACACAAATTAAAAATTAATTTAACTCTTCTTTTGCAGAATCTATATGCCAAAGATCATCTTATCATGAAATAGATATCATTAAAAAAAAGGAGAATCGTTTTGATTCTTTTTTAATATATCTTTTTCATAGAAAAACAAAAGTTTAAAAATTATCACTATGTTTGTAGTGATAAAGATTTAACCTTTAATCGTAAAACTCATCTTTATAAAAAGTGTAACAAAAAACAATAACCATTAACTAATTGAGCAAATAATAAGTATGAAAAAAAATATTTCTTTATTTCTGATGCTATTCTTTACTGTGCTTACTTTTGCGCAGAAAACGGTTTCAGGAAAGATCACCGATGATGATGGGGTAGCTATACCCAGTGCCAGTGTGACGATCGAAGAGCCCGGCAAAGACGCTATTCTTGCTTACGCTATTACGAACTCCAAAGGAGAATATAAAGTAACCTTCACTTCCGCTGAATCCAATGTGGATCTGAAAGTGAAAGCGTTCAATCAGAAACCTCTTACAAAGCAAATCAGTAACAGCGATCAGACTCTGAACTTTAAAATGCAGTCTGAAGCTACAGAAATTAAAGAAGTACAGCTGAAAACCAAAATGATTACCGCCAGAGGTGACACCATTTCTTATGATCTTAAGGCTTTCAATAGTAAAAATGACAGAACCCTTGCGGATGTAATGAAGAAGATTCCGGGAATTGAAGTAAACAAGGACGGAACAATTCTTTACCAGGGGAATGCCATCAATAAATTCTACGTCAACGGAAAAGACCTTATGGAAGGAGGTTATGGAACCATCAACAACTCTCTTCCAAAAGATGCCGTACAGAAAGTAGAAGTTCTGGAGAACCACCAGCCGGTAAAAATACTTCAGGATAAAGTTCCTTCAGACCAGGCAGCAATCAATATCAAGCTTAAAAACTCTGTAACCATGACAGGTAGAGGTGAAGTAGGAACCGGTTTCGGAGATCCATGGCTTTGGAATGTAAAACTGACTCCCATGTTTTTCGGGCAGAAAAGCCAATGGGTAGTCAATTATAAAACCAACAACATGGGTGAGCAGGTGGAAAATGAGGGGAATATTCTGGCGTTCGGAAGTTCATGGGAAGGAAGAAGAAGTAATATTTCTCAGAATAACTGGCTGAGTGTAGAGAATGCAAGTACACCAAATTTACCAGTGAAAAGGTATTTGATGAATAACGTTCACTATTTGTCTGCAAACTATTTAACAAATATTGATAAAAAGAAGGAATGGGAATTGAAGCTTAATGCAAATTATACAAATAACGCAGTAGAAAGGGAGGATTATAATGAAACAACTTATTTTCCAACTAAAGAAAGACCACAACAGTCTACTGTAGTGATGAGTACCAGAAATAATTTTTATACAGATAAACTGAAGGGAGAATTAATCTTTACCAAAAATGCTAAGAAAGAATTCTTTAAAAACACCACAAGTTTCAGTCAGTTCTGGAATGCTGACAGAGCATTTGCTGACAGAGCAGGAAGATCAGCAAATCAAGGAGTGGAATCTCCAACATCATCTTTCCAAAACTCATTGAGTACTATTATTCCATGGGGAGAAAAGATGGTGAATTTCAAATCATATATCAATTATCAGGATGATCAGCAGACATTGAAAGTAGATCCGGCAAGTTATTTACAGCTGCCATACAAACTTCCAAAGGTAAACCCGAACGATCCTAACGAAAAAGATAGATATGGCATTGTAAATTTTGCACCAGGCACTTTAGCGCTACAACAGTTCAGACTAAAAACTTTAGATACTTCACATTCAGCAAATATTAGTTTTTCTAAAAAAGGATGGACATTCACTCCTCAGGTGGGATTTGATTTCTCTACAGATAAGCTAAATACAAACTTTGATGGGCAAGCAATTCCAAATCCTTCTGTGCCGAATGATGTACCGCCAAATTTCAATGATGGTATTTATGAAAACAACCTGAAATTTACAGAAATTGTTCCTTCTGCTTCGCTAGGTGTTAATTATAAATCTGAATCTTGGAGTATTTTTGCAAATTTTCCAGCAAATTTCAATAGCATTAAAGCTGAAGATGATTTAAGAGGAGTTTCAAAATCACTAAATAAGACAACGTTTACTCCAAATGCTTTTATTCAGTATTCATTTGCTTCATTCTGGAAAGCAAGTTTGAATGGAAACATCAGCAATAATTTTGGAGATATTCAAACGGCTTATGCAGGTTACATGTTATTAAGCCCTAGAGGATTTAATGTAATGGATCCTAATAATCCGATACCTCAAATAACGTCAAAAATGGCAGGATCTAGAATTGAATACAGAAACCCATTAAACAATCTATTCTTTAATATTAATTATTCATTGAGTGATAGTAAAAGAAATTTGCTTTCTTCTCCAATTTTGGATGCAGCAACGGGGTCTACTTTAATCAGATACATTGAAAGAGAAAATCATTCAAAGAGTAATAGATTTAATGTTGAGGTTGGTAAATACTTCCCAAAATTCAAGACCAATGCTTCTGTGAGCTATGGAAATACATTGACAAAAAGTGATGCGTTCTTGGATGACACTCAATATTTGAGCAAAAACAATACTCAGACTTATGGACTTAAGTTCAATAACACCTATTTTAGCTGGGCGAGTGTAGATTATACACTTAATTTATCAAGAAACAAACAAGATAATATAGGCTTGAGTTCTAATCAGAGCAGGCTCGGTGTCAATACAGGATTTAATCACAATCTGGCAGTTTATTTCTATCCTATAGAAGACCATACGATTGGATTCAATTGGGATCAGGTGAATACAAGTGATGGAAGTAATAAATATAAGAATGCGTTCTATGATATTTCTTACCAATTTTCATGGTCTAAAAAGAAAATTGATTTTGAAATTAAATGGTTGAATATTGCTAACAGAAAATTCTTTGAAACCTATAATATCAATCAAACAACAAATAGTTCTTCTTACACGAAAATTCAGCTCCGCCCTAGTCAAGTGATGTTTACTGTAAAATTCAACTTTAAATAAAATAAAAACCAATCCAAACGGATTGGTTTTTTGTTGAGATATATTGAGATGTTAATTAAAAACTTTGCTGGTCTGCTGAAGGCCCATAGCTTCCCGGCAAAGGAATATTGTTCAATCTGTAATACACTCCCAACTGAGCCCTGTGATGCGTAATCTGGTTTAAGGCATGGCGTATTGCTCCATATTTGCTCCAGCTTGCCAGCTCATGGCCGTCATTTTTAATCGTCCAGCTGGGATTCAGATCGTTTTCTGTACTGTTTTCTAATGCTGTTTTTGCTGACTGGTAATCATCTTCCAGTTTTTTCATGAGTTCATCTCTTGTAGAAAGAATGGTAGGTTTATAATCTCCTTTGGCAAAATCCAGTTCAGAAGTTTTTAAAATTGTGTTCGGCCATTCAAAAACTTCTACCAGATGGGTGGCAAGCGGCATCATTTTCATACTTTTTTCATGCGGAGCATAATCATTTTTTCCTTCAGGGAATAGTTCAATAAATTTTTTTGTGGTTTGAAATTCTCCCTCCAGTTCGGATTTTAATTGAGATAAAGTGTCCATAATATTTTGTTTTTTAGAAACTTAAAGGTAAGCGTTTTAAAAATGAAATTGTTTTAACAGAATCATAATTTCGGGTGGTTATAAGAATCTGACG